>JAFRLS010000036.1 GCA_017431105.1 Candidatus Saccharimonadota bacterium | reverse complement strand
GAGATTTTTTTAACACTGGCACGTACCTTCATAGTGTCAAAATATCCTTTCCTTTTATACTTTTAAGTTTTAAAATCATACTCGCATGATTTTCTGCTTTTTACCTCTGTCGTTGAGGTCTGGTAAAAAACATACTTAAAAGCGTTAATATTAATCCTTGAGCCTAAAGCTGATTCTGCCCTTTGTAAGATCGTAAGGGGTTAACTCAACTTCGACTCTGTCACCCGGAACCAAACGAATATAGTTTTTTCGCATGCGTCCGCTCATGTGGGCAACAATAACATGACCATTCTCGAGTTCAACCCGAAACTGGGTATTTGGCAATGCCTCAACAACAGTGCCTGTGAGCTTAATCACTTCCTTTTGACTAGCCATAAATTACCAGCCCATTTTATCACGAAAAATAGAGTTTGTAAAGGGTAAAAATAAAAATTTTAAGCACTAACCAACACTGCTCGAACAAACTGTCTAGCCATATAGGTTCCTTGCACTTGTGACCATTCACCCGAACAAGTAATCAAGGTTATCGATTCTTTCCCAGCCTCCGGCGAACGCATAGCGGTAGACATATACGAATCAGACTCATCAATCGGTATTTCATAATTTTCTACTACAGAATATCTATAGATTAAACCATCGCCCCGCTCAACCGTTATAATATCACCATTCCCCAAATCTGGTAAATTTTTAAAAACGCCGTGCACGTGTGGCCCACCATTATGCCCATCTATCAACATAGTCTTGCCTTGTCCAGGCATACCAGACGACTCATACCAACCCACATCAAAAATATTATTCGGCGTATCTAGTTCGCCATACGCCCCCACCCCCATCGGGATTATTCTTGCATTATAAATCCCCAATGTTTCAATTGTGAGATATCTAGGATGGTCTGGTGGTACGACATATTCTACTACCTCTTCCTCGGTCGGCTCTACTTCTATTAATTCCTCTTCCTCTTCCTCCTGCTGAGCCGCAATAACATCCCTTTCGCTACCCTCTTTTTCACGATAATATGAACCTTCCCACAAGGCTACTCTTATAAAGAACACCGCCAATAAAATCGCCGCTATGGCTATCGCCACCCACTTTACAATTTGTTTCCAACCCACATTAAGCCTAAGACTCATTTTGGAAATCATCGTAAGTTATCATTAGAGCCCGGGAATCCACCGACCTGAGATTCTCTAACGCCACCGTCACCACAATCAAAAGCCCAGTACCCGAGATTGAAAGGCCAATCGGAGCACCCGTAATTATAATAAATATATAATCCGTAATGAATGGCAACATCGCAATCAAACCTAGTGCCAAAGCGCCAAATAGATTCAAGCGATTCACGACCTTGCCGAGGTATTCAGCCGTTTTGATACCAGGCCTCACGCCTTCAATAAAACCACCTTGTTTTTGTAGATTATCGGCAATCTCTTTTGTATTGAAAATAATCGAGGTATAGAAATACGTAAATGCAAATACTAACACAAAGTAAAATGCTGGATAAACAAACCATCGCCCAGTAATACCATCTGGATACATTGACGCAAAGTTATTTGCCGAAGGAGCCGAGAATATTGTAACTAGCGATTCGCCGAACTCATTACCAGGGTTAACCGAAGTGATTACTTGACCAACTAAAGCCGGCAAAGAAAGGAACGCTGTCGCAAAAATCACTGGCACCACACCTGCCGCAATAAGTTTAATTGGTAATATCGATTTAATCCCACCATAAGACGAATTACCATGCACGCGTTTAGCATAGTTAATCGTAACTATTCTCTGTGCTTCATTTATCTTAACTAGGAAGTAAATTACCACCAGCATCGCAACCGCAAACCCGAGAATGATCCAAAATACTACTGGGTTCACCGGCAATTCTAACCAACCAAATAAATTCAAAGCTCCGTCGCTGGTATCAAACAACGCAGTGCCAAGTGAGGCCATCGTAGTTGGCAACTGTGAAATAATTGAAGCAAAAATCAAAGTAGAAATACCATTACCGATACCCTGCTCAGTAATTAGCTCGCCAAGCCACATCAATATAACCGAACCAGCCGTCATTGCTACTACAGACAAAGCCCAATCGCCCATCGTTGGCGTAAAATCAGAAGCGATATTAGCCGAAACCGTAGACTGATACAGAATAAATATATAAGCAATTGATTGCACTATCGCCAATGGAACAGTCAACATTCTTGTCCATTGGTTAATTTTCCTCCTACCGGATTCACCATCATTGGAGAGCTCCTCAAGTGACGGAATTGCTTTAGTTAAAAGTTGTATCACAATAGAACCCGTAATATACGGCGAGAGACCGACCAAAATAATACTAAATGATGCCAAACCACCACCAGAAATCAAATTTAGGAAATTTGAAAAATCCGATTTCTCCATCAAATTCGACACGGCTTCTTTAAAAGTAGAAGCATCACCCATCGGCACTGGTATTTGCGCTAGCAGCCTATACGCTATTAAAATACCAAATATAATACCCACTCTTTTCAGCATGTCTTTGTTCTTTAAGGATTTGAAAATCGTCTTGAAATGCATATAACCTCTTGAATAACTACCTATAATAATATCATACCTAACAATAAAAAACAACTGAATAATAATCAACTCGGGGTGTTCCGAAATCGGACTCAACCCCGAGTGATACTATTCAGTTATTAAAGATTCTCGAGATCTTCTTCAGTTGGTTCTTTTGAATCTGGAGTCTCAAAATCTTCAATTGGCGCTACACCAGTACCTACTGGAATCTTACGACCAATAATGACGTTCTCCTTAAGACCATGTAGATGATCGACACGACCATTGATAGAAGCGTTTATCAACACACGTGTAGTATCCTGGAAGGATGCTGCCGACAAGAACGAATCCGAGAAAATTGAAACCTTTGTAATACCAAGCAACAAGTTGGTGTATGTTGCTTGCTCTTTACCTTCAGCTTCAAGCCTCTTGTTTTCTTGTACCACAGAAGCCTTTGAAGTGATATCACCAGAAACAAATTCTGAATCACCCGGATCATTAATTTGAACGCGGGAGAACATCTGGCGCACCAAAATCTCCAAGTGCTTTGGTGAAATCTCGTGGCCCTGCGCAGAATAAACGCTCAAGACATCGTTCATGATATATCTTTCAGTCTCTTCAATGCCTTTATATTTTAGGAGATCCTGCAAGTTCAAAGAACCAGTCGTGAGACGATCACCTGCAGCTACGGTATCATTTGATTTAACTACTAATTCCGCATCACCAGGGATTTCAACTCTAGCTGTAGAATTTGCTGAACCAACCAAAATTACAGCATCTTTTACTAGTTCAACTACTGCGTCATGCTTTGCTTTAACGGCTGGCTTATCAGCAGATTTCTTTAAGATAGTTGTACCAGCTTTTACACTTTCGCCATCTTTTACTGCAACTTTACGACCATCAAGCTTAATACGCTCAATTTCGCCAGATTGTGGAGTAATTTGCACAACATAATGATTATTATCTTCCCAAACTTCCACCACACCGTCAATTGGCGAAACATAGGCCTGACCTTTTGGCGTACGAGCCTCGAGAAGCTCTTCCACACGAGGAAGACCACGTGCAATTGCACCAGAACCAGCCACACCAGAGCCATGTTTGGTATCAAGTGTTAGCTGTGTACCAGGTTCACCAAGCGACTGTGCCGCAATCACGCCCACCGGCTCATTAGCTGCCACTAATTCACGTTTAGACATGTCCACACCATAAGCTTTGCGCGGTACACCGTCAACTGCAGTCGTAGAAAGTACTGATTGGATCTTGATTGAATCAATATTTTCATCGGCATCAATTTGTTCAGCCATCTCTTTAGTAATTAATTCATCAGCTTCAAGATAACCAGGCACCGCTTCAGCCGTATAACGACCGGCAATTCTTGCCACAAAGCTAATTCCAGAAAGTTCACTTTCATTCTTGTAAACCGTAAATCCTGGATCATAAGCCTCTTCATCAGTTGTAAATACATCCTGAGACACATCTACGAGACGACGAGTAAGATAACCAGAATCTGCAGTACGCAGCGCCGTTGATACCTGGCCCTGACGTGCACCTCGAGTCGCGATGAATGATTCTAGGGTGTTAAGACCCTTCTTGTACGAAGATTTTACTGGAAGCTCAATTTCGTTGTTATTAATATCCACCATAATACCAATTTCTGCTGAAGCGAGCTTAATGTTCGAGATATTACCACGAGCGCCTGAGTTCACCATTACAGCGATGTCAGTATCCATTTCTGAAAGTTTACCCTGTAAGAATTCAGAAATCTTTTTATCAATATCACGCCAGTTAGCAACCGTGAGTTTATGACGCTCTTCTTCCGTAACAAGACCATCATCATATTGTTGCTGAATCAAAGCCGTCTTGGCGTCACCTTCTGCAATGAAATCATCAATTTCATCATAAGTCGGGTAGTCATCCTTAGCGGTTGAGATTGAAGCAATCGTTTCATATTCAAACGCAAGATCTTTCAAATCATCTGCGGTTTTCACCATTACTTCTGCACCATACAAATCAAAGATATTTGCCATCACCTTAGATAAATGTTTCTTGGTCTGTACTGAATTATCGTATGGATAATCCTTTGGCAAAATCTCGTTGAAGATTACGCGCCCTAAAGTTGTATCACGGATTTCTTTCTTCGCAAATACACGAATTGGAGTTTGTAGCGCAATGATACCCTGATCATATGCCATTTCCGCTTCATATACTGAAGAAAATGCCTTTGGCTCGCCTTGATCCGTCCCCGGCTTGTCGTAAGTTAGATAATACGCACCGAGTACCACATCCTGATAAATAGCAAGCACTGGAGCACCGTCAGCTGGCTTTAATAAATTCTTCTCCGCCGACATTAATTCACGCGCCTCAGCTTGTGCGGCATCAGACAAAGGTAGATGTACTGCCATTTGGTCACCATCGTAATCAGCGTTAAAACCTGATGCTACGAGCGGATGCAACTTAATAGCTTTACCATCAATCAACCTTGGCTGGAAGGCCTGTACTGACAAACGGTGCAAAGATGGGGCACGGTTAAGGAGCACGTATTTACCCTTAATCACTTCATCCAGAGCATCCCAAACTACAGTCTCTTTTGCTTCAATCAGACGTGAAGCTGCGCGAATATTGTTAGCATATTCATGTGAAATTAGCCACGAAATCACAAATGGCTTAAATAGCTCGAGCGCCATTTGCTTTGGCAAACCACATTCGTGGAGTTTGAGTTCTGGGCCTACCACAATCACTGAGCGACCGGAATAGTCCACACGCTTACCAAGCAAATTCTGGCGGAAACGTCCTTGCTTTCCCTTAAGAAGGTCAGACAAAGATTTGAGTTTTCTACGACCATTGGTCGAACTTGCACCTCTTGAACCATGTGCGGCTGAGTTATCAATCAAAGCGTCGACTGCTTCTTGCAACATCCTCATCTCATTACGACAAATCACTTCTGGCGCATTAAGATCCATTAATTTTTTCAAGCGATTGTTGCGGTTAATCACTCTACGATACAAATCGTTAAGATCAGACGTTGCAAAACGACCACCTGGAAGCGCAATCATTGGACGAAGATCCGGCGGAATCACTGGTATTACCGTGAGAATCAAATCCTCTGGCTTAATTCCAGCTGCCTGCATGCCTTCTAGAGTCTTCAAGCGCTTTTGAAGTTTCTTTTCCCTCTGTCCTCTTGCCTCCGCAACTTCTTTACGCAACTCACTAATTAGTTTATCCAAATCAATTTCGTCGAGCAACTTCTTAATAGCAGTTGCGCCCATCTCTACCGTAATTAAATCTTCATATTCTTCTGGTAAGTTACGATATTCGACTTCCGTAATCACACCACCCTTTTTAAATGACTCAAGCAAAGCCTTGCGAGCCCTATAATCATTATCAAGATCTTCTAACTCTTTAGTACGCGCCTCAGCTAAAGCCTTCGTGTCAGCCTTATCATCTTTCGCTTCTTTATTGTAACGAATTTCGATTGCTTCTCTTGCAGCTTTAGTCTGCGACTCAAGACTTTCTAAAGTCTTCTGGATTTCTTCAGCTTTGACATCGGTCATCAAATAAGTAGCAAAATACACTACTTTTTCGATATTCTTCACAGTAATGTCAAGCAATAAACTAAGCGCAGAAGGAATACCACGCATAAACCAAATATGTGCCACCGGTGCTGCCAAAGTAATGTGACCCATACGTTCACGACGAGTAATTGATTTAGTAACAAGGTTACCTTCCTTATCTACAGCTGCTTCACGCGAACGCACCCCTTTTAATTTGGAATCGTGCGGGTTAATATCTTTAGTTGGACCAAAGATTCTTTCGCAGAACAAACCATCACGTTCTGGTTTTTGAGTACGATAATTAATCGTCTCTGGCTTTGTGACTTCGCCATAGCTCCAGTTCAAGATGTCGTCGCGACTTGCCACCGACAACCTAATGGAGTCAAAGTCTGAAGCTGAAATGAAATTATCCATCCAAGCCATATTAGAACTCCTCTCCGAGGTCAACCGTGCCGTCATCCAGCTCGTCCGCCTCCGTTATTTCGATACCCTCCTCGGCTAGCATTGCCTCCGCCTCTTCATCATCGAGGTCGACAATCTCCGGCGCGGTATCTTTTTTATGTTGATCATAAATCGATTGATCATCTTTTGATTTTTCAATTTCACGCGATGTCTTTTCGATTACATCGCCTGCATCTGCAGCTTCACCATGATCCAAAAGATCCACTTTGAGGCCAAGACCCTGTAATTCTTTTACGAGAACGTTGAAACCTTCTGGCAACTTTGGACCTTCGATTGGTTCGTGCTTAATAATTGCCTCATAAGCTTTTGCACGTCCGTAAACGTCATCAGATTTAATTGTAAGCATCTCTTGCAAAGTGGTAGCTGCACCGTAAGCTTCAAGTGCCCAGACCTCCATTTCCCCGAAGCGCTGACCACCATTCTGTGCTTTACCACCAAGCGGCTGCTGAGTCACCATTGTGTATGGGCCAGTCGAACGAGCATGAATCTTATCCTCCACCATGTGATGAAGTTTGAGCATATGCATCACACCAACTGAAGTACGTTCATTGAATGGTTCACCAGTAAGACCATCGTAAAGCTGCACGCGACCGTCTCTTGCATAGCCAGCTTTTTCAAGCTCATCACTAATTATTTCGTCCGGCACACCATTGAATGACGGAGTCGCTACTCTATAACCAAGTGCCTTTGCAGCCATACCAAGATGCGTCTCAAAGAGCTGACCAAGATTCATACGGCTTGGCACACCCATTGGCGAAAGTACGATATCAATTGGCGTACCATCAGCCATAAATGGCATATCTTCTACTGGCAACACGCGTGAAACTACGCCCTTATTGCCATGACGACCAGCCAACTTATCGCCTACGCCAATCTTACGCATTTCAGCTACAAAAATTTTAATTTGCATTAACACGCCAGCTTTGAGTTCGTGGCCTTGTTCGCGTGTATAAACGCGTACATCCACCACTTTACCAGTCGACGAGCCGTTCATACGAACTGAAGTGTCACGTACATCTTTAGCTTTTTCACCAAAGATTGCACGAAGCAAACGCTCTTCCGAACTAAGCTCTTGTTCACCCTTTGGCGTAATTTTACCGACCAAAATATCGCCGTTCTTTACTTCTGAACCAACCGTCACGATACCATCTTCACCTAAGTGTCTCAGAGAGTGTTCTGAAACGTTTGGAATATCTCTAGTTACTTGTTCCGGACCAAGCTTAGTCTCACGTACTTCTACATCAAAGTCCTTGATATTAATCGAAGTTAAAGTATCATCCTCAACCAAACGATTCGAAATCACGATGGCATCATCCATGTTGTAGCCACGCCATGGCATAAATGCGACCAAAAGATCGCGACCAAGCGCCAATTCGCCATTATTGATAGATGCACCCTCAATTAGGATGTCGCCCTTCTTAACCTTCTGACCTCTCGCTACGACACAACGTTGGTTGTAACAACGGTCATCATTGGTTTTCTCAAAGTGTTGTAATTTATACTCACGATCACCACCCTTATCATAAGTCACAATAATTGATTCACCATCAGCTTTTTTCACCACGCCAGCACCGCTAGCAGTTACTAGTTGTGAGGTATTTTTAGCGACTTCACCCTCTATACCAGTACCAACCACAGGATTATCGTTCTTAAGTAATGGCACAGCTTGTTTCTGCATAGCGCAAGCCATGAGTGAACGGTCGACACGGTTTTTCTCCACAAACGGAATTAAACCAGCCGATACGCCCAAAATTTCCTTATGAGCAGCGTCGATGTGGGTTACGTTCTTGGATTCTACCTGTGCTGGCGCTCCATGCACACGAGCAGATACCCAATCTTCTACAAACTTACCATTCTTATCAAGCTTAACCGATGCGTCCGCAATCACCATATCATTTTCGGTGTCTGCATCCATATAAACTACTTCGTCAGTAACTTTACCATTCTTAACGACTCGGTATGGCGCTTCAATAAAACCGTATTCATTAATTCTGGCATAAGTTGCAAAGTTAAGCACGAGGCCCACGTTGCCACCTTCCGGCGTTTCAACCGTACAAATACGACCATAGTGAGTTGGGTGCGCATCACGCACATCGAACCCAGCACGCTCTCTAGTTAAACCACCAGGGCCCATCGAGCTTAGGCGGCGCTTATGCGCAAGTTCAGAAAATGGGTTAACTTCATCCATGAGCTGTGAAAGTTGTGAGGTAGAAAAGAATTCTTTCACCGCTGCAACTACTGGTCTTGAGTTAAGAAGTTGTGATGGTGTCACATCTTCTGGGTTTGCCATTGACATTCTATCAAGAATGTTACGCTGCAAACGAAGCATACCTAAACGGAATTGCCTCTGCACCAATTCGCCCACTAATTTCACACGACGATTCGACAAAGAATCGATATCGTCCGCTGGCTCTTGCGTATTATTCAAGCGAATAATTTCAGCTACGATTGCCGTCACGTCTTCCATCTGTAAAGTACGATGCTTTGGATCGTTTGGCGTATCAAAACCAAGTCTACGATTCATCTTAAAACGACCAACATTTGAATAGTCATAGCGTTTTGGATCGAAGAACATACGCTCAATCATAGATTTAGCGTTTTCGACCGTTGCCAAATCACCTGGTCGAATACGACGATAGACCTCTAGAAGTGCTTCACCTTGGCTCGAAGTGGTATCTTTTTCAAGCGTAATATCGATATATTTCTTCTCGCCAGTATCAACATTCTTAAATCTATCTTTAATTTCGGATTTAGTCATTCCAAGAGCACGTAGAAAAGTCGTAACTGGTATTTTACGACGACGGTCAATCTTCACGTTAATTGAACCATTCGTAGCGGTTTCGAATTCTAGCCATGCACCACGACCCGGGATCACCTTGGCACCATAATATCGCTTCAACCCAATCGTTTCAGCATTAAAGAAGACGCCAGCTGAACGAATCAACTGTGAAACGATTACACGCTCCGTACCATTAATAATAAACGTTGCGCGCTCAGTCATCCATGGATAATCACCAAAGTAAATATCCTGTTCTTTTTTCTCACCCGTCACCTTATTTTCAAGCTCTACTAGAACATGTAGTGGAGCTTCGTAGGTTGCCAAGTTATATTTTGCGAGTTGCTCAGACTCTTTTGGTTCTTTAAAATAATAATCTTTGAAACGGAGTGATAACTTTTGCCCAGTATAATCGTCAATTGGATTAAGCTCAGCAAAAACTTCTCGCAGCCCGTTTTTGACAAAGTCTTCCCATGAATCCTTTTGATGAGCAATCAAATCAGGAATAGGAAGAGCCTGGTCGCCTTCGGTGAAAAATACCCTTCCACCGGACTTTTGCGTTTTAGCCATTCTACCTCTTTTTATTAGTGTTATTGATTAATCTTAGCGCCGAAGATTACTGCCCTACCTCCCCCAGAGAGTCGCCAGCTCTCACAAGTTACAAAAATAGGACACACTACTTCTTATATTCAAATATATCACAGTCTTTTTAATAATTCAATACTAATCCACCAAAAAATCGCCTCAACGCAGACGATTTTTTAGACATTTATAAAACTCTCAACTTTTGATTAATGTTTTACAAGCAAACTCGCAGTTAGTTAGCTTACTAAATATTATACATAAGTAGCTTCAAAATGCAAGTACTTTTTTTAAATATCAAGGTCGTCAAGATCAGCAAGCTCAGCACGAGTTTTTTCAGCAAGTTCTGAGGATTCTGGCACTTCTTCGATCTCTTCATCTTTTTCTTCAACCTCAGCTTCAGGAACTTTTTCTTCAGCTCTTTCCTCTTCGTGATACTCGCGCACACCACCTTCTTCGTCAGTGTTCACGATTTTCAGATTATATCTAGCATCTTGTTTGGTACCTAGAGCACGAAGCAACATTCTGATCGATTGTGCTGTTACACCACGTTTACCAATTACACGCCCCACATCTTCTGGATCCACAGTTAAAGACAAAAGTACGCCTTTCTCATCAATTTTGCGTTCCACCGAAACTTTATCCGGATTGTTGACTAGGGTTTTTACGATATATTCTACGAATTGCTGGTCAATAGTAGCCATATTTTCTCCAAATTAGTTATTTTTATAATTATAGCACAAAAAATAGTCCTAATTAAAGGACTATTTTTATTTTCATATTACTCTGCTGGAGTTTCAGCAGCTTCTTCTATGGGAGCTTCGACTGGAGCATCAACAACTTCTTCTACTGAAGTCTCCGCTGGAGCCTCAACTGGCGCCTCTTCCTTTGGTTGATTCTTGCGAAGTTTATCAGCGTGTTTTGCTTTTGCTGATTTCTTCGGAGCAAGCTTTACCCAAGCTGGCAATTTTACTCCGTTCTTTTTTAGAACGATTGCTACACGTGAGCTTGGTTGAGCACCATTTTTAAGATATTTTTCCACCGCTTCCTTATCTAAAGTGAGAGCCTTGGTAGCAGGGTTATAATTGCCGACCTCAGCTACAACACGACCCGAAAGTGGGTGGCGCTGCGCTTCCTGGACGACTATCCGGTACGTTGGATAATGTGACCGGCCATTACGCTGCATGCGAATCGCGAGCATTTTTTCTCCTTAAAATTATTAACTAAGCCATTTTAACATATTTTTTCAGAAAAGAAAAGGGGGCGGTCTCAGCCGCCCTCAGTCTGAACAGATTTTCTTTCTTTGGGTAATTTTTTTGCTTTAGCCAGGATTGAATATATTTCGCGAGCTTCCTGCATCGAAAGCAAGATACCCTTCTTATAATATCCTCTCCAAACTTTATAAAAACCTTCGAGATGTTCGTCGTTTTTAAAGTCAATAATCGGCACATTGTAAGGTTTTTCCATTATTGGATTACCCTCATAGTCCTTTCTCTTTACAGGATAAAACGTCAACCAATCCAGAAAGTTTTCGATCCTTTCTACAGTTTTAACGCCTTCACGATCCAGAGCCGCGTTGAGTTCTTCAACCAACCTGAAACACCGTCCGTGACAGCCGTCCTTAACCGCATGATTAAGACTATCATAGGCTTTATTGAACTCAGCCTGGCTCACTTGATCAATAAATTGTCCGTCCAAGAATCTCTTGGAGAAATAGACTTTTGCTTGTGCCATCACTTCTCTGAGTGGAAAGACGCCGTTTCGATAATAATCAATTTCGAATTGGACCCATCGAACTTTGGCGTATTTTTTGAGCGCAGCTTCTTCTTTCTTCGTTCCATTCTTTTTGATAATCCGTAAACCCTCAAAGAGTTCAGCCATAATCTGTTCAACACTTCTAAGTTCCTCTGCCAATCATGTCACCCCCTTGATTATTTTCAGTATCCTTGGCAGCTACAGAATACCATTCTAATTATAGCACAAAAAACCAAAAAAGTCAAGATAAAGCTAGTGTTAAACCCAAATTATCTCTGTTTATACTTTTTTACACCCTGTCTCGCCGCCTCAGTTTGAGCCTCTTGTTTAGAATGGCCCACACCTTCACCAATTAGTTTGTTCCCCACATAAATCCCTACCGTAAAAGATTTATCGTGATCTGGGCCTTCTTCCCTTAAAGTCCGATAAACCGGAGTCACGCCATCTATTTTCTGCGCCAATTCTTGTACATATGATTTTGGATCGCGCCAAGAACCCTCTTCTAATATCTCGTCAATTTTTACTAAAATATGTTTCGAAATAAACTCTTTAGCCTTATCATAACCTTGGTCTAAATAAATCGCCCCAATTACCGCCTCAAAGCAATCCGCCAAAATCACATCGTGTGCCCGTTCTGAACCATTCTTCTCACCATGAGATAAGCGTACCAAAGATTCATATCCTAACTCTTTCCCGGCATCACCAATCGACTCTGTTCTAACTAAAGCCGCTCGCAAAGCCGTCATAATTCCCTCAGGTTCGTCATAATTTCTGTATAAAAAATCTGAAGAAACTAACTCTAGAACCGCATCACCCAAAAATTCTAAACGCTCATTATGTTCAGTCGCCGTAGCCTTATGTTCATTAATATAACTACGATGAGTCAACGCAGTCACCAATAAATCAATATCATGGAATTCAAATCCTAATTTTTCTTTCGCAAACTCTTGATATGGCGTCACATCAATTTGTGCCATTTTACCTCCTTTTTATATTTAAATATCACCTGCACGAATTTTCTTTTTTGCGATCAACATTAATTTTTCAATATCTTCATATTCAATCAAATCCAAAGCCTCTGCAAATGGAAACCACTGAATGCCTTTCATCCATTTTTCACCCATTGGCATTTCCTTATCATCTAACGCCTGTACCAAATAAATTTGCGTTGTCATCAATACTAATTTGTCTGCCCGACGATATTTAAAATGTATTTTACCCAGCCAAGACAACACCGACACATTACGCAATCCGGTTTCTTCCTCAATTTCACGTCGCGCTGTCATTTTAGCAGTTTCACCAGGCTCAATATGACCTTTTGGGATCGTCCAACGCCCTTTAGAGTCTTGAATCAATAAAACATCGATATCTTTTTTATCTGGTGTCATACGAAAAACAATCCCACCAGAAGTTGGTTCGCGTACAATCTCCTGAATTGCCGTCTTTTTACGGAAAACAACCGAAGTCAATTTCTTAAGAGGAGACTCTTT
Organism: Candidatus Saccharimonadota bacterium; assembly: GCA_017431105.1. Classification (GTDB taxonomy): domain Bacteria; phylum Patescibacteriota; class Saccharimonadia; order Saccharimonadales; family Saccharimonadaceae; genus Nanosyncoccus. Next base: position 101,219 of record JAFRLS010000036.1, on the reverse strand, counting down.
AATCCTTTCCGTCGGCAGCGCTTCCGGAACTTTCAGTGATCTCCTTGCCATCGGCTCCGATGGACTTTGATTTTGATTCATTTTTACTCTCTTCCACAAGACCAAGCTCTTTGAAAGCAGTTCCAAGCACGCCGTTGATAAACTTCGACGAATTGTCTGATCCGAATGCTTTCGCTAACTCTACAGCCTCGTTAATTGCTACCTTTGGCGGGATGGTATCCCGACACTCCGATAGCTCATATAGCCCCATCCGCAGGATATTCCTATCTATTGCCGCAATTGAACTAATTGGCCACTCTGGCGCCATTGGTTGAAGCGCTTTATCCAGTGTTTCAAAATTTTCCGTTACTTTGTGCGCTAAATTATAAACAAACTCAGTATCACCAAGCGCTTTCTCGTAAGGCTCAATATTCTTTGCAACTATCCTATCTAGATCGACCTCTGGGTCCGATGCGAGGGTCCTCAGCTCATACTCATACAAGCTCTGTAAGACAATAACTCTACCTAAATGTCGATTGCTAGCCATTTTATGCTTCTTTTTTCTTAACGGTTTTTACTTTAAGATTCGGTGTCTTCTTCTTGGTCTCAAAGACTTTTACAGGAGAAGTCCGATTAACCCTTCGAGCCAGCTCTAGTCGTAGATGACTACGACGTAGACCGGTTTTTCGCGGGCTACTCTGTTTTTTAGGTTCAGGCATTTTGCTCCTTAGTTAATAGATAATTTTCCTCATTTTATCATTTTATTGGAGGTTTTTCAAGGCCTTTTTGATAGCTGGACGATCGAAGCCTTGAATTCTAATATTGCCAATTTCGGTCACCGGCACACTATTTATTTCTGGATATTTTGTAGCATTTACTTCTTTGTATTCCACGCCTAAATCATCTAACCAATCCATTAAAGCATGGCAATACGCACAAGTTGGAGTCGTATAGATTTTAATCATGAGTTTATTATACCATATAAAGCTATGCCAGCTGCTACCGACACGTTAAATGACTCTTTTTTGCCACTCATTGGGATTTCTACAAAGAAATCAATTATATCATAAAGAGAATGATCTATACCGTTCACTTCTTCCCCTAATAACAAAATTGCTTTATTGGATAGTACATCTTTAAGCTCTTTACTACCCAATTTATACAGAGGTACATCACTAATATTATTTTCTAGTCCTACAATTTGCCAACCATCTTTATGGAAATTATCCAATAGAGAAAATATCTCATCAGATGAATAAATCTCTAGCATATTTTCTGCTCCCAGAGCAGTTTTATGGATTTCACGATCTAATTTTTCACGCAAATGTGGTAATAAGTTTTTATCATGCACCCTTGGAGTATAACCAGACAGAATCACTTTTTTTAGCCCAAAACCTTCCGCAGTCCTCAAAATCGCCCCTACATTATAAGTAGAGCGAATATTATGCAGCACAACAATCATTTCCATCTAGTACATTATACACTACAGCAAAATAATCTTTGATATAATATGAACATTACCCTACAAATCAATAAAATACATTGGGGGAGGTGTTCGAATGATACCAGGGGAAGTCCCAATCAGCAAAGAGGATAAAGAAAAAATCCTCGCACATTGGAGAGAAATCACAAATACTCTCGACAAATACGATTGGTCTAACGGGTACACAAATTGGGTAACCACCATGTCCAGAGTAAAATCAGTAGCATGTGATTTCAGTACATGGATCAATCTTTTGCACATAGCAGAAGAAAATCCTCAATAAACCCAGGCGCATCTTCATCAGATGCGCCCATTTTTCACTATTTTATGTTATAATATATCATCATGGATAGATACGAACCGCTCAAAATTGAAGAAAAATGGCAAAAAAGATGGGAAGAAGAGGAAGCCTTCAAGACAACTGAAGTTCCAGACCAACCCAAGATGTTCCTAGCTGAAATGTTCCCCTACCCTTCTGGTGCCGGCCTTCATGTTGGGCACGTTCGTAACTTTACTATCGTTGATGTCTTAACTAGATTTTATCGCCAACAAGGCCTTAATGTGCTTCGTCCGTTTGGCTATGATACCTTTGGGCTCCCGGCTGAAAATTACGCCATTAAAACCGGTACTGCTCCACAAGAAATTACTAAAACCAATATCGCTAATTTCCGCAAGCAAGCCAAACGCCTTGGCTACGCCATTGATTGGTCACGCGAAATTAACACTTCTGACCCAGAATATTACAAATGGACCCAGTGGTGCTTCTTACAGCTCTACAAAAAAGGTTTAGCCTATCAAAAAGAATCTTATCAATGGTGGTGTCCAGAAGACCAAACCGTCCTCGCTAACGAACAGGTCGAAAACGGCAAATGCTGGCGCTGTGGCCACGAAGTCGAAAAGAAAAAGATGAAACAGTGGTTTTTCAAAATCACTGAGTATGCTGATGAATTACTTGAAGAAATCGATAATCTTGAATGGCCAGAAAAAATCAAAACCATGCAGAAAAATTGGATTGGCCGTTCGGTTGGCGCTGAAATAGATTTTGAAGTTGTTGGCGGCGCACCAAAAATTAGAGTATTTACCACCCGTCCCGACACTATTCTTGGTGCAACTTTCCTTGTAGTTGCTCCAGAATATTCTGCGCTCGAAGCCCTCACCACTGACAACACTCGTGAGAAGGTTTTAGCCTATAAAGCCGATTCACTTAAAAAATCCGAAATCGAACGCCAGGAAAACAAAGAAAAAACCGGTGTTTTCACTGGTTCGTACGCAATCAACCCAGCCACCAAAGAAAAAATCCCAATTTATGTTGCCGATTATGTATTAGCCGGCTATGGTACTGGTGCTATTATGGCCGTACCAGCCTACGATGAACGTGACCGTGAATTTGCTGAGAAATTCGATTTACCAATCATCGAAGCCGAACTTGTTGACCGTGATCTTTACGGCACACCCAAGACCACTTATCGCATGCGCGACTGGCTAATTTCCCGCCAACGTTATTGGGGTTGTCCAATTCCAATCGCTTATGACAAAGAAGGTAATCCACACCCCATTCCAGAAGATCAGCTCCCAGTCTTAATCCCAGAAGTTAAAGATTATAAACCAGATCACACTGGCCGTTCTGCTCTCGCTAAGGCTAAAGATTGGCTCAAGGTCACCATCGATGGCGAAGAAATGACTCGCGAAACCGATACGCTTGATGGTTACGCCTGTTCATCATGGTACCTTTGGCGCTACGCTTCCCCGCATGACAAAGATGCAGCTTGGAATCAAAAAGCTATCCAATATTGGGAGCCGATTGATTATTATTGTGGTGGCGACCATGCAGTAGCACATCTACTTTACATCCGTTTCTGGTGTAAATTCTTTGCCGACGAAGGATATTTACCGTTCCGTGAGCCAATCAAACGTCTACTTTATAATGGTTATATCAACGCCCCAGACGGCAAAAAAATGAGTAAAAGTAAAGGCAACGTTATCGATCCACTCGACGTTATTAATGATGGCTACGGTGCCGATACTCTCCGCACTTATGAAATGTTCATTGGCCCATACGACCAAGATGCCGCCTGGGACCCCCGTTCTGTCGGTGGCGTCTACCGCTTCCTTAACCGCTGCTACAACTTGCTCAGTAACACTAGCGGACAAGACAATATAATCATCCGTAATAAAACTATCAAAAAAGTCACCGACGATATTCATCGCTACAATTTCAACACCGCAGTTGCAGCTCTCATGGAATACGTCAATGAGCTTTATAAAACCGGTTCTAGCAAAGAAGATGTAATTGCTCTCGCAAAACTATTAAAACCATTCGCCCCCCATCTCGCTTCTGAGATGCTCGAAAAATTAGATTCTGATGACAAATGGCCAACCTGGGACGAAAAATATCTCCTCTCCGACACAATAGAAGTCGTCGTCCAAATCAATGGCAAACTTCGCGCTAAGCTTACAGTCGCACAAGACGATCTTGAAGATGAAGAAAAGATTAAGTCGCTTGCTCTTGCTGACGAAAAAATTAAAAAATACACCGAATCCGGCATCAAAAAGACCATTTTTATTAAAAAAGCTAAATTACTCAATCTCGTCGTCTAACCCCCTACATATTGACTTTTTAGATAAAATATGCTATAATACAAATAGAGGGGTTTTTGCTTTGAGCAAAATAGTTGCACATTAAAAGGAGGAAAAATGGGAAGAGTTACAGAAACTAGTTACTGGTATGAAAATGGGAAGCTAAAAGGAGCCACAGGCAAAATGTTCTTCGTCAAAGATAAAGAAGAAAACAAAGACGAAGGCATCGATCTTTTATTCACGTCATCAATAAAAAGACGCGAACAACTTTCCAGAACTGGCAGAATCAAAATCGCCACCAATGCAACATTGAAAACACTCAATTCCAGAATCGAGAAAGAACGTAGCAAACTCGCATATCAAATAAAGAAGCTTGGTCGTCTCAGGAAAGCCCGGCCCATTATCGTTACTATAGCCACAATCGCTTGGGTTATAGCCGGCATCATTGCCGCCATAATGGGCGTGCTCAAAATATACGGGCCGACTACAACAGTAGGGGCAACGCTAATCGCTACGACAATATACATCGCAGCTGGGGCGCTCCTAGGCACAATATTTGGCAAGATAACACATTCGTGTTGTAAACGAGAATATCGCAAGTGTCTAACAAATCAAAAAAATGCCCTATCCGAGTTAAAAGATCTCGAAAAAGCGAAATCTATGATCGAAAGCATCATATAACAACTCCCCCCTCTAAAGGCGCCGTTTAAACGGTGCCTTTTTCCTTTACAACGTATCGATAAATTTCCATAAACTTATCTAGAGTTTTATCAAAATCATGTTCATGCGCAACCCTAATAGAATTTCGCGAAAATTCACCACGCATTTTATCGTCTTTCAATATTGCAATAATAGATTTGCTTATCGCACTAACATCACCAGGTGTCACCAGAAAGCCATTCTCATTATTTATACAAACTTCCGCCACCGCTCCAGCATCCACTGCTACTAACGGCAATCCAGCAGCGGCGGCCTCAATCAATACTATTCCTTGAGTTTCGATTGTGCTTGCCGTTGCAAAAACATCACCTATTTTATATAACTCATATAGATCCGGCGGAATAACACGTCCTAAAAAACGCGTTGAACCAAAAATATTCAATTCTTGTGCTTTTTTCTCTAGATTTAGCCTATCTACTCCATCACCAACCACCACCAATATCGCATCCGGAATCTTCTTAATCACCGAAGAAAACGCTTCTACTATTAAATCAACTTTTTTCTCTGGATCCACCCGCCCTACGTATAAGACTATCGGATGGTCCATTGGTATATTATATTTTTTATAAGTCTCAGCATCCGCCTCCCCTGGCTTAAAACAAGATAAATCTACTCCGTTTGACACCGCTTCTATTGGCACGTTAAACTCTTTACTGCCCAAAAACTTTTGAATCGCCAACTTAGTCGGCATCGTTACGTAGTCACTTTTACCTTGACGGTTCACCAAATAAGCTGTAAGTAAAGCATCTGCCGGCTTCTTCATAAAATTAGGTATCCCCAATGGATCGGTTATTACTTCTGGCTGATTATGTTCAGTAGTTACTACTGGTATATTGTTTTTGCGCGCATACGATACTACCGAAAGCCCAATTGGATCCGAAATTTGCACATGTACCACATCAGGTTCAAAATCATTCAGCGCTTTTCTTATCTCTCGCTGTGGAAACACCGAAATCCTAAAACCATGTTTATATAGCAATCTTGGCCACTCTTTCCCCATAAATTTTTTCTTCGGTGGCACATCATGAATTTGATCTGGATAAACCTTTGCCTGTACCGATTTTAAATATACCGTTTTAACACCATCAATCGTACGCGTATAATTTTTACCAGTTTGGCTAGGACATAGTACCATCACTTCGTTACCACGCATAGCCAGACCCATAGCAAGATTATGTGAAAACACTGCTACACCGTTTATCATTGGATAATACACGGCGGTAGCTATTACGATTTTCATTACAAACCTTTCGCTGCATCTAGTTGCGGGTCACGCATTGCATTAATATCTTCATACGTTCTTTCCACTACTACATCTGGAGTAATTCCCTCGCCATTGATTGAACGATCATTCGGCGTATACCAACTAGCAATCGTTACTTTTAAAGTACTGCCACCAGATAAATCATATAGGCTTTGTACCACACCTTTACCATAAGTTTTCTCACCCACAATTTTAGCTTTTCCATAATCTTGTAAAGCACCAGCTACAATTTCAGAAGCAGACGCTGTCGTACCATTTACTAATACTATAGTTGGCATATCTTTCAGAACCGCTTTCCCGCTAGCAGTCTTGGTAGTAGTGTCACCAAAATGTAAAGATTTTTGGGTCAAAATCTTTTGATTATCTAGCCATAGGCTTAATAAATCTTGTGCTGCCGACACATAACCACCGCCATTTCCACGCAAATCCAAAATAACTTTTTTAATCCCATCTTTTGCAAAATCCTTCACAAAATTCTGCACCAAAGTACCGGTATCATTATCAAAACGTGTTATTGTTATAATTGCAGTCGAATCATCTCTTTCAATATAAGCTGAAACATTATTAATCGTCTCACGTTTCATAGTAAACGATAATTCCTCGCCATCTCTAACGACCGTAACAGTCACATCTGTACCAGATTCGCCACGTACCTTTTTAGCAATCTCCTCCGAACTAAGTGACCAAACCTCCTCACCATCAATTTTATAGATAATATCTCCAGCTAAAATCCCAGCTTTTCTGGCCGGATTATCCGGTAAGGTTCTAAGTATCCTTACGTAACCATCACGCATTCCCATCTCTACACCAATGCCAGAGCCTACATTGCCATGTAAGTCGTTATAAAAATCACTGCTCGTTTCGGCATCCATGTACACCGTGTAAGTATCGCCAAGCGCTTCAACCATACCCTTTTTGGCACCTTCAATCATTTTTTCAGATGAAAGTTCACCGTTATATGTATTGGATAACTGATTATATACTTCATTCAATGGCGACCAATCTACCTGTGAATTAGCAACATTACCAATCCCAAGATATGGCGCAAAGCCACCAAACCAATTACTCCAATTGGCGCCTATAATCACGCCAACAATCGCCATTACAGCACCAATAATAATAGCATTACCAAGGCTAGTCTTTTTTTCTTCCCACTTCTGCTTATCCATTACTTTATTTTAGCACAAATGCTAATCAAAATGTATGAAATTATACTGCCAAACCTCACTCGCCGCAATCCGTCGTGAACCAAAGTCTCCATAATGTGAGCTGCCAGAATATAAATAAGTCGCGTAGGCATTGTTATATTCCGTAACATTTATCGAACCATCGTAATTCACACTTTCCACCCAAAATACGTGCCCATACGGATATCCGTCTGCCTGTCCAATCGTATTATCGGCTGGCTCATGATCAACTCTATATCCAAGCGCTCTTGCACGATCATCCCAGCTATAAGCGTTCCCCCATGCTGGCGCTACGCCAAAGGCTTCATACGCTTTCCAACCAGCATAACTCACACATTCACAAACATACCCACCAATTTTATGCACCCCCCAAGCATCCTCCCAATATGTTATATAATCGTCTTGTCTACCGGGACAATCCGCCTGCCACGGATAAGTATTGTCACCGGTATAAGCACTACCACGATAAAGTTCCGGATGTGCTTCCTGCTCAGCTCTTTCGGCCGCCCGCTGTGCTTCCTTGGCGGCTTTTGCCGCTTCTGTATAAGATTCTGCATCGTTTTGATATTTTCTTACTAATTCTTGCTGCTCAGATCTAGTTGATTCGAGCTCAGCTTTAGCATTTCTTTGTTGTTCCAAAAGCTCTTCTACTCTAGCCTTGTCAGCCTCTAACTTTTCTTTAGCCGCTTTTACTTTCGCCGCCGTTGCACCAATTTGCTGTTTTACAACTTCAGCCCTAGCCTGTTTTTCAGCTAAATCTGATATAGAACTGGAACCAGCTAAAATCGTAATCGGTTCTGAATCACCCTCAAAATGCATGTTTATTAAAAGTTCTGCCAAAGCTTCCTGCTCTGACAAAAGTTTCTTTTCTGTCTCTTCAATTTCTTTAGCTAAAGCGTCCGCTTCGGCTTTAGTTTCTGCAATTTCTAACTCTTTTCTAGCAATCTCGGCATTTAATTCATTTACTTTTGCCTGGAACATATTAGCAGAAGAACTAGCTTGTGCTGCATTTCTATTAGCCTCTTGTTCTTTCGCAACCGCCTCCATACAAGCCGAACTATTCTGGCAAGCTTTTGACAAACCACGTGTATTGTTCACCATCAAGACATCCATAATAATCGGCAACGCAACAACCACTACCACTACAAACCTTACCGACCACTTCTTGACTTTAAGCATTGTCATACTTATATTATAACATAAGCGTCAATATAATAGCAAATTTATAGACTCTAGGTCTTATGTAGATACTTTGAAACTGCAAGTCTAGCTGAAATTCTACCAATTATCACGCCAATTGCCATGAAAATTACATAAACAAAGATTAATCGATTTGATTCTAATACATCGACAATGGATTCGACATTAATGCCATAATCAGTTAATTTTGGCGCCATCAACATGAATCCAAAATAACTTACCGTCGCCGCAATAATCCCAGCTATAATACCGCAAATCTCTGCCTCAACCAAGAACGGCCCACGGATAAATCTCTTATCCGCTCCCACCAATTTCATCATATAGATTTCTTCACGCCTTGAGAAAATCGCCATCCTAATCGTACTAAATATGATTAAGACCGAAATCACTAGAAAAACTACCGCTAAAATCATACCGCCAGTTCTTGCGATTCGCGCCCAAGACGTAATAGTGGCAATTTCCACCTGGTTCACATCATAAGTTGGCGCCATCTCGTCATCAATATTTTTTTGAAAAATTACATCATTTTCAACTATCCCTTTGATGCTATCAAGGTTATCTACATCGTAAACTTTAATCCTCATTGTTGCCTGCATTTTGGAAATCATCAATTCTTTCATTTCATCATCAAGCACACCAATGATCTCTTTGCTATCCGCATTCTCAGCTAAAAACTTTTCGTATTCTTGTTCAGAAGTAGACAAATCAACACTCTTAATGTTACTATCTCTAGAGATCGTATCCTTCAACTGATCCAAAACCTCCTCCGACGTATTTGGCTTTAGATAAATCGTGATATCTATTTTATCGCGCATCATTTCAGCGGTACTAGTTAACACTACACTAGCTACAACAGTTACAAACAAAATTATTAATGTAATTGCCATTACTACGGTAGCTGCAGTCGACAACCAAATATTCCTCACAAAACCACTCGTACCATATTTAATAATTCTCCCTTCCTCACGCAAAGGATGTTTAGTACGCGTTTTTCGCATTGTCTTTAAGCCTTTTTTGGCGGCTTTTTTCAAGCTACCTTTCTCAACATCTGGAGTTTTGATTTCAGTCGTCATTGAATTATCCTCCTCCTCTGTTTCAAAGCATGACCTGGAGTCTGGATTGCCCTTGCTGGCATTTTGGGTTTTGGTGTTTCATCCAATTTATAGACGCCATTATTCTTTTGATCGTCAATGATTTTTCCATCCCGCATCGTTACTACACGCTTCTGTAAATTATTCACGATGTTTTCATTGTGAGTTGTCACTAGAATTGTCGTACCAAAATCATTAATTTTTTTCAATAATCCAATAATTTCCTGAGTAGTAAGTTTGTCCAAATTTGCCGTCGGCTCATCTGCAATCAAGATCTTCGGCTGTCTCGCCACGCTTCGTGCAATTGAAACCCGCTGCTGTTGACCACCAGACAATTGATCCGGGAACTTCTTAGCTTGATCCAATAAATCTACTAATTCTAAAACTTTCGGTACGGTTCTACGAATCTCCTTGCCACTCATTCCGGCAATCTCAAGTGCAAATGCAACATTTTCATAAACCGTACGACGTGGCAATAATTTAAAATCCTGGAAGACAACGCCTAGTCGCCTACGATATCCAGGTATATGGCGTTTTTTCACATAATCCAGATCAATCCCACCAATAATAATCTTACCAGAATCAGGTAATTCTTCCTTCGTAATCATCTTCATTAAGGTCGACTTGCCCGCCCCAGACTTACCCACCAAGAAGACAAACTCATTCGGCTCAATATGTAAAGACACAGAATCCAGTGCCGGGTGCTCATCACCCGGATATTTCTTCGTCACATTATCCAGAAGAATCATAAGCTTATCTTAGCATAAACTTAATAATTTATCAATAAAACTCTAGATGGAAAGTAATATTTTTTTCTTTCGTACATTCTGGTTGATAAATCGCTACTGGCGTAATTTTGGCATTAGGATATTTATCTTTTACTTTTTCTAAAACTTTTCCATAAGTTTCGGTTGTCGTAATTGTTAAATCTTGCTTGTCTTTAACTTCAAAATTATTATTGATAATCTTGTTTTTCTCTAAATTCAACATCGCATCCACATCTAGTTCGAATCCAGCCAAAAACTCTGCCAACTTGAAACTATGTCTCACAGAATTCTTAAATTCACCTACTACGCCAAGACAAATATCGTTAACCCAAATCTCCGCTGCTCGCTTCGGTTCAAACGGCAAGCTTTCTGCGTCCTTATTCTTTAACGGCAAAAACTTTACTGCAATGTTTAATTCTTCCAATAGTTTTTCAGCAAAGAATTTTGCCTTGTAGTACGGCGTATTTGGATTTTTACGTTCAGCCACCACAAAACCCATCCGCATTTTTTCTACAGGCACATCTTCAGCATCCATCCCCCACGCTTTTTGATAAACTTTATTAATTTCAAACAAACTAAATTGATCAAACGGAATCTTTTGATTCGTATAAGCCTTATCGAGTAAACTTGGTACGATCGACTGCCTTATATATTGCAACTCCGGACTAATTGAATTTACAATTTTATAAGAATTTTCTGCTTTTAAACCAGCCTTTTCTAATAATCTTTCACTCACAAAACTATAAGTCAATACTTCATTCGCGCCGAACTTACTCATAATGTCACGAATTTCAGTTTTGAATTGTAACATCTTATTCGGTACTGCTGTCGCATGCCGTGGCAATGTCGGCTCAATATTATCATAACCAAGCAAACGTCCAATTTCTTCGATAATATCTTCTTTAATATGGATATCCGTTCGCCAAGTCGGCACACAAATTTCCAAATTTTCAGACTTTGCTTCAATTATGAAACCAACATTCACTAAAGTCTTCACAATTAGATCTTTACTATACTTAGTACCCAGTAAACTATTTATTTCGTCTGTTGTAATTTTTACAACATGTGCTCCATGATAATCTGGCCAATTATCATTGAAATCCAATGATTTACCGCCAATTTCTTTCACCGCTTCAGCCAACACATTAAAAGTCCCGGTTGTCGGAACACCTTTTGTAAACCTCGTAATTGCCTCGCTGAAAATCCCATGACTCATTTGAGTTTTACGCAAATTATAAAGACTAAAGCTAGCAGATTCTATCAAAATTTGTCGCGTATTTTCATCGATTTCGGTATTTGCACCACCCATCGCACCAGCCAAAGCCACCGGCACATTATTTGAAGTAATCAAAATGTCATCCTTATTACAAACAATTTCTGAGCCGTCAAGTAACGTTAATTTCTCACCATCTGTTGCCGTACGCACAATAATATTCGGGTTTTCGGTACCACCAACTTTCAAAAATTTATCATAGTCAAATGCATGTAGCGGCTGTCCAGTCAGAAGCATCAAATAATTCGTGACGTCTACAATTTTAGATATTTTATGCATTCCAGATTTTGCTAGTAAAGTATCACGCAGAGTCAAATATTTTTCTTCACCTAACATCGCTTCAGTATTTTTAATTACTGCCACCGTGTAACGCCCACAAATTGCAGGATCTTTAATATCTATTTTTATACTAGAATCTTTTTTCTTAATACTATTTTCATCGTTATAAATGAAAAATCCTTCCGGAAAAGTATCTTCCTTCATTAAGAAGCTCGGCTCTTTAAACTTTTCGCCTAAAATCCCAGCTACTTCGCGCGCAAAACCAATAATTCCAAAACAATCCGGACGATGTGTTAAAGATTTGTTTTCAATATCAAGAATTAGGTCTTTCAAACCAAACACATCCGCTAGTGGCACGCCTGGTTGCGCCATTTTTGGATCAATTTCCACAATGCCAGAATGTTCACCGCCAAAATCAAGCTCATCCGCTCCAGCTAGCATACCATTTGAGTCATACTTGCCAAGCATCTTGCGTTTACCAATCACAAAAGGTGCATCTTCATGTACACTCACCGGGACCACTGCGCCCGGCGCAATCCACGCTGCCAACATCCCTGCTCTCACATTTGGCGCCCCACAAACCACTTGAACCAAATCATCGCCACCATTGTTAATTTGACAAAGTGTCAAATGTGTACCTTCAATTTTTTCTGCCGTTTCTACACGCACTACATAAATCTTGTCATACTTATGTGTTTCATCGATCACGCCTTCCACTTCCACCAAACGCGCACCAATTAAACGCACTAACTCTTCATCCGGAACCGGAATATTTACATATTTTTTTAACCAATTTAAAGAAATTCTCATTTAAAACTCCTTTAAGAAATTAAGATTACCAGACTCGAAATAACGCATATCGTTCAAACCATACCTTAGCATCACTAATCGATCAATCCCGCCGCCCCATGCAAATCCATGATATTCTTCTGGATTAATCCCGGCCATTTTTAAAACATTTGGATGAATCATACCGCAACCCAGCATCTCCAAATAATCGCCCTTTTTACCGCCCAAAGACTTTGGTTTTTCGATCATAAATTCTAGACTCGGTTCCGTAAATGGAAAATATCCAGGCTGTGTTCGAATATTCAATTTCTGTTCATAATATTTTTCAAAGAACTCTCGTAAAATCCCTAGCATATCGCCCATGGTGCAAGCCTTCGAGACATATACACCTTCACATTGGTAAAATGTGTGCTCATGCGTCGCATTCACATCCTCATTTCGATAAACTCTACCCGGCACCACCACGGCAATATCTTCACCTTTTTCAAGTTTATTTCGATATGTTTTTAATACTCGATGTTGCATGGTAGAAGTATGTGCCGGCGGGATTAAACCTTCTTCTGTTCGAAAAGTATCATAACCATCACGTGCTGGATGCTCTTTCGCAAAATTCAAACTATCAAACATATGAAATTCATCATCAAGTTGGCGCGATTCTACTACATCAAATCCCATCAACTGATAAATTTTTACCACACGATCAAGCTCAGTCATTAATGGATGCTTGGAACCTTGAAAAACTGAATAAGTTTCGGGTATTGACTCATTTGGCGCACATGGAGCCGTGATATCAAGTGGCAACACTTCCGCATCCATCATCGCTTCCTCCGCTAGACGCATTCTTTCTAAAATGTCCGCCTTTTTCGCATTAAGCTCACGCCCAAACTCGCCACGCTTCTCTGCTGGCACTTCTTTAATTTTTGCGTATTCCGCATTTAATTTCTTTAATTCAAGTTTTAATTTTTCGAGCTCTTGCATGCTTTATATTATACTACAAAGTTGCGATTTCTAACATCCGCAAAGGATATCTCGTTCAGTAGTATAATATATGTGTTTTCCGCCACCACATTATCATTATCAAACAAAACTTCATGCGGCTCTTCCACGACCGGCACACCAAAAGCGTAACGAGCCGCAGAATCATAATTCGCCACAAAATTATAATACTCAATCAGGGCCAACGTTTCCTCGACTTCTTCTTTGCTCATTCCAGAAATTCTTGCAATTCGCCCTTCAAAAGAATAATCCAAAGGATTTTCTTTGTAATAATCTTCCAGAAACGCAACCGTAGAATTATTTTCTATAACACCCATGTTATACAAAACACGCTGGTCTAAATTATACATAGAAAAATTCTTAATTTTCTCGTTGAAAGCAGCGTCATCAGTGTTACCTGTGCAGGCTAGGCCACTATTCCACATTATGTTTGTTTCTTCCTCACCAGCCTCAACGGCATCTAAAGCACCCTCAAACGGGATAAAATTTCTGCCAAAGTTTACCAAACCACTTGCCACAACACTCTTGTCATGAATCCCTTTGCCTATTCCAGTAAGAAACCCTTGTACGGCCCCATTCATAGTCCCTGGTTGAGTGTCGCTCGACACGCAAGCAACTATATATTTTGCATAATCAGAATTTACATTAATTTTCGGATTTCCATCCGAATCTTCTCCGTCAAAACTACCATAATTTTGCATATTTACATATATATCATCAGGCGATGCAGTATCTATTTCTTCAACATAAGCCCCAGCATATTTATTGCAGGCAAAATCTCCAGTTACGCCGACCGACTCGAGATACCCACAATTACCTTCACTAGACAACGAAGCCGCAAATTTATTTGTTTCGCTTGCTGCACTTACTGATGGGCTGACCAACGCAACGACAGAATCGTTTGTTAAGCTAGCCACTGAAGAAACCATTGATGTAATTGTATTGCCGGACATATTAGCAATCGGTAAAACAGCATTATAAATTGACCCAAGAAAAGTATATTTACTAGTTACATCAAACGGATTTTTGGTAGCACGCTCATAAGCCGCCCATTCTCTTTCGACGTCCTTAGTCAAAGCAAAAAGCTCAATAGCATTCTCTCTGCCAGCATATCTACCCGTGGACATCTGCAAGTTAGAATTCATGATATTCTGTGCCCCACTAAGCAACGCAAAACCACCAGTTTTTCCTAAAAATATACTACCCAACTGACTCACGAACCAATGTGCAAGTGTAGGAGTAATAGCTTCCACTATTAATGATATAGTAATCATAGCACCGGCAATTGCCGATCCTTCTATCGCTCCTTTTATTGTATCTTTTACGACCTTAGAAATCCCGTATGTAAATAGCGACGCTACATCAGCAATAAAGCTAACCGTTCCAGCAAGTCCTTGAATAGCGTTACAGGCACGAAATGCCGCAACGCCACCACCAAAACCAGCCACAGCCCCAACAATACTTGCGAAAAAATCTCCACCAAGATTACGAAGGGCATTCTTGTTGGCAAGCTCACGATTCATAACCAATGCACTTGGATCATCCTCATTCACAATGTTAGTAGAAGAGAAAGGAGCATTCCATCCAGCTCCCTCCGTAACAGCACCTTCTACTGAAACTTTTTCCCCATTCATATCATATAAATCAATTCTAGTTGATTTATTTAAACTATTCATTGCTAGATGAACAGTCTCATCTGCATCACCATTCTTTACTTGATCAGCCATTTCTAAAATCTTTGACGCATAACTTATGACATTCGCAGTTTGAACAGCACCAACCGCCGCACTAATAGCTCCTAACCCCTTCAAAACGCCGCAAGCTACAGTAGAACTCATCATTGCCGCTTTTTTTGCTCGCGCCCCAAGCGACGCCTTAACGGCTTCAGTATCGGGGACATCAGTATCGGTAGATATCTTTCCACTCTCAGATTCTATTTCACCCAATGTTACCTTTTCGCCATTTCCAAGATCAACCTCATCAGATGTATCCGCTCTGCGATATGTAGGAGAGTCCTCTTCATTATCCGACTCTTCTTCCTTGAAAGCTATTACGTCGCTATCATCAACACCCTCGCTCACATTACCTAAAAGCATCTTATTCACACTCTCCTCATCTGGATCATCAATATGAGTCTGGTTACGAGCATTTCTGCCAACTATCCTGTTGTACATAGAATCAGCGACATCGTCAAACCATCCGGCAATTTTGCCAGTGAAAGTTCTCGTTGCTGTATCATAGTTAACATCAAAATCATTTATATTTGTTCTTCTAGCCTCAGATAAAGTCATACCTGAATCGGCAAGTCTAACTCTAACGCCATCTATGTCTATTTCTGCCCCAGCCAAAGCATTAACCCTCTGGACATCATTATCCGACGCTACTATTGGTATATAGCGCCCATCTGCATCTTCGTATAGAAGCATCCTCAATCTTGCCCCATCTGCATCTTCTACTTCTACATAATCGATTCCATTCGCTCTAAGTTTTTTAGTAAGTTTGGAGCTAATTTTAAATTTAGTACCATTAAAAGATGTAGTATCATAATTGGTTCTTAGAAAACTTTGCATTATACGATTAGAACGTCTACTTATTACAGCACTATTTTGCCCAAACATTGAATAAATATTTTCTTTCCACGCAACAAGTTCAGACGAAATACCAAGAAATGAAGTCCCACCAACTCCTAAAACTAAAAACAAAAATATCATCGCTATTGCCCACTTACGCTTCCGGGGTCCATTACCTTTGCTTTTACCATCACTGCCACCCTTACCATCGCCAGTATAGAGTCCACCAGCAGTCTCCTCATTTTCACGCACCCCATCTAAACTATCCTCTGTTCGTTTTGGTGCCTCACCGCCAGCACTATCTTCCGCTGAACGCAAATTGCTAGTTGCGTCATCGCTTATTGCACTATTTTCACCCGGCTCATTATCTTTCTTATTAGGAAAAAACCCTGGTCCTATTCTTTCTTGACCAGAACCCATTTTTCTATATGGATTATTTTTGCCCAAACTAGTAACCATATATAATATATATTATAACACTTATGTTAATAACACCAAAACCTTATTTCTGGTTCAAAGACAAACCCAACGCAATCAAAATCACTAATACCAACCCCACCAAGACAATCCATACCCACCCAAATTTTCCAGTCTTCTTCAAATCTTTTATATATTCCGCACCCTCTGTAAAATCTGGATCTGCATTTTTAGCTACAGTTTTTGAACTACCAGACATCTTCTCGCGCAAATCCGCATCTATCCGACGTGAAAGCTCATTGTTTCTATCATTTTCTTTATTAACAATTACCGCCATACCACTCCTTTTTAACTTTTTTATTATAACACATCTAAAGTATGCTATAATTACATTAATATCAATTTAAGGAGGTCAGAATGGCAACAAAAAAGCCAAAGACGTCGGCTAAGTCTACTAAGGCTAAAACGACGAAACCGAAAACTGCCGCGAAAACTACTGTAAAACCAGTGTCCGAGGCTCCTAAAACTAAAACGGTGGAGAAAGAAGAAGTCAAGGCTAAGAAAAAATCCTGCCTCAGCGGCTTCTTTGCAAAAAAATATGAAGAAAAAGAAGGCGTTTTGACCGTCTTCAAAAACCCTAAATTTTACGGCGCACTAATTGGCGAAATCATTGGTACGTTACTCATGACTATGCTAATTTTTGCACTCACAATCACTGGTATCAGCGGTGCCTTCTCACAAGGTGCAGCCAATATCGCAACCTACTCGATTGCAATCATTGCTATCTACGTAGCGGTGCACGCCTTTTCAGGTGCTTGCCTCAACCCAATCGTTACAGTCGGCATGATGGCATCTCGCCGCATGTCAGTCATTCGCGGTGTTATGTATATCATCGCTGAAATCGTTGGTGCTTGGCTTGGCTGGCTCATTATTAATTCATTCCATCTAGCTGGTGGCGAAACCGCCTATGATATCCCAACCATGACAGCTGTTGGCGAAGGCCAATTCTGGATTTTTGCCATGGTCGAATTACTTGGCGCCATCATCATTGCGTTCTTCTTTGCTCGTGCAGTCAAATACAAACGTAGCGCCTTTACTTTTAGTGCCGTAGTAGCTGGCGGTATTGCATTGGCGTTCTTCATCGGCTTCGTTGTGTCATATGTATTCATCAATAGTTTGTCTGGGAACTTCGTGTTCAACCCAGCCATCGCTTTGATGCTGCAGATTTTCCCAACCGCTGGCGAAAACTTCGGCGAAATTCTAGGTGGTATTTGCCAAGCTTTGTCGATTTACGCTTTGCTTCCAATGATTGGCGGCGTATTAGGTTTCTACCTATCAGATTTCACTGCTAAACTCACTGGCGAAGAATAATTCGCACATAAAAAATAACTCCCGCCAAGGGAGTTATTTTTTTATTGCTTTGGGAATAACGGTACTTCTGGCGGCACAATTAAATCGGTAAAAATAGTTGCAATTTTCTCAGCCACTGTTGGCATAAATGGCCCCAGCATTTTGTTAGCAACTAAAAGTTCATTTATTAATTCATTCATACATTGATTAAGTTTTTCTGTCTCACCCTCTTTTGCAAGTGACCATGGTCTTTCTTCATCAATTTTACGATTAATCCCCTGCACTTTTTCCCAAACATAGTCAAACGCCTTGGAAAAATCGAACTTATCCATCAAATCCGTATAATCTTTTGGTAAATTTATATCAGCAGAATTTTCAACTACAATATTGTTTTTCGCCGCCAATGTTGCTAACCTTTGCACTAAATTACCCAAATCATTCGCAAGCTCATTATTGTAAGCATTTTCAAACTTCTCCCACGTAAAATCCGAATCCGCAAAAGTATCAACATGTCGCAGAAAGAAGTATCTAAATGCATCTAAACCATGCTTATTTAAAACTTCCACCGGATCAACTACATTACCAATTGATTTAGACATTTTCTGTCCATCCGCTAATACCATACCATGCGACACCAAAACTTTTGGCAACGGCAAACCTAACCCCATCAACATTGCCGGCCAAAGAATTGCATGAAAACGCAAAATGTCTTTTCCGACAAATTCCGCCGCTGCTGGCCACCAATCATTAATCGGATTATCTGGATACCCAAGCACTGTAATATAGTTAGATAACGCATCCATCCAAACATACATCACCTGCGTATCATCGCCCGGTACTTCAACACCCCACATCAACTGTGATTTCGGCCGCGAAATCGAAACATCTGGAGAATCTTCAAGTAATTTCAAAATCTCTTTTTTACGAAACTCCGGCAAGATTAGCATCTCATCAGTTTCAATTGCAGTTTTAATCCGCTCCTTAAAATCTGAAATCCTAAAATAATAATTTTCTTCTTCTAACTTTTCATATGCCTTTTGATGATCTGGACAAACGCCATGATTTTCGTCGTATTCTTTACTAGTCACGAACCTCTCACAACCAGTACAATACCAACCTTCATACTTAGCTAAATAAATATGATCTTTTAATTTGTTCCAAATTTCCTGGCAACGTCGTTCATGATCTTTATCAGTTGTCCGAATAAAATCCGTATATGAAACACCTAGCGATTCAATAAAATCTTGAAACTTTTTTGAATTTACAGTTACATATTCTTCAACTGGTACACCAACTTCTTTTGCTTTCAGAAATATTTTATTACCATGCTCATCCGTACCAACCTGAAAACGTACCTCATTATTGATTAGCCTTTGATACCTCGCATAAGTATCTGCCAAACAGTAATCCACCGCATGCCCAATATGTGGTACACCATTAACATACGGAATCGCAGTAGTAACATATTTATTTTTCATAAACATATTTTACAATACTTTTGAGTCAAAAACAAGAAAGCGCCAGTTTTGCTGGCGCCCCTGATTCTAAATCATCTTAAAACGACAATATGCCTAATTGTATCAATAGAACTACAGTTAAAGCTATTGCCACCATACCAGCCACAATCAACAACGCTATTAAAGTTGTCTTGCTAGTCTTTTTCTTGACTGGTTTAGCAGAAGAATTCTTTGTTGGATTTTCAACCGTAGCCGGATCCGTAAAAGATACACTCGGCGTCTGCTGTCCAGAACCAGCAAATACGTCGGCCGCGCTCACTTCCGCCTGCTCACCACCTGCATTTTCTGCTGCCGGCATTGAAATTGCACTACCAATCGAACCTGGTACTGGTTCAGCTGCCTTAAATGGCGCTTTAAGCTCTTCCTCTATCGGATCTGGGGCCTTCGGTGGTGCTGGCATCGTAATTGGATCAGTCGCAGCAACCATACCACCAGTTGGCGTAAACACAGGATTTACCGGCGCAGCCGGTTGTGATGCAACAGGATTTATGACAGGATTAACTGGCATCGGTATTGCCGGCGAGCCTAATGATTCAGCCGGAGCTA
Organism: Candidatus Saccharimonadota bacterium; assembly: GCA_017431105.1. Classification (GTDB taxonomy): domain Bacteria; phylum Patescibacteriota; class Saccharimonadia; order Saccharimonadales; family Saccharimonadaceae; genus Nanosyncoccus. The sequence continues at coordinate 81,214 of JAFRLS010000036.1, read as the reverse complement.
CCGGTTCGACTGGAGTCTGCATAACTGGCTCTGATACTAATGAATCCGGGGCCGCCGGCGCAACGGGCGCTGCTGGATCCGGGGCCGCCGGTGCAACTGGCGCAGGCGTTGGAGCCACCAAAGCCGGATCTGGCATTACGGGCGCTACAGACGCTGCAGGTACTACTGGTGCTGCACCTGGCGTAACCGTCGGGTCAGACACTGGCGTTGGTATTGGGTTCGTTGTTGGATCCATATTTTATTCCTTTCAAAATATACTTATATTTTAACAGACTTTATCGCTTTTTTTAACACGTTAACTGATTTTTGCAAGGCAATCCCCTCTTTTTCAGACAATTTAATATCCAGTCGCCTTACCACACCAGCTCTGCCCACTACAGACGGCCAACCAAAACAAGTCCCCGAAAAATTATCATACGACGACACCGGCAATACCCGCATTTCGTCATTTAAAATACAATTCAAAATCTGCGCCACACAAGTCGCAATCCCATAATAAGTTGCACCCTTTTTCTCAATAATCTGATAAGCTTCTCCGCTTACGAATTCCGAAATACCTTTTAAAACTTCTGCAGGCAACATTTCCGTCACTTGCTGCCCGCCCACATCAGCAAGCGACCAAACCGAAAACTCCGAATCACCATGTTCACCAATTTGATACGCATGCACCGATTTCGGATTTACGTTTAGATAACTCGCTACACGTTGTTTTAGCCTCGCCGAATCAAGCACCGTACCAGAACCAATCACCCTCTCGTATGGCAAGCCAGAAAATTTCCACGTAAAGTAAGTCAAAACATCCATCGGATTTGTTACTACCAGGAAAATTCCGTTAAACCCACTCGCCATAATTTGTTCGATCATGCCTTTTAATATATTCACGTTCTTCTTCAAAAGTTCCATTCGCGTTTCGCCAGGTCGCTGCGCAGCACCAGCCGTAATCACTACCACATCGCAATCTTTTGCATCTCTATAAGTGCCGCGACTAATCTTTACATAACTCGGTGCTACCGCCAAAGCATCCGCAAGATCCATAGCCTCACCCTCAGCATCTTTTGCAATGATATCAGTCAGGACAATCTCATTTACTGCCGTTCGTTGATTCAAAAGCGCAAAAGCGATACTCGCTCCTACGTTTCCAGTCCCCACAATCATAATCTTATTATTGTCCATGCCCACCTTTCTTTATATCATTTTACCACAAGTTTAATAATCTGTGTCAAAAAGTGATTCAAAATATAGTTTTAATTCTTCCGCAATATATTCATCTTTTTCATATACGTTTTGTAATTCTACTAAAAACTTCGGCGCCTGCCGTTCCAAACGCGCTTTTTTATACTCTTTCCATCTTATATTTTCGTTTTCTGATAAAGTTTCCGGAAAATTTCGTCCCTTATAGTGCAATAATAGTTCCGGCAATCTTTCATCATCAAAACCCGGATGAAAATCGGCTAATTTATTCGGCTCCGCATTTCGTACCGCCGCCACTTTGATTCTATCTCGATCATTTAAAAACCCATCGTAAAGCGCCGCCTCAGGCTCCAAAGCTTTCGGAAATTCTTTTTCTTCTTCGTTTTTTAGCCGCATTTGTTCAGCAAATTCCGGATGCTTATTTAAAATCTCCAGGTTTTTCTCGACCGTTTCTTTATCTAGGCCAATTTTTTCCCAACCACCATTTTCAAGCACCGAAATCGGCGCTACCGCCGGACATTTGTTAAAACATAGCTCCTTCACAATCGGATAATATTTATCATCTACAAGTTCTTCCAAATTATAACGAAGATCAAAGACCAATACATTTCCATTTCGTCCGCTCGTCAAAGGAAATGCCACAGTTGTCTTATTATGTTCGGATGAATATCGACCCGAAGCATATACGAATGGTTGCTTATTATCCAAATTCACCAATTTCTTCACTGCATTTTTTTCTCGCATCTTAAACAAATATTCAAATAATTTTGGCTGCTTTTCGCGAATCATTTTTGCTACCGCAATTGTTGCATATACATCAGACAACGCATCATGTGCATGTTCATGCGACAAACCATTCAATTTGGTTAGTAGTTCCAGACGATTTGTCGGTTTGCCATCCTCCGTAAATGGCCAATTGATACCATCTGGCCGAAGTGCCCGCGTTAATCGTACCACATCCAACATATCCCAACGGCTTCGCCCATCTTTCCATTCCCACTCATACGCATCATAAAAATTCCGCCACAAAAGCGCCCGCATAAATTCATCATCAAACCGCACTGTATTATAACCAACCGTCACTGTATCCGGCGTAAAAATCTTCTCATTTATAAAATCTGCGAACTCCTTTTCACTAATCCCATCTCGCAGAGTTTGTTGCGGCGTAATCTTAGTTACAGCAATTGCCGACGGGCTCGGCAAAGCATCCTCCGTCATTTTTACCAAGAGATTTACCGGTTCACCAATCGGATTTAAATCCATATCCACCCGCTGTCCCGCGAACTGCATTACACGATCAGTTCTCGGATTAAGACCTGACGTTTCTAAATCATAAAAGAAAAAACTCTTACCAAACATCTAAGTTGCAGGATTCGCCACCATTGTAAAATTCACATAATTCAAATAAGTACCTGATGGCTGCGTACTCGAAGCTTTTGCGCCTATAGAAAAATTAGTACTGTTCGAACCGCTAGTATTAATTATTTTCAATTGTTTCGGAGAAAAAATATTGATGGGCGGTAACCCATAAAGGGCACTAGAAGTAGTAGTATAATACCCCCAATAATTATCTAATAATGCATTTACTGGCGTTGAACCACTAGCCTGATAATCTAGGCTCGTGAAATGCCCGTTTGTACCAACCAAATTATTAGTTACGTAAGGACTCTCATTTTTACCAACATCTGCCATTAATTTAGCGCCTGTTAAATTAGTAGTAGTCATAACAACAGTTATACTAGAACTTGTGCCAAACGTACCAGGTGCCAAAGCTAAAATCGCATCACCAGATATAGTCAGCGTATTAGACGAATTTAATGTAAATTCTACTGTAGTTTCCGACTGATAAGTAATTCCCCTCGCACTTTGCGCCAACACGATACACCCCACAAGTACACTAATAACTAGCAGTGCTCTTTTTGCCTTCATATATTCATATAATACCATAACTTTTTTCCAAAAACAACAAGCATTTTAATAAAGGAAAATCCCCCGGGTATTATACCCGGGGGTTCTCTTTCTTTTTCGATCTTTCTGCAAAATGATTCTCCGGCAAAACAAAAGGTTTCATCCTTTGTATCATTTCTTGACGCCGTCTCGTGATTCCTAACTGTCGTTTCTTTTCACAAAGGTACCCAAGTTTAGCATAAGCCGCAACCTTTCCCACAAAGAAAAGCGCTACCCAATAAACAATGAACACCACTATCGTAGCGAAAGCTAAGCCCACATAAGACCAAAACGGACTTTCATATTTTTCTAATCCGTTATGGAAATATTGGACAATCCCATCGCTCGACTCTGCAACAACCATAGTCGTTACGAGCAACGTGAATAACCCGGACAGTATCAAAGTAGCTTTATCATTGTGTGTTCTATAGATATAGAGCGATTTCAGAAATATTCTATAGCTCCTCGCTTCGAACACCACCATAGCCACCATTAAAAGTGGCGCCACCACCATCCAGAAGTTAAAACCGACCGAAAACGGACCACAATATGGACTCATTATTCCACCCTCCCTAGATTTTTTAATCATTGTGGTTTATACTTAGACCACCTCAATCAAGAGATAGTCTACACTCTATATTATAGCACATATGCTTAAAAAAGTCAATATTAGCTACCTATTTCAGCATCATAGTCAATGCCGTAGTAGGCGTACTGGACTTTCATGAAAGCTAAATCCAATTCCTCAGCCAAAGTCTTTAATGGATCTTCCTTTGCTACCGCCATCACCAAAAACTTTAATGGCTTATTGTAGCCACCACAAATTTCTCTCTGATCCTTGTAGGCTAGTTCGCTTGGAATAGTAATTTCGCGTACACCGCCAATGTTCATACCAATTACACCCATATCCCATCCTTCAATCATGCCAAGTGAAGCATCGAGCGCACTCTTGAAAGCTGTAGGATTAGTAGTACTATCAAGCGAGGAGTCGAAAATCGTCTCATCTGCACACCAACCAATATAATAAGCAAGATAATCGTTATCGCCGTCCTCAAGTGTGCGTCCATCACCAACTAATAAATCTGTTGTTTCAACACCACCAGAATTGGCTGATGTTTCATTATAGGCAGTGACTCGAGATTTATACTGAATGAACTTATCAAAATCACCCTTTGTTATTTCGGCTAATTCGTTTAATTTATTCTTATATTCCTCTTCATAAGCCATAACTTTTTCTTCGCTAATAGTAGAGGTAGAACTGTCAGTAGCGGATTTGCCGCCATTTATCACAATCGCTGCATAACTCGCAATAATTGAACCTAACATCACTATCGCAATCAAAATAATTAAGAACCGCTGTTTCGGACTAGTTTTTAGTTCTTTCTCTTCCATAAACACTCCTTTACTTCTCTTAATTATAACACAAAAATAACTCCCCTTAGGGAGTTATTTTTAAATACTTAGGCTTCTTTCTTAGCTTTTTGTAGGATTGCAACTTTTTTAAACGAGCCACCAGCTTTCTTAATCGCCTCAATGGCAGATTTGGAAGCAAATTGCGTCTCAAGCTCAATCTTGGCAGTAAGCTCACCGCGTGAAATGATTTTCACTTTTGCAAATGGGCTCGAAATTAAACTATTTTCTGCCAAAGTAAAGTTATCAACCTTGCCTTTAAGATCATTTAAGCGATCAGTGTAAACTACTTCAGCCTTAGCATGGAAAGATTTAAAGCCTTTGAGCTTTGGTACTGCTTGCATAATAGCACGTTGACCACCCATAAACCCTGCTGGCATCTTGCGATGACCAGTACGAGCCTTTTGGCCTTTAGTACCACGGCCTGCAGTTTTACCCTGGCCAGCTGAAATACCGCGACCTTTGCGCGCTGGACGAGTATTCTTTTCTACTACTAAATCATTATATTTCATTACTTGGTCTCCTTTTTAGTAGGTTTCTTCGCAACGGTTTTCTTAGCAGTAGGTTTCACAGCAACTTTTTTAGCTACCGGCTTCTTTACAACTGGCTTTGTTTTTGGTTCTTCAACCTTCGCCTCGGCTTTTTTCTTAACTTCAGCTGGCTTCTCAACCTTAGCTTTAATCTTCATTTCGGCTTTTTTACCAGCATTGCCAGTCCATTCTGAACGTGGAACCTGTTGCCTTAAACCTTCAATCACAGCATAAGCAATGTTTACCTTGTTGGTAGAACCTAGCGACTTAGAAATCAAGTTCTTCACACCGGTGAGACCCATAATCGAACGTACTGTACCACCAGCAATAATACCAGTACCAGGGGCAGCTGGTTTCAATAATACATCTGCACCAGTAGTCTTAGTACGAGTCTCGTGACAAATCGTTTCTCCATTCATATTAAAGGTAATCATTGATTTTTTCGCTTTAGTGGTAGCTTTTGCAACTGCAGTAGTTACATCGTTACCCTTAGCTACGCCAATACCAACCTTGTTTTTGTGATTACCAATTGCAACCAAAGCTTTAAAACGCATGCGGCGGCCACCAGCCACGGTACGAGAAACACGATCTACCGCAATGGTAATTTCATCAAATTCCTTCGGGCCAGCTTCAGCCTTAACGCGATCGCGACGATTCTTGCGATCCATTTTCTTACCGGCAATGTCGCGCACTTCCTTAGTAGCAGCAACTTTGTCATCCATTTTAAGAGTGCCGGACTTGTTAATTACTCTTGGGGCTTTTTTCTCAGATTCAGGCATATTAAAACTCCAATCCTTCCTTGCGGGCAGCATCAGCCAAAGCTTTCATGCGGCCTGCATATAATTTAGCACCACGATCAAATACTACTTTCGAAATCTTAGCGGTTTTTGCCTTTTTAGCAATTTCCTCACCGATTTTTGCAGCTTTTTCTGTCTTAGTGCCAGTCAATTTTTGACCAACTGTAGTGACATAACAAAGCGTAGTTTTCTTATCGTCATCAATAATTTGTGCAGTAATATGAAGATTTGAAAAATGAACAGAAAGGCGTGGCCTCTCGGCAGTACCGTGAATCTTCGCACGAGTACGATTCGCTCTAAAAGTCTTATTCATTATTTCTTCCCTGCCTTTCCAGCCTTACGAATGATTACTTCATCCACATACTTAATGCCTTTACCCTTATATGGTTCTGGCTTCTTAAGGCTACGGATTTCAGCGGCAACTTGACCGACTTTCTGTTTATCGATACCACTCACTGTGATTTCCATTTTATTAGTAGTAAGTTGGACGCCTTCTGGAGCTTTGTATTTCACTGGATGTGAAAAACCAAGTGCCATTTCGATTTCTTGTCCACCGCCCGATAGACGGAAACCTACACCGTTAATTTCTAGTTTTTTCTCGTACCCCTTGGTCACGCCAACAACGGCGTTATTAAGAAGCGCGCGCTGGAGTCCATGCCAAGCTCGAGATTTTGGCTCGTCATCCTTACGGGTGACAATCGCCTGAGTGCCTTCTACCTTTGTAGTGGTATTCGGCTGCACCGGGACGATGAGTTGACCCTTTGGGCCTGCGACAGTAATCTCTTTGTCGCCGACCGTAATTGTCACTCCCGCCGGAATTTCGATGGGTTGTTTTCCGATACGACTCATATCTTTTCCCTTATTGTTAATATCTCTACCAGTATAGCACAAATATACGAAAAAGTAAAGAGCATCACCCCTTTACTTTTTCGATTCTGGTTAATGCTTTTTGGCAAACTTTACTGCACCAGCCAAAGTCACAATAGAAATTATAATCATAATAGAAGTCACAATTGTGCTTTGGGCCGCACCAACTTCAATATTGGTGTTTACGCCGGTATCCGGAGTCTCCGGAGCTACGGTGTCCGTATAGGCTACTGCAAAAGTCGAGAATCTATCAGACAAAACGTAAATCCAACCATCACTACCAATATAGAAATCTACGCCTTCTTCTAATAGTTCGGCTTCTTCGCCGTTGTGCTTGCGCACAACGAAATATTGACGAAGATATCCAGTCTCTGGGTCTTCTGTTAGGGCTAAAGCCACGACAGCTTTGTCGCTCAATTTATGTAAATTACCAATTGTTACACCATTCACTTGCATCAATACCGACACATCATAGTAGCCTACGTGAGCCACATCAAGACCATCAAGCGCCCCTAAAATCGCTTCTTTATCTTCATCAGATACAGTATCATTAATTTCGTTCACTTCAATCTTAGTAATGACCTCATCACCATCGTTCAATGCATCACGAAGACCAGTTAAGCTACCATACCCTTCGAAATAATCGCCAAAGATTTCTTGAGTATCGGCATCACCTAACAGATTCAAAAGTCTAAAGAACGACAGAATTCCATTATCATCTATTAAATCTTCTATGCGACCATTTGCCATCAAATCTTCAAGATATTTCTTTACCGTATCCGCGGTGACACCAGTTAAATCGCTACCATCAGCCGAAATCTTATAAACTATTACAGTGGTCTCTTTTATAACTTCACGTGCACCATCTTCAAAATCATGCATAATTGAAACATTATATCTACCAGGTTGAACATTTACGCTATCAAATACAGCTTTACCGTCCTTAATCTCTAGCTCCACGTTCCTAGTTTCATCTTCAGCAAAGCTTACAGTATAATCACCATTATCTGAAATCTCAATCTTATCACCTTGAGCCACCAATAAGGTTTCTTCTACAACATTGATGATGACAAATTTTGCTTCATATGTACCAGCTACCGCACCATTTGCCATATGATCTTCGTAACGCACCCGATATTCACCTGCATTACGCGCCACTACCATATTGCTAAATAAGCGACCATTTAGCGGATTCCTCATCAACATCAATCCATCTGAACTACCTTCGATTACTTCAGCCGTAGTGTAAGCGTCTCTATTTTCGTCTGCCACGCGCACATTAAAAGTACTTCCAACTCGGCCATAATAAGTGGTTTCGGTTGGTGCCACCATCTTATAGACATGTACTATTACAGACTTAGTGTCTCTCACTTCCCCATTCACTAAAGCAGTAAACCTTAATGTATAGTTGCCAGCACCAGCTGTAGTCGGCCAGAAATAGTATTCGGTATCAGAATCTTTAGTAATCTTAAATCCAGTAGTATCTTCTTTCCAAGTTTCGTTCCAATATTCATTAAGCGTCGTAACTAATTTCGGCTCATGGTCGTCTACGGTAATATAATATTCGGTATCATTAACCGTAAAGTCTATCGCATAAACCATCACTGACTTTGAAGTTACCTCCTCGCCAGAACTCGCCACATTGATAAATCTTATTTCATACTGTCCAGCTCTAGCAGCTCGCAAAGTATAGTTATTTGAACGTCTAGAGACCGTCACTCCATCCGATTCACTGCCGGTAGCTACGTCGTAAATCCTATAAATAATACTGCCATGACCAGTATTGCCATTAGCTTCACGCACCGTAATACGTGCTGAATCATCACCCACTTTCAGATATTTATCACTTGCATCCGAAATTAATACTTCGTGTACATGAATATCAATATTTTTAGTGGCAATCGTTCTTTCATCTACTTTATCCGTGAAAGTCAAATGATACGTATTTGCCCTCGCACCAGCTTTAGCAGTAATCGTATAGTTACCATCAGCATCCTTCACTACACTCAAGTTTTGATCACCTGCGCAATCATTACCACTAATTTTACAAGACACTGAATCCTGATTGTAGGCCTCACTCATATTGAATTCTATAGCCTGGCCACCAATAGCAGTATAATATTTATCTTCCGCGTCTGTAGCGTATTTATAAACATACACGTCCGTAGTCGTAGAAACCGTCACACCATTATTCGTAGCACTAATTGTAATCGTAGCCTTGCCGCCACCACGAGTTTGGATTTTACCATCTACCACCACGGCTACAGACTCGTTATCTGAAATGTAAGTGTACGTAGGAGTCACTCTTGCATCATCAACTGTAATAGCTAAATCCTCTTCACTGCCAAGCTCCACAAAATATTTTTCTGCAGTCGTAATTGAACGAAGCAACGGTAACACCTCAATCGTGCCTTGACGTTCAATCGTAATTATGCGACCCATTGGAGTAGTAAAAGTACCAGACACTTTGAAATTAGTCGTACCAGCCATTAAGCCATTTACTACGCCATCAGTATTTATGCTAACTATAGAACTATCATAATCGCTATAGCTCCAACTAATTGCATCCTCGACTCCAGCTTCTTGGATATTATTCACGCCAATTTGAATCGTATCGCCCTCAAGCAGGCTAATTGATGGACTATCAATATTAAATGATACAAATACTGGTTCCACTACCACCGTAAAAGTCTTGCTCACTGGAATAGTTAAACCTCTTGGAGCCGCTGTTGCTGTAATAGTTGTCGTACCAACACTCCTACCATGAACGATAAATTCACCAGTCGCATCGTTGTAAGAAACATCTGCAATCGTAGTGTCGGCAGAAGTCACTTCATAACTACGTACACCTGCATCATAAGAATCTTTTGTAATTTTTAATTCAGCAGCGTCACCATTACTCATCGTTAACTCAGTCTCACCAGATTCATTACCATAACGCGGCCCAGAATAATCATTGTCGTCAGCATTACGCACGCCAATAGCACGCAAGGCCGAAGTTACTTCTACCGTATAAACTTGTTTCACATCATAAGTGTGACCATTGTCACTTGTATAAGTAGCGGTAATTTCATAGCTTGATGAGCCAGCACCATTTTTATTGCCAACTAAAGAAGTACCGCTTACGCTCACTACGTCACTTGAGCCAGCAATATCCGTAATAGCTACGCCAATTATATCACCCATTGTCTGTGCATCAGATAATGTTAAATCGAGCGTCTCATTCTCAGCCAAAGTAATCGTTGTATCAGTTGCCTGTTCTATTGTAAATCCAGTGAACACATCGCCTACACTTACATTTACGTCTTTGTAGAGATTGGTATCTACGCCATTTTTCAAAGCTTTTACTCTTACAGTGTAATCGCCAGCTGCAATCTTTGCATTTCTACCAGTGGTAACAACCAACTCATCACCGGCAGTACTAATTCTCGCTTCTAAACCATCAACTAAGCTAGTAGTATCAACTTCATAAGTAACACCGGTCACATATTCCGGATAAGCCACAGATCCATCATACACATTGGAAATAGCCTTACGCGCGGTGCCTTCTTGCAGGACCGCAATATCATCAACATTAATCCCAACCAAACCAGACTCGACTATCACACGCGCATCAGTCCTAAGGCTCGTATCATAGAGTGGGCGCACAGTAAAATTCACTGTGCCCTCTTTTAACCCCAATAAGCCAGTACCCTTAGCATTTCTACCACTATAATTTATATCTGCCACACCTGCAGATGGATTAGCATAATAAGCTAAACCAGTCGTAGAATCTGCCGGCCTATCAATCAAATCCGAGATTTCATCAAGCGATAAAATTTGTCCTTCTTTAATTCTAATTTCGCTCACATTAAATTTAAAATTACCACCCGCTCCATCTGTCAATTTAGTCTCCACACGCCAATTGCTACCATTTTTATAAGCCGCGTAACCAACCATAACATTAGCAGAAGGATCAACCGTATAAATACCACCCTCAACCCTAACATCACCAATTAAACCACCATTCACTGTACCAGATTTTACTACTATATATCCAGCACCACTCGCCTTTAGCACATAGCTTCCATTGTTGCTATAGCTACCACCAACCAAAGTCGTAACACCACTACCAGTTACAGCCATTTGGCCACCCATAGCCACAACGTCTACGTTCGTGAGCGTCAAAGTGCCTTTATTTAACACTGCATTGTCAGTAATTACTGATGCGTCAATCGTGCCATCATGAATACTAACAACGTTTCCTTCACTAATATATACTTTGCTATAGAGTGTATGACCGCCCAAATCAATTTCTAGATTTTTCGAAATTACTACACTGGTTTTTGTAATGTCGTCGCAAAGGCTAAAACTATCTGCGCTTGCCATTAACGATACCAACGTTGCTTCGTCGGATGCACAACTTGGTAATTCGTCCGCATATGTCCTACTACTTGGCACAATTGGCACCATTGTGAGCATTAAAATTAATGCCGACGCAATGTAGCTCGTCCGCTTAAATTTTAGTTTTATATTCATTCGTTTTTTCCTCCATAGTTAGTTAAAAACGAGCTCGGGCCCCACCGAACTACCCAAACACACTCCTTCTATTAATAATAATATATACCACATCTATACAAAAAACAAGATAATTCTTACCAAAAATCCCCTCTCAGAGGGGATTTTTGATACTACTTCTTTAGTATAACATATTTTATGCAAATTGTCAATTCTAATCTTTCTTAGCGTAAAGTTTTCTTGCTAAAACTATGAAGCTAAAGATTGAAGTAACCACGCCAATCGAGATTGCGGTAGCAAGTGAAGCGCTTACCACAGATGCCCCCATTACAGTCATCGTACCAGTGTATGGAGCGGTAGCAATATCAGTATATGTAATCACGAAAGCCGAAAACTTATCACTCAAAAATGATACAAGTTTCGTTTCTGGATCATATTCCGCATCAAGTATATCCACATCATTCCCGTGAACACGAATCACTTTCCAAATACGAGTGATGCCTTCCGGCAATTCTGGAGCCATAGATACATCATAGGTAAACTCTATGGCATTCGGAGTCTCCGTTACTACACCAAGCCAACTGCCAGAGCTAATTCCATCAGTCTCATTTAAATCAATCCAGTAGTCAAGTAAACCGAACGGCACCATACCACTCTCAAGCATCGCTTCAAGCTCCGCCTTCTCTTCATCACCTAAACTATCTATGTCAATTTCATGACCATCCAAAGCCATAACTATAGTGTGTCCATTTTCTAACGCCGCTCGTGCAGCTTCTGGGTGCTCAATCAAGAACTTTGTACCAGTATCAGAAGTAAGCTCTACAGGCTCATCACCGACTAAATCGTTATAATTATTATAAAGTGCGCCAAGTACATCCTGAGCTACACTATTGAGTTCTTCCTGGTTTTCATCAGCATTTTCGCCACCAGTATCATCTGTGGTGGCAGTATTAGAAATCGGTAAAACTACGTACGTTGCGCCGTTAGAAACCGAATTAGCCCTATAACCATCCGCGATATATTTAGTTTCTACATATTTATTAAAAGCGCCACCATCAATAAATTTCTCTACATCTTCACTGGCCACCACCGGATCGCCATTTGTAGCATTAAAAGTACCACCATGAATTGCCAAAGTAATTTGATCGACAGCCGTCCCGTCATTTTTCTGTGGATTAGATTCGCCAAACGCAATTGGGGCCGTAAAAACGCCACCACCAATTGTTACATCAATTGGCTGTTCGGTAGTATGTTGAGCTACAGCAATAGCCACACCTTCAGCCGTAGAACCATTACCGTTTGGATTAAATATTGGATCAATATTTTCATCTACCGTAATAGTAGCACCATTCACGTTCAGAGTACCAGCACGTACTTCTACGCCACATTTAGTGGCATTGATAATCAAATTACTACCTAGAGTAGTTACACCACCAACTTGTGGAGCATAGACACCAAGATCATTCGACGTAATCGTACCACCGTTCAAGTTAAATCTAGCATTACCACCATAATTACCCTTTGCTGGATCGGCAGTACCATTGCCAGATACACCAATACTGTCTGGACCAGTAGTCGTAATTGTACCACCATCCATAGTGAATGTTGTGTCATTATAGGCTGAAACTACCCATGTACTTGCCGTAATATCGCCACCGCTCATGGTAAATTCTGCACCATCGTCAAGATTCACGCCAACATTACCACCGGTAATTCTACCATCTGTCATGGCTACGGTGCCATCAATTACAGACAAAGCTGTACCGTTGGCAGCAATGATTTCGGTACCAGAAATTACGATATTTGGCCTAGCGCCATCTTTCAACGCTATGATCGTCGGGTAATAATATTCCGTCCCATCAGCAGCAACTTCCGACACACCATTGTTGGCAGTAACTGTACCACCAGCAAGTGTCAACGTACCATCTCTAAACACAATGCCTCTACCAACACCTTCAGCCACGCTAATAATGCCAGAGTTGATAGTTAAGTTCGCGCCGCCTTCAATCCAGATCCCTTTATTATTAAAATCAATCCTACCACCATCGCCACTATCTTCAATGGTTAAGGTTTTACCGGCAGTCTCAAGATCGAGTGCCCAATCTGCATTTGCTGCCACAGATTTACCATTAAGGTCAATCTTCAAACTATTTGTCATAATGCTTGGTTGACAATTAATCGCAAAATCCTCTGCAATTTTAATCTCGGCTATGCCGCTCTGGATGACGTACTCAAGTTCTGCTGCATTCGCGACGAAGCCCTCCGTCGCCAACGCCCCAGCAGAGACACAGGTATCGACATCAGCGTATGCGCCAGTTGAAGCTAAAAGCCCCGATCCTAGGACCACAGCTAGCGCTGAGCCAACATAAGCCACTTTATGTTTTGCCATTTTTTCCTCCACTTTTACATAAATAATTATATTGTTTGTGCTTTTCTAAAACAAGTATTGTTTATGTTAAAAAATATTTTCTAAACATAGAAAATATCACCATACATTATATATGGTGATATTTTGCATGAAGCGGTCAAACTTCCGTTTAGGGTAAATTACCAAACACGAACTAAAATTTCGCCACCAAGACCATTTCTCTTAGCTTCGCGACCAGTCATCAAACCCTTCGAGGTTGACACAATTACAGTACCACGACCAGACTTAATTACTGGCAAGTCTGCCGATGATGAGTACACACGACGACCTGGCTTAGAAACCTTAGCGATCTCGTTGATTTTCGCAACGGTTCCTGGTTCCGTAATCACAACATGGAGAAGACCTCTTGGTGAAGCTTCTTCTATTTTGTAAGAAGCAATATAACCATTTTTTACTAAAATCTCTACGATTGCTTGCTTCAATTTTGAAGTAGGAACGAGGATTTCAGTCTTGCCAACTAGTACCGCATTGCGGATGCGAGTCACGAGGTCGGCAATTTGATCAGTAGATTGTAATGACATATTTTCTCCTTTCTCCTACCAGCTACTCTTAGTTACACCCGGGATTTCACCTTTTGAGGCTTTTTCGCGGAAATTAATACGTGAAAGTCCAAAGCGGCGCATATAACCACGTGGACGACCATCAAGCATATCACGATTTTTAAGTCTTGTAACCGAAGAATTACGTGGCAATTTCTGAAGACCTTCTAGGTCACCAGCAGCTTTCAGCTCGGCACGTTTAGCTTTATATTTTTCATACATCTTGCGTCGTTTTTCGTCGCGGAGTACAGCAGATTTCTTAGCCATCTTACTTATCTCCTTTCTCAAACGGCATTCCGAAGAGTTCTAGCAATTTAGTGCTTCCTTCCTTTGAACCATTCTTAATTATAAATGTTACTTCAAGGCCATGGAGAACAGCTGCATCTTCGAAAGTGATTTCTGGGAATACGGTTTGTTCTTTTAGCCCCAAGTTGTAATTACCTTGCTCGTCAAATGCATTACGAGACACGCCATGAAAATCACGCACGTGTGGTAAAGCTACGTTAATCAAGCGATCAACAAATTCATACATTTTATCATTGCGAAGAGTCGTAAGATAGCCAACTGGCGCGCCCATTCCCTTGCGAATCTTAAATGTAGCAATTGATTTTTTCGCTAAACGCGAAGTTGGTGCTTGGCCCGTAATCTTAGCCAAAGTTAATTCTACCGTTTCAGTAAATTTCTTATCTTCACGCTTTTTACCCACACCCGAAGACACAATCACCTTTTTGAGCTCTGGAACCTGGTTGATGTTCTTTAGGCCAAGTTCTTTAGCAAGCTTGCTCTTCAATTCTGCATTGTAGAGAGCTTTAAGGCGTGGTTGTGCCGTAGCTTTAGCTGCTGTCTTTGCAGCTGGCTTTTCAACCGGCTTTGCAGCTGGTTTCTTGGCAGCCGTTTTCTTTTCCGCCATTACTTAGCTCCTTTCTTAGCTTTTTTATCTGTTTTCGCAGCCTTCTTTTCTACTTTAGCTGCTTCCATTAATTTCAAATTGGACAAATCAATTCCAACGTGGATAGTTTTCTTACCACCAGCTGGGTTGAATTGAGTCTTCTTCATGTGGCGTTCGCGCACCTCAATACCCTCGAGATAGGCTTTGCCAACCTGTCGGTCAATCTTGACGATTTTAGCTTTTTTACCTTTGTTGTCACCGGAAATGACAAGTACAGTATCGTTCGCCTTCAAATTCTGTGCCATTTTAGAGTACCTCCGGTGCTAAGCTAATAATCTTTGAAAAGCCAAGATCGCGAAGCTCCCTTGGGATTGGCCCGAATACACGAGTACCTCTTGGAGTCTTGTCTTCATTTACAAGCACTGCTGCGTTTTCGTCAAAACGGATGGTTGAACCATCTGGGCGACGAATTGGTTGCACAGTACGTACAATCACAGCCTTTACGACAGCTTTCTTCTTGACGTTACCAGTTGGCGACGCATCTTTCACTGAGCAAGTGACAATGTCACCAACTCTTGCGTAGCGCGCTCTAGTACCACCAAGCACACGGATTACTCCGAGCTCCTTGGCGCCGCTGTTGTCGGCTACTTTTAATCTTGTTTCTTGTTGAATCATATTATTTCTCCCCCTCCTCAGCCGCAGCTTTTTTGTCTGCGCCGATTTTTTCTGGCATTTCGACGGTATTCACGTCTTCTTTAAGCTCTACTGTGCCGTGCGACTTTTCAAGAATCTTTACCAAAGTATAAGCTTTAGTCTTGGAAAGTGGACGAGTCGCAGCAATCTCAACACGATCGCCGATTTTAGCCTCATTTTTCTCATCATGGGCAGTATATTTACGAGTTTTCGTGTATTGCTTGCGATAAAGTGGGTGAGTTTCACGATTCACGATGGAGACGGTAATGGTCTTATCACGCTTATCGGAAGTCACTACCCCTACTAATGTGTGTGCCATTTTAAAACTCCTCTTTCTTAATAATTTTACATTTCACCGGTAACTTATGTGATGCAAGACGAAGCGCTTCTTTAGCTTGTTCGTCGGTAACATCTGCGATTTCAAACATCACAGTACCAGCCTTCACCTTAGCTACAAAGAATTGTGGTTCACCTTTACCGGAACCCATTTTCACATCAAGTGGTTTCTTGGTAACTGGTGTATGTGGGAAAATTCGAATCCAAATTTTACCACCACGCTTAATGTAACGGGTAATTGCCTGACGAGCTGCCTCGATTTGGCGACTGTTAATGCGCTCATTGTCGAGCGACATCAAACCATAATCACCGAATGCAACAGTGTTGCAACGAGTAGCTACGCCTTCATTTTTACCCTTGCGGACCTTGCGGTGTGCAGTTTTTCTTGGAAGTAAAATAGCCATCTTACTTTTCCCCCTTGTAAATCCAAACTTTCACGCCGACGATACCAGCAATTGTTGGTGCGTGATGACAGTAAAAATCGATATCAGCACGAAGTGTATGTAGAGGCACTGAACCTTCAATGAATTTCTCACGACGAGACATTTCAGCACCGTTCAAACGACCAGCTACTTCGATACGTACACCTTTAGCGCCAGCATTCATCGTAGATTGCAAAGCCATCTTTACGGCGCGGCGGAAATTCATACGCTTGCCAAGTTGGAAGCCAATATTCTCAGCTACGAGCTTAGCGTTAAGTTCTGGTTTTTTCACTTCTTCGACGTTAATCCGAATTGGACCATCGACGATTTTTTCAAGCTCTTTCTTGAGCTCATTGATACCTGCGCCTTGCTTACCAATTACCGCACCTGCTTTCGCAGTAAGAATGGTAATTGTAGTAAGATTGGCGGAGCGTTCAATATTGATTCGCGCAATCGTTGGGCGGCTCTTAAACCGTTCTTCGATTAACTCACGAATCTTGACGTCTTCCACTAGCCAATGGCGAAAATCGCTCTTCCTGGTAAACCATTTTGAAGACCAATCTTTGCTGACCTGGAGACGGTAAGAGATGGGATTAACCTTCTGACCCATATTACTTTTTCTCCTTGTTCGCTGCAGCTTTAGTCTCAGCTGGTTTTTCAGCGACTTTCTTTACTTTTTCTTCGCCGGCGACCTCGACGAAAATGTTGCTAGAAATCTTTTCATATGGCAATGCGCGTCCACGCGATGCTGGAACATAACGGCGGATTCTGGTGCCACTTGTTACGAAAATTCGAGCAATTCGAATAGTTTTTGGATCGATTGAAACTTTGGAATTGTTAATCAAATTTGCATTTGCTGATTCCACAGCTTTAAGTACTGCACGTGCAGCACGGCGTGGGGTATTTTCCAAAATCACCACCGCATCGGCCACATAGCGATCACGAACTAGTGATGCTACGATATTGGTCTTGCGTGGTAACGAATCGATGCCTTTTTCATATGCGTGTGCGAAATGAGTAGTCATAATTATGCATTTCCTTTCGCAGCTGCAGCCTCAGCGGCTGTCTTACCACCGGGGCGCTGAATTGTACGAGTTGGCGCTAAGTCGCCGAGCTTATGACCAACCATATTTTCCGAAATGAAAACTGGAACGTGTACTTTGCCATTATGAACGGCAATGGTACGACCTACCATTTCTGGTGAAATCGTAGATTGACGTGCCCAAGTTTTGATTACGGTGCGGTCTTCGCTGGAGAGAGCGGCAACTTTCTTCGCGAGTTTGTAGTCTACAAATAGACCTTTCTTAAGACTCCGAGACATTATTTCCTCTTTCCTTCGTGGCGACTGCGCACGATCATCTTATTAGTTTTCTTATTATGACGAGTACGATAACCCAATGTGAGTTGACCCCATGGCGTACGAGGAGCTTTACCAGAACCGTGACGACCACCATCACCACCACCGTGTGGGTGATCCGTTGCGTTCATTACGACACCACGTACCGTTGGGCGAATACCTTTGCGGCGACGACGACCTGCTGCACCAATTTTCACGTTTTGGTGTTGCAAGTTTGAAACCGTACCAATTGAAGCCTCGCAAGTTGCAAGTACTTTGCGCACTTCACCAGACGGCATCTTAAGAGTGGCATAGCCATCTTCTTTTGCCATCAACTGTGCTGAAGCACCCGCAGCGCGCACCATTTGGGCGCCTTTACCTGGAGTGATTTCAATTGCATATACAAAAGTACCAACTGGAATGTTTTCAAGTGGCAAACGGTTCGAATCTTCAACTTCGATATCATCGCCAGCCTTAAAAGTCGTACCTTTTACCATCTTGGTATCAGCGAGTACATAATAATACACGCCGTTTTCATCCTTCACGCGTGCAATTCTTGCTGAGCGATTTGGATCGTATTCAATTTCTTCAACCGTAAAAGTCACGTTCTTTGGTAAATCGTAAGTCATCACACGATAGTGACGCTTTACTCCACCACCACGGTGACGCACCGTAATGCGACCTTGGTTATTCTTGCCCGCCTGTTGCTTTTTAGCAACAAGTAAAGATTTCATCGGCTTCTTTGTCGTAATTTGATCATAATCTTCAGTCGTCTTCTGACGCTGCGCCGGTGTAATCGGGCGATATGCTTTAATTGCCATTACTTATTCTCCTTACCTGCATTCTTGTCGGCTTTAGCCTTTTTGTCAGCCTTAGCTTCCTTTGCGCTGGTTTTATTATCTTTTTCTGGTTCATCGAAAACTTTGATCGAATCACCTTTCTTTAGCCTTACGTAAGCAAACTTCTTGTCTTGGCGATGTGTAATGCCAGGGTAAGCGTGCTTACCTTTACTAAACTTCGTCTTTTTACCATTGCGGATCATTACGCGAACGTCCGTTACGGTCACATTAAATTCTTTTTCTACCATCTTGGCAATTTCTTGCTTCGAAGCAGTACGCTTGACCGGGAAAACATAAATCCGGTTGGTCTGCTCGAGGTAGCTCTTCTCAGTTGCTCTTGGCTCTAGAAGATGAAGCTTGATATTGTTTTGATCATTCTTTGCCATCTTACTTCTCCTCTCCCTTTAGCCATTTAACAGTCGCTTTGAGACCAGCTTCTGAAAAGACAATTGTATCTGCATTCATAATGTCGAAAACATTAAGATAGGTAGCACGTACCAATTTGACATTTGCCAAATTGTTCGTTGAGCGCAAAACTTCTGGAGTTTTCTCAGCTGCTACCGCCAAGACATTTTTGCCTTCAAGCTTCATGTCTTTCAAAATTTTAGCAGCGTCTTTGGTTTTACCAGTCAACTTAACGGTTGGTTCCAATACGAATACAGCTTTTTCGGCATTTTTCATTGAAAGCGCTTGCTTTACAGCTTGTTGCTTAGCGCTGCGCGAAATCTTCTTGGTGAAGTTTTCTTCACCAGTGCGACCGAACGCTACACCACCATGGCGCCAGATTGGGTTACGAGTCGAACCAAAACGAGCACGACCAGTACCTTTTTGCCTCCATGGTTTCTTGCCACCACCAGAAACTTCACCACGCTTCAAAGTTTTAGCGTGCGAAGACCTAGAATTGGCAAGATATGCATCATAAGCCAATTTTACGAGTTCGTGATTTTCGACGGAAAGGCCGAATATTTCTTTATCTAAAGTAGCCATATTACTCCTTTCCCTCCACCACTACAATGCCTTTCTTTGGACCTGGCACTGCACCTTTTAAGCCAATCAAATTGTTAGCTGCATCAATGTAAGCAACTACCAAATTCTTAACTGTCACAGTATCATGACCCATACGACCCGGCATTCTTTTGCCTTTAAATACTTTTTGTGGATACATGGAACCAATTGAACCAACTTTACGAATATCGCCCTTAAAACCATGCGTATTACGTGATTCTTGGAAGTTCCAACGCTTGACCGTACCAGCATAGCCTTTGCCTTTGCTCGTGCCAGTCACAGCAACTTTGTCCCCAAGCTTGAAGCTTTCGACCGTGAGTATGTCGCCAAGTTTCATACCTTCTGGAATTTCGTCAACCCGAAATTCTTTTAGAATCTTAGGATTAATATTTTCACCAGCCTTTTTAACATGGCCAGTAACCGACTTGCTCAGATTCTTACCCTGACCATAACCCACTTGCACAGCGTTATAACCGTCGGTTTCGACAGTTTTAATCTGAGTCACTGTGATGGGGCCAGCCTGAAGAATTGTAACCGGAGTCACAACACCGTCAGAACCGATGATCTGGGTCATACCAATTTTGGTGCCGAGAATGACTTGCATTCTGTTCCTTTCCTTTAGTTTTGTTGTATATCCCCCACACTCGCCCTATAAGCGGGTAGTTGCATTTTGCCTCTGTACAACAGGCAAAATTGCACTATTAAAACTAGACTTTTAGGCTGGTTTCCCTTACGAGACCTCTCCTTATGTCTAGATAACACCTATATTTTAGCACACTTTTTTTATCTTGTGAACCCCTATTTTAGACAAAAAGTGCCTCATCTTTTAATTATAGCACATTTCTAGAAAATTGTCAATAAAACCCTCAATTTCACCATCTAGAACTGCATCTGGATCAGTCTCCTCATAACCAGTACGTGTATCTTTCACTAGCTTATATGGCTGCAAGACGTAATTCCGAATCTGTTGGCCCCAACCCGCCGATTCACCGGCACGCAATTTATCAATCGACTCCGCATGCTGTTCTAGCTGCATTTGCACTAACTTGCCACGTAAAATTTCCATCGCTTTCTCTTTGTTTTGGAGCTGAGAACGTTCATTTTGAATCGCTACTACCGTATTCGTTGGTAAGTGCGTAATCCGCACCGCCGAATTAGTGGTGTTCACCGATTGTCCACCGTGCCCACCAGAATGGTACACGTCAATCCGCAAATCTTTTTCATCAATTTGTACATCCGCATCCGCCTTAATCACCGGCAAAATTTCCACTAAAGCAAACGAAGTCTGACGTAGATTATTGGCATTAAACGGTGAAAGTCGCACTAACCTATGTACACCATGCTCAGATTTGAGCGTACCATAAGCATGTGGCCCAGTGACTTCATATACAGCGGTTTTAATACCAGCCTCTTCGCCATCTACTTTTTCAATCAAGCTCACCTTGAAATCATGACGCTCAAAAAACCTTAGATACATTCGTTCAAGCATCGACGCCCAATCCATCGCCTCTGTACCACCCGCGCCTGCCGTAATTCTAATAATCGCATTTTTATCATCATAAGGGCCGTTAAAACGCAGAGATTTTTTTAGCTCTGCCAACTTCTCTTCCATCGCATCAAGCTGGCCACCTATCTCATCCGCCAAATCATCACCCGAAATCGCAATCAATTCCTTCAAATCGTTAACCTGAGTTTTAAGCAAGGTCCACGGCTCAGTTTCATCTATTAAAGCGGCTAATTCCTGATTTTTCACAGTCGCCCTCTCGACATCTCGCCAAATCTCTGGCTCCGCCACCTCTTTTTCTAACTCCGCCAATTTGCCTAGCTTTTCATCAATTTTCAATTTTTCATAGGTCTTCAAAAAATCTTCTTCCAAATTCAAAAGCCGTTTCGATAGTTCTTGCATAAATCATATTATATCATGAAAACCGAGAAGGCCTTTTTCGGACCATAAGCTCGGGCAAGCGCCCTAGAGTGTATCCGAAAAAGGCCTTTCGGTTTCCCCCTATTGTGTGAGGTACCAGGAAAGGTCGCTAGAATTGAACTCCAGCCTCATCTTTTCCCGGCCAACCAGAACGTCGAAAATATGTAATGTCGCCTGCCCCGCAAAATGAATTTGCGTCCGCAGAAGTTCGGTTACTTCAGTTTCATTTTGACCTCGCCGCCTAAAAGTTAGAGGCTGGCATGGTGTCATTTCGTAACCGAAGAGCGCCATTACTTCGACTCTTTCTGTTTTATTTTTGTTAAAGTTTTTCATAAAAGACTCCTTAAATTAAATTTAGTGAGTCATTTATGCGAGCCTGTTTTATTGGCTCCTAGTTACGAGCATAAATGACGATACTCGCAACCTTTAACTTTTCTCTGCGCCAGTGACCGAAGTTTAGCGAGAGCACTTTTATTATACCATATTTTAGGTTATAATATGCGAATGAATATCTGGGATAAACTGCCAAAACCGTTCTTAATTCTGGCGCCAATGGAAGGTGTTACGGATATTGTTTTTCGTCAAGTCATCGCGAAAGCCGGTCGCCCAGATTTATTTTTTACTGAATTCACCAATGTTTCGTCTTACGCCTCTGAAAAAGGTCGCGATAACGCCCTAGAGCGCCTCAAAATCTCCCCTACCGACCAACCAATTATCGCTCAAATTTGGGGTAAAGACCCCGAACATTTTTCTATCTGTACCGCCGCGCTTGAAAATCTAGGTTTTGCTGGCGTAGACCTTAATTTTGGCTGTCCAGATAAAAATGTCAACCGCACCGGTGGTGGTGCCGCCATGATTAAAACCCCAGAGCTCGCCATCGAATGCTTTAGAAATGCCAAAAAATCCACCAATTTACCAATTTCTATTAAAACCCGACTCGGTTGGAGTAAGCCCGAAGAATATCACGATTGGCTATCTATTCTGCTCGCCGAACATCCAGCCGCGCTTACGGTTCACCTTCGCACTAAGAAAGAAATGAGCAAAGTCCCCGCCCACTACGAACTCATTCCTGAAATTATCAAACTTCGCGACCAAATTAGCCCAGAAACGAAACTCATCATTAGCGGCGACATCAAAAACAGCGCCCACGCCCTAGAATTACACCAAAAATACCCAGAAATCGACGGTTTTATGATCGGCCGCGGCGTTTTTGCCAACCCCTATTGTTTCACCAACCATACCCCCACTCGTAAAGAACTTATGAATCTCTTAAAACTACATCTAGATTTATATGAAAAATATCAATTTTCATCTTTTGAACCCTTGAAGCATTTTTTCAAAATCTATATCAATAATTTCCCTGGTGCCGCCGATATTCGTGCTAAACTCATGGAAACTCACTCTGTAGCTGAAGCTCGCAAGATTGTCAAAAATCTCTAATTTATATCTTACAAATTGACTTTTTAAAGAACTTATTCTATAATTAGAATATCAAGTGTTCCTTGATACGCGCCACTGGCGAGTAAATTAAAATTATGAAAATATGCTTACGGGAGGGGTAAGAACATGGAAACATACTGCAGAAGAGCAGCAGACTTCAAGATTGAGGAACTTGGGCTAGAAGACAGCATCGCTATCGATTATTTCAAAAAAGATCCTTATGACGACGCCGAAGAAATGATCGCAACTCTGCGACTAGGTAGAACTTATCGAAAATATGGCTTCTTTAGCGAACGCGATCTTATATCTGAAGGGGTTTCGCTTATCGCCTATGGTAGCGAATTCACAGATGAAATACGCAATGACTTTTTCAGGATACTTCCAGAAATCGACTCCAAACTAGAAAAACTCGGGTATTACAGAGAAGACGATTTTGACCTATGTATATGGAATAATCTGTCTATTGTCTTCTTGATGGCTGACAATTTCTTGGGGCAGGAAGAATATCGTAGTTTACGCTGCATAAACTGGGAAGAACTTGATTTCATACGTAGTTGTTTGGATTTTAATCATAGTTTCGGTAAGAGCTATGAGACGATCGAGAACCCAACTAAAGCCAAAGATGATTTATTTGCTTTTCTGGATAAAGTAATGACGTCTAGGCAAGCAAATCTTCTGAAAGAATTGCTGCTGAAAGCTGGATTCGCTCAAATCGGTATTGGAGATATGGATATGGGCGTATATCTAAGTAGCGAAGAGCAAAGCTTATTGTCTGCAGCGATACGCAACCTATTCACTTTTATACCTCAGCTAAAATCCTTAATCGAATCAATATTTTCATAATCCCCACCCCCGGCTACACGGCCGGGGGATTTTCTATGCTATAATTATCTTATGAAAATCGCATTACTCGGCTACGGCAAAGAAGGCCAAGCCACCGAAAAATACTTCAAAGCAAAAGGTGCTACCTTTGATATTTTTGAGAACTTCACTCGTGATGAAATTCAGCAAAAAGATTATTCATCCTATGATATAATCTTTCGTTCCCCTTCCGTCCCACCACTAGGGCTCGAGAAAGAATCTAGTGTCACTAAATACTTCTTTGATCACTGCCCATGCCCGATTATTGGCGTCACCGCCACCAAAGGTAAAGGTACTACTTGTTCGTTTATTAAATCCATTCTCGATTCCATCAGCGAAGACGCTTACCTCGTCGGCAATATCGGCGTCCCAGCTATCGAAGTTCTTGATAACCTCAAACCGAATTCTGTAGTAGTCTACGAAATGTCTAGTTTTCAGCTCTGGGATCTTCAAAAATCTCCTTTTGTCGCCGTAATCGGTCAACTCGAGCCAGATCATCTCAATGTCCACAAAGATTATGCCGACTATCTTGGCGCCAAAGCCAATATCACAAAATACCAATCTAGCTCCGACTACCTCGTTTATTATTCTAAGAACCCCGAAACCACCAAAATCGCCAATACTTCAAGCGCCCAAAAAATTGCTTATCCATTTAATATCCCAACCGACATCAGAAATGCCATTAAACTCCCGGGCAAACACAACGAAGAAAACGCCATCGCTGCCATCGCTGCTGTGGCTAGCTACAAGAATATCTCACCAGATGAATTTATAGCTCAATACAAAACCGAGATTATCGCTGGGCTTTCTAATTTCAAGGGTTTACCACATCGGCTTGAATTTGTCCGTGAGCTAAATAATGTCAGATACTATGACGATAATTTTTCCACCAACCCATCTTCTACCCGTGTTGCTGTCAATGCCTTCCCAGATAATGACATAGTGATTATTGTTGGTGGCCGCGATAAAACCAACGACGAAGATTTACCAGAAATTTACGAAACCATTTCTACCCCCAACGTTAAGAAAATCATTTTAATGGGCGAGTCTGGCCACGAGCTGGCCAAACTATACAAAGACGAACGTTTTATCTTAACCGAATCCCTAGCCGAAGCTATCAACAAAGCCCAAAAATCTGCCGAAAACCTAAAGAATGCCGTCGTCATCATGTCACCTTCTGCTGCCAGCTTCGATATGTTTGAAAATGTTTACGATCGTGGCGATCAATTTAGAAATTTAATCTTGTCTCTAAGCTAGAAATTACGGCTTTTTCTACTGATGATACTGTGGCAAAGGCCTTAATTCCAGACCCTGCAAATTCTCGCGCAAGTTCAATCATTCTATTGCGATCAATTCCACGAATCAAATTCGGCATATCATCATATCGTTCAATCGTTTCATTCGTAAAGTAATTTTCCGCATAATAGTCCGCAATTTGCCCTACCGTCTGCGCGCCCATCTGGAACCTACCGAGCGCATATGATCTTGCCGCTTCGAAATCCTCTTCCGAAATCTCGCCGTTCAAAGTTTTTGTCATTTCAGCCTGAATCAAAGCAAACAATTCCTCTGCATTTTCAATATTTACTTCACCATCAAAATCCCAATACGAATTATGCGCATTCGAAGCAATCGAACTCCCCATTCCATAAACTAAACCACGCTTTCTAGCAGCACCAAAAATCTTTGAATTCGTCGTGCCATTAAGAATATGATTAAGGCAGCTCATCGCAAAAACCTCGTTCGGTTCCAAATGTCTCGGCGTTATCAAAGAAAACCCAAAGGTAATATTTGATGCATCTTTTCTTCTAATTGACACAGCCTCTGACGAATGCAAATCTGCTCGTGGAATTTCGAATTTTTCACCCTCCTTTAACTCCCAATTCTCTAACTCACGAATAATTTTATGTTTGCGACCCTTAATCTTGCCAGCGATGATAAATAACATATTTTTGGCCGTATGAGTACGTCGATAATGTTCACGAATATCTTTAAGTTCAATATTTGAAATAGTCTTCAATCTTTCCGATAAATCCAACACATCTTCACCCACCGACTGTTGTACGCGTGGCCACAATAAGCGATAATAATCGTTCATATAGCCAGTGAGCTCCGAACGCACATTGCTTTTTTCAGATTTTAGCTCTTCTTCATTAAACTTTGGCTCACAAATCGATACTCGCTGGAGTTCCATAATCCGATCCCACTCAAAATCAGCGCATTCTGTTTCATAACATACCGAAACATCTGAAGTCCAAGCGTTGTGATAGGCACCATTTTTAGTAAATTCCGCTTCAAAAGCTTGCTCATCTTTATATTTCGCATTCGCGCCAAAAGCTAGATGTTCTACCACGTGCGGAATTTCGTATACATCATGATTCTTTGCGTAAAGCATACCTGCTCGAAATTGAACCCTGGTGGACATCACGCTTGCACCAGGAATATCAATCAAAAGTCCCTTTGCGCCATTTCTCAAACTTATTTCTTCGACTGAATGCTTCATATTGACAAAATAAACAACTTATGCTATAATGGTATTATAGGATTATTTCCGCTTGCCTTTTGATTTTTTACGCTTCGATTTCTTCTTTTTAGTCGCCGATCTAGTTCTCGGCGCTTTTTTCTTGAATTCGGAATCTAAGTTCTTTTCACCCTTAGAAATCTCGTTCACACCCCTTTCGGTTTGGCCTTCTGCCATCTTAGTAAGCTCGGACTCATATTCTTCACCATCCGTTACGTTATCGGCCCTAGCTTCAGCCGGCGTAATCGTAAGCAAAATTTTCAACACTTCTTCGCGCAAGTTTCTCTGTAAACCATCAAAGAGTTTTTGCGATTCAGAACGATATTCTACCAACGGATCACGTTGGCCAACTGAACGCCAATGAATACCCTCACGCAGATGTTGCATATTTTCTAGATGCTGCATCCAAAGCGTGTCGAGTACTTTCAAATATACTTCGCGCTCAATTTTACGCATTGTCTCAGCGCCAAATTCTTCTTCTTTAGCTTTGTAAGCTTCTTCGAGTGCTTCAAGCGCCAGTTTTTCGCGCTCTTTCTCCTTGCGTTTCAAACCAATTTCATGGATTAAATCATCATCAAAATCAAATACTGCCTTAAACTCAGCATCAAAATTTTTATTCACACGAGAAGAAAACTCTGTCAGCATTTGAGTCTCATCGCGCATTAAACGCTGAATTTCACTATAAATGTCTTCACCTTCCAAAATCTTACGGCGCATCATATAAACTACTTTACGATGACGATTAATCACGTTATCATATTGCACTACATTTTTACGTGAATCAAAGTTAAAACCTTCAATACGCTTCTGAGCCGCTTCAAGTGTCTTCGAAATTGATTTAGTTTGAATTGGCGTATCTTCATCTACACCAAGGCGCGTCATTAACATCTTTACTCTATCGCCCTGGAAAATACGCATTAAATCGTCTTCGCAAGAAACGAAGAATTGAGTTGTGCCCGGGTCTCCCTGACGACCACCACGACCACGAAGCTGGTTATCAACTCGCCTTGAATCATGACGTTCAGAACCAATCACTACTAAGCCACCCAATTCTTTCACGCCTTTACCGAGTTTAATATCTGTACCACGACCAGCCATATTTGTAGCCAACGTAATTGCGCCTTTTTCACCAGCTTTAGCAATAATTGCCGCCTCACGCTCGTTGTTTTTAGCATTCAAAATCTCATACGGAATACCTTCCGCGTCCAAATAACGTGCAATTTCCTCGTTGTTAGCAATCGACCCTGAACCCACCAACACTGGTTGGCCTTTTTTGTGATATTTTTTAATCTCGCTTGCGATTGCACGAAGCTTACCGGCTTTCGTCTTGTAAATTAAATCGTCTTTGTCAACACGAATAATCGGCTTGTTTGGTGGAATTTGAATTACATCAAGCGCGTAAATCTGCTGGAATTCTTCTGCCTCCGTAAATGCTGTACCGGTCATGCCAGATAATTTCTTGTATAACCTAAAGAAATTCTGGAACGAAATCGTCGCAAGAGTCATTGACTCCTGTTTAACGGCCACGCCTTCTTTGGCTTCAATTGCCTGGTGTAAGCCTTCATTATAACGACGACCTTGCATCAAACGACCAGTGTGTTCATCCACAATAATTACTTCGCCCGAATTCGTCACCACATAATCTTTGTCGCGTTTGAAAATCACTTCCGCACGCAAGGCCTGTTCAAGATGATAAACCAGGCGCGTATTCTTGGTTGAGTATAAATTATCTACGCCCAAAATTTCTTGAACTTTCTCAATTCCAGCATCAGTTAAAGTCACCGAACGACGCTTTTCGTCTAAAATATAGTCTTCCGGAGTCAAACGATCAGCCACCTTCGCGAACTGATAATAAGATTCTGGGTTATCACCTGCTGGCGCCGAAATAATAAGTGGCGTCCTCGCTTCATCGATTAAAATCGAATCCACCTCATCCACAATCGCAAAATTAAGTTCACGCTGTCTTAAATATTGTACTTCCGAAGTCATATTATCGCGCAAGTAATCAAAACCAAACTCGTTATTGGTACCATAAGTAATATCAGCATTATAAGCTTCTTTACGAGTGGCTGGACGCAAATGGCGAAATCTCTCGTCATCATGTTCGTCATTCTCGTATTCTGGATCATAAATAAATGAAGCCTCATTAATAATTACACCTACGCTGACGCCTAGGAAATTATAGACCGGACCATTCCAGCCCGCATCACGTTGTGCTAAATAATCGTTCACCGTCACTACATGCACGCCACGACCAGTTAAAGCATTCAAATAAGCAGGAAGCATTGCAACCAAAGTTTTACCCTCACCAGTTTTCATTTCGGCTACATTACCTTCGTGAAGCGCAATACCGCCAATCAGCTGTACATCATAAGGGCGCATCCCTAAAATACGCTTCGACGCCTCTCGTACAACTGCGAAAGCCTCCGGCAAAAGCTCATTCAAAATCTTAGTATCATCAGCCAATGCACGCTTTTTCTTCTTACTTTTTTTCTTTTTCTTCTCGTCAACCACGCCTTCCTCGGCTTTGGCCACTTTCAGGGCTTTATTGATTTTTTTCTTAAAAATTTCAGTCTGCTCAGCCAATTCTTCGTCGCTCATCTTCTCGTATTTTGGCTCTAATTTGCCAATCTCTTGAGCTTTTTTCCACATTCTTTTTAGGATCTTTTTTTGCGCATCGCCAAAAATACCCTGCAAAAACTTAGTTAAAGCTGTCTTATCGGCCAACTTGTCGGTCGGTTTCTTTTCTTTAACTTTTTTAACGGGCTTTTTAGCAAGCTTTTTACCAGGCTTCTTTGCGGTATCTTTAACCTTACCGGTTTTTTTCTTCACCATAAATAACTCCAATCTTACCCCCTATTCTATCACATTAGTGTCTCTTAATAAAGAGATTCTTCCAGCTTTTTTTCTGTCGATGCGGTTGCATTTCTAATTTATAGCGTCGAATTTGTCCAGTAAGTTTTGCTTCCACTAAATCTACGCCAGCAAAAATATTTGAACACTCATCTTTTGCTGCTACTACTTTGCCGCCAGGAATATCCATCGCTGCCGAAATCTCATATTTTTCACCCTTGCTCTTGCCAATTTCAGCCACAATCACCTTCACGACCACATCTTTCTTAGAACCACGAGGCAAATAGCGATCTAGCTTACCAATTCGCTTTTCTGCATACTTACGCAAGCTCTCTTCAACTTTATAACCGTGGCCGGTCACTTCAATCTTTTCAATCATCTAAATTTCCTCCTTATTGTTTAAGTATGGTCGCAAAACTTCTGGCACTTTTAATTTGCCATCTTTCGTCGCATAATTTTCAAGAATTACTACCAAGGCTCTCGCTAAAGGAATCGCTGTACCATTCAAAGTATGGACAAACTCAATCGTACCGTCCTTGCGTCTCACGCGACAGTTCACTGCGCGTGCCTGGAAATCCGTACAGTTACTACAACTCGTAATTTCCTGGTATTTTTGGTTCACTGGCGACCAATATTCCATGTCGTATTTCTTTGCCGCTGGTGCGCCCAAATCACCCGCCGCAATATTGATAACGTGATAAGGAATACCGAGCCCCTGCCAAATTTCCTCTTCAATCTTTAAGATTTTCTCGTGGATTTCTTTACTTTGTTCTGGCAAACAGAAAGCATACATTTCAAGCTTGTTGAATTGATGCACCCTAAATAAACCCCTCGTATATTTACCATAAGTTCCCGCCTCTTTCCTAAAGCAAGCAGAGTAGCCAGCGTAAAATAACGGCAATTTGTCTTCGTCAATGATTTCATCCATGTGATAACCAGTAAGTGGCATTTCAGCCGTAGCAATCATGGCTAAATCTTCACCCTCAATATAATATTCATCAGATTGATCAGAAGTGCGTGGATTAAAACCACATCCTTCCAAAACCCTTGAAGACACCATATCTGGCACCGTCATAAAGGTAAAACCATGCTCTAAAACTTTAGACAAACCATATTGCAAAAGCGCATTTTCAAGTAAAGCCATCTCACCTTTGAGGTAGTAGAATTTCGCCCCCGCAACTTTCGCCCCTCGTTCAAAATCAACCCAATCACGACTTACGGCATAATCTAAATGATCTACACCCTCTTCGTGATTTTTACCCCATTTTTTAATCTCCACACTACATTCTTCACCACCTAGCGGCACATCGTCAAAGATGATGTTTGGTATAGCTTTTATCTTTGAATTTAACTTCTTCTCTAATTCATCCAATTTCTTCTCAGTCTCCGCCAGCTCAATTTTGATAGCTTTACCTTCTTCGATCAAAGCCGGTTCTGGCTTGCCGCCCTTCATTTTAGCAGCCACCTCATTACGTTTCTGCCTCAAAGCCTCTACTTCGGTCAGTATAGCTTTACGTTCGTCATCAATTTTTAAGGCATCGCGAACATCGATTTTATAGCCTTTTTCTTTGGTTGACTTTTCAACCAGAGCGAGATTTTCTCTGATAAATTTCACATCTAACATATTAATTCGATTATATCACGAGAATATGGAATCGGCCAGCGCTAGAATAGCCTAACTCATTTAAAATTCACATGGTGTCTCTTGTTATACAGAAAATATGCGGCAACACTAAATACTACAATTATTACTGGTGTAACAGAGAAAACCAGTGAAGTGGAGCTATTATTGTCGGTATTGGCACCTGTATAAGGGGCAGAGGTGTTTGGGACTCTTTCATCCCCTTCTGTATCAGTAGTCCCCTCTGTATTATTATCGACTTCAGTACCAGTATTTTCTCCAGCATCATTGGTGCCTGAAGAATTATTGTCCCCGTCATCATCTATCCCAGTATTATTATTGTCCCCATTACTATTGTTATTATTGTTATTGTTGTCTTCTCCGGTATTATTATTGCCACCAGCATCAGCTTCTACCCATACCGCATAAATAGCCTTATCTGTATTTAGGGAAATATTATCGCCAGACACATAGTCAGCAGTAGCGGCATTTGCTGTATCTGCCCAACCCAGGAAAGTGTAACCACTGAGAACTGGCTCAGTACTCGGTATGCTGACCGTGCATGGCTCAGTATCATTAAGTTCAGTGTAGCAAGCTATTGTATCAATCGGCGTTCCATCACCTACTTCGAAAAATAATTTACGAACATTAAATAATTTAATCTTATACGACGAGTAATTAACAGGCGAGTTATCACTAGCACGCTCGCCAACTACCTGCGCATAGCCGTCAGTTCCTATCGGGTTAGTCACCGTTAGTATCATATCGTCTTTATCAAAAGCCATAGAATTTGTATCTTGAATGGAAAATACCATACCCAGTTGTTCGCCGTTACGATCCAGATGATCACCATCTTTTATAAAATCTATTCCACTAAAATCATAAATATAATCACTGCCGTTTTTTTGTGGCTCTACGCCAACTCTTAACAAAATATCATCCGCCAATAAATTCTTTAATTCAACATTATTGGATAAATCTATTTCTGCTAGATCATTATTGTAGAGCCAGAGAGTTGCCAACCTGGTATTTTTAGAAACATCTATAGAGGTAAGATTATTGCCCCCAAGGCTAAGAAGTGCCAAAGCAATATTGTGAGAAACGTCCACGGAAGCAAGTTGATTAGAACAAAGATAGAGATTTGTCAAAGCGGTATTATGAGAAACATCTATATAAGTAAGCTGGTTTATGCAAAGATTAAGGGTTGTTAAAGCGGTATTATGAGAAACATCTATAGAGGTAAGTTGGTTATTATAAAGTTTTAGATCCGTCAAAGAAGTACTATTAGGTAATTCGACAGATGCAAGCTCATTATTTTGAAGATAAAGATCCATTAGGGCTGTATTATGAGAAACATCTATAGAGGTAAGTTGGTTATCATGAAGCCATAAAGTGGTCAGAGCAGTGTTATCAGAAAGATTTATAGAGGTAAGTTGGTTTTTTTCAAGATGAAGTGTTTCCAAAGCCGTATTATGAGATACATCTATAGAGGTAAGTTGGTTATTCCAGAGCCTGAGATCCACCAATGCGGTGTTATTAGAAAGATTTATAGAGGTAAGTTGATTGGAGGCAAGCGAGACATTAGTTAGGGCTGTATTACGAGAAATATTTATAGAGGTAAGCTGATTAGTCCCAATATCAAGTTTTGTTAAAGCGGTATTGTTGGAAACATCTATAGAAGTAAGCTGATTATTACTAAGATTAAGATCCGTCAAGGCAGTACTATTGGGGAGCCTTATGGAAGTAAGCTGATTATTATTAAGATAAAGTTTCTCCAGGGTTGTATTATGGGATACGTCTATAGAAGCAAGCTGATTATCCCAAAGCCCAAGTGTTACTAAGGCTGTATTATTGGAAAGATCTATAGAAGTAAGTTGGTTTTTGTTAAGATAAAGATCCGTTAAGGCTGTATTATGAGAAACATCTATAGAGGTAAGTTGGTTATTCCAGAGCCTGAGATCCGCCAATGCGGTGTTATTAGAAAGATTTATAGAAGTAAGATTGTTATTGTTGAGATAAAGCCCCGTCAAAACCGTATTATGGGAAACATCTATAGAGGTAAGCTGGTTATCATGAGCCCAAAAATTATACAAAAAAGTATTATTTGAGATATCTACAGAAGTAAGCTTGTTGTTGTTTAAATAAAGCCCCGTCAAAACCGTATTATGAGACACGTCTATAGATGTAAGCTGGTTATCATAGAGCCACAGGTCAACTAAAGCAGTGTTGTTAGCGAGGTTTATGGATGTAAGTCTATTGTCTTGAAGGTGCAGAGATGACAAAGCAGCCATCTTTTCAATACCCTTAGCATTGGTTATACCTCTTGACTCACAAGATAAAGACTCCATTTGTTGTAATTGTGCGTCGGTTAAGCCCTGCGAGATGTTTGTATCTGGGTGGTCAGATTTATATTTACTTGCTACACAGTCATAAAGATTCGCATCAGTAAACGTAGTGTATCCAGCTGGAATGCTATACGTCAATGCAAAAGTATCATTAATATTTGTTATTTTGTTTACAGCGAATACCACGGCTGGTGCCAATAGCATAGCGATAAGCAACAGCATTAAAACTGTTTTGTTTTTGTTTATTTTCATAGCTTAACCTTTTTATATTTTTGTGTGTATAACCTTTACAGTTCTACTTATAAACCATATGCTTAAAAAAGTCAAGCTTATTTATCACAAATCTTATTACAAAGCTCTTTCCAATCTACAATACTAAGATCACCCGGGCGGGCATCAACGCTAATATTTAGTTCACCAAATATACTCAACAGTTTCTCTTTTGCCTCCAAGAGCTCTAGATTATGAATCAATTTCTTCCTTGGCGCCACAAAACCTAGTTTAATCATTTTAAATACTTTATCACTCACCAGGGGCTCTTTTGGCTCCAAAATAATTACCTGACTATCTACCTTCGGTGGCGGCGTAAACTCCTCTTTTTTTACTACTGGCCCCAATCTTACATCAGCGTGATTTTTTACAAATAACGATAAAACTGTCTCTTTTTCATCCGCAATTCGCTCTGCTACTTCCTTTTGTATTAAAAGTACCACCTTTGTGGGCCGATTTTTTGCGATTAACACCTTTTCAACGATCGGGCTCGTAATATAATACGGGATATTTCCAGCCACCACATATGGTTGCTCTATTTTTTCTAAATCAAACCTCAAAAAATCTTCATTTACGACTTCCAAATTCTTGCCCGGAAAAGATTTTGGCAAATTTTTTGCTAATTTTTGGTCAAATTCCGCTGCTAAAACTTTTTCAAAACGTTTTAATAGACTACTCGTCAAAGTCCCAAGCCCTGGTCCAATTTCAATGCAAAGCCCACCCTCACCCGCCTCCACTGCAATTTCATCTAAAATCTCCCGGTTTTTCAACCAGTGCTGCCCCAGCGCTTTATTGACCATTTCGGTTCGTCCAATCCGTCGCGATGTCAAACTGTTCTGGGTTATCGACTGCAAAGCTTCCCGTATCATATACCTTTCCAAGCCCAAGGCTAGTCTCCACCACACTACAACGAGGATAAAGATCCAAATTTGCCGCCACCAACACATAACCATCTGCGTCAACCTTTACACCATCTTCACGTACTGCATAATACGCTTCCACGCCACATGTTCGCGCCGCATTTAACATTACTCCACTCATGTTAAGATCGTAATAAGTCTCTTGGCGCTCTATAACTACACCATCAGCCCTCCTAAAAGTATATCTATTTCGCCCCATCGCCGCCGTCAACGGATGACGCTCAATTTCACTCGCACCCACCGCTACAATCCTCGTCACCGGTTCACGCTTTACTTCCTCAGAAATTAACTTCCTAGTCACTTCTACGTTATTTTCATAAAATACCTCATAGGTCAACAATTTCGTCCCTATTTCGCCAAATTGTCGCACCTCTCTAGTACCAGGCTCCAGGTTATAATCTTTCACGGTTTCCTCTTCAAATGGTATTTCAATTTCCTCGGTCAAAGTCCTACCGCCATTACGAGTAACTTCATATACCATTGCCACACCCGCCTCTAAGAAATTCCTATTTTGCACCAATTTTATCTCATCGCTGTCATATACTGTAATCCCAGCTTCTTTAGCCACAGTCCGTGCATCATAACTCGCCGTCATCAAATATTTTTCAAATTTACCATCTTTAATCACTGCCGGATGCGAACGATAAATATTGATGAAAAAGTTGTCGCTATTAATTTTCTCATCTAATTTGGGTTCCACGATATCCGTCTCGTTCAGCACAATACCCGCTCTCTCTAATGCTTCACCCACCGTTATGGCGGTTGTTTTTACCGTCAAACGTTGGCCATTATCATAAAAAGTCACAAAATAATCTTCTGTATCGGAAAAAACAAAATCCTCAGTCTCTGCAAAGGTATTATTCCTAGCCTGCCCAATCGAAACAACGGAAACAAAACTAAGGACCAAAATAATTATGGCCACAAGAATACTTTCCACATTCCTTGGAAGTCTCATGGGCTAATTATATCACAGAAGAGCAAAAAATAAAACCTTAGCGAGATAAGGTTTTAAATCTGGTTAATTTCTAGGCGGTTAAACGGAATATAGCCAACGCAACTCTACACTCTACATCTCCACCCAATAAAACTCTTCCCGTTCCGGCCTCTCTCAACGTTGATCGGCCTGAACACAATTCTATTTTAGCATAGGCAAATTCCATGTCAACATTGATTTTTATAATTTTCGTGGTATAATATTCTTATGGTTTTATATAAAATAACAGAGGAAAAACTCAAAAACCGAACACTTTTATCTTGACTTTTTATAATACTTATGCTATAATCAAATTATAAGTTTATTTTCTTTGCTTCAAATAACACTGTTGGCACCGCTGGAGGCGGCGTGAAATCGGTTGGTTTTAAGGGTAGTCTAATCCGAGTATTATAGACTTGGATTAATTTTAATCCCAATTGCGACGTATAATGCCGATCTGTATTCAGTAGTTTTAAAGCAAATTGTTTCTGTAAAATTAAATAAAACGCCTCCGGTGGATTATTTGACTCTATTAATTTATGTATAATTGCTGAACTTAAATGAAATGGTGGGTTTGAGAACACCTTATACGGTTCACTTGGGAGCTCCAGCTCTAGAAAATCCTTCTCTATCACCGTTACATTTTCAATCTCACGTTTTTTTAGATTTTCACACAATTTCTCAGCTGTAGCATGATCCGGCTCCACTGCAATCACCTGTCTTACTCGATGCGAAAGCGCACTCGTAATCACCCCAGAGCCCGCCCCAATTTCTACCACTAAGTCACGCTTTTTTAAGTTTGAATGTCCAATCAGAATCAAAGCTAATCTTGGTGACTTCAAGAAATGTTGCGAAAGAGCTGGATTTCTCATTTTTGCTTAGAATTTAAACCCGCTTCAAAGTACATTAACACGTAATCCCAGCCCCAAGACAAATCAAATCCACCCGGCTCATAACTATTGAATTTGAAAGCTGGCAAACCATTCGCCATTTGTGCAGTTTTTGCGGCATTTTTTGATATTATCTCCTCTGTTTGGTCTTCGTTGACACAGGTAGCAAAATCATCACCAAGGCCCACCTCTTTACCCATATCAATCCAGTAATCCTTACCTAGCTTATTAAATTCATAAAATGCCCCCTTACCAGAAACTTTAAAGTATTCATTCCAGACTTTTTGAACTGCTAGATTATAGTAATCCCAAAATTTACCCTCATTTTTAGCACAGAAAATCGCTTCTGCCCCATACAATGATTCAATCGATCTCGACTCCCCATATTTATATAAAAAATTAGATAATCTAATCTCAAACAAAATGTCATTTTTCTCAATATATTCCTTAAATTCCTCCTCATGCTCGATAATCGCGTTTTCAAAGGCGATACAATACGGACAAGCAATATCAGAGTATACAATAAAGTAATTCTCGGCGTCCATATTCCCGATGGTCGTATCTTTATCCCAGACTTTTTCCGAATTCGGTGTCTTGTGCGTCATACTGGTTATAATTGCCGCAAACAAAACCACCACCACCGCTATCACCCCTATAATTCTAAGCGCCTTTTTCACGCTCCTCCTTTTTCCTCAAATACTTTTCATTCACGATTATAACATATGTTTCCTCGCCAATTCGTTTCAAAGATAAAACTGCAATAATAATCGCAAGTGCCGTCACTACACCAGAAATCACCCCAGTTGCCGCTAGTCCACCAGTCGAAAATATAGCGCCAAGTAGCGGCGTAATTAGAGTCGTTCCGCAAGTTGGGCAACCAGCACCTAGGGCAATTAAACCTGTGATAATCCCCACCTTCTCGACATTGGCTGAATTCGAAGTATCCGAGTTTTTAGACACCCGCTTTTTCTGCCACAACAAAACCACTAAGCCAATTAACGTCCCCTGCAAAACCGCAATCGCAAACACCGACAACCATTCTGAAACTATCATTTTATAACCAAACACCCCAAGCAAAGCATCGGCTAAAATTTTCATACTACCAGAAAAGCCCGTCGCCGCCATTAACTCGAATTTTGAAAACCCACCACTTAGTAAATTCATCAACATCCCAAAAAACAAAAACGATATAACAAAACCAATCCAAAAACGTTTTTCGCGCGTCGCTAGCAAAATTCCCTTGCCAGCTAGCAAAAACTCATCACACCACTTCCTCCAATTCATAGCACCATTTTAGCAAAAGCTTAAATTAATTAAAAGTCTTGACTTTATACTCGCCCGAAGCTACTTCGTCTTCGCCTATCACGATGCCATTTTTAGCGATTTTGGCTGCATAGTTTAACTTATCACCCAATTTTTTATCCATATAGACTACCGTCACGCTATTTTTTTCGTCACGCAAGCGCTTGGCTACTTTCAATGCAAAATCAATCTGTTCATCCGAAATTGGGATTATTGCATAATCTACTGGCTTATCAGTCTGATCTTTAACTAGATTATTCTCGCTTAAAATATAGAATAATCTACTAAGTCCAATCGAACCACCCACGCCAGGCAACTTTTGTTCCGTAAAATACCCAGCCAAATTATCGTAGCGCCCACCACCGCCAACCGAGCCAATTTGTTTGTATTCCGGCAAACAAAATTCAAACACCGTACCAGTATAATAATCAAGTCCCCGCACTATTTTCATATCGGCTTCTATCTTTTTATCTAGACCATCAGCTTCTAATAATTTCATTACTTGCTCGAGCTCAGACACGCCATCCGTAAACATTTCATCTTTAACCGCAAATTCGTTAAGCCCACCTACCACTTCTTCTCGATTGCCGTGCAAATCTATAAATTTCAAAATCTTAGCTACCGTTCCATCCGCAAGGCCAAGCTCAACCAAAGCCCCTTTGGTTTCTTCAGGCGCAACTTTTTCGGAGTGGTCTATAATATTGTAAATCTCGCCAGACTTTTCTATCACTTGCAAATCTCTTAAGAAACCGGTCAAAATTTTGCGATTACTAATCCGCGCCAACACTGGCGTATCCAACTCAAACTGGTCGTACGCATCTAGCAAAGTTGAGATTACATCTGCATCATAAAGCGAAGACAACGACTCGCGCCCAATCACATCTACATCGCATTGATAAAACTCACGAAATCTGCCCTTTTGTGCCCTCTCACCCCTGAAGTTCCGCCCAATTTGCGAAACTTTAAATGGAAAAGTCAAATCGTTTTCATGTTCCACTACATAACGCGCTAACGGCACTGTGTGATCAAAACGCAGACCCTGATCCGCATCATCACTAGACTCCGCCGTTTTTACGACTTTATAAATCTGTTTTTCTGTATCACCACCAGCCTTCGCCAAAAGAATATCTAATCGATCAATTGTTGGCGTCTCAATATTTAAAAATCCGTGACGATGATAAACTTCACCAATCTTAGCTTTAAGTTTATCAAATGTAGCTTGTGTGTCTGGCAAAAATTCTTGCATACCAGAAATTGGAGAAGTATTAATCTTTTTCATGCTTTCAATTATACCACAAGTATGCTATAATAAACGCATTGGTTCTGTAGCTCAGTTGGTAGAGCAGAGGCCTGAAGAGCCTTGTGTCACTGGTTCAAGTCCAGTCGGAACCACCACGCATTTTTACATATTGGGTCGGTAGCTCAGCAGGTTAGAGCACGGGCCTTTTAAGCCCGGTGTCGAGGGTTCGAGCCCCTCCCGACTCACCAAGCGAACGAAGTGAGCTTGGTGAGCTAGCGAGTGCGCAAGCACGAGCGTCCTCACCAACCTTAACTACGGGCGGCTAGCTCAGTTGGCTAGAGCGTGTCTTTGACGTAGACAAGGTCAGAGGTTCGACTCCTCTGTCGCCCACCAGATAGGCCTACGGCCTATTTTTTGTTCTTTAAATAAGCTAGATAATATCCCCCACCCACTAAGCCAGCACCACCCACGATATTACCAAGTGTCACCGGCAACAAATTTTGGAACAAAAACGCACCAAAATTCAACCCTTCCATATCGACCCCATTTCTCACCGCCATAAAAATACCCGCCGGGCCATAAAACATATCTGCTACCGAGTGTTCAAATCCGCACAACACAAACAGCATAATCGGGAAAAAGACTGCCACGATTTTGCCAGTCACAGTTTCTGCTCCAAAGGCCATCCATACCGCAATGCAAACTAGAAAATTACACAAAATCCCCCGCACAAATGCTTCAATAAAACTTAAGTCAAATTTATTCGCGGCAGTTGCTATTACCGCATCGCTCGCGCCATCTAATACGCCACTTATCACAGCCAAAAATGCTACTAATATAGCACCTATAAAATTACCAAGAAAAACCAGCGCCCAATTTTTCAAAAGTTCTTTCAATCTAATTTTCTTCTTAAAAAGCGCCGTTATCATCAAGTTATTACCAGTGAAAAGTTCGCTCCCTGCTACCACTACCATCGCGAGACCAGCCGGAAAAATACAGGCCCCCGCAATTTTCCCACCATAAGTATTACCGAGCGTTGCGCCCACCCCAGCTAATGCAATAAACATCCCAGCGAAAACGCCCAACAAAATCATCTTAAAAGCCGAGAGCTTCGCTTTTTTCTTACCCGCCTCCACCACCGTATCAGCAATTCCTTTTGGTACCAACATATAACCTCCTCTTTTCACAAATTATACTACAAACCTTCATCTATAGTATAATATAGAGCATGAAAATCGGCGTATTCGATTCCGGCATCGGTGGCACCACTATACTTAATGCCATTAAAAAACTTCTTCCAAGCGAAGAGTATTTTTATATTGCCGACTCCAAAAATTGCCCTTACGGCGAAAAATCCGACACCGAACTTTACGAAATAGCCAAAGCCAACGTAGACGCACTCAAAAAATGGGGCGCCAAAATCATAGTAATCGCATGTAATACCGCAACTACCAAATGCATTGCTAAACTCCGCCAAGATTATCCAGAATTGAAATTTGTCGGTACCGAACCAGCCATCAAATTAGCCGTCGCTACCAACGCTAAAAACATTCTCGTCATGGCCACGCCAGGCACTATAAAATCTGAACGCACTAAAGCACTCCTAGAAGAAAATCAAAGACCACACCAAAACATCCAACTTTTAGCCTGCCCCGGTCTTGCCAACACTATAGAACTAAATTTACCAAAAGATAATTTTAATGCTATTAATAAAAAACTGGAAGAATTATTGAAAAACATAAAAAAACCCGATGTAATTGTTTTAGGCTGTACACATTATTCACTTATTAAAAATGAAATCTTAGCCTTCTTCCCCGAAACTATCTTAATAGATGGTAACGAAGGCGTAGCTAACCGCGTCCAAAAATTATTACACTAAAAAATCTCCCTTCAGAAGGGAGATTTTTAAAATTATTATTAGCTATTTTTCTTAACGACAGCTTTAATAATTTCGTATACAAAGCGGTACCAAATTAATTGACCAACAACCACTTTGATAAATTCCCAGAAACCATAAGGGGCTGACAAAAGCTCGAATGAAGAAACCAAAGTCCTCAAAGTCATATACCAATAAACGATCATTGCTAAATCAAGCGCAAAGTTACCACGGAAAAGAAAGAATCCTTTTGCTTCCGCCGCTGGAGTGCGCTTCTCGCCACCTTTGATAACAAAAGTAAAGAGAACCCATAGACAAACAGCACCAAGCGCTCCAATGATCACGCTTGCATATTCCCAACCACTAGGCCCAGTGGACGTCAAACCCGTCGTTAATGATGTTAGAAGATCTTCCATTTTATAACTCCTTTAGTTATTACTAACTCAATCATAGCATAAAAAATTTTATTTTGTAAACATTTTTAATATAATAGTTTTATGAATAGAATTCCCCTAGCCGAGCGTATGCGACCAACCAAATTAACTGATGTTTTGGGCCAGGAAGATATTATTGGGGACGGTAAAATATTAACCGAAATCGTCAAAAATAAAGAGCCAGTTAATCTCATTTTCTGGGGCCCTCCCGGT
Source organism: Candidatus Saccharimonadota bacterium (assembly GCA_017431105.1). GTDB lineage: Bacteria > Patescibacteriota > Saccharimonadia > Saccharimonadales > Saccharimonadaceae > Nanosyncoccus. The sequence goes on along the minus strand of JAFRLS010000036.1, from coordinate 39,808 downwards.
ACTGGCAAAACTACCCTTGCACGCATTCTAGCTCACGAATTCAAAGCTGATTTCGTAGAAATCTCAGCCGTTACCGCCGGCAAAAAAGATGTCGAAGAAGTAGTAGTTCGTGCCAAAACCAACTGGAATCTTAAAATTCGTACTGTATTGTTCGTTGATGAAATTCATCGTTTTAACAAAGCCCAACAGGATGCATTCTTGCCTCACGTCGAATCCGGCTTAATTACACTAATTGGTGCTACCACCGAAAATCCATCTTTCGAAGTCATCTCCCCACTTCTTTCTCGCTCTCGCGTAGTAATAGTAAAGCCACTATCAAAAGAAGCTATTTTAAATGTATTAAAACGCGCAACAGAAACCGAAAAAATCAAAATTATCAACACTGATACTAAATTAAAAAACTCCAAAACCAAAACTCCATCTATCTCGGCTGAGGCCCTTGACTACATTGCTGAACTTTCCGGTGGTGATGCCCGCTCCGCTCTTGGTGATCTAGAACTCGCTCTAAACTTATCTAATAAAATCACTAAAGATGTCGTGGTAGAAGCTGCCGGCAAAAAAATGCCCGGCTATGACAAGAAGGGTGATAATCATTATGATACTATTTCAGCCTTCATTAAATCCATGCGTGGCTCCGACGTCGACGCAGCCCTATACTATCTTGCTCGTATGGTTCAAGCTGGTGAAGATCCAAAATTTATTGCCCGCCGCATGGTTATTTTTGCTTCCGAAGACATCGGGCTAGTTGGTAACGGTGCACTTAGCCTTGCTACCGCCTGTTTTCAAGCCGTAGAACGAGTTGGTATGCCAGAGTCTGGGCTAATTTTAGCTCATACCGCCATCGCTTTAAGTCTCAGTAGAAAATCCCGCGCTACCACCGATGCCTGGTACACCGCCCTCGACCTAGCTCGTAAAACCATGAACGAACCAGTACCGATTTGGCTTCGCAACGCCCCCACCAAGCTCATGAAAGATTTAGGCTACGGCAAAGGTCAAAAATGGGAAGCCGGCTTTCATCTCGACAAAAATTATCTACCCGATTCAATCAAAGATCAGGTTATTTTTCCTCGAGAAAAGCACCCGACTGTCTAGACCATAGTTTCGCATATTCCCCACCTTTTTTTAGCAGCGCTTGATGCGAGCCTTGTTCCACGATTTTGCCGTCCTTCAAAACTACAATTTCGTCTAGCCCTGCAATCGTCGACAACCTGTGTGCCACCACAATCGAGGTTCTACCTTGCATTAAATTACGTAGAGCTTCCTGAATCAAAGTCTCAGACTCAGAATCTAAAGCCGAAGTTGCTTCATCTAGCACTAAAATCGGTGCATCCCTTAAAATCGCTCTTGCAATCGCAACACGTTGTCTTTGCCCACCAGACAACTTTACGCCACGCTCGCCCACTAGCGTATCATAGCCATCCGGCAATTGATTAATAAATTCATCAGCATTTGCAAGTCTAGCTGCCTCATACACTTCATCTTCTGTAGCATCTGGCCTGCCGTAGGCAATATTTTCAAAAATCGAACGATGGAACAGTGATGATTCTTGCGGTACATACGCAATCGCCTCCCGCAAACTCTTTTGCGTCACATCACGAATATCTTGTCCGTCAATATAAATTGCGCCTTTAAGCACATCGTCAAATCTAAGTAATAATTTAGTTAAAGTCGATTTGCCCGAACCAGACACGCCAACCAACCCCACGCTTTTCCCTGCCGGTATATTCAAGCTAAAATCAGTAAACAGCTTTTCTTTTTGTTCATGATGTTGAAAATTGATATGTGATATATCAATCTCCGCATCACTCACCTTTAATGGTTTGTCAGTTTTATCATCAATAATATAAGGCAAGTCCAAAATCTCCACCATTTCTTTTGCGTTGCCAAACGCACGATTGATGGTTCTTAAAATATGATTAATTGTCCATACGTTCGACAAAAGCGAATTAGATAATGAATATAGAAATACAATATTGGCAATCGTTAGTCCAAACAAATCGTGGCTCATTACAATCAATACTAAAATTGCTGCATAAGTAATTGCATTTATAACATTCATCGATAAATTACGCCAAAAAGAAACTTTAGCCACACTAAAAGTCGCCTCCTTAGTCCTTTTTGTAGCGTTACTAAAACGTAATTTTTCCAAATTCTCGCGCGCATAAGACTTTACCGACATCTCATTGGTAATTGCGTCCGCAAGCTGACCAGTTTGTTTATTTTCAGCATTGGCCAAATTCTCATCTACGTGCCTAGTCTTATAGTATGTGGTAATTGCTACTACCATATAAATCAACGCATACGTGGCCAATATCATAGCAAATGGCAAACAAACTACAGCTGCAGCTCCAATCGAGTAAATCACCGTCAAAATTAATGGGTATATATCCCATACGAAATTAGATTTCAAATCAATAAATGCACCTGGTAATTTATTTGCTGCCGAAGTTAAAGAACCAGAAAATCTATCGCTATGAAAAGTCATCGACTGATTTATGACGGCCACAAAAGCTAGTTGCGACAAATACTCCCCACATTTTGCATCAAGCGACCAATCTAGCCAATCAATCGCTCGAATCACACCAAGATTATTGATTGCCGCTGGTACAATCGTTAAAAGCAATATACCGACATAATTATTAATCTCAAAATCCCCAGTCGATAACTTCCCCAAAATACCTGAAGTCCCCAACGGCACTAGCACATTTGAAATAAAAATCCACACTGGCACCAAAATTAGCACCAAAATTGTCCGCACTTTGTATTGCATCAAAGCTTTCCAAAAATAGTACAACGTCCGTTTAAAACTGCCGGCTTTCTTCTTTGTATTCATGATATAATTATACCATGAGTAAATTAGAAGAAATTGTAAGTTTATGTAAACGCCGCGGTTTCATCTTCCCTGGCAGCGACATTTATGGCGGAATGGCTGGTACTTGGGATTTTGGCCCACTCGGCGTCGATTTAAAAAAGAAAATCATGGACGAATGGTGGAAGTTCTTTGTAGAAAACCACGACAATATGTATGGTGTCGACGCTGCTATCATCATGAATCCTCGCACTTGGGCTGCATCTGGTCACATAGCCACTTTTGCCGATCCATTGGTTGAATGCAAAGAATGTAAATCTCGTTTTCGCGCTGACAAAATCGCTGATAATATTTCCGAGTCCGTTACGACTGAAGAATTCTTGGCTACACGCACCAAATGCCCAATTTGCGGCAAAGAAAACTGGGGACCAATTCGCAAATTTAATATGATGTTCAGAACTCATGTTGGCGCAGTTCTGCCGGACGACGACGAAACTACTGTTGAAAAAAATGTCGCCTATCTTCGTCCTGAAACTGCCCAGGGTATTTTTACTAATTATAAAAATATTGTTGACACGATTTATCCAGATTTGCCTTTCGGTATTGCGCAACAAGGCAAAGCCTTTCGCAATGAAATTTCCCCACGCGATTTTATTTTGCGCGACCGCGAATGTTCGCAAATGGAAATTGAATATTTTGTGCGCCCAGATACTTGGGAAGAAAATTTTGAATACATGCGTAAAATGCAACATGAATTCCTTGAAAATATAATTGGGCTAAATTCCGAAAATATCCATGAGTTCGAAGTGCCCGCTGAAGATCGCGCACATTATAGTAAACGTACCATTGATTTTATGTTTGATTATCCAAACGGCGAAGAAGAACTTATGGGTCTCGCTTACCGTACAGATTTCGATCTTTCAAATATCGAGCATGAATCAGGTAAATCCATGGCTTACCGCGATAAAAATACCGGCGAAACATTCATTCCGCATGTTATTGAGCCATCAATTGGCGTCGAAAGATTATTCTTAGCTGTATTATCTACCGCATACGCCGAAGAGGAAATTAACGGTGACAAACGCGTTGTTCTAAAACTTCCAGAAAACCTTGCGCCATATAAATTCTGTGTTTCCCCACTTCTTAAAAATAAACCGGAACTTGTCGAAAAAGCTAAATCCGTCTATAGCCAACTTCGTAATAAATATGGCAATGTCACATGGGACGATTCTGGCAATATCGGCAAACGCTATCGCAAACAAGATGAAATTGGAACACCAAAATGCGTCGTAATCGACTTCGATACTCTGGAAGATGACACTGTTACTATTCGTGATCGCGATACTACCGAACAAATCCGTGCTAAAACCTCCGACTTGTAATTAATCTATAGTATAATAGAAATATAAAAGGAGTAATATTATGACTGAAAAAACCAAGAAAGATAATAAAAATTTAATCATCTGCATATGCGCTGCTGTCGTCGTTGTTGTCATAGCAATCATTGCTATTGTTTTCGCGACTAAAGGTTCAGCTCCAATCGACGATTCGTACTTCGTTTCCGATGACTCTAAGTACGTAATTAGCCTAACTAGCGATAATCTCGATTACGAAGATGATGAGTATGCCGAATACGCGCCACTCGTATCGCATGTCGTTTATTACTATTCTGGTGATAAGATCACTGGCATGAAAACTTATCACGAATACGAGAATGCCGATGCCGCTAAAGAAGCCTACGACGCACTCAAAGCTTCCGGGGAATTAGATGGTGCCGATGTTTCTCTTAACGGAAAATATTTCGTTATAACGAATGACTCATCAGAATATGAAGACCTCACGGCTTCCGACGTCCAAGAGCAAATCGAACTCATGGAAATGTTCCAGAATATGGATTCAGATGATATAGAAGATGAGGAATAAAGAATGCTCAACAAAAAGCCCCCATTAACGGGGGCTTTTTCATTATTTATTACTAATTTCTTTAAATGCTTCTTTAGCACCACTCGCTAAATCTTTTAAGCTAGCCTTGGCTTTTTCTGCTGGATGTTCGTCCACAAAGCGATCAATTGCCGCCTTGATAATCTTCTTGGCCTCCGCAACACCATCAAAACTCTTAACTTCAGTCGAGCCAGGCTTCTTCAAATCTTTATAATGATTAAAGTGATATTCAATTTGTTTTAAAGTCTGCTTTGGCAAATCCTCCAATTTGTTATAAGCATCGCCATTATTGCGATCGTCTGCTGGGACACAAATAATTTTGTCGTCGACTTCACCACCATCCACAAACTTCATTACGCCGAGAATCTTGGCCTTCATCCAAATACCAGTCGTAAGTGGTTGTTCTGTAATCATCAAAACATCTAATTCATCACCATCTTCATCGATAGTTTGAGGAATAAAGCCATAGTTACATGGCTTAGCAAACGCCATTGGTTCTACGCGATCTAACATAAAGCAAGCGTGCTTCCTATCCCACTCAATTTTATGATTGGAACCAGTTGGGATTTCAATCACTACATTTAACTCACCATTTTCATAATCCCCCGGGGTCAAAACTTTATTAAAGTCTGCCATAATATCTCCTATTTAGTACTCTATATTATATCACAATGCGCCGCCAACAGCTTTTATACTTTCAATATCACTACGCAATGTTTCAACGGATAAATTTTCATATGGCTCGTTATCGGTCCGAAAAACAATATATTTCCCATTCAGCTCTTTATTAGATGCCCATTCCTTATAATCCTCGCCTATTTCATCATAAGCTGCCTTAGCCTCCTTTTCGTCATTATAGGCAAAGAATATTTTAACATTATTAATTTTGTCACCGCTATAATAATAAACTAAATGGGTAATGCTAGGTTCAAATTCCCCGTTCACGAAGCCGGCCATTTCATCGTTTAATGATAATACGATTTTTTTGTCATCAGAGACAAAATAGCTATCATCAATTTTTTCTGAAGCACATAGATTCAACCCTATTACCACTGCAATAATGATTACTAACGCTGCAACCACAACCGCAATCACAATAGCTATTAATTTATTATTTTTCTGCACATTTTTCTTTTGTGTTTTCTCCTTTTTTACACCTTTTTTTTCCATTTTGCCTCTCCTTTTTTAATATTCTATCATATATTTCATTTATGCTTAAATTTTACTCACGATATGCGCCAGTTTCAAAATTCCTGGAGTCATTCTATCAATATCTTTTATTCTGGCCACCACACCTAAATCTGCAGTTAAAATCAATCTTAATACTTTAATTTCATCCGCACCATAATCGCCATTCTTTTTTTCAATAAAAGCATTATCCATAACATCCCAAACATACCTACATTCCGCCGATAACTTTTTCCCATCTGCATCACGATATAAATTAACTTCCTCACCAGATGCCTTCAGCAAGTTCAACCAAAACCAACTTTCTACCAACGCCATATTTAAACCACTATTAAGACAAGCCAGGCTCTGATCAATTATTTTAAAATACTCTGGATTATCCGAGCTCTCAGCTGCCAAACTAATCTTTTTTAAGACTAACGCCGCAAATTCCATTTTTTTAAAGTCCGACATCAGGTTACCGTAATATTTCAACATTTTCGCACTTGTTACTACGCCAATTTCACCTTTGCCACGATGGATATTCAATTCGACCAAAGAAAACATTTCTATCCCGCCAGCTAACTTCGATTTTTCTCTGCGCACCCCTTTTGCAATTGCCGAAGTTTTTCCTTTCGGCGTAATTACATTAATAATCCTGTCTGCTTCATTATAATTCGTACGCTTCAAAACGTACGCCAGGGTTCTGACATCATTTTGTGTATTTATCGACATAATCTTTTATCTCCCCTGGTAACATTTTTTCTTTATTTAAAATACCAATCACACCATAAATGCTTAAATCCCGTCCTTCAAGATCGAGCGAACTCACAATTATTATCGGAATCTTTGCGGTATCGTCATACGAAATTAATTCGTTCAAAAATGTAAAACCATCCGGTCCATCCAATAAAATATCCAAAAAAATTAATTCTGGCAATTCACCATCCGATATAGCATCCATCGCTTCAATTGCGTTCGAAAAAATTTTCGCTGGCTTTTTACATGCTCGCGCAATGCATTCAGCCATAATTTTATCGTCATCAATCACAAAAATCATTAGAACAAACTCACTTGCCGAGACTTCGGCAGTTCAACATAAAAACTCGTACCGTCGCGATGCCTTACTGCGCCAACCTCAGCATGCATATAACGAGAAAAACGTGAAGCTATATAGAGCCCTAACCCAGAAGACCCTGGACGCATCGCAATCGAAGTTGGTTTTTCAATCCAACCACGTTTCATCTCGCGCCACACATCCATCGGCAAAGCTGGGCCATAATCCCGCACTATCACCTTAACTTTTTCATGAAAATCTCGCACCAATAACTCCGAACGTGTTTCTTCGCCAGAATAATGCATCGCGTTTAGCAAAAAATTATATATCACGCTATGTAATAAATCACGATTTGCTGTCACTAATGGTGAACGATTTGAATACTTAACAAACAAATCTCTTTTATTAAATCTAAACAAATATGCCAGTTCCCTAGTTGCATCATCACAAACCGCCCGAATTGCCACTGGCTCCATCTCAAACAAACCATCTTCTAAACGCCTAATTTTAGTTAAATCATTCACTTGTTTAATTGCACGTTCAGATACGCTTATAATCTCTGAACGAATTTCCTGACCAGAGACATCTAGGCCGTCAAGCGACAATGCTAGTTGCCTAATTACTGCCAACGGCGCCTTTAGTTCATGTGCTGCTACTAAAATCCCATCTATATTATTAACAAAACCGGTACCCACCTTCTGACTTGCCACCAAAATAGACTCTACCTCCTCATCCATACCCCCATTATAACATATTAGACGTTGAAAGTAATCGTCTCTAGAAGTTTATTAAAATCTCCCTCAAATAATATCGAATCTGTTTGCAAAATCGCAGTCTTATCACGAATCTTAAAAATCACAACAATACCATTAAATTCTGTGCCCGGCATAGTGCCAGAATAACGATTAGCGGCACCACCAGCTACGGTAATGGATTCCATATTTAAATTCGAATCACGACCCTCCATAACTCTTTGATATTCACTAGCTACACTCTCAAAATCCTTATCGCGAATGGTTAATCTTAAAGCATTAACCGTAGCATTTGAAACCGGATTGACTTCAATTGGATTAAAATATGCGTTAAAATCCCCACCTTTCGCCGCATCAGAGGCAATATAAACACTCCAGGTCTTTGGGTATTTAAAAGTCAATTGACCATAATCAGCTGGCCCAGAAAACGTCTTATATGGGTCTTTTTCGCGCTCCGCAAATTCTTTCTCGAGCTTAATTGCTTGCTCTTCTTCTGCTTCTGCCACTGCCGCGTTAATCTTACTATTTAAGTCTGTACTCGCATCATCATATCGAACAAACATCCATATAAAAAGCCCGATAAAAGTCACGGCAATCAAACTCAATATAATTATAACTATAGTTTTAATTAAGCCACTATTATCTTTCATTCCTACCGCCTTTACTTGTTGCGAAGTCGGCACGGTTGATTGTGGAGCTGGCACGCTAGGCTGCACAGTCGGCATCTGATTATTATCCATAAGCATATTATAACACTATTTACTAAAATCTTCCGCTAAAATTTCAACCTCATTTTTTAAATCGTCCAAATCTTTTTGTAACTCTTTTGCTAAACCAATAGCTTCTTTGTATTTTTTTACCGCATCGTCCAAATTAAAATCATCCGAATAAAACCACTCCGTGCTTTTATCTAATTCTTCGATTTTTTGGTTAATAGTTTTTTTCTCGCTCATAAATCTCCTTTATTTCTGCGTTAATTTCTTTATCAAATGTTGTAATTTTTACAACATTACCTAGTAAAACTTCCCCCTTCAATATTGCATAACCTTGTTTTAATACCATCTCAGGATTTAAAGCGCTAAGAGTCTTAATATTAATAGTAATCCGTTCGTTATAATTCGCGACTTTTACACCAATAATTTTTGCAACTTGGTTCAACTTTTCTTTTACGTTCTTTTTACGTACCTCCACTTCACTAAATATAATCTTATTTACAGAATCGATTTTTGTATCAATAGTAACTTTCAAATTATTCTTGTCCGGAGTTAACATTTCAGCTGCATTTGATGGAGTCGAAGCCTTAACGTCTGCCGCCAAGTCGCAAAGCGACTCATCTACCTCATGCCCAATACCGGTAATTACTGGAATTTTCGAAGCGGCAATTGCCCGCACCAACGCCTCATCGTTAAAACAAGCTAAGTCATCTGCCGAACCGCCACCACGTAAAATCGCAATCACTTCTACTTCGCCTCGTTCATTGAAATAATTTAATGCCCGAATAATTTGATCCGGCGCATCCATGCCCTGCACCTGCGTATGCGCCACTTGCATTTTTATTCCACCCCATCTCGCATTAATTATTTTGATAAAATCTGCATAACCTGCTGCCTGCGTAGAAGAAATCACCCCCAATCTCGCCAAATACTTTGGTAATTCTCGCTTTCTTTTTTTATCAAACAACCCTTCGTCATCTAACTTCTTTTTCAAAAGTTCAAAGGCTTTTTTTAAGCTCCCCTCACCAACTGGCTGCACGGCCGAAACTGTAAACGAAAATTTTCCCCATTTAGTTAACCTTGGTGTACCACGTACCACAACTTTCATACCATCTTCGAGCAGCATACGTAATTGATACACCGACATAAAACAATTTACACTAGATTCTTCATCCTTTATGTCAAAAAATACCCATTTACCTTGATTAACCTTAAAACTTGCCACTTCGCCCTCAATCAAAACACCATTATACGAATATTCCAAAGTCTGGTTAGTCGCAACAATAAAATCAGACGGCGTAAATTTAGGAAGCTCGTTCATCCTTTTTACCTCTGATCACTCGGTAATAAGGTCCCGTCCCTGTAGCAATCGTAAATAATAATGTAAATACGCGCGTCATCACAGTCACAATTGTTGCCGTCGGAAAATCAACGCCAAGAGCAATCATCACTCCAGCCATGCCAAGCTCATACAAACCATATGGCACAATTCCATCGAATACTGAACCAATCGCCTCGCCAACCAATATGAATGGTAAAAGTTCAGGTCGCCCTAACGAAATTGCTACAATCCAATAAGTCGCTATTTCAAAAAAACTATAAGCCAAACCCCAAAGTAGTGGTTTTTTCAAAAGTTTTTTATCGTTCTTGGCAATTTTTACACTTTCATAAATGTCATCAAAATAGCTACTGACCTTAATGTATCTCGTTAAAGTCTTTTTGCGTCCAAAAGTGAAAACCCTCACAAAGAAATTTAAAATCTTCGCAACTATTTTCGAAAAAAACTCGATTCTTTTTTTGCTACTCGCTATATAAACAATTAAAGAAAGACCTATAAAAACTCCAAGATTCATTAAAAGTGAAACCGGTATTATCCATTTAGCTTCATCTGGAATTAAATTAAGCGCCAAAAGAACTATAATAGCCACCAAGGCTTGCGCATAATTTATTACTGTGGTTACCGCATACCGAAAAATATATAGAAAGCTCGCCTGTCCTACAGAAACGCCAAACGGATGCAGACGATAAGTAAGATACGCCAACCCTCCCAAACCGCCAGCCGGTACTGCATGATTTACAAAATTTAATTCAGTAGAAATTTTTAAAATTTCCTTCTTTGAAAACTTTTCGACATCTTTACAATTTTTTAGGTATGAGAAGAAAATCTGCCCACAAGCATAATACATAAATAATTGTTCCGGGATCAAAAGCAATAATACAAACAAATTTGCATCGTCTAAATGATAAAACGTATCAACTATATCAGGCCAATTTTTATATACAACATACCCCACTAGAATTACCGTCGCAACCGACAAAATAGTCCGAAAAGAAATCCACTTTCGCTTCTTAGCCATAAAAAAATTATATCACGAATATGCTATAATGACTTCATGAATTATTTAGCTATTCTTGGTCGTCAACCTGAAATCTCAATCGCTGAATTAAAAGCTATATTAGAAGAAAAATGGTACCTGAAAGAGTACCACCAAAATGTTTTGCTTGCAAAAATTTCGGGGGAGAAAAGCAGCAGCGTCCTCCCTGTAGAGATTTCTAAATTAGGTGGAACTTTAAAGTTGGCAATCGAATTAGCAGAAAAACCATTAGATTTCTTACGCAATTTGCCAGATGGCAAAATTACTCTCGGCGTATCAGACTATTCTAAAAACGCTTCACGTAAAACCGCTATTATCGAGGCTCTTAAACTTAAAAAAATCTTAACTCGTCATGGCCGTAGCGTTCGCGTCGTAGAAAATAAAGAAGCGGTCCTATCTACTGCTACTTCACTTCACAATGGCTTATCTGGCAAAAATGAACGTAAAATCGAACTAATTAAGGTGAATGATAATTGGTATAAAGTCATCGGTATCCAAGACATCGATGCCTACTCTAAACGCGACCAAGCTCGCCCCGCTAGAGATGCCAAAGTCGGCATGCTTCCACCCAAACTCGCTCAAATTTTAATCAATTTATGCGGCCCGCTCAAACCTAACGCTCGCATTCTTGATCCTTTTTGTGGCACTGGCGTCGTCTTGCAAGAAGCTCTTCTCATGGGCTACCACGTCTACGGTACCGACATTAACTCCCGCATGATCGAGTATAGTGAAAAAAATTTAAAGTTTTTTAATTTCAATAATTATAAATTAGAAGTTGGTGATGCAATAAGTTATAAATGGGCTGAAAAAATCGATGCTGTTGCTTGTGAAGGCTATCTAGGTAAGCCCATGTCGACGATCCCTCTAGAAATCAAGCTTAAAACCGAAAAGCAAGAATGCTCCACGATAATCCTAGGATTTCTAAAAAACCTATATACTCAAATCGAGCCAAATACACCAGTCACCATAGCTTGTCCAGCCTGGCTCCGCAAGGATGGTAGCTATTCCCGCCTCGAAATTCTTGACGAGATTGAAAATATGGGGTATAATGTTAATAATAAATCGCGAGAGGGGCTTCTTTATCATCGGGATGGCCAAATTGTCGCGAGAGATATAATAATTTTAAGGAAGAAATAAATGTCACACGTAAAAGCTGGCGGTACCGCCAAGAACGTCCATAACAATGCTGGCCAGCGCCTCGGCGTTAAGCGCTTTGGTGGCCAAAAAGTCAAAACTGGTGAAGTTTTAGTTCGCCAAACCGGCTCAACCAAAATTGCTGGCCCAGGTACTTATATGTCACGTAATTTTACTATCCATGCTGCTAAAGACGGCGTTGTGGTTTTCGTTAAGACCAAAAAGTCACACTTTTCGGGCAAAAGCTTACCAAGAGTAAGAGTAGAAGTCCGTTAAAAATAACTCCCTTACGGGAGTTATTTTTTATTTTACAATTACAAACTTGTTTTTACCCTTTTTAATAATGGCGGTTTGATCTATGTCGATTTCCTCGGTCACTTTTACGCCATTAACCGAAATTGCTCCACCAGCAATAAACTCACGTGCTTTTTTCTTTGACTCCGCTAAACCAGTATTTGCTAATATATCCACTAATGCAGTTCCTTTAGATATCACCGGTAAATATGCTGCAAATTCAGTCAATTCATCCTCCGAAAAATCACCAAAGTCCGTATCGCGATTGAATAATGTTTCGGTAAGATTTTCCACAGCAGCAGTATTATCTTTACCATGCACCACTTCAGTTACACCACGCGCCAAAGCTCTTTGTGCAATTCGCTTTTCTGGTGTTTCAAAATGTCGTTTCAAAATTTCGCTGATTTCTTCAGGAGAAAATAGTGTATAAATTTTAATCAAATATTCTACTAACTCATCCGACTGGTTTAACCAAAACTGATAAAAATCAAAGATTGAAGTATAATTACCCGAACCATTATCGGAAGCCGCTAACCACACTGCATTACCTTCGGATTTGCCAAACTTCCGCCCCGTCACTGGATCGATTACAAGTGGCGTCGACCACACATCAGCTGTTGCATCCTCGAGCCTTTTAATCAAATGTATGCCAGAAGTGCAGTTGCCATATTGATCTGCCCCACAAAGCTGTAAATCAACTCCATATTCACGATAAAGATGCAAGAAATCATAGCCCTGAATCAAGGTGTAAGAGAATTCTGCATACGAAATCCCAGCCCCACCATCGCCAATTCGTTTTTGCACAAACTGACGATCTAAAAGTTGTGTCATTGAAAATACTTTTCCTACTTCACGCAAAAACTCCAAATAATTCATGCCACGGAACCAATCGTAATTGTCCACCATCGTCAAACCCGGTGTCGCGAAATCTTTCGAATTACCATCTCCGACATTAATTACGCGCTCAATTTGTTCGCGAATGCATTGCTTGTTGTGATTTACCTCCTCTAAAGTCTTTAAATCACGCTCACCGTTTTCTTTTGGGTCACCAATCTGCCCAGTCGCACCACCCACTAAAAGATATGGCTGATAGCCATGTCGTACGAAACACGCGCACATCATTAATGCCGCTAAATTGCCAATCGTAAGAGAGTCCGCCGATGGATCTGCCCCCCAATAAAATTTTTTGGATTTTCTAGTATCTAAATCTGCTGGATTTTCAATTGTAGTTTCGGCCATAAAGCCACGATAAATTAGTTCTTCAGATAACTTCATATATATTATATATCACACTTCTGGTACTTTTGCACCCTTACGCGCCCTGTTGGCCCACTCGTCAGTTAACTCATTCAGCTCGTTGCCAACGTGCCCACGTACCCATACCAATTTAACTGGATATTTGCAATATAATTCATATAATTCTTGCACCAAATCTAAATTCATAATTGGACCAGTTTTTTTCTTCCAACCGTTCGTCTGCCATGTTGGCGCCCATTTAGTTAAAACGTTAATCCAAAATTCAGAATCCGAATGGATTTCACACCCCTCCTCGCCAGCATATTTAATTGCCGCAATCATTGCTGAACCTTCCATCCGAATATTAGTAGTATCATCATCACGCCCAAGCACCACCGGCACCCCAGAGCCTCCTGATTGTTCTAATACTACCGCAAACCCACCTGGGCCCGGATTTGGACTAGCACTACCATCGGTCCATAAAATTTTCATAATAAAATTATATCATAAAGTAAATTTTACTCGTATATTGGCACATCCGGCGGAAATGGATCAAAGTCCGACTCATCAAATTCTTTGTCCAAATTATTAAAACCGTCGCCATCCATATCTCGATGCGTATTAGAACTATATGGGTTATAACCGATTTCTGTCAAAAATCTCGACGGCATATTATAATTTCTACTACCAAACGAATATCGACTCGCTGCATAAGTCAAAAACAGTCTCCGCATCGCCCGCGTCATCCCCACATAAGCTAAACGTCTTTCCTCTTCCAAACTAGCTTCTTCGTCCATCGAACGCATCCCAGGGAACAAACCTTCCTCCATGCCTACTATAAATACTACTGGAAATTCCAACCCTTTTGCTGCGTGCAAAGTCATTAGTGTCACTGCATTTTTACCAACTGTTTCATCTGCCGAAGACATCAAGCTCGCGTCCGTCAAAAAATCTTCCAAGCTGTTATATTGTTCCGCGTTTCCTGCTAAAACCTCCAAATTATTCATTCTATCATCAGCACTCGGCGTACCATCGTCCGTTAAGGTTCTAAAATCAAAATATGAAATGATTTTTTTCACAATTTCACCTGGATTTTCTGTTGGTTCTAAGCTCCGTAAAAAACCAACCAATTTAATCAACGCATTCTTGGCTTTTGTGGTTTTTAATATATCCGGCAAGTCCAAATTCTTAAGCGGGTTCTCATCATTAATCAAATCAATCGCATCCAATATCTTCACGAGTGAAGCTTCACCAATTCCAGAAAGCACATTGCGCACCACACGTTCTAAGCTTACTTTATCGCGCCCATTTTGAATCAATTTCAAAATCGCCAACACATCTTTTACTTCCTTACGATCATAAAATCTTACACCACCCACAATTTTATATGGAATATGCATACCAATAAACGCTTTTTCGAAAGTATACGATTGCGCATTTGTACGATAAAGTACGGCGAAATTCGAAAGGTCCGGGTATTCTTTTTGTAAGCGCAAAATCGAAAGCGCCACAAAACTCGCTTCTTCATTTTCATCACGTAAAGATTCTATATCCACCGGTTCCCCATCGCCCACTTTCGTAAATAAAGTTTTATCAGTACGTGTTTTATTCTTACTAATTACTTTTTGTGAAGCCGCCAAAATATTACCAGTCGAACGATAGTTTTGTTCCAACTTAATTACTTTTGCACCCGGGAAATCTCGTTCAAAATGCAAAATATTTGTAAAATCTGCACCTCGCCACGAATAAATCGATTGCCAATCATCGCCCACTACGCAAATATTACGTTTTTCATTTACTAACAATTTCACCAATTGGTATTGAATAATATTAGTATCCTGATACTCATCAATCAAGATATGCTCGAACTTTTTTTGCCACTTTTCTCGCACGTCTTTATTATTAACAAAAAGCTCTAAAGTTTTCAGAAGTAAATCATCGAAGTCGAGCGCACCAGCCTTATTTTTTTCCTCTTCGTACCTACGGAAAACTTTCGCGATATCCCGCTGATTTGAGTACAGTACCATCGCAGCATAATCTTCCGGCCCACGACCTTGATTTTTTTCACTCGAAATAATTGCTTGAATTGATTTTGGTTTTAAAGACTTATTTTCACCCAAATTCAAATTTTTCATTATCCTTTTAATCAATGAAATCTGATCGTCCACATCATAAATTACAAAATCTTTTGACAGATTCGCTGATTTAGATTCAATTCTTAAAATCTTCACGCAAATTCCGTGAAACGTACCCATATATGGCATAAAACTTCGCGTTGGCTCGCCTGATGTACCAGAAATCAATGACCAAAGTCGCGTTCGCATTTCGTTTGCTGCTTTGTTAGTAAAAGTTACCGCCAAAATATGTGCCGGCAATACATCATGCATCATTAAATTCGCAATTCGATGCGTCAAAGTCTTTGTTTTACCAGAACCAGCACCAGCCAAAATCAAAAGTGGACCACTAAGACACTCTACCGCTTCTTTCTGTGCCGGATTCAAACCATCAAATACTTTATTCACTCTAAAATTATAACATTATATACCAGTGAGTGGTACAATGTCTGCGCCCAAATGCCGAAGTCTTACTGCAAAATCTTGGTAACCACGATTAATTGGATAAACATTACGCAAAATTGAAGTCCCAGGTGCCGCCAACATACCAATCAATACCACTACTGCTGGCCGCAAAGCCTGCGGCGCTACTAATTCAGCCGATCGCCAATTAGTTGGCCCCTCAATATAAAGTCGATGTGCATCCAGAAGTTCCACTTTTACATTCAAATTTGCTAATTCCGCTGTATAAATCGCTCGGTTCTCAAACACCCAATCGTGAATCATCGTACGACCTTCTGCTACCGCCGCAATCACAGAAAAGAATGGCAAATTATCAATATTAAGTCCCGGAAATGGCATTGGATGAATTTTATCTACCGGCGCCACTAAGTCAGATTTTTTAATCATCAAATCTACTAATCGCGTTCGTCCGTTTGCCGACAAATACTCTGCTGATTTTTCATAACGCGCGTTCATGTTTTTTAATATCTCTAATTCAATTTCCAAAAATTCAATCGGTGCTCTAAGTAATGTAATTTCAGATTTTGTCACCAGCGCTGCCGCTATAAAACTCATCGCCTCAATTGGGTCTTCAGAAAGGTTATATTCAACATTCTCATCAATTTTAGACTTCCCTCTTACCACCAAAGTCGTCGTGCCAATTCCAGTAATTTTTATACCTAGCTTCTCTAGGAAGAAACAGACATCTTGTACCATATAATTCGGTGAAGCACCCACGATAGTCGTTTTACCAGGCGACAAAGCCGCAGCCATCAAGACGTTCTCGGTCACCGTATCGCCACGTTCTGTCAAGACAATATATCGATCTGTATATTTATTTAAAGTTTCCTGCGCAACCTCTACTTCATAAAAACCACTGTTCTTTGTGGCATCAACCCTAAGACCAAAAGATTTCAAAGCCTGTAAATGCGGTTCAATCGTCCTTGTTCCGAGTGAGCAACCGCCCGCGTATGGTAATTCAAAGTTTTTATAACGATGAAGTAATGGGCCAAGAAACATAATAATCGAGCGTGTTTTTCTAGCCGCCTCTATATTCATCTCATCAAGTTTTAATTCACGTGGTGATATAATTTCTAAATCCCGATGCCGATTTTGCCAGTGACATTTCACGCCTATCGATTCCAAAACTTCAATAATTCTAAATACTTCCTCGATCCTCGCCACACGATGCAAAACGGTTTTCCCACTATTAAGTAACGCTGCACAAAGTAGCCCAACCGCCGCATTCTTTGATGTGTTAATCGTAATTTCGCCTGAAAGTTCTTTGCCGCCACGAATCCTAAAGCTTTGCGAAACAGAATCATTTATAGATAAAATTTGGTTACCTAACGCCTCAGAAAGTTTCTTTATCATTTCCAATGAGATGTTCTGACCACCTTTTTCAATACGATGAATTGCAGACTGGCTTGAACCAACCGCATTCGCCAAATCACCTTGCGTCCAACCTTTTTCAAGACGCATTTGTTCAATTGTATCGCCAATTACCTGTTGGTATGTCTTTGGTTTTTTCATAAAAATAATTATATCACGACACGAATATTTTTCAAGCAAATTATTTTGTTTCTATCACCGCTAAACCAGGCAATTCTTTACCTAGCAAAAATTCCAGCGCCGCACCACCACCAGTCGAAATTAATGAATATTGCAAGTTTTTGTGTTCCGCCATCAAATTCTCTACAAAACCGGTCGTATCTCCACCACAAACTAATGTTTCGGCATCTTCTCTTTCACCCATCATCTCGGCCACAATCGTAGAAGCTGTCGCATAAGCTGGGTCTTCTGCTTTACCCATCAAGCCATTCCAGATAATCGTTTTAGCGTCCGTAATAAAACCAGCTACCTTCGCCATGGAAATCGGGCCGACATCCAATTTGGCCCCGCTGCCATCTTTATCAAAATCTTCCGCCACATAAATTTTTTCGCTCGCTTTATAACCATCTGCCGCAATTTTCCCGCCCACTACAATCTGATCAGCAAACTTAGCAAATTTATCAATCAAGGGTTTTTTGTCGTCGACCTTCGCCCCACCAATAATCAAAAGTAAAGGACGAACTGGATTTTTAGTTGCCTTTTCTAAATTATTAATTTCTTTCTCTAGCAGCAACCCAGCGTAAACCGGCAAATGATTTGCCACAACCTCCGTCGAAGCATGCGCCCTGTGCACCACTGCAAACCCATCCTGTACATATATTTCTGCGCCAGTCGATTCTATAATCTCACGGATAAATTCTTCTGAATTATCTTCTTCTCCACTATAAAACCTTAAATTTTCCAAGAGCAAAATCCCGCCATCCTTCAACCTGGCTACTACTGCTTCCACATCTGGCCCTGACACATCATCAACAAAACTTACATCCGGCAACATTTTCTCTAAAGCTTCAGCTACTGGCTTTAAAGATAAACTCTTATCTCTGCCCTCCGGACGTCCAAGATGTGAAATTAAAATAATTTTCTTTGCCCCACCTTTTCTTAAAAATTCTAATGTTGGTAAACTAGCACGAATTCTAAAATCATCCGTAATTTTACCGTCCTTTATCGGAACGTTATAGTCCACCCTTACTAGAATAGTCTGGTCTTTAAATTTGATATCTCGTACGGTCTTGTATTCCATAAAAACCTTCTGCCACACCCACTTATTTTTAAATGTATCTTACGCGAATTGTATCGGTACCAACTTTATCCTTGTCACCAGACACAATTACTGCCAACAAATCCTTCTCACCCTCTTTAGTTTTCAGATAATCTAAGCTTTTAAGTTCTTTAGCTAATTCAAGCCCAAATTCTTCCGAATACGGTCTCACGAAAGCCGAATTTGCATAGATTAACGCTAATTGATTGGCTACGCGTGGATTCGAAGTCACCGAAACGATTGGTACATTCGGGCGCTGAGCTGCCATTGTGGTCGCCGTTACCCCAGAAGCTGTTTGACAAACAATCACATCAGCATCTATTTTTTCAGCCAATCTCGCTGTCGCATTCGAAATCGCATCATAAACTTCCTTTTCGCCTTCTGGTAAACGAGAAATGGGCGCTATACGTGAATGATTCTGTGTATACAGAATTACCTTCTTCATTTCTTTGACCGTTTCCACTGGATAATTGCCATTCGCAGTCTCATCAGACAACATCACTACATCAGCACCTTGCACAACCGCAGTAGCTACATCTGAGACTTCTGCCCTAGTTGGCTCCGGCGAATCCACCATGGACGACAACATCTGCGTTGCTACTATGCATAATTTCGCATGCGCACGACACATCGCAATTAATTTTCTCTGCACTATTGGTACTACCTCAGCCCCCGCCTCTACCGCCATATCACCACGCGCTACCATAATTCCATCTGCCGCTTTAACAATTTCTTCAAGATGCTCATCAGACGAAATTGCTTTTTTAGTCTCAATTTTCGCAATTACTTTTGCTGTTGATCCGTGCGATAATAAAATCTGCTTTAATTTATCAATATCGCTTGCACTCTGTACGAAAGAAAGTGAAACGTAGTCATAGTCACAATTCGCACCATATTCAATATCCGCCAAATCCTTCGGTGTCAAAATATCACCACCAAAATCCGTATCTGGTAAGTTCAAGCCTTTCTTAGACATAATAAAGCCATCATTTTGAATCTCCACTTTAATAGCAGTATTCGAAACGATTTCAACTACTTCGCTCTTCACCTTACCATCAAACATTGACAGTGGTTCGCCTACTTTCACTTTTTCCGCTAAATTATACTGTATTGGCACCGTCATTCCGCCATCATGTTCAAAACCTTCTGCCGATTCTAGAATCAATTCATCACCTTTTTTCAGGTCTAACCGATTGTCACGAATCATGCCTAAACGAATCTTCGGACCTTGCAAATCCTGCAAAATCGCTACCGACCTACCTTTTTTCTCAGCCGCAGCTCGAATCCACTTAATTTGCTGGTCACGTTCCTCATTAGACCCATGTGAACAGTTCAATCTGCAACCATTTGCTCCAGCCATAATCACCTCTTCTACCTTTTCTGCAGAATTTGTAGCCGGACCAATTGTTGCTAATATTTTCGTTCTCTTAAAAAGTTTACTCATATACAACATATATATTACCATAATAAAGTCCTTATGGTAAGATAAAGTTATGAAGAAATCTTCAAATCACAAAAAAACCGGTAGCGCTTTTTTACATATCCCACGTACCCGTGTTCAATCATCTAAACTTTCTCGTTCTAAAGCGACTAACCACAAAATTTTTTCCGCATCTAGACATATAATCCTGATAGTGATTATTATGGCAATGCTTATGGTTGTACTTGCAATCTTGTCAAGAGTGTTTTTGACTCCTGAACGAATCGTGAAACAAAAAATCGAAGCCATTACCACAGATTATTATGAAAATTATTTTTATCCTCAATTCACCGCCGTCGCCGAAATGCAAAACCCAAATATCCTAGCTGAAAAAATGAAACGCTACGAAACTCCAGGTTTTTCAACAATCACGCTTCGACAACTTCTATTATTTGATAACCAACGTTACGCCACCGCCGCCGATATACTGACTGCTTATTGTGATGAAAACAAAACTTATATGCAAATCTTTCCTGAACCACCATTTGAAAAAACCAACTACCGCGTCGAATATCACTACTCTTGCGATTTCTAAAGAATTTTGCTATAATATCACACAGACATCAACGGATGGTCTCGTAGTATAACGGTTAGTACATCGGGTTTTCATCCCGACAACGCGGGTTCGACTCCCGCCGAGATCACCACACCAGAGTTGCTGCCATCGCAGGACTCTTTTTTGTTGTGTATTGCAGAGAAGAAAAGGCCCAAATCTTAAGTTCCAAATTTTCGCTCTTTTTTATTAAAATGCAAACTATTTGGAAACTAACTAAGCGTACACGTTCTACGGTTCTACGGTTTTACTGTTATATTATCATTATCATTATATCTATACAGCATCGTAACCGCATCTATTTTCTTAAGCGTGCCCTCTGGATCAAGGTTCCCAGAGCCTACTCCATTTACTATTGCTCGATAAGCCGCCCAACTTGCAGCATCCACACCGATATCGCCCCTAGCCACACGTATATCATCCGCATCCACGAATAAAGTTCTCAGGTACGCATCGAGGTCACTATACTCTACTGGTATAACATCCATCACATCTTCACCAGAAAATCTATACAGGAATATGATAAAATCTATTCTACTACAATCATTGTCTAAATCCATCATCAAAGCACCACTAGGGTCTCGTCCATCACCATTAGATATATCATTATCAATAGCCCAATCTGTAGCGATATATTTATCACTACTATCAGAATGGTCTATTTTTGGTATCACTTTATAATCATTGCCACCAAAATTCGCTATTGGCTCAATATAATAAACGGTTGGATTGTTGTGATACAAATAACTGTTACTACCCTCCAAGCTTTCATTCGTGTGATTAAAATAGCGCCACAACATGCTCAATGCTTCCCCCCTAGATATAGAATTATCCGCACCGAAATCAGTCGCCGATTCCAGTGTAGTTATTCCCTTACTTAAAGCCCAATTCGCATCATTAATCCTATTGTCCAGGTCACCGTATTCATTACGAGTAATATTCAAACTATCAATATATATATTAGTAGAAAGATCGCTCAATAATACCGGAGACAAAGCATGCTCTCTCTTCAAACTATTGGTTGACACATATGTTCTATAACCATTAGATTCATTAGACTCATTACCGTCATAATATAAATTATAGGCTCTCTCACCACCATAATCATAAGCATTCAAACCAGCAAACGAATTTTCTACTATAAATACCGAATCATTGCCTATAATTCTTGCCGGATAAACTGTACCATTGTTACGCCATTTACCTTGATGTTCGAAGAAGAACCCATATTGACCATTGTAGTAAGCCCGGCTATCTTGTATGATTAAGTCTTCGTCATCGGCATACCCGGTCCCAATCCCAAATCCTGCATGCCCAGAAGTACCTACACCTTTACCGCATCCAACGGCAAGACTATTGCTGATAGTGCTATTTATCGGGCAATCCATACCAAAACCAGTACCATCTGTGTTTAGCACAGCAACATTATCCCAATCACAATCCCTGAACAAATTCACCATAAACCCTTTACCGGCAGAGCTATCTATCGCGGAAGATGTAGTATATCGACCATCAATCACGAAATCTTCAAAATCCGCATCCACAAGATAAGTATCGCTACCATCTGCGAAACTATTGTCGGCGTAGTCGTTGAAGTAGAACATATCTACTCTTGATCGCGTTTCATCAGGCAAAGAACTATCATCATAAAATTCACTTCCATCATATGGATAAAAAATCGTAAAGTTATTAGAATTTATACTATCATCAATAACGCTTTTTCCGCTCTCGCCAACGATTTTGACATAACTTCTTAACTTTATACAATAATATTCATTCGATGTGTCATAAACAAATTCGCCATTCTGCTTCCTTGTCCTAAACCCAGTCCACGCAAAATAATATTCACCTTTTGGTACATAAACAGTCTGCTGGGTATTATTGTTTTGCACACCTATATTATGAGCAGCATCAATTACACTCTGCAAACATTGGGAGTTTTCTCGGGCCTTATTCGTAATGCCAATATAGAGCGCGCACGACGTGTTACCAGCACTTATAATTCTAGCACCAGCACCCGTATCAACAACATCAACGCCATTTGTTATAGTAAATGACCAATCAATATCTGGAATACTAATACTAACATCTTGCCTTCCTGTATCACTTTGCGGTAATACGCATGAAATATTTATAAACCCAATATTATCTCTCTGTATTTGCGCACTTGTACATGTTTTACTACCTATATTAACTATTGGAATGCCAAGATCCATGTCTCCATATTCTTGTAGACTTGTCTTAATATTAATAGTATCTCCTCCGGTATTACTTATCGTCGTTGGACCTGATATCTCTGCGCTACCACTGCCACTACTAGATATATCAGTTAAGACAGTATAACTAATCGTCCCCTCATATAGACCAGTGGCCAAATTATTATTTGCCTTTATACCATAAGATATATCTACTTCAGCCTGTTTATCGGTCCCGTTTGCTAGTATTCTTTCAACTATAAGCTGCCCTTTTGTATTACTTGTATTTACGATAGGTAAACCACTAAAATTATCATCGCCAACTCTGTATCCCCAAACATTTTCGTCTAAAATAGTCCCGCCTTGCGAAATTGAATCGATATAATTATTTGAACCATCCTTCACTCTATCACTATTTTTTACGTATGCATACAATTTGAATGATTTTGCATCCGTACGCATCGAGACTATCCCATCTCCTACTGTAATTTCGCCACCTTTTTCTACCGTTATGTTTACTTCTTCGGAGGTATTTATAGTCGTATTACTAGAACCGAAATCAGCAAATACTTTAGCCTCCTCTCTCATCAACATAAACGCCGCCATAGTAGTAGCTATGGGCAATATAAATATTATTAAGTTTGATACCTTAGAAGAAATACTATCCTCAGTTGAAAAATGAATCTTATTATTTTTTCTTCTTAAGGCTACAAAATATAATAATACCAACAAAGATAGTAGCGCCAAAAATACAAAAATAGAAGATTTGCTCGCATTGGTAGAGTTCATACTCGCACCCGTGTCTGGTACTAGAATATCTTCATCCGCATCACCAGAATCATCAGGATCTACTGGATCATCAGGATCTACCGGGTCATCAGGATCTACTGGATCATCAGGATCTACTGGGTCATCAGGGTCTACTGGATCATCAGGATCAACAGGATCATCGGGGTCAACAGGATCATCGGGATCTATCGGATCATCAGGGTCTGACTGTTCAACTACGTTTATCTTTAGCTTCGTCGTATAAGTATTAGATGTATTTGCAAAAACGAACACAGAAAAACTCAGCGCTATAAACGAAAACAAAAACACTACTGTTCTTATAAGAGTAAAAAAACTCAATTTACTAAATTTACGAAGTCTCATATCGACCCCTTTATTTTTTAAATTTTCTTTTTTATTTTTGCCTGTAAGACCAACTCTAAACAAGATTATACAAAAAATTATAAAAAAGTCAACCAGGTATCAATTTTATAAATTCCTCTTCACCAATTTTTCTGATACCAAACCTGTTCGCCTTCTCGATCTTACTATTTCCCGGCTTATCACCAACAATCAAAGCTGTAGTATTTTTAGTTACGGAAGAAGTTACTGTTGCGCCAAGCGAGCGCAGTTTATCTTCAGCCTCTTCACGTCCCATCGAAGCCAAAGTGCCAGTCACAACATAAGAATGCCCGGTAAGAGGCAAACCAACATCTTTTTCATCTTGCGGCCATACGCCAAGAGATTTTAGTTCATTTAGCATCTTTATATTCTCTTCATCACCAAAATAGGCCAGAATTGATTCTGCCACTACTTCACCGATATCATTTACCGACAAGAGCTCATCTTCTGTAACCGAAATCAAATTATCCATCGTTTCAAATTTTCGTGCCAACGACGTAGCGGTCTGTGCCCCCACATGCCGAATTCCAAGTGCCGTAATAAATTTATTAAGTGGCGGATTCTTAGTTGTCGCAATTGCATTTATCAAATTAGTTGCCGAAAGATCCGCAAATCTTTCAAGTCTAGCAACTTCTTCGACGGTCAATTTGTATAAATCAGGAATCGAAGAAACTAGCCCAGAGTCTATCAATGCTACCACATTTTTTTCACCTAAGCCATCAATGTTCAATGCTGACTTCGAGGCATAATATTCGATTGTGCGTTTCAGAATCAGGTCGGACGATTCTCCTTTTACGCGATAAACCACTTCGCCAGCTGGACGATAAAATTCTAATTCTGGATATTGCTTAGATAAGGCCTTTTTAAAATCAAATTTTTCCGTACCTTCTGGACGCAAAGTCACCAATACTTCTTTTACTTGCGGAATAATATCACCAGCCTTATAAATAATCACCGTGTCACCAATTCTTACATCCAACTTTTCGATCTCGTCAGCATTATGCAAAGATGCATGCTGCACGGTAGTCCCAGCCACTACGACCGGATCAAAGATCGCCACCGGCGTCGCCGCACCAGTACGTCCAATCGAAATCACAATATCTCGTACTTTAGTTGTAGTTTCTTCAGCCGGGAATTTAAAAGCCACTGCCGCACGCGGCGTCTTGCCAACTATACCAAGTTCATCATAGATTTTGCGGTCATTAATTTTAATTACCATACCATCAGTATTAAACGGCAAACCCTTGCGATATTCATCTAAACTATCTATGTATTCAAACAAGCCTTTTTCATCGTTACCAACAAAGACTCTGTCCTCACCCGAAGTCCTAAATTTCAAAGCACGCAATTTCTCATACGCTTCTTTATGTGTTGGTAAATTTGGTTTCACTAAATCATAGGCAATAAACTTTAGTGGCCTAGAAGCCGCAATTGCCGGATCAAGCTGTCGAATCGAGCCCGCCGCCAAATTACGTGGATTCGCAAATTCCGGTTCCCCCTTCTCGCGTTGCAATCGATTCAATTCCTCAAAATCCTTCTTAAATATGATTATCTCACCACGCACCTCAACTTCACCAAGCTCATCAATTTTAATTGGTATATTCTCGATTGTTCTCACATTTTGCGTTACATCTTCACCCACCAAACCATCACCTCTCGTTACCGCCCGTACAAAAACTCCATCCTTATATTTCAAGGCACAAGCTAGTCCATCCATTTTGATATCAGTAAAAAACTCTTTGATTCTACCACCTGGCACTAGTTTTTCATTACGATTTATCCAGTCTAAAATTTCCTCACGCGAGAAAACATCCGCCAAGCTAATCATCCGCTTTTCGTGTTTCACTTTAGTAAATTTATCTAACGGCTTACCAGCTACTCTTTGCGTTGGTGAATCCGGTGTAATTAATTCTGGATATTTTGCTTCGAGTTGTGACAATTCATGTTTTAATGAATCCGCTGCAGACTCGGACATAATCGACTCATCCAAAACATGATAATGGTAACGATAGTCGTTAATTATTTCACGTAATTTAATTATTCGCGCCTCAGCTTCACTTTTCATCATAATTCAACATCCATCTGTAATACAAATACAGGTATACCGTAACATAAATGCACGTAAAGCAAGTCATTATCGACAAACAGATTGGCACAAATGGAATCCCCTGAGTCCATTCAAAATTTTTCATACCAAGATCAAACAATATCAACGGCAACATCACAATCACCCAAATTATCGCCAGTGCAAAAAATAATGCAATAAGTCTTAGGATAAATTTTATTCTTCTACCCATCATCAAATCCGAAGCCGTATGCAAAGCTTTCAGCGGATAAAGACCTGGCGCGCTAACCGCCACCAATGCAATTAATGAGCTTGATAGCAAATATCCAGACAATATCAGCATCACTGCCGCAAAGATAAAGAATATTAAAGCATAGAACGGCGTCGCTAGAAATTCTGTCTGTACCGCCGCAGAATAAACAATAATTAAAATGAAAATCGGTATGCACTGTATTACTGCCACCGCAAACACCACAAATGTAGAAATTAACGGTGTCATTGCGTTGTACAAGCCATCACGAAGTTTAATCTTATGCCCAGCTAATCGGTGCCTTACAATAAAGATTGTCACCAACCAAATGATTAAGAAAATTAAAACTATGAAAATAGTTTTAGCTTCACTAGACTCACCAGACAAACCGCCAGTAGTCACCGTAGAAATCAAAAGTAAACCAGCCTTAGCAAAACTACCGATGTCTCCAGATCCAACCTCTTCCGTAGTTTGATCGAGGATATCTTGAAATTGCTGATAAGATGATTCACTCATTAACCCCACCAAGACAGCCGTCATTATCACTACTATTATTAATAGTGGTAAAAACAATTTCCAATTTTTAAAAATCATCCTAAAGGTTGCAAAAATATGATACATAATCCCGGGCACTTCAATACTTCGCCTATAATCCTCGCGATACGACCGTTTGAAACTCCTATGTAGCTTAATTTTACTAGGTCTATCAAAACGCTGACGCAATGATTTAAAGCATTTACGAATCTTACTACCAGAAAACTTCACATGGCCATCTCGGGAATTAGTTTGTTTAGTCTTTTTCCTTAAATCAACATGCGAACGTTTTTTATCAGAACGTTTTTTTGCCATGTTCAAGCCTTTCTATACGTTTCTCAATCGGTGGATGTGTGCTAAATAAATTATTAAAAAAGCCTTTTCTTAAAGGATCATTAATATACATTGATGCTGCCGCTGTATTTTGGCTTTTCATGGGCTGTGAATGAGATTGCAATTTTTTTAAAGCATCAATCATCCCCTCTGGATAACGTGTAATATTTACGGCCGAAGCGTCCGCTAAGTATTCACGCTCACGCGACACAGCCATCTGCGCCATCGCTGCTAAGATTGGAGAAAAAACCGCCGCAATCAGAATTAATAAATAACCCATTGGGCTACCTTCGTTATCACGACGCCTATTACCATAAAACATCATTCTAAAAGCAATATCCGAAATCAAACCCACTACACAAACTAATCCAAAAACAATCATCGATACACGAATATCATAATTTTTCACATGCGACATTTCATGAGCCATCACCGCCGTTAATTCTTTATCGTTCATAATATCCATCAAACCCGTCGTAGCCGCCACAATTGAATGTTTCGGATCGCGCCCAGTCGCAAAAGCATTCGGCGCTGGATCATTAATGATGTAAACTTTCGGCATTGGTAACCCAGTCGTAATGCTCAAATTTTCCACTATATTATATAGTCTCGGATTATCTTTTTTTGTAATTTGCTCTGCGCCAGTCATTACTGTCGCAATCGAACCAGCTGCAAAGTACTGAATCGCAGCATAGACTATCGCTACTACGATAGTCCATACCGCAATCCATGGATCTTTATAAAAATAAGCAAATGCACCGGCAATCGCCGCTATCACCAATACGAAAATTATCATAATGATAACGGTTCGACGTTTATTCTGGGCAATTTGCTTATACATTTTAGAACTTTACTTCAGGAGCCTTCTCAATTTTAGCCTTTTCAGTATCAGCTACTTCGAAATAGTCACGCTTCTTGAAATGGCCAAACATATTATTAATCACGCTTGCTGGGAAAGTCTTAATCTTGGTATTCAATTCTTTAGCACCAGAGTTGTAAAAACGACGTGCTGCTTGAATTTTATCTTCCACATCTTGAAGTTGAGTTTGCAAAGTTTGAAAATTCGTATTTGCCTTAAGTTCAGGATAAGCTTCAGCGATTGCAAAAATCTTACCTAAAGCACCTTGCATTGCATTTTCAGCCTCAGCCGCCTGCTTTACAGTCTTAGCGCCCATCACAGCCGAGCGTGCTTCAGTTACCATTTCGAAAGTTTCTTTCTCATGTTTAGCGTAGCCTTTTACAGTTTCTACCACGTTTGGGATTAAGTCTGCACGATATTTGAGCTGAACCGTGATGTCAGACCAAGCTTCATTTACGCGCTCATTTAAAGTAACTAGGCTATTATAAACTCCAATTATAGCTACAATTATTGCAATAATAATCGCCACTATAACTAATATTATTCCTATTGGCTCCATTTTCTCTCCTTTTAATTTATATAACCATTATAGCACAACTAATATAAATTCTAGAACAAAAATGGTGCGAATGAAGAGACTCTAACTCTCGACCTCTTCCTTGGCAAGGAAGCGCTCTAAACAACTGAGCTACATTCGCACGTCGCCCTTTCATTATATCAAAAAAGATAAAAAAAACAAGAAAAACTCTAATATAGACTAGTATTTTTATAAATAGTATGTTATAGTATAAGCGTAAACTTAATCAAAACAAAAAATGAATATTATTTTACAACTACTCTTACTAATTATTGGTTTCTTATTTCTAATCAAGGGTGCTGATATGTTAGTTGATGGAGCTTCTTCGGCTGCCTCAAATTTCAAAGTCTCCAAAATGTTAATTGGTCTCACAATTATAGCTTTCGGCACCAGTGCGCCAGAACTAGCAGTTTCCGTCAGTTCCCTCATTTCCGGTAATACCGACATGCTGCTCGGCAACGTCATCGGCAGTAATATTCTAAATTCATTGCTATTGATTGGTATCGGCGCACTAATCTACCCCATTAGAGTTAAAAGAAACACAGTCAGAAAAGAGCTCCCCATTCTTCTTCTCATCTCTACCGCTCTAGTTGTTCTGTTTCTTGATATTTCCTTAGCCAACGGCCAAACCAATGAAATTACCAGAAGTGATGCCATCATTTGCCTATTATTCTTCGGTATTTTCCTCTATTACCTCATTACAATGGCCAAGAAAAACCGCGAAGTCAAAGCCAAAAAAACCGAAAAACCAAAATACAAACTTGGAAAATCACTCCTTCTCAGCGTTATCGGCTTCGCTGGTCTAATCGCCGGCAGCCAATTAGTAGTAAATAGTGCCTCCACCATCGCCTCAACTATTGGCGTTACGGATCGTATTATCGCCTTAACTATCGTAGCGTTCGGTACTTCTCTCCCAGAACTCATCACAACTATCGTAGCAGCTAGACGCAAAGAGACCGATTTAGTTATCGGTAATATTATCGGCAGCAATATATTCAACATTTGTATTGTTATGGGATTACCAGTAGCAATTTTCGGCACCATCACACCTGAAAGTTTTCAAATGATTGATCTCGCCATGCTAATCCTATCCGCCATATTATTATTCGCTTTTACAAGAAAAGATCATAAAATCAGCAGATTAAATGCGCTCATGTTGTTGCTAATCTTCGCTCTCTATTATTCGTTCGTAATATATGAGGCACTCGCAGTATGAATTGGATAATATTCATTGCCATAAATATCATTTCTGCCTCAATGGCAATTTTTATCGATAATTACGTAACTGATTTTTATTTCAAAGGTCGTGAAGCTAACTCAGTTAAAACATTATCTGGTTTTGCCTACGTAATTTATGCCATTGTAATGGCTTTAATTTTTGGCATCAATTTTCAAGATGCCGATGTGCTCTCAATTATTCTTATTTTCTCGACTGGCATCATCAGTAGCATCGGTAGCATACCATATTTAAAAGCTCTCGAATGCGATGATTCTATTAACCTTGGCATCTTTATTCAGTCCGCACCAGTTCTCTATTTAATCTTGGGCTGGTTCTTGCTCGGCGAATCGTTTTCGCCACTTCAACTTGTTTCCTTTGCTATTATTCTATCCGCGCCAGTTATTATTCTCCTCAACACCAGAAAACGCAGTCGTAAAGTTAGACTAAAAGCTATCATGTATGCTTCGCTATTTATCATTACATATGTTGCTAGCGCTTTAATCTTTGTTATGGAAAACGGCTCCGGTCTCAATCTTACTAGTAGTCTCGCTATAGTTTTATTTGGTAAAGGTATTGGCAACATACTTATCGTCGCCTTCAAACCAAAATGGCGCAAACGCTTTCGTCATGTCGTCAAAGAAAGCAAAAACAAAGCTCTTATACCAATCACCATAAACACAGTTGTTGCCGTTGTAGCAGATTTTTCCTACCGCATCGGATTAGCAACCGCACCAACCGTAGCTTTCGCATCAGCCATTTCCGACACTGGTGAGCCAATCGCTATATTCTTCTTGGGGCTAGTTTTAACATTAATTTGGCCCAAATTCGGTCGTGAAAAACTCGACCGTAAAACCGTACGAGTTCATCTTATAGCAACCGTTCTCGTTGTAATCGGTATAATAATAATGCAAGTACAGATTTAGTATTTTCATGCTATAATAAAGCTACTGGTGCTTTGGCGGAGTGGTTACGCAGCGGTCTGCAAAACCGCGTACACCGGTTCAATTCCGGTAGGCACCTCCATTTTTTTGCGAAAAAATCCGGGCCTTCCACGTCCCAATGAGCAGTATAGTGTCTTCTTTTTTTATAACTTAATCAACGGCTTTTTTACTTTGGCAAGTCTTTCCGCTTTTTTAATCAACGCTTCGACCTTATGATGATCCTCGGCCTGCTTTGCCTCATTGAACGCTTGCTGTTGACGCCTCAAATCGCCATAGAATCCAGTACCTCTTGCCGCATTCCAAAATAAATTTTCGCATGGCACATCTGTATATCGCCATGGTTTATTAAACAAATTAAAATGCACCAACTTTGTGTTTTTTGGCAAATCATCAGCTGGCTCAGTATTCCAACAACTATCCAAATGTTTAATTTGTCCTCGCAAGATTATATTTAAATAGTCTTGATCCGGCGCTACCAAATCCGCGTTATATTTGTCAATCAACTCCACCATTGTTGATAGATAATGTACTTCTCGCATTTTTTTAAGATCCATTAGCATCACACCGGAATTAACGTATTCATCATGTGGTACACCTACAGCATTATCTACATAATCCCTAAATTCTTTTATCACGGTCACTTTTGGGTCTATCATTGCAGCAATAACATTATCACCTAAATCAATATCAAACAACTCACCAATATCACCAGTCAAAATCGTATCACTATCTATATAAACTGCTTTTTTGTACATCGGAAAAAGTCGCGGAATGAAAAAACGATAATAATACACTGCAGATGAAAAGAAATCGCCAGCGCCCTTTTCCCTTGAGCAGTATTTAACTATTGCTCTCAAATATAAACTATTTGTAATTTTCTTAAATTGTATCGCCACGTTATCAGTCACCAGACTCCTCAAACGCACCCTATTCGCCCAATTTAACCCATCGTGCAGGATTATTACTTTATAATAACGATTTTTATCACACTTTTGAGTCAACGAATGCATTGCGGCCGCCGCATATGGCGCATAGGCACTATTAATTGCCATAAAAACCGGCACAACCTTAGTAAATTTATCTAGTGGCAAACCAGTATTAAAAATACTCATTTCTTTTTCTTTCTATAGTCAAAATATTCGTAACTATTTTTCTTAGACCATTTTACCATAGAATCATAAGCTTCTTGCGCCAATTTAGCCCGATTCTCATCCTCGCTCAACTTGGCATCCGGCCAAAACGGCCCATCAATATAAACATCCATCCGCGGCAATTCTCCACGCTTGTTATTTTTTCGTTTGTGATAAGTAGTCGTCATCGTAAAAATCGGCAAATTATTCCTCGTTGCATATTTAAATGATTTATCTCCAGCCGGAAACTTACGAATTTTAGTCGTGTATGGCCACACGTGTGCCTCCGGATAAATCACCAAAACTTTTTTCTGCTTTAATCTTTTATCCACTGCTTCATTAAACGCTTTTTTCTCATCCGCCGTTTTGCCAAGTGGTAACCCACCAATCATTGGCAAAAACTTACCTATCCCAGGAATTTTTAAATTCACCGGACTAATAATCGTAAAAATCCGGCGATCTGCCGCTAAGGCCGGCCCAAACACATCATGAAACGGATTAGTGTGATTTGCATAAATCACGTAGCCTTTACCCTTCGCCTGTTTTAATTTTTCCCGCCCATAAAATTTCGTTTGCCAATACCCACGTTCATAATATTGCCCAAACAACTTAAACCCCCTAAACAATATCGACGAATACATTCTCACAAAAGGGTTTTTTGGAATAAATTCATATCCTTCCGGCAAGCCAACTTCAACTTTCTTTTCCTGTTCATCAGTTTTTATCGGGTCATCTTCTTCGGACTCGTAATAAAATACCCGCTCTTCTTTTGGGATATCTTTTTGAAACAATTCTGCCTTCGCCATTACAAATTATCCTTAAGTTTTTTATACTCTTCTAGTATATCATCGTACTCAGTAATTTTTAAAACATTGTGAATTTTATCTATTTCAAACGATTTCACTTTTTGTACCCTAAAATACGGCCAAAACTTGAAGTTATTGCTAAAATGATGCAAAACCGTATCCTTGCGCGGACGCTCACCCTGCTCATTATATTTCCTTGGTAATATGATACGTTTTTTAATCGATTTGTTTAGCGCTGCCTGGTCTGCCAGCATCATCCAGCGTTTCATGCAAAGCGCTACCGCCTTTTCAAACATCTTATTTTTCTTACACTCCACCATATTAAATAGCATTACGCCAGAGTTCATATAATCTTGTTTCAAACCATGATAATGATAAAAATGTTTACCATAAATATCCAGCGCACCCGCCGCTTCAATCCCATCTAAATCTGTATTATATAATTCTCCGATATCTTTGCGACAAACAATATCATAGTCTAAATACAAAATTCTATCCAGCTTCGCAAGCTCTGGCACTCTATCTGCATAGAGTCTAAGCATCGAGCATGGCGTAAAATATGAACCCATATTCTTTTTTGGTAGGTTTTTTACAAATACTTCCGTCGCATCAATTAACTTCACAAAACTCTTTGCATTTTTCTTCTTAACCAGCGAATCTAAAAACGAAGCCGATTTTTTGGTAAAAGGCTTCGTAGTTTCATAACTAATTGTCATAATGTAGACATTCAGCGGATTTTCATTATGCTTCATAAGCGACAAAATAGACACTAAAACTCCATTTTTAATGCCCTGATCGCCACAATATAAAATATTCATACAATCTAAGTGGTGCTCGGAGCGGGAATCGAACCCGCACGGATTGCTCCATTCGATTTTAAGTCGAACGCGTATACCAGTTCCGCCATCCGAGCACCCTTTAATTATACCACATTATCCCAAATATCGCACAGCTTCGTTTGCAGCTATTGCGCCATCGCTCGCCGCTGTCACAAGCTGCCTCACATCTTTAGTGCGACAGTCCCCCGCCACAAACACCCCCGCACAAGACGTGCGACAATCTTCCCCCGCTACAACATATCCCTTGTTGTCCAAATCTATCAAATCAGAAAAAATCTTAGTCGCCGGTACACGCCCCACAGCTACAAAAACCCCATCTACTACCAGATTCTGTTTTTTTCCATCTTTTTTCTCTACTACCAAACCTTCAACTTTTTTCTCGCCTAATATTTCCACTGGGCGCACTTCCAACACAAATTCCACATTTTTCTTGGCACGCACTTTTTCAACCAATGCTGCATCCGCCCTAAAACTATCTCGCCGATGTACTAAATATACCTTTTTTGCTACGTCCGCCAAATACAAAGCATCGTAAAACGCAGTATTGCCACCACCCACAATAACTACATCCTTATCCTTATAAAAAGCCCCGTCACAAGTAGCGCAATACGACACCCCACGTCCAGTCATTTCCTGTTCACGTGGCACTCCCATTTCACGATCCACTGAACCCACCGCGATAATCAAACTTCGTCCCACGTACATGCCGTCATCAGTTTCAATTTCCTTAGTCTCGCCATTATCCTTCACGGTAATTACCTCAGAAAATTCAACCTCCGCACCTAAATCTTCCACTTGTTTATAAATATTCTGCGATAAATCTACACCCGAAATCCCCGGTTCACCTGGCCAGTTTGCAATGTTAAAGGTATTAATTATCTGTCCACCATAAGTTTTACTTTCTAAAACCAACGTAGACTTATTCGCTCTCCTTGCGTAAATCGCTGCTGTCATACCAGCAATTCCAGCCCCCACGATAATTACATCATATACTTTTTCTGCCATCTACTTTCCTATCATCTTTTCAAGTTTTTTCAGCGGTTGCACACCCACAGCACGATTAATCTCCTTGCCGTCTTTTAAGATCACAATGCACGGGATTCCCGAAACGCCATATTTGTCAGCTATTTCTTCGTCTTCATCTATATTTACCGCTGTTATTTTCACTTCCGGATGCGCTTTTTCAAATTCCTCCATAATTGGCTTCATCATCTGGCATGGCCCACACCAATCCGCATAAAAATCCAAAATTTCCATTACAACAGCTCCTTAATCTTAGCTTCCATTTCTTCAGGCTTGTCGGTTGGACCAAACCGCCCCACTACTTTACCATCACGATCAACGAGAAACTTTGTAAAATTCCACTTGATAAACCCTTTTTCTTTCCCTACGCCTGGTATCTTTGAAATTGCCTTCATGGCAATTTTATTTTTCATACCCTTTGGCTCTGGGTCATCACTAATCTCACTTTTTAAAAATTGGTAAATTGGCGCTGCCTCGCTCCCATTAACTTCTATCTTGGCCAGCTGATCGAAAGTTGTCTTATATTTAGCTGTACAAAATTCGTGAATCTCATTATCTGTGCCTGGTGCTTGATGCCCAAATTGATTACACGGAAAATCCAAAACCTCCAAACCGTCTTTATGGTATTTTTTATACAAATTTTCCAAACCTTCGTATTGCGGTGTAAACCCACAGCCTGTCGCCGTATTCACAATTAATAAGACCTTGCCCTTCAAACTCTTCAAATCCAATTCCGATCCGTCGCGTTTCTTCACCTTAAAATCGTACATATTCCTCCTTCATTAAATGATATACTAAAATTATACCAAAAACATACTCTAACTTCCAACAAACATACTCCGGTACTCAAAAATCATACTCCAACTTATGACAAGTATACTTCAGTGCGCAATAATTATACTTTATTAATTACTGGAATCACAATCGGCGTGTGCCCAGTCGCATCAAACAAAATATGCGTAATATCTTCTTTAATTTCTTCCTTCAAAACTTTCATCTCGGGATCAGTTGAAATTGACTTATCGGTTTTTTGCCGCAAATAGTGTCGAATCTTACCAATCAACTCCTCGGAATTGTCCAAATAGATAAACGCACGCGACACAATGTCTGGCGTCTTCATTAAATGCCCAGTTTTTTTATTCAACGTCAACACGATTACAAAAATCCCTTCGCGCGAGATATGAATTCTGTCTTTTACCACCGCTTCGTGTACTGGCTGATCCGCATCATCATAAAGCTTATTGCCAACATGAATCCTACCAGCTTTGCGTATGGTTTTATCTGGCATCAGTTCCACAATGTCACCATCATCGGCTAGTAAAATCCGTGAGCGATCAATCCCGATCACATTCTCAGCCATCTCGGCATTATGTTCTAGCATATAAAACTCACCGTGATACGGCATATAATTCTTCGGCTGCAATCTTGTCACAAACTCAACATGATCTTCGTAATAAGCGTGACCAGATAAATGCAACGGCCCAATGTTCGTAAGATGCGTCTTGCCGTTTTGGATTACTTGTGCACCCTCACGCAAAAGTCCATCCACCGTGCCCACCACGTGCGGCTCATTGCCCGGAATTGGATTAGATGAAAATACAATTGTATCGGTCGACTTAATCTTTATATATTTATGTGCACCACTAATCATTCGGCTTAGCACCGCATTCATTTCGCCCTGTGAACCAGTACAAACAATACAAACCTTCTCATCCGGCATCTTAATGATATCTTCCATCTTAACGATAGTATCTTTTGGCACCTTAATAGACTTCGATCTTAAAGCAACCTCAATATTATTAATCATCGAAAAACCAGAAAATGCAACTTTACGTCCCCTAGCTGCCGCTTCTTTTAAGATTAATTCAATACGCGAAATCTGCGACGAAAAACACGAAATAATTACTCTACCATTCACATAATGGTCCATCACACGACCTAGGTTTTCGCCCACATCATATTCAGAATGTGGATGTTTGCCCGGTGAATCAATATTAGTTGATTCATTCAAAAGCAAATCTACGCCTTCATTTTTCACAATTTCATCGATTCGCTCATAATCAGTCTGTATGCCCATCGGACGTTCCTCATGACGCCAGTCACCAGAGAAATAAATTAATCCATTCGGAGTACGCACTACGATTGCCGTATTGCCAGGAATCGAGTGCAAAGTGTGAATAAATTCCACCGAAAAATGTTCAGAAACCTGGAATTTTTCATGTTTAAACGGATCCACTACCTGATAATTTAAATCTGGTACATCATCAAGTTCAGACATTTGCTTCTTAATCATACCAATCGTAAAATCTGTACCGTAAATCGGTGTCAAAGGATTGAACTTCGGCAACAAATGCCTGCAAGCTCCAATATGATCAAGGTGAGCATGCGTAAACAAAATTGCCTTCACTTTATCTTGGTTGTCTTCGAGATATTTAATATCTGGAATCAAATAATTTACACCAGGGTAATCTTCCCCCGCAAATAGCACGCCCATATCCATCACTATCATTTCAGACTTATATTCTAAAATAGTCATGTTCTTACCAATGCCAAACTCGCCTACACCACCAATTGGGATAATCCGTACCGCTTCTGGATCGGTTCGCATCTGCTTTAATTTGGCATTAGTTACCTGCTCACCATTGTAACCATTATAGCGAGATTTATTCACTGGAATATTTATAATATGTTGCGTTGCCTGCGCATTCACATCTTGCGATAACATTCTCTGATGGTGCACCATCTCGCTCTTTTTCGTACTTACAGACAAATTAACTTTACGCTTTTCAGCTTCAGTTTTTTCTTTAGTCTTCGTGCTAGCTTTTGGCGTTTTTTTCGTAGCTTTTTTAGGCTCTTTTTTCACCAAAGCTTCATCTTTCCCACCTGGGGCAAAATTAGAATTGAAGTTTCGGTTTTGCGCTTCCTCAAACTGCTTCTTTATGTCGGGCAACCGTTCGGCTCTAGACTTCAGCAACCGAGCACGGCGCTCCTCTTCTTTTATATTCATAAGTTCCTTTTTATTACAAGTAAATTCGGTATTTCCATTATAGCAAAATACTTGCGTTCTGGCAACCCATTTGCTATAATAATAATATACAGAATCGACCGGCTCCGAAAGAGACGGTTTTTTTAGAGAAAGGATTATATGGAAGGATTAGACCTAAAACAAATGTCCGCTATGGTGGATATTATTGCCGAAGAAAAAGGCTTACCAAAAGAGACCGTACTTGGCGTTATCGAACAAGCTATCGCTGCTGCTTGGCGTAAAGACAACGGCGATCGCGACATGAATGTCCGCGCCACTTTAAATACCAAGACTGGCGAAGCTGATGTTTTTGTCGCTCGCGAAGTTATTGAAGACGAAGTTGCCTACAACCCATCAACCGAAATTCCTCTGAAAGAAGCCGGCAAAGGTGCTAAGCTTGGTGACATCATAGAAGAAAAATTCAAAGTCACTTCTTTTGGCCGTGTTGCCGCTATGACCGCTAAACAAGTCGTAATTCAACGTCTCCGTGAGGCCGAAAACGATGCCGTTCTAACTGCTTTTGAAGATAAAATCGGCACCGTAGTTACCGGTACGGTCTCTCGCGTCGAGCCGAAGCTCGTTCGCATCGACCTTGGTCGTGCCAACGGCATCATGCCACGCTCCGAACAAATCGACGGTGAATATTACACTGTTGGCAGCCGTATTAAGGTTTACATCAAGAACATCGAACGTGGGGACAAAGGCGCTCAGCTCATCCTTTCTCGTGGCTCAGCTGAATTTGTCGAATATCTCTTCCGCCAAGAAGTTCCAGAAATCGAAAATGGCACTGTTAAAATCATGGGGATCGCTCGTGAAGCCGGTCGCCGCACCAAGATTGCCGTCACCGCCACTGTACCCGGCATTGATCCGGTCGGTACCTTCGTCGGTGGTCGCGGTATCCGCGTTCAAGCTGTAATGAACGAAATCGGTGAAAAAGAAAAAATCGACATTGTCACCTGGAGCGACAACTCGTCTGAATATATCCGTGAGGCTTTAAGCCCAGCCGAAATTATGAAAGTTGAAATCGATGGCAAGAAAGCCAAAGTGTTCGTTACTGAAGATCAACAGTCTATAGCTATTGGTAAACAAGGCCAAAACGTTCGTCTCGCTTCTAAACTCACTGGTTATGAAATCGACATCGAACTAACCAAATCTGCACCAAAGAAGAAAAAACAAAACGTTGAAGATTCTCTTCTCTCCGCCCTCGAAGAAGTCAGTGAAGAAGAATAGTCCACAAAAAACAGCAAAAACTCCACTTCAGAAGTGGAGTTTTTTAGGTAGGGGTTCTTGATTGTTAGTTGCATTCGTGATTATTTACTATAACGGTTGCATGGTAGCGCCTATTATATTTTGCAACAATCGAGTTAACTGCCTTGTCTTCTGCTAAGAGCGGAATTACTATCAAGACGCACTCGATTATAAGAGTTGCAATAAATACAATAATTAACGCCACGACATAGCCCCAAGCTCCACCATTAAAGAATCTATTCTTAAAATTAGTGAAACTTTCCACGAAGAAAGCGGTCAGCGTAGCAAGACTAAAAAATATACCAATCACTAAATATGCCATTCCACCAAAGCGAAATCTAACATTTATTGTTAAACCATTCACAGAAGTAGGCATAAGATTGGTAAATTTTTCAGCTCTCTTTTTTTCCTCTTTCGTCACGAAAGGGCTAAAAGCGCCCATAAGAAAAATAACCAACACACCAGCAATCAAGATGACTACCCAAAACGGTAAAGAACGTCCGCCCATTTTTTTAATCCCCCCTTTCTTGTCGGATTTAATTATATTATAACAGATACCAAACTAAAAATCCACCCCTTAGGGTGGATTTTTCATAATTTGGCACCTTCCTAGTTTCCCGCAATCGCAGTATAATCGGCGCGACTGGGCTTGACTTCTGTGTTCGGAATGGGAACAGGTATTACCCCAGCGCTATGGGCACCAAATCGTAATAACAGCGTCACTATTATTACTATTGATGTCCATAAGGTTTCCAAGATTTTAATGACGCGCGACGTCGATAATCCAACGTCGGTTGCTAGCTATGTTCAAGACATAAAAAGGCGATGGACCTATTAGTACGCTTCGGCTCCACATGTTGCCATGCTTCCACCTTGCG
>JAFRLS010000035.1 GCA_017431105.1 Candidatus Saccharimonadota bacterium | reverse complement strand
TCTACTACATAATCTTCATTATTATATAAATCACCAGAACACTTAGTGCTTCTCCAGCCTTCAAAAGTAAGGTTTGGTATAATTTTATGGGTAATAGCGGCTCGTGTATTCCATTCTACAGTTTCTGGGTCTGGGTTGTAGGCACTCATCGTTCTACATTCCGCATCGTCTACCACCGCTTCACCAGTAAGAGTTACATTAGGCCTCGTTGAACGTGCCTTAATTGTTACATTCTCACATTGACCAGACCCACAACTACCACTTTCACCACACACTGTATATGTACTACCAGACGCAAAACTCGCTCCACCCACTTCATGTGTCGTTAATACAAATCCGGGCTTCGCCTCAAAATAAACCAGAAATTTATCATCTCTAAAAATAGTCTTTTCATTATTATCAAAAGTAGCCCATTCACCAGCGCCACCAGCATCGTTTGCCCAGTTATAAGGAGATTTTGTGACTTTCACCTTAACGTCAACACCTTCATCAACATCAAGCGTTAACGTACACATAGGAGCATAGTAAGCATAATATGTCTCCTTGTTTTTATCCAGCTTAACGTGTAGTCTAGTATATATTTGCTCCTTACTACTATCATATCTGTTGCCACTTTGAGGCGTGCTAACGTGTGGACTACTTGTTGATGTGTTTTTTATAATACCACTTATGCCGCTCGAATTACTAGATTTAAAACCAATAAATTTATACTTATTTAACCACGTTCTATCATAAGAGACCACTTCCCCACCGCTTCCTTTAATACTACCGTTTCCACTATTTAAATCCGCATCATTATATATATTTTTCCCCTTCACATCAAGAGTATATTCTGTCATGCCATTCCAATAACAAAAAGCGTATAAATCATTCGGCCAGGTAGTACCAGAATAGTCGCTACCTTTAGTTTTTTTGTACGCTGCTCTAAAAGCATTCCACGCATCACCGTATTCGGTAGAAATTTTTGTCGCCTGGTAAATTTGTTTTCCGTTTTTGTACAGTTTTTGATTTAATGGCATCGTATTCACGCCATCCTCTTTCTTCGTATTGTATTTCTTTCCCCCTGCACTTCCTAACCACCCATAATGGCTATTTATATAATCATAAGTAAGCGTCTCATAATGCCCATAGCTACCTAATGCCGTAGAATATGTATATGTTGTATCATCTATACCGTTAACATATGAAAAGTCAGCAAAGTAAGCTTTATTGGTCCAAGAAGTCGTTAGCGCCCTAATATTTCTACCAAGATGCCAAAAACCACCGCCTTGATCCGCATGTTCCGCACAGGTTTTCGGTATGGTTATTGTTGAAGTCACACTCCCTTTGGGCACAAAATTAATATCAGTAGCCTCGGCAGCAGGGACTACACTCTCATAAAATATCCATGAATATCCTTGGCATTCAATAGCCCACGCTCCTTCTTGTGACGTGCAATCAATACTACTACCGCCGCCCCCGCCGCCGCCGCCGCCACTACCACTCACTCCACCGTCTCCTATCCACGCACCACCGTTATCCGCATATACATTACTACCAAATATTACGCCAACCATAACAATTAATAACACGAGGCTAGACATCATCAATTTTTTCATAATTATTCCGTCACCCCTTTCATTAATTCCTCTAGACTTCTGTCATCTTTCTGCACAATCTCATTCAAAAGACCTTCATAGTATGAAAATTTTTCCTGGTTACCTTTTCTATCGTAAAAATTCATAACTATCACATAACAGTTTTCAAAATCAGCAGTTGGCTCGCTTTTGTCTTTAATTGCCGTCTCAAATTCATCCACCAATTCCATTAATTCGTCATCCGAAATAGTCTCTATGTATTGTTCTTCCATCGCACGACAAGCCTCCGCTGCAATAACAGGGTTCACTTCATTACTCTTAAAAACTAACACCGCTATCGCTATACCAAGCCCCACAATCACCAAAATCAAACCAGACAAAATCCCCACCAACAACTTATTACTAGAACGTTCCTCACCTTCCGCAACCATACTACAATTTTAGCATAACCACCACGAAGTTCAATATCTTTATGCTAATTTTTTTCTTAACCATTCATCCGCCGGCCCGGCCGTCATTAGTACTACCAAATGCCCTGCATCTCGCTCAGCTAAAATCTTCGCAAATAACTCATCATCCACTTCAGCCACTTCCGCCTTATTAGAATCTTTCAACCCAGCCACCAATTCCGCAGCCGTTAGTACCGGCAAATCCGGGTTTTCCCGCGTAAGATACGTTGGCAACCAATATATTTTATCCACTTTATCAAACGCATCAAAATATCCCTCTTTTACTTCATGTTGACGCGTATTTTGATGTGGCTGGTATACTACCACCACGCCACTTTTCCCATTTCTCTGCGCTTCGTCAAACGCTATATCAATCGTCGCCTTAATTTCTTCCGGATGATGCGCATAATCTGTATAAATCCCATCGGCTAATTTTTCAAACCTTCGTCCCACGCCCGGAAATTCATTCAAAACCCCCACGATTTTACTCATTTCAATTTCTGGCGCCATCTCATGTACTGCCAGAGTTGCAAGTGCCGCATCTTTCCTCCGCGCCTCACCCGCAATCTTAAAATCAAACTCTGGGGCCACGTCAATAATTTTTTCGCTTTGCGATTTAAATTGTTCAAATGCAGCCAAATAATCTTCTTTCGTCGGGTAAATATCCGGATGATCATATGACACATATGGCAAAACAGTGAGCCACGGATGATATTTTAGAAAATTCCGATCGTACTCGTCTGCCTCATAAATAAAAAACTTGTCGCCATTATGATAAACCCCAGACGGCGCAAACCCAAGTGTTGTACCTACAATATAAGAAACCGGCAAACCCAACTTTAAAGCCGCAAATATAATCATAGCCGTAGTGGTAGTTTTGCCATGTGTCCCAGCCACCGCTACCATTTTAAGACCTAGTTCGTCAATCAAAAACGCCGTCAACTCATCCCGCTTTGTTGTCTTAATCCCCGCCGCTTCTGCTAATCTCAACTCTGGATGCTCCGCTGGCAGAGCCGACGTATAAACAAACCAGTCTATCCCACTTTGTAATTTTTCTTTCAAAAATTCCCCATCCTGTACACCAATTTTTACTTCAATCCCAGCCTTCACTAACTCCGGATAAATCGCCCCCTCCACTAAATCCGACCCATAAACCATAAATCCAGCCGCTTTCGCCATTAACGCTAGTGGCCCCATCCCCGTACCAGATATGCCTGAAATATAGATTTTCATGTTATAATTATACAATGAAAATCACTTCCGAACAAGAAATGCTTAGCCTCGGCAAAGACTTCGCTAATCAATTTTTGAAGCGGGTGACGGTCGCGGAGGGGGACCCCCATGGAGCCTGCGACATGGGGGAGGACAACGACCGGCAGGACCCGCTTAATATTATAGAATTAATTGGCGACGTTGGTGCTGGTAAAA
Source organism: Candidatus Saccharimonadota bacterium (assembly GCA_017431105.1). GTDB lineage: Bacteria > Patescibacteriota > Saccharimonadia > Saccharimonadales > Saccharimonadaceae > Nanosyncoccus. The sequence goes on along the minus strand of JAFRLS010000035.1, from coordinate 20,532 downwards.
CCACTTTTGTTCGTGGTTTTGCAGAAGGCCTGGGTATTAAAGAAAATATCACCAGCCCAAGCTTCACTATTTCTAAAACCTACGCCTTGCCAAACGGCAAAACTCTCACTCATTATGATTTTTATCGCCTCAACGATCCCGGCCTTATGCAGGAAGATCTCAAAGAATCTTTTGAAAATTCTAATAATATCACCATCATCGAATGGGCTAACTCCGTCGAAGATCTTTTACCTAAAGACCGTACTTGTATTTCCATAAAATACAATGATGATAATTCCAGAGAGGTAAGTATCTTATGAAACTTTACCTAGATACTAGCACCCCAAAAACCATTTTGAAACTAGACGGCAAAACTTACGAATGGGATTCTGGTCGCGAACTTGCCGAAAAACTCCTAAGCTTTATCCACGAAAAATTACAAGAAAACGGCAAGACCTGGCAAGACCTTACCGAAATCATTTTCATGTCTGGCCCCGGTTCTTTCACCGGACTCCGCATCGGTGCCGCAGTCGTCAACACCCTAGCTTCCGAGCTCAACATCCCCCTTTATAGTCACAAAGGCGAAAAAGTTAAAATTATTCTGCCCGATTACGGTCGCGACGCCAATATCTCCAAGCCAAAGAAGTAGTCGCCACTAATACTACCGCTAGCATCCCCATCAACATCGCTTGTATCGTAATAGCTAACGTCAAAGATTTTGTATGATCTGGATCCACTCTCAAACTTTCGCCAAGTGGCGCCACGTAAGCTGGATCTGTCGGGTCATACGCTACTTCCACCCCACCATCACTTCTGGCCAAACTCGAATTCGTAATGTTCGGCAGCATACTATTCAAATTTAGTTTGAATACTGAATCCTCGCTATTACGATCGGCATGGAAAACCCTCACAATTGTCCCCTCGCCAACCTTCAACTTCACGCCTGAATATGCAAAATCTTCATCCTCGATCGCCGTGTAAACCTCCCCCGTGTCATTAATCATAAAGCTACCGCTCATTGCACCGTGAATACCGCCCATATCCAATACCAAATCTTTACCAATAAATACCCATGTATCATCATCCGCCGTCACCGTAAATTTTTCTTCGCCATTCGCCAAAACCTGGAACGGCACGCCCAAATTCAAAGTAAACAAATGATTATGCCCATCTTCCCAGAGCTCACTAGACGCTATTTCATCCAACGGATAAAACTCTTCGTTCATATATTTAAAACTTGCAATCGCCGGGTTGTATATAAAATTCAAAGTCCCAGCATAGCTCTTACTAACTCCATCAACTACACTAAACCATCTCTTAAAATTTATGCCCCGATTCGACAATAAACTTCCACCCACCGCTACTGGCAAATATTGCGCATCAAGCTCAGACTCGACCATGTCGGTCTCAAATTCGTTATTATAATAACCACAACTCTTCCACTCAAACTGCCTTGCATTCAAGGCTGCTTGCGTCTCCATATCGTACAAATTTACGCACTCATCCATTTTTTGGTCATAATAAACAATCGGAACAGACATCACAGTTTCTTCATCTAATTCCGCGCTAGCCAAAATTACATCCGCCCGGCGTTGTGCGATTTCAGTCGAGAATTCTCCCACGGTGGTAGAAATCCCACTAAAAACCAACCCCATTGCAGTGGCTGTAACCACCAACAATACAAAACTAAAAATTTTTACTACAAGATGTTTCTTCTGCGTCTTTGACGCTTGTTGTGACCTTTTCATAGTCTAAGTATAAATACTTTGAGTTAAAAGGTCAAGCTCCCCTATTTAATTATTTGGTCAATAATCCCATAATTCTTAGCTTCTTCCGCGCTCATCCAATGATCTCGATCCATATCCTTCTCAACCTGCGCCAAACTCTTACCCGTATTTTTTGCAAAAATTTCCGCAAGGCGTTTCTTTAGGAAAATCCCTTCCTTTAACATAATCTCCTGATCAGTGATTTTTCCTTCTGTGCCAGACGATGGCTGATGAATCATAATTCTTGCGTTCGGCAGACAATATCTTTTACCCTTCGCGCCGGACGACAAAAGCATCGCACCCATCGAAGCCTGCAGCCCAATTCCAATCGTCTCTACATCCGGCTCAATATAGTTCATCGTATCAATAATCGCAAGACCATCATAAACTGAACCACCGGGCGAATTAATATATAGCTTAATCGGTTTTTTCGGATCTTCATGTGCAAGATAAAGAAGCTGCGCAATCACCAAATTCGCCGTATGTGAATTCACATCCTCACCCAAAAACACAATCCGGTCATTTAAAAGTCGCGAATAAATATCATACGCGCGTTCGCCTTTATTAGTTTCTTCCACTACGGTTGGTACTAAATAATTCTTCATAGTATGTTTTCTCCTTTCGTTAGTATAATTTCTTTTCCCTCTGTTAAATCGTAAGGTATGTTTTAAAAACTTAACCCTATGATTTTTCTAACTTTAATTTTCCTTTCACTAATTTTAATGTTGGAATGTCGCCTTTTTTCAAATGTTCCGAAATTATTTCTTCACTAAGAAGCGACTCCACTTCTTCTTCAATTTTACGACGTAAAGGTCTAGCGCCATTCTTCGGATCGTAACCCTCACGAATCAAATAATCTTTTGCTTTTTCATCGATCTTAATACCAATACCCTTCGTCGCCAAACGCTGTTTCAAATCATCTATCAAATTATCAAAGATTTTTTCAACATCTTTTTTAGTTAGTGCATGGAATACTAGAATATTGTCCAGACGATTAATCAATTCCGGTCGCATCACTTTCTTTAAAGCCTTCATCGCGTAAGATTTATTTTCTTCATATTCTTCCGCTAAAGCCTTTTTATCCTTTGCAGTTTTCGCCGTAAAGCCAAGTTCACTTTCACGATACATATCCGCCGAACCAAGATTCGAAGTCAAAATCACAATCGTATTATTGAATTTAATTTTGTTGCCCTGTCCATCCGTCAGCACCCCATCTTCCAAAATCTGGAGCAACAAATTAAATACATCCGGATGCGCTTTTTCAATTTCGTCAAACAAAATCACCGAGTATGGTTTACGACGCACAGCTTCAGTTAATTTACCACCATCGTCATAACCAATGTAGCCAGCCGGCGCACCTACTAGTCGCGACACATTGTGCTTTTCACCAAACTCACTCATATCGATTTTCACCAAAGCGTTTTCGCCACCAAACACTTCACGTGCAATCACCCGGGCAAGTTCTGTTTTACCCACGCCAGTCGGACCCATAAATAAGAATGAACCAATTGGCCTTCTTGCATCCGTAATCCCAGAACGACCTCTACGAATCGCTTTTGCCACGGCCTTCACCGCTTCATCTTGTCCGATAATCGACTTTTTCAATTCATCTTCAAGCCCCATCAACATTTTCATTTCGCTACCATGAACTTTAGACACCGGAATACCAGTTTTAAGTGACACTGCCGTTGCTAAATTTTCTTCCGTAAGTCTTGGGTTTTCAGTTTTCTTCACGCCAGCTTTTTCCAGCTTCTTAATTTCCTGCTCCAATTTAGCTAATTCAGTCTTCAAATTCGCCGCTTTTTCATAATCTTCTTTTTCGGCCGCTTCGGTAATTTTGCCTTCCAAAGTCGTCTTTTCAATTTTCATCTTCTTATATCTGCCACCACCTTTTTTATCCGCTACTACTTTGCAAATTGCAGATGCTTCATCAATTACATCAATTACTTTATCCGGCATAAAACGATCATTAATATATCTTTGGCTCATCGTAATCGCAGTTTCCAAAATTGCATCCGGAATCACTACGCCATGATGTTTTTCATAATGACTCTTAATGCCTTTCAAAATCCTAAGCGTCACCGCCGCCGACGGCTCTTCTACCATCACCGTCTGGAAACGTCGGCTAAGGGCTTTGTCTTTTTCAATCGTTTTACGATATTCATCTAATGTTGTCGCGCCGATTAAGTTAATCGAGTTACGCGCGAGTGCCGGCTTCAAAATATTTGCCGCGTCCATCGAGCCCTCACTAGAACCCGCACCACACAGCAAATGAATTTCATCAATAAATAGTAGAATCGAATCATCGCCAGTAGCTTCATCGATAATCCCCTTAATACGCTCTTCAAATTCACCACGGAATTTTGTGCCCGCCACCACGCCAGACAAATCTACTTGATAAATATGCTTACCAATCAAATTTCCCGGCACTTCATTTTTCACGATTCGCGTGGCTAAGCCTTCCACAATCGCCGTTTTACCTACGCCCGCCTCACCAATCAAAACTGGATTGGATTTCGTACGACGGCTAAGTACCGTTACCACTCTTTCAATTTCATTCTCGCGGCCAATTACGGTATCAAGTTTGCCTTCTTTAGCTTCTTCAGTTAAATCCTTGCCATATTTTCTTAAAAATTTCAGCCCCGAATTTTTAATATATTTGGCCTTTTCGGCTTTCAGTTGTTCGTCTTTAGTCTGTTCTTCTACTAAATTTTCAATCTCGCCCAGCACCTTTTCCGTATCTACATTCAAACCTTGCAAAATCAAAGACGCCCGCGAATTCGGCTGATTCAAAAGTGCATATAGTATATGTTCGGTACCAATCACAGTTAAGCCCTCTTCTTTAATATAGTTTCGCGCCATACGCAAAGTTAAAATTACCGCCTCAGACAAAGACATCATTGCCATATCACTACCTGGCACTTCTACGGCGGTTTTATTAAGCGCTTTTTCTACATCATCAATAGTTGCGCCAGCTTCGCGCAACATCTTTGCGCCAGTCGAAGTATCGATGGATAGAATCCCCATCAAAAGATGCTCCGTCCCCATGTAACCATTATTGTACCTCTTGCTATAAAAGTCAGATTTCTGCAAAGCGAAACGTGCGTTTTCGCTTAGTTTATTCATAATTTCACTAAATTCTTCTTGCATACTCCCATCATAGCAAATTAGCACTCCCACGTCAAGAGTGCTAATTTACGATCTATTATACCAAATACTATATCGATGTTCTATTATCTTCAGAAAGCATATCCTTTATTGCCTGGACACTTTCCTCTTCCCAATCCGAATCCGTGCCATCACCCACGATAGCTTGTGGACCCTGAATATAAAATTCACCAGCAACCTGACCGTTTGTGAGAGTTACATCTTCATTATTAAATTTAGACAAACACACCATATAATCACCACTACCCTTAATGAAGCTCGGCTTAACATCGCCATGACCAGTAGTAGCCGCAGAAACGCATAGAGAAGTTCCATCATAATCACTATTTATATCCCAATCATTTACATTGTAAGATACATATTGTAAATTATCAGGGATTTTAATCTTTATCCCCCACTCACCAACATAAATATAATCTTTAGTATCTATAGCTGCACCAGAGCCAGAACCTTCCCCATCTTCTCCATCTTCAGCTATCTGATCCATAAGTTCGGCATTCTGCTTCTTCAAAGTAGAGATTTGATCATTTAATGCATCTTCTTGTTTTTTACTATTCATCATAGTATATACACCAAAACCAATACCACCTGCTGCAAGTACTGCAAATAGTATTGCTGCAATGACACCACCTTTACTAGATTTCTTTGGCCCCATTGTCATTGGGTTAACTTCTGGTTGGCTAGCTACTGGTTCAGCTGGAGCCGTTGGAGCTGCCGGAGCTACTGGCTGAGCTTGTATATTTGGTGTTCCCACCACATTATTTGGATTCATTTTTATCCTTTCACAAAAATACTTACGATTAGATTATAGCACATTATATTAAAAATATGATATAATAGAAGCATAAAAGAAGCCCTCTAGGAAGACTTCTTTTAAAGGGTTATTTCTAGTTAGGTCTACCTAACTAGATTTTTTCTTCAGTACAGATTTACGTCCTGGAATTATGATGCATAGAAGATTAATCTCTATGGCCATTTCATCTCCTTCCTGGCAACCTAACGCCTAGAACATTGTTTAATGGCTACCTCACACAGTACAAACATTGCTATTTATACAAAGGGCCACTAAAACTCCGAAGAATAACCCGGACACATTTATGCACATCCAAAAATAAAACACAACCCCAGACCAAAACAAAACAAGCACAGCTATAATACTGTGCTTATTTACGATTGCGTCTATGCTTGTTCCGCCAGATCTTTCGCCATGCGTTCAAGTTTCCTAAAGTCTGTCTTATTTGCACGCGTCAAAGGAAGCTCGTCTAAAAACACTACCTTTCGTGGAATCTCATAATTCTTCAGTACCATCCTCCTTTTACCAAGATAAAACGGCTCCGTGGCATCCTTCACAATTTGGCGTCGCGTCTCATTATTACGCCCCACTCCATCTTTCACCACCACAAACGCACACGACGAAAAGCTCAACTTTTTATCTGGCATTTTCACTACATAGCACCTAGACACCAAATCGCTTTTCGCCACTGCTGAACGCACCACTTCATAATATACTTTCGCCGGCACATTATTAATAAAGAACGTTGCTCGCCCCACCAACGTAATAAACCCAGTTTCCGACACAATCGCGAGATCACCAGTCTTCACAAACTTTCGTCCCTTCACGCGAATGATTTTTTCCTCATCAAGTTCCGGCCGGTTGAAATAACGATTCAAAAGATGTTTACCCGTCACATACAAAATCCCAGTTCTACCAAAACCAAGTTCCTCGCCCGTCTCCGGATCGAGCACCATCACATGTGCACCTGGCACCACTCGTCCTACCGTATCCGGATGGTAAGTCGATCCCACCGCTACCGTAATTGAGCCCAAACATTCGCCCACGCCATAACCATTACACATTTTCACTGTCGCACCGTGTTCACTAAAGAAATTCGCAACATCTTCCGATGCCTGTTTTTCCAAACGTTCCCCACCAGAAATACACATTTTTACATAAGACAAATCAATTTTCTCCGGCAAAACTTTTGGCAATAAATCAAACAAAAGTGGCACAGCCTGCACCACGCTAATTTGCTTACTAAAGTAATATTCAAAATTATCTACATCGATATCTGGCGTCAAAATCACTGAACTCCCACCAATGATTGGCGTCATCGTCGAAGTCCAAAACCCGTACGGACAATCAAACTTCACAAACGAAAACCAGCTCGTAACTTCCTTATCCCACATTTTAATTCCGCTCGCCGCCTTCGAAAATAGCGCCGCTGCAATCAAGCTCTTATTCGTAAACACCATCGGTTTTGGCCCACTCGTCGACCCAGACGTAAATGAAACTAGCGCCTCACGATTACCACCAAAAATTCCAAATGGTACGAATCCCTTATGTTGTTTCGCCACTTCAACAATTCTCTTTTTGCCCAGCCAAATCCCATCTAGCGCCGACCGTTCAATAATTTCGGTCTGGTTTTCATCTATGTCGCCCTCCGCAATCATCTCGCCATCTAGATTAATTACGTTCTTTACCGACTTCGCATCGCGCTTGAGCTCCTTGATTTTCTTCTCATTATATTTATAAGTCACTACCAACGGAGAATTAAATTCATTCAAATAGAATAGCAAAGTATCCCGTGGAGTCTTTTCATCCAAAAACGCCACTAAAGCTCCAATCTTATTCGCCGCCAAGAAAATCAACACATTATCATACATTGAGCGGCCTGTCGCCACCGTGATAATATCGCCTTTTTTAATCCCAAGCGCCAGAAGCGCCTTCGCCATCACTTTGCGATCACGCTTTAGCTCACGTCTAGTGAAATCGAATTCTTTTTGATTAATTACTACTTTTTTATTATGCCGAAAACACGACAAATCATACAAAGCTGAAATCGTCAGTGGTGGCACAATTGGATCTTTTTTCTGTTTTTTTATCTTCAACATTTAGCCTCTCTTTCGGCCCACCTACGCTAATTGTATCACGTTTATGCTTTAACCGCAAACCACATTATTTGCATGTAACCACCCCTCAACTGAACCACCATCCAAATACTCACCATTCGTTGGCGCTACACGCACTACGCCACCTTTTTTCACATAAGCATCAAGCGGATCGGTTGCCATATATTCTTGATCCATCGGACCGAAATCATGCGACTTTACGTATTTCACCATTTCCTGAAGCAATTCTGGCGACATAATAAACTTACTCACGTGCACCAAATTCGACTTTACGTCCTCAAGTTTTGGTTTTTCAACTATTTTAACAAGACAATCATCATCATTCATTGTAATTTCGCCATATTTCACCACGTCTTCGCGCGGTACCTCTACACCCAGAATCGCCGATTCGGATGGATCTTTTACGGATTTCAACAAAGATTCTGCCGCCGATTCCCCATTTGGATTCCAAATAAAATCATCACCAAAAAACACAAAAACCGGCTCATCAATTTTATATTCCTCTACCACCATCGCAATTGGCACCGCCGTACCATATTTATCGGATGGGTCCTGTACTGTATAGTGAATCGTTACATCCTCCGGTAAAGTCTTCGCTAGTTTCAAACGATCTTTCTTGCCTCGGTCAACCAAATACTGATTTAAGGCTAAATTGTCTTTATAAAACTCACGTACCTGGCATGGTTCGGTATTCGAAATCACCATATAAATATCTTTGACGCCTGCCTTAATCAACTCTTGTACCGAATAATCCACCAATGGCCGATTCCCTACCGGTAACATCGACTTCTCAATAATCTTCGTGATTGGAAGTCTCCGTGTGCCCCAACCAGCCACCGGAATAATTGCCTTAGTAATCATTCTAAATTTCCTCGCTTAATGTAGGCCAATTATATCACATAAATCAGTGGTTGTTCCCACTTTTCTGGATAATCATTTTGCCCCAGCATTAATGCTACTGTCGCCGCCAAATTCTTTAGTCCCGGCGCATCAATATTATTCAAATTATATTTTGCACGGTTCTTGGTGTTATCATAAATTAAACACGGTACTTTGTTCAAAGTATGCGCCGTCTTCTTGCCTCCTTTTTCATCCAATAACTCCTCTGCATTACCATGATCTGCCACAACTATCAAAACCCCACCTAGTGCATCCACTTTTTCCGCAATTCGTGCCAAACTTAAATCTACCGACTCCATACCAATAATCGTTGCTTCCATATCTGCCGTATGCCCCACAATATCACCGTTCGGAAAATTAAGTCTCACAAACTTATATTTATCTAAATTATCTATCACCGTATCCGCAATATCTGCAGACCGCATCCATGGTCGTGTTGCCGGATGTTCTTTGTATGACTCGATCTCAATGAACTCTTCGCCCGACTGCTTTTCATAGCTATTACCATCAAAATAATACGTAATGTGCCCAAACTTCACCGTTTCGCTTACTGCTAGCTGCGAAACACCACACTCGCTCAAAAATTCATGTAAAGTCTCATCAATTTCTATCGGTTGAATTAAACGATGCTCCGGTACGTGCGTATCCGAATTATACTCCGTCATTCCTACAAAATACACATCAGTCGGTTTATAATCACCACGATTAAAATATGGGAAGTCCCAATACGTAAACGCCTGTGCAATTTCAATCGCCCGATCTTTTCTAAAATCAAAGTAAATAAGCGCATCGCCTTTTTCGATTTTCCCAACTGGCTTGTCATTCTCATCCACGATTACGAACGGCGGCAAGTCCTGATCCTGTACGCTTGGGTTTATCCTACGTAAAATCGAAATTGCTTCTTCCGGTGTTTTGAAATAATAGTCAGCTTCGCCATTTACCATTGCATCCCAACCTCGGGCTACCATACCCCAATCATTCTCGTACCTATCCGCCACATAAACCATTCTCCCACCACCATCCGCAATCTTTATATCGGCATTCGAAAATCTTCTCGCAAATTCTTCAAATCTCCTAATATATTTTGGCTCAGATTGTGGCGGCGTGTCACGACCATCGAGTACCGCATGTACCCGGATTTTGCGCACACCTTCACGATAAGCCCTCTCAATCATCTGCTCGAGATGTTCTATGTGGCTATGTACCCCACCGTCAGAAAAAATACCCGCAAAGTGTAAAGTCGCAGGTTCTATCTCTTTATTATACCACACTTTATCATAATTGTCAATATTATCCCTGTTATCTTTCTTTAAAACTGTCGCAATTGCGCCCTTCCAAGCATCCGATTCAAACACTTCACCAGAAGAAAAAGCTTCATTCACTCGAGCAATGTCCTGCTTCATTACTCGGCCAGCCCCCATCGTATTATGCCCCACTTCAGAATTTCCCATCTGTCCAGGTATTAAACCTACTGCTTCACCCGAAGCATCTAGAGCAACATGTAAATATTCGCGTGCCACACGCCCCAAAAACGAAGTTCGTGCTTTGCTCACAGCGTTACCCGGCCCATCCGGCGCTAACCCCACCCCATCAAGAATCGCCAAAACTATCGGCCCATCATACGATAATTTATCCATAAGCAAATTATACCACAAAAAATAGCCCCGCAGGGCTATTTTTTAGGTTTGTTTTATAACGAGAATATACATAACACTACGATGTTAATTATCGCAATGCATGTTACCACGCGAATCCCCCATTTGAACCATGTCGAGTAGTCAACTTTTGCAAGCGCAAGACCTGCCATAATTGCACCACAGGTTGGCGTAATTAAGTTGACAAGACCGTTTGCTGCTACAATCGTCATCGCCGCCACATCGGTACTATAGCTAAGCTGTGCAGCCACCGGTGCAATAATCGGTGTTGAAAGGGTTGCAAGCCCAGAAGACGATGGTACCAATATCGACAATACAATATGCAAACAATAATTGAGTGGTACAAACAACATCTCTGGCAAAGTCTCCAGCCATGCTGCCGCATTAACGATGATGAAATTATCCATCGAAGTTTCCGCCATTAGCACCGAGGCGCCTCGCGCCACCGCAATAACCAATACTACCCCAATCATATCGTCAGCACCATCAATAAATGTATCCACGAATCCATGCTCGCCGTTGCGATTGATTATCGAAATAATAATCGATGCAATCAAGAACCATAACGCAGCCTCATAGAACCACCAGCTCCCTAGCGGTGCACCAGTGAGCCAACCAGTCCACGAGTCAAAGAAGGTAATGCCAAAATCACCCCATGGGATAAACCCAATAATCATCACTAGGAAGGTTAATCCAAATATTATAAGTGAAGCAATTTGTTTGCCAGTTAGTTTCAAAGAATCATCTTCCGCTTGCAAAAACTTCGAATATTTCTTCTCAGCTGCTGCCTGCTCGCGTAGCGATAAGAATGTTGAGCCTTTATCACGTTGCACTTTTTTGGCATAGCGTATTACAAAGAACATTGAAATCGCCAATGTTGTCAACCATAGCACCACTGCAATCAAAATTACTGTACCCTGGTTAAAGTCAACCCCGGCATCCTTCATTGCTGACACGGCTACACCAGTTGCAAACGGGTTAATAGTTGAACCGAGCACGCCGGCGCCTGCACCAAGCAAAATCGTTGCAACGCCCACCAATGGATCAAGCCCAGCTGCGAACATAGTCGCCGCAATCAATACATAGAAACCCACGCTTTCTTCTAGGAACCCGTAAGTTGTACCCATCACGGAGAAAATTAGCATCAAAACTGCAATCAGTAGATACTCCTTACCATGCATCTTCTTGACCAAGATTTTAATCCCAGTCTCAAGCGCTTTCGTCTTTGCCATAATCGCAAGGAAGCCGCCTAATATCATTACGAAAATACAAACATCAATCGCATCTTCAAATCCTAGAATTGGCGCCATTAATATTTGATAGAGTTCAGCTCCCACTACGCCAGAACCATCCACAATCGCACAACCATCTTCGCCATAATTCTCTTCACACTCTGCTTTTGTTTCATAAATTTCTGTGACTTCAGCTTCATCTTCAACTTCAGCTTCGACTGTCTCGTCTTCTGAAATTTCAGACACAGTCTCGTCCTCAGCTATCAACACTGGTTCTTCTTCCACCGGAGTCACGTCTTCGACTTGATCCAGCAATCCTTCTGGGCCACCATCAGCAGTTTCACCCTCCCACTCACCTGGGCCCACTTCTACGCTAGGGATTTCCTCCTCAACCACCAACGGGGCATATTTCGCCTTTGGTAATACGTGCGACAAAATCCCAAGTAGAATAATCAAAATCATAATAATCGAGTACGCTGAAAGCATCGCTCGACTGCGTTTCTTGCTACGATTTTTCTTTCTAAACATTTCGTATCCTTTTTAAAGTTAATATCTTGATAAATATGTATATCTTCCCGCTACGCCTCCTCTCGTACTAACGCCATACTCATACAATGCGAGCCACCACGCCCACGAGACAATTCTGAACTTGGAATCTCAATCACTTTTATCCCATGTTTACGTAAAGCTTGATTGGTTACAAAATTTCTATCGTAAGCAATTACCACGCCTGGTCTAATACATAGCAAATTCACCCCATCACTCCATTGTTCGCGTTCTGCATCAATTCTTTTACCGTTTCCGCACTTTATCAATTCGACACGATTTAAATGCAAATATTTTTCTAATACTTTTCGCAAATCTTGGTGGATTTCTACAATTTCAATTTCACCACCACGCCCCGCAGTAATCTCATAAATTGTCGATATATCCATAATCGCGTCCTGCACCGCAAATTTGTCAACATCTACCTGTGTCATCACAGTATCAAGATGCATAAAGCTTCTTTCATCCGGAATATCAATCCCTAACACGTACTTAAATTTATTATTTTTATCCTTAAATAGATTGCGTGCAAAATTTGCAATCGCATCTGGCTCAGTACGCTGTGAAATACCAATTGCCACTACTTCATCTGACAGCACTTGAATATCGCCACCCTCAATGCAATATGGTTCATATCTATCATAGTATAATTTCGTATCATCATAGAATGGGTGGTATTTAAAAATATACTCTGCGAAAATTGATTCCCTCGTCCTTGTTATCGACCACATTTTATGTAATGTCACGCCATGCCCAATCGTCGCCATCGGATCACGCTGGAATAAAATGTTCGGGATTGGATCCATAATCATCTTGCCTGTATCACGCGTAGCATAAAACCCAGACACCGCTCCCAATTTCTTTAATTCAGAAATATCAATCCCAGCGATACATTTTCGCACCATCTCTTTCGTGTCTTTTATTCCATTCAAAAACTCGTAACAATGTTTCACGACCTTTGGAGAAGTCACGCCAGCTTCCGCGATAAATTGTTCCAAAAACTTTTTACGTACTGTGCGACCACCCGCTTCGAGTGCTTCTGCCACCAAATCTACCAAATAAACCACTTCGATACCTTCAGCCCTCAAAGCATTCGCATAGGCATCATGTTCTTCTTGTGCAATTTTAAGATACGGAATATCGTCAAACAATAATCTTTCCAACGTATTAGGAGTCAGATTTAAAAATTCCCCGCCCGGCCGGTGCATTAAAACCTTTTTAAGTGGTGCAATTTCGCTAAAATTCGAAATTGAATTTTTCATTATTTTTCCTCCTTTTTATATAATGTTAAGAACATTACCGCTTTTATTGTATGCATCCTATTTTCAGCTTCATCAAATACGATTGACCTCTCCGACTCAAACACTTCATTCGTTACTTCCATTTCAGATAAACCAAATTTCTCGTTTACGTCCTTTGCAATCTTAGTATTCAAATCATGGAATGACGGCAAACAATGCAAAAAAACCGTAGTCGGCTTCAACTTGTTCATTAATTCCATATTTACTTGATATGGTTTTAACAGTTCGATTCTTTCGCCCCATTTTTCTTTGTCCTCACCCATCGATAACCAAATATCTGTGTACACAGCGTCAACTTTGCCTTCAAGTTCTGCCAAATTGTTCGTTATTGCGATGGTGCAACCATTCTTCTCCGCTACCGGTTTACACGCTGCAATTATTTCATCAGATGGCCTCAATTCCTCCGGTCCACATGCAATAAAATTCACCCCCATCTTCGCACTCATTGCCATTAACGAATTTGCCACGTTATTTCTTGTGTCACCCACGAACGCCAAAGTTAGACCTTTGAGATGCCCAAAGTGTTCCTCAATTGTCATAAAATCTGCCAGAGCCTGCGTCGGATGACATTGATCCGTTAACCCATTCCATACTGGCACATCGGAATATTTCGCAAGATCATCTACTATGCCTTGATCAAACCCACGGTACTCAATCCCATCATAAATCCGTGACAATACTCTTGCAGTATCCGCAATCGACTCTTTATGTCCCATTTGCGAACCGGTCGGATCTAGATATGTTACTCCCATCCCAAGATCATACCCGGCCACTTCAAAAGAACAACGCGTCCGCGTTGAAGTTTTTTCAAAAACTATTGCAATATTTTTATTTGGAAAAATCTTATGATTTTGCCCAGATTTCTTAAGTTCTTTAAATTTTCTTGCCGTAGCCAACATATAATGTAGCTCTTCTTCAGTGAAATCTAATATTCTTAAGAAATCTCTCCCAAAAAAATCCATATTATGCCCTTCCTATCTAATATAGATTATATACTAGTCTGGTTTTAAACACAAGCAGAATCAAAATACGAGGCCATCAATTCTGACCTCGTATTTTCTTATTCCGACTATTTCCTAAATTTCATATTGTTATAATAACGTCTCACCGCATATTGAACAGCGTACACTACCACAGACACTAACGCTAACAAGCCCAACGAAATCACCATTATCATTCCATTTCCATTTTCGCCACTGAACATACCGGTATCTGGTACTTTAAGATCAGATTCCTCTTCTTCAGTATCATTGTCATCATAGCCAATTTCCCATCCATAGTGCCTCGTTACTTTTCCGCCTTCAGCGATAGTTAGAGTATTCTCAGCCACAATCCCAGTTTGCCCATATTCTTCGCCCTCTGCCCAATTCTCATCAATCCAAAAGACATATAATTTAGGCTCAATTATTCCAATGCCCTCACCGAAAGCTATAGCATGTTCTGGATCATCCAGATGATCAATTTTGACAGCATAATCAGCAGAATTCTTAAATGTACTCACGCCACCATTAAAATTAACCTTTGCATCTTTGCTCGTCATTGCATCAGCACTAATACCTTTCTCTGTATTATTTATATTCAAGGCGCCACCATTAATATTAATTGTGACACTGCCATCACCAGTAGATATTGCATTTATGCCGTCTCTAGAATATCCTTTCGCATCTAGAGTCACCGAGCCGTCATTTAAATTAAACTCGACATCACCACTTCCAGACAATCGGATAACACCACCACCCATGCCATATTTATTTTCTATTGTGATTTCGCCATCATTAATGTCTATTGTATCTTCTACTCTTAAATCACCATTCTTCATGTTCAACACACCGCCGTTCATCTCGAAAATTTTCGCATCAATATTCCCAGTTGTCGCAATCTTAGCTTCATCTTCAGCCAAAATAGCATTAGTATTAATCGCACCACCATCTATTTGCAACACATTATTAGAAAGTTTACTCACGAGATTCAACGTTCCGCTTTTTATGATAGTAGTACCATAAGCTGGCATATTAATATATGAATCTTCATCATTCTGTGTCCAAGAATGCTCACCAAGATCAAAAGTAATCGTAGCATAAGATGGGGTAGAAAGATTAGCAGAAACATCACCAGTAGACTTTATTGTGTACGAATTGCCAGGGTTAGATACATCTACTATATTTATTGATTTTCCATTAACATCGGCTCCCAATGTAAGTACGCCAGTAGTAGTATCATATGATCCATAAGAAGCAGCACAATCAGCAGTCGTATCCGTTTCATGATATAAGTTACACGATGTAGATGTAGTACTATCATAGACATAAATCCTAGATAGCCCATCTGCATAAGCTCCATTGCTAATAGCGCCAGCACTAGCAAAAGCAACAGCTGCACATAAAGTCGCAATCAAAGCCCTATTTCTATTCTTTTTCATTTTTATTTCCTTATGTTTATTTTATATGACCTTTATACCCTCATATATACACTACTTATGTAAAAAAGTCAATAACCATTCTGCTTATGCTATAATTAAATCATATGAAGAAACGCGTCGTTTTAGCACTCGGTGGCAATGCTTTGCAAAAAAATGGCGAAGCCACTGCTGAAGCTCAGAAAAAAATCGCCCTTGAAGTCGGCGAAGCTATTGCAGATTTAGCCAACAAGTATGAAATCGTTATCGCTCATGGCAACGGGCCACAGGTTGGCAATATCCTCATACACGAAGAATCCGCTTCCACTACCCAAGCCCCAGCTATGCCGCTTGAAACCGCCGTCGCTATGAGCCAAGGCCAAATTGGTTATTGGTTAACTCAGGCCATCAATAATGCTTTTGCCAAAAAAGGTAAAACTGCCAAAGTTGCCACCGTCATTTCCCAAGTAGTAGTAGATCCTCGCGACCCCGCCTTTAAAAACCCAACTAAGCCAATCGGCCAATTCTATTCCGAAAAAGAGGCTAAAACTCTCGCCCGCAAAAACAAATGGACCGTTAAAGAAGATGCCGGCCGTGGTTGGCGCCGTGTAGTAGCTTCACCAAAACCTATCGATATTGTTGAAAAACGTACTATTCTAGAATTGGTTAAAAATGGGGTTATCGTAATCGCCGCTGGCGGTGGCGGTATCCCAGTCATCCGTACTAAAATTCTAAAAAGACTGAAAGGCATCGACGCAGTCATAGATAAAGATTATGCCGCCGAAAAACTTGCCGAAGAAGTCAAAGCTGATATCTTCGTATCAGTTACAGCCGTTCCCAACGTTTATATTAACTATAAGCTACCATCCGAACAGGCCATTACCACAATTTCTCCATCTGAAATCGCCAGGCTTAAAAAATATGGCTATTTCAAAGCCGGATCAATGCTACCCAAAGTGGAAGCTGCTGCTAAATTCGCTAAAAACGGCCGTGCTGGCATCATTACAGATATTGACCATCTAAAAGAAGCCTTAAAAGGTAAAGCTGGAACCATTATTAAATAAGTTTTTTTAATTCTGTTTTATACGCTTCCACTCCCGGCTGATCAAACGGGTTTACGCCAAACAATTTTGCCGAAATCGCGCAGCTCATTTCAAAGAAATAAATCAATTCTCCAAAACCTTTTTCATCATAACTAGACACGCCTATATTGAGTACCGGTATTCCGCCCGCCGCATGCGCCGTTCTCACGGCCGTTACCACTTTTGCATTCATCTCGTCAGTCGGAAAATCAATAATTGTCTCCCATAAATTCCGTCTTCCGTCCTGCATAAACTGGCCCAGGGAATGTAAATCTGTCGAATAAATCACCGATGCCGGCCAAATCCCCTGCTTATTTTTCCCTTCAGATTCGCCAAATAATTGTTTCAACCACTCATTAAAATACATCGTCGCCGGTTCGAAACTCGCAAACACCTCTGTATCATAACCTCGAGAACCCAAAACATAGCGCATCCAAGCATACTTTACTGCCACGCTATCGGAAGAAATCTGCGCGCTCCCTTCAGCTGCCCCAGCTAGTAATTCATCAATATTTATACCTGCTGCTGCCAACGGCAATAAGCCTACCGCCGTTAAAACCGAATATCTCCCACCAATATTATCTGGCACCACAAATCTCGTATAGCCATTCGCTACAGCCTCATCATGAAGCACACCACTATTCGCATCAGTCGTTGCATAAATCCGCTTTTTTGCCTCCTCTTCACCATATTTCTCAACCAGCTTTTTCTTAAACGCTTCAAAAGCCACTGCTGGCTCCAGAGTCGTCCCAGATTTCGAAATTACATTAATCGAAAAATCCTGATCGCCAAGCTCATTTAACGCTCGCCCTAATTCGCGCCTCGACAGAGAATTACCAGCATATACAATTTTAGTACTAGATTTTTCACCTAATGCCTCAATAACTGCGCGATGACCTAAGTATGATCCACCGATTCCAATACACACTAAACATTCTGATTCTTCTCGAACTTTGGCTGCTGCCGCTTTAATCCTATACAGTTCCTCTTTGTTATAATTCTGTGGCCAATCTATCCATCCACCCATCGCATCCGCTCGAATCTCCATCAAGATCTTCTCTATACGTTCTTTATCGATGTCTGGATTAAAATTAACTGTAATCATACTGCCTCCATTCTTACCTCATATTATATCAAACCTTTTAAGCTTTTTACATTGCTTTTCATCTAAAAGTATGCTATAATACAAGCAGTCGTGGTTTTTGCGCGCTAAATAAAGAGAGGGGGGA
Source organism: Candidatus Saccharimonadota bacterium (assembly GCA_017431105.1). GTDB lineage: Bacteria > Patescibacteriota > Saccharimonadia > Saccharimonadales > Saccharimonadaceae > Nanosyncoccus. Next base: position 2,369 of record JAFRLS010000035.1, on the reverse strand, counting down.
TAGCGATGTCATACAGTATCCACGCGCACATTAAACCTAAGGATTCATCTAATTTGCGAAAACTACTCAGAACACTTAGTCAAAACGGCTTCACAATCTACCTCAAAGATAAATATAGCCTCACGCGCAAAAAAATCTTAGAAGATTATGTAGTCGAAAAGGAGGGTTTACTCTCTGTAGATAGTCGATTTTACGAATTTGAATGTAGCTATAACGCAGACAAACTCCCTCCACAAAAAGTTTTCCACGCTCTGGAAGAAACTCCAGAAGTCGAATCCTACGAGATTACAAAGAAGAAAAAGTGGTAATACCACTTGGCCCATTTTTTGTTTCTCCTTCCTTGCCCCGCCCCGAAGTTACGCTTCGGGGCATTTTCTATGTTATAATATATCCTAACCCATTGCCCGAGTGGCGGAATTGGCAGACGCACTAGCTTCAGGTGCTAGTGACAGCAATGTCGTGCAGGTTCAACCCCTGTCTCGGGCACCACATCCGGACTTTTTGAAAAATCTTCGCGCGTTAGCGCGTTTTTTATTACCGAGCGAAACTCGGAGTAAAGGCGAAAATAGGCTCGCGGTTTGGGGGTCGCGAGCCTATTTTCGCCCGCCCTTTTATCATTATGGTATTCTTTTAGTATGGGGGTTTGGTTTATTAAAAATAGGTTCAATCCAAACAAATCAAGAGCCAACTGCTTTTTGGCTAATAAATCGCTAGATTTCGCGATTTTACAGATAGAGCCGAGCGATTTTAGCCAATTTCTCATAGGTTCAACCCAACTTTTTTGGCTGGCTTCAAAGTTATTTAGAAACTCCGCAAGCGACTTTTTTTCATCGAGCAGTTCTGTCTTTTTATTTAGAAAAGTTTCGCGGTCTATATCTTGCTCTAAATAACTATCAAATAAGATTTTCTGCTTAACACTAATGTCGCGAAGTTTCTGTTCGGCTTCGCTACGCTCTGTATTATAATTAGTGCGTTCGGTTTCCGCGTCTTGTTCTAATTTAGCAAGCAGAAAATCTGACACCGCTTGCGGTGGTGCGAAATCTAATAGAAAATCGCTCAATCTTTTATCAAGCAATTCTTCACGAAGCGCCGGCTCTTTACATTTAATAGTTTTACTCTTACGCGAACATCTATAATAGGTATAACTATGGCGATTGCCATTTTTCTGGACTTTAGTTTTATTTTCTGCGGTTATCATCATCCCGCAAGAGCAGTGAAAAAGTCCGCAAAGGTCGTGTTTAATAACTTCATTCCTATATTGATGTCCGCGCTCTACTAAAACTCTTTGGACCTTATCAAATAAAGATTTTTCTATAATCGGCGTATGGTTGCCTTCATATATTTCGCCACTATAACGAAAAAGTCCATAATAAAACGGATTTGTTAAAATAAACTTCACCCTATCAAGACAGTAGGGTTTTTCGCCGCGCGTCATTATGCCTTTTTCTTTTAATAGTAGAGAAATTTCCCGCAATGTATAACGCCCGCTCGCATAACTTTCAAATACTTGTTTTATAATTGGCGCGAATTGTTTATCTACCACAATTTCTTTACTGCGCGGATCGTTTAAGTATCCTAGTGGCGCCAAGCCCGGAAATATACCGCGCCGGACTTTTTCGCGCAAACCCCTTTTAGTATTCTCGGACAAACTATCTACATAATACTTACTTTGCCCGAACGCCATATTTAACATAAATTTACCTTGTGGGGTTGGCTCAAACCAAAAGGTTGGAAAAACTAACCTAGAAATAGCGCCGGTATCTACTAAATAGACTATCTCGCCACCATCTACGGAATTGCGAGCAAGCCGGTCCGGATGCCAAGCCAAAATGCCGGTCGCTTCACCGTTTTTAATTCTAGTAAGGAGCGAATTAAAAACGGGGCGACCCGGCATTTTGGCGGTGCGCTTCTCAACCATCTCATCAACTACCACCAGATTATTATCACGCGCAAATTTCCGCAACTCATTTAACTGCGCTTCAATAGATAAAACTTGTTTGTCTTCCGTATCGGTGCTTTTTCTAGCATAAAGAATTAGTTTTTCCATAAATACCTCCATTTTTTATTTCAAAAAGCCGTCTTGGTGCGGACAAATTAGTTACAGTAACCAAAATGTTTCCAAGACGGCTTTTTGAAGCCAATATAATATTACTGTAATATAATAATTTATCCGCAATATAATTATATCAATAAATCTTACTTATTCCAATATAAACCAAACCCCCATACTAAAAGAATACCAGATTGATAATCGGGCGGGCGAAAATAGGCTCGCGACCCCCAAACCGCGAGCCTATTTTCGCCATTACTCCGAGCTTCGCTCGGTAATAAAAAACGCGCTAACGCGCGAAGATTTTTCAAAAAGTCCG
>JAFRLS010000034.1 GCA_017431105.1 Candidatus Saccharimonadota bacterium | reverse complement strand
ATATAAATCACCATTTAATTTCATCTTCGAACCTGAGTTTTCCACAGGTTCCCCTGTTGGTGAGCCGGGAGGGACTCGAACCCTCGACACCAAGCTTAAGAGGCTCGTGCTCTAACCAGCTGAGCTACCGGCCCTCACCATGCGAATAATTATACCACAAAGTAACGTCTTTTACAATAAGGCTCAGGTTAAATATTTCCACCCAAGCGACTTATAAAACTCCATCGCATCTGGCCAACCAAAAAATTTCGACGCCAACAAATTATAAACCTCATCCACCATTACTAGTGAAAATAATAAAATCGCCAAAGTCAAAAACGCCCGCCTAGACATCCGCTGCGCCAACATTACAAAAAACGGCACAACCAAATACACCAACATCAGCGCCGACAGCCCAAACACCAACACGCTTCTTAGACACACGAACCCACCAATATTTCCAAAATTCCAAATCTCCGTATTATAGTCCCAATACCGCGTTCCATTACCAATCACATATACCAGCCACCCAGACACAAATTCCAGAATGCCCGTCGCCACCAACGCCACCACAAACACCAACCACGGATATTTTTTAATCTTCAAAAGTTGCATCAAAACCAAAATCATAATCGCCCCCACCGCATAAATATTAATCCACGGCAAAAAGTTTCCTCCTTGCATATAAAACTCGCCCGTCCCCCCATCAAAAAAATAAAAAATAAACTCATACACCCAACCAAACACTCCCGCAAACACCCAAACCAAAAAGATAATTCCAACTTGCTGATACGGTTTCAACTTTACTTTCCCTGCCATATATTCCTGAAAAATCGCCCCAAAACTTGTCTTCAACTTTTTACCACTCATGGTTATATTATACTCTATGCTATAATATAACTAAAGGAGTTATAAAATGAAACAAACCAGACCAATTGTTTGGGGTATTGCCATTATCGCGCTCGGCGTTATTTTTGGTGGCAACGCCCTCGGACTATTCAACTTTGACATCTTTTTCGATGGCTGGTGGACACTATTTATTATTATTCCTAGTGCCATTAGTCTCGTCACCGAAAAAGAAAAATTATCAAGCCTCGGTTTTCTCATCGCCGGAGTAATTCTACTCCTAGCTGCCCAAAAAGTCTTTGATTATGACGTTGCCTGGAAAGCCATTCTTGCCGTCTTCCTTATTATCGCCGGCACCACTATTATCATAAAAAGCGTCTTCCGTAGCAAAAACGATCAAGAAGTCGCGAAAAAAATCAAAGAAGCCGAAAAAGAAGACAAACCCATGGACTCTCAAATAGCCGTCTTCTCCGGCAGCGACCGTGTCTACAACGATGAAGTTTTCCAAGGCGCTTTTCTCACCGCAGTTTTCGGCGGCGTCAATCTCAATCTCAAAAAAGCCAAGTTCGAAAAAGACACCATCATCAAAGCTTTCACCCTCTTTGGCGGTATCGACATCGTCGTCCCAGACGATGTCAAAGTCAAACTCAAATCCGGCTTCATTTTTGGCGGCCTTTCAGACGAACGCAAAAACGCCACCGAAAAAGGCAAATATACCATCTACATCGACGCAGCCGGCGGCTTCGGTGGCATAACTATTACAGATAAAGAAGATAAATAAAACTTCTACATAATTTTTATTTTGTCGGCCATCCCCTTCTCTCCAGCCAACTTTAAAAACTCATCCACTGTCGCGATTTCTGGATACCCAGAACTTGCCGTCCTATAATGCATCGGAATAATACACTTCGGCTTCGCCGCCTCGCAAATCCGCATCGCCATCTCCGCGTCAATCGTATAATATCCGCCCACCGGTACTAACAAATAATCCGCGCCCGATATTTTCGTAAGTTGCTCTTCGTTCGGGAAATGCCCTAAATCCCCCAAATGCACCAACTTTTCTCCATTTTTAGAAATTACAAAAATCGTATTCGGTCCACGAAGCGTCCCACCTTTATCATCATGAAAACTCGGTACTTCTTCAATCTCAAAACCCGCATCGCCAGGCACCACATTAACACATTCCACCCCGCTATGATCCGCATGTCCATGCGAACAAATTACTTTCTGCGCAGTCGTCCTCAGCGGCGAAAGTCCCGGCACACTACCATCCTTATATGGATCTATCACCAAACTCTCATCCAACCGAAAACACGAATGCGAAAGATATTCGATTTTCATAAACCTAATTCTGCTTCCATCTTTTTAGTGTCGGGAATATTTTTGTGCAATATTCTTTCATTTGTTCATTTGTCATTCCGGCTTGCTCGCCAAATTGTGCACACTTTTCGATATATTCCTCCATCGTACAATCATCCAAAAATTTTCCCTCATTGTAACACCATTTGCAATAATCCTCGTTCACGCTACCATCAGCGTTCGTCCCCAACATATCATCCGATGTTAACGGCATTGCACAACTTTGGCAAATTCTATTTTCCATTTTGATTCTCTCCCTTCATTAAAATTATATCAAAAATGATACAGCTATTTTCTCATCTTCCTTAATAAATCTTTCATCTCCGCCTCTACCCGGTACGAATCACAAATTTTCGAAATCGTTTTATTAAACGTCCATTTCGGCAATTTCGAAACTTTCAAATACGCTAAAGTCTCATCCGGAAATTTAATAAAACATTCCACGATCAACCACGCCAAACCCATCCGTATATAATATTCTTCACGTCCACATAACTTTTCCACGCGATCAAAAATCACATTCAAATAATCAAATTCTACATAATAAACTTTTAATAACACTACACCAACTCGCACTGCGAACTCACGTTTATCGTCTAATAATTTTTCAATCTTATTCTCAAAAATTTCTGCTTTATGTTTTTTCACCGCTTTTAATGCCGAACAGAATATATCACATGTACACCAATTATCAATATAATCAATTTGCGAATCAAAATATTTTAGCATCTCAGCATACGGCAACTTACCAATTAAAACTCCACGCGCTATCACCTCTTCAATCGCCACCGGCTTCACCGCCAAAATATCAACATAACTTTCTGGTGCTACTGTATCCACAATTCTTCGGATGATTGGTATTCTCACGCCAATAAAAGGGCGTTCACACGGAATCCCCTGCATACAAAACCTACGATATTCATCTTCCGCGTCAAAGGCCAACGCCGTTCTTAATTCATCATAAGTTCTGATTACCTTTTCCGGCATGGCTATTCATCTTCTTTATCTTTTTTCTTTTCCCTAGTCCAAATACTTTACCAAGATGTGCTGCATAACTCGCCTTCTGACCAATATCAATTGCATCGCCAAGCACTGGCACTCCCATCACTGCATCACGAGCATGTTGGTTTATTGACGCTCGCGTTGGTTTCACCGTGCCGATCGCTCGCTCCGCTGCACTTTCTGCTATACCACCCACAATACCACCAGCCATGGCACGACCGGCCTCACTTCTAGCTTTTGTAGCCTCAGCCCCTTTCATCTGCAACTTAGTAGCTATTTCAGTAAAAAGTTCCGTATATTTTTGATTCAAAGGGCTCGCCGAAAATTTGGTTTCAAATTCACCTGCATCCTTGCAGTCAGCTCCAAACTTTTCAATCTCTTTAAATAAATCGTCGACCTTTTTCTTTAATGCCCCACTCAAATCATATGACCCTTCAATCGCCTGCCTTCTACCGTCGATGCTCATTTTTACATATTGATCCATGCTCCTCCTTACTTATTTTTACTTTCAATATTTTGTAATTCAAAACGATACTTTTGCTTTATTTTCGGATATTTTTCGTGATCCACTTCACTAAGAAACATCTCCCGCGGTCTGGCATATAGATCGCCGTCACCATAAAGCCCGCGATAAATTACCAATTCCTCACCAGTCTCAGAATGAAAAGCTATATCCTCCACGATATACAAATCGCCTTTAAAGTGTTTATATATACCATGAATTTTTAATTTATTCATTATCGATCCTTTTTCTTGCCCATTCTGGTGGCTCCATATCAAACAAAATCTTTGGCGTACGTAAATTCACAGTATCACAATCAACTCCATAATAATGTTCGTACGTTGTATCCACCGAACCAAATTTTGCCTGAGATTTTTTAAGTCCTAACTTATCTGCCGTATCCCAAACTGCCGCTTCACTCGGTCCTTCAATTTCAATAAATGTCGGAATCCACGGCCACGTATCAATACAAATTTCTACCTCGCCATATTCCCAAGTTTCGCGATATGATTCTTGCTCCGCTTTAGTCTTAAGCCCACAACCTTTCAAAAACAAAATTCCCTTTTCGAAATCGTCAATTTCTATATTTACTTCCTTAGTGCCGAGTATTGAATGGTCGTCACTAATATTTTTGTAAGTCATCACAATCTTGCCACCACCTTCATCACGCACTCGCGCAAAAGAATGTTCGCCAGTATAAAACACTCGTCGTTTCATCAAAACTTCTGGCTTTACCAACTCTGCCCCGATTTTCTTTAATCTTGCTCGGATATCATCTTTATCGATATCCAAAAATTGCGCTTCAATTTCATTATTCATACCTATATCATACCACAAACACACTATCAAAAAACCACGAGCAAAGTCGTGGTTTTTTATTTTACTTTGCGTATTCTACCGCTCTAGTTTCACGAATCACATTTACTTTAATGATGCCAGGATAGCTCATCGTGGCTTCAATTTTGTTTGCAATATCACGTGCCAATTTCAGAGCACTAAGATCATCAATTTGCTTTGGCTCAACAATTACGCGCACCTCACGCCCAGCCGAAATCGCATAAGCCTTGTCGAGGCCTGGGAACGACGTTGCAATCTTTTCGAGATCACGCATTCTTTCTGCGAAGTTCTCCGCCGAAATATTACGTGCACCCGGACGTGCTGCGCTCATCGCATCACAAATTTTTACAATGATTGCTTCTGGCGTAGTTGGCTCAATATCATCATGATGTGCCGCCATTGCATGCACCACTGGCTCTGGCAAACCATATTTCTTCGCCAACTCTGCACCAATCTCTGCGTGCTTGCCTTCAATTTTGTGCGTCACTGCTTTACCAATATCATGGAGCAAAGCTGCCGTTTTAGCTACTCTTTTGTCCGCGCCAATTTCTTCTGCAATCATGCCGGCCACATGTGCCATTTCAATTGAATGAAGCAACACATTCTGCCCATAAGACGTACGGAATTTAAGCTCACCAAGCAAATGCACAATTTCGCGTGGAATACCCACCAAACCAACTTCGCGTACTGCATCTTCACCAGCCCTTACTACTTCCTTTTCAATTTCCTTTTCACCTTTTTCTACTGCTTCTTCAATCGAAGCTGGATTAATACGTCCATCCTTCATCAAACGTTCCAAAGCGTATCTTGCCACCTGGCGACGAATCGGATCAAACGATGACAACACCACCATGCCCGGCGTATCATCCACCATAATATCTACACCAGTTGCACGTTGCAATGCCTGGATGTTACGACCTTCCTTACCAATAATTCGGCCTTTCATATCATCATCCGGCAACTTCAAAGCCGTTACCGTACGATCCGCCGTTACTTCAGACGACATTCTTTCCATCGCAGTAAGTAGTACTGCTTGCGCCGTTTCATCAATATCGTGTTTGATTTCCTTTTGTTCTTTTGCGACCAAAGCTACCAAGTCTTGCTTGATGTCGTTTTCGGTCATTTTCATTAACTTGTCACGCGCTTCGGCTTTAGACAAACCAGCAATTTTCTCCAACTTTTCATGTTGCTTTTCGCGAATGTCCCGAATCTCACCTTTCAAAGTTTCGATTTCTTTTTCTTCGCGCGTTAATTTTTCAGATTTCTTTTCTAACTGATCAAGCTTTGCGTCTAAAGCAGTTTCACGCTCCGCCAAACGATTCTCTGTCTTTTTCCATTCACGACGACGCTCGTTCTCTTCAGCTTGAGATTTCTCCGCCACCACCGTAGCCTCTTTTTTAGCAGCTAAAACAATGTCCGACGCCTCTCTTTTTGCCTTGCGTACTAAATCATCTGCCTTATCTTTACCCCCATTTTCATTGTGCTTATTATAAGCAAAAATTCCGCCCGCACCAGCAACAATGCCTACTATGGCAGCAATAATTGGGATTGCTATTTCCATTTTTCCCTTTCTAATTGTTTTTGTCGATATTTTTCTTATATCAACGGGTTAACAAATAACATCAAATTTTAAATTTCCACAATCCATTATAGCACAAAATCACTAAAAAAGCGATGATGCACTAATCCGCATTTCCACACAGCCAGTCGAAGTGTTACGTACAACCAAGTCCACACCATTGCACGCTCGTTCAATCCGATGCGTTACCCAACCCGAAGAATTTCTCACCACCAAAGAGTTCGAAACCAAGCTCCCTTCAATATACGAGCTCGACCCATCCGGAGCATGATAAATAACTCCGTTTCGAATTAACATCTCTTCCAAATACCCCATTGAATTTCAATATAATCCAACAGTGGGGAATTTGCAAGCTTAAGCTCTATCCCCAAAAACCACGTTTTTTATTCTTTTTAAATTCTTCCAAAAGTTCCTTTTGTTTTCTAGATAAATTCTTTGGCGTCTCTACAATTACCGTCACAATATGTGGACCCCTATCGCCGTCCGCCCTAAACGGCACACCATGCCCAGACAATTTAAATGGTGTTCCACTTTGCGTACCAGCCGGTACTTTCATAGTAATCTTGCCATCTACTGTTTCTACATCGATTTCACAACCTAGCGCCGCATCCACCATATCAATTTTTTCTTCCGACAATATAATTGCACCTTCACGCGTCAATGATTTATGCGGTTTTACACGCACACGTACGTACAAATCGCCAGATTCTGTACCACCTTCTGGCGCCGGCCCACCTTTACCACGTAACCTAATCGACATTCCATCATCAATCCCAGCCGGAATTTTCACCTTAAGATCTGAGCCATCTACAGTTACCGTCTTAGTCGTACCGAAAATTGCCTCTTCAAATGTCAAAGTTACTGCGGTTTGGTAATCCGCCCCTTTGCGTGCTCTCCTGCTGCCAGCCGTACCAAAACCAAATAAATTTCCCAAAATATCATCTAGCCCACCACCAAAATCGAAATTAAAAGTCTGTCCGTTATAATTGAACCCACCACCAAACGGATTGCCAGAAAATCCACCATACGCCCCGCCCGAAGCCCCGCCTACACCAGCGTGACCAAATTGATCATACCGCGCTCGTTTCTGCTTATCAGAAAGTACATCATGCGCTTCGTTAATTTCTTTAAACTTCGCTTCCGCTTCCTTATCGCCCGGATTTTTATCCGGATGATACTTCACCGCCAATTTACGGTAAGCTTTCTTAATTTCATCATCAGACGCGTTCTTAGAAACGCCCAAAACTTCATAATAATCACGTTTTGCCATAACGTATATTATATATTATTAGCACTAAGAAAGCAAGAGTGCTAAAATCACCCTGCGTGGCCCCAAAACAAACTGGTAGACTCATCGTTATACTCTATAGTGTACTTCTCCAAATCCACCCCCTCTGCCTTCATTTTTTCCAGTGCGTTTTCATAGTTACCACCAGTATAGTCCGTAATCTTTATTATCAGATCTCCATCATCCTTCAACTCATATCCTATATAATAATATGTATATATTGAATAGTTATCAGAATAATACTCTACCCTTATTGGCAACTTTTTAATCACCGGAAATTTTGTCGTAATCATATCTGAAAACATATCTTTACAACCAAAATCACCATAAATTAGTTCATCCTCATTAAGACACGTAAAAAGCGTTCGATAACCTGATAAATTCACATTATTTTCATCTTTAGACCATTCAAAATACCCTGCATAAGACTGTTGCATACTCTCAATGTCCACAATAAATTTTCCACTATGTATATCCTTATTTTTATCGTAGTTATTTTCAGCGCTTCCATCACGAATTTTTGCACTAGCACCCTGTACTTCCGAACCTTCAGCCGTATTACTGTTAACTATTACAAAAAGAGCTGCCAATACTGAATCCTTAGTCGAGTCAGGCACATCAGAATAATATTTAGAAAAATTGTCGATCGCAATCTGCTCGCCAAATGGATTCTCATGGAAAAGTGGAGCTATCGAAACAACAAGTAAAACTACAGCCACTAGCACGATAAAAGCTATAAATAATTTTATTGGATTTAATTCTATTTTCTTCCCATCTTTCATATTACAACCCCACTAATATTTCATCAGTATAAACATAACTAAAATCACTGGTTCTATAGTCGCTTAGCGAATACTCATGAGCGCCAGTCCAATCGAGGTTAGCTCCACAACCAGATTCGCCAATAATTATCTTATCTTTTTCCTCATCTACGCCCAATACTATACCGGTATGACCCCATTTACTAGTACCACCAGTGCTGTCAGATTGACGGCTAAACACAGCGTACGGTCTAGGTTCATTCTGAACGCTACCAAACCCATATGGTCCAGCAGCCAAAGTCCTCACCACATCTTTACCATTTGGTAAACCTATATTACCAGCTGTTGTATACTTTGCGATAAACCACTGCGTGAAAGCTACGCAGTTGTTTAAAGGCCCACCAGCACAAATTGCCTTCAAATGAGCACCGTCTACCTCTACAAATTCTTGATTTGTCTCCATGTACGCATATTCATCCCTCTTTGTCCTATAATATTCCATTATTACCGCATCAGCCTCTTTTGCAGTCTTAAAACCACCCGAAACTAACCCACCACTACTACTAATACAATTCAAGTTCCCACTCCCCCCTCCTAAAGCCTCGTATTTAACGTAAGCGCCAAAAACTGTAGAGTAAACATCTGGATTATACCAAGACCCGCCATCCTTATTTGGGTCTTCTTGCCATACCCCTTTCCATGTCGGATCCACGTCTTGGCTATCTGGATCGCGTTTCGCATCATAACGATTCATCACATAGGGAGAACCCTCGCCAATCGCCGCCCCTTCTTCACCAAAACCTAAAGCGATAGCTTTGTCATGATAATAAACCCCCCCAGAGCCATTGTAACTATAAAACAATTTTTTTACGTTCTTTGTGTCATTTAAATCCCCAACCATACCGCTAATAATCTCCGCGGCTATTAAAGTCTGCCGACGGAATTCTTCATCACTAATTTCCCCAGCAGGCAAAAAAGCCTTATCCGGGTCTAACGAACCGTCTGGAGCCCTAGTATATGAATATAACATATATACACCCTGGCCATTAGGATAATTCTTTTTTTGCAAACTAGTCTCGAGGCTATGTACTACCGCCAATACTTGCCAAGGAAAATTATATTGATTAGCTGCCTCTTCATAGATTGCCCGGTTTGCCTCAATGGCCTGCATTTCGGCATCTGTCCAGACCTGTTCTCCTGCATAATTTACATTAGCCCCACTATTACTTTCAGTGCAAACTACACTCCCATTCCCAGTGTTATCCGGATCATAAAATAAAATATCATTTTGCGCAAATTTATCTAATTGTGTAGCACTCAACGCATAAGTCGATACCGACAAAACAAACGTTATCACCATAGAAACAATCGCCACAAAAAACTTTTTCATAAGTATAATTATATCATACAGCCATCAGTTTCGCCACTCACGCTTGCTCTATTCTGCTATCCTAAATCTAAAATTAACTTTATAATTTTCTATCGATAGCCCAAACGAGTCAAGATAAGACTTGATCTTTTCCATCACTTTACCCTGAAGTTCCCCAATTCCATCAGCTAAATATACAGAATCTGGCGGGTCCAATACAGCAACAAGCGCACGCCTACTCTTTGTTTCAGAAGATGTGGTAGAAATTAAAGTACAATATAAATCTTCAAATTCGACCGGCACCAAAAAATCAATAGGGTCATAACGCTTAAATCTATAATCATCAACATCAAAAATCGTATTAGTAGCTGAGTACTCCATAACCATTCCACCGCGCGCATTACCATATGTATAGCTGATAATATACGATCTATTTATTGGCAGCACTTCCACAACAAAATCCCCATATACAAATGAAGGTTCCAACGTAAACGAATACAGTGAGTCAGGCTGCACCAAAGCGCCAGAACTAGGTATATCATTCACACCAAACTCTCCAGAGTTGAACACTTTTTTATATAATTCACTCTCAATCTCTTCACGTTTTCCATCGGGAAAATCTGAGAAAAAGTCTAAGAAATTATCTATCACAATCTTTTTCTCGCTCAAAGCATTCATGCCAATAATCGAAAAAACAATAGGAACAATTACTATTATAAAAAAGATAATAATACCAACAATGATGCGATTCTTCTTTATACTCATTATCTGGTTAATCTTTTCCTGAAATGCGCTCATATTTAATTACCTTTGCTTATTCTACTTATAGTACCGCCCTTTATGCAGCTCATAATAAATTCTGGCTCCCATTCTTTATAATTCGTCGGTGCTACTTCATCCTTAGGAATAGTACGCTTATTCATATTATCCCACCAGTTGCTGTCAAATATCAGCCACTTTCCTTCATCAGTAATACCACGTAAACCGATGAAATGCCCATCACCAAAATAGCCTTCTTTGGCAACGAGGATCTCAAACATGTCACCTTGCCTTAAATAATTCGATATTTCCTCCACTGTTATCGCGCTAACTGCATGATTCTCGACCGTCAAACCGTAATCTTTAGCTGGATTAGCCACTGTTCCATAGTAAGACCCCCCATAACAAGCACTGGCTCCTATTTCCACTACCTTTTTTGCGGTAATATCAGGAGTGATTTTTCTTCCAGTTAAAGCTGTTATAATCATAGCAAGAGCAGATGGGCCACACCCACCAGCTCCAATAGTCCCCCAATCCTGTGGTGCAAGTGAGCCCCAATCGGACGGGGTAGGATTGGGCCCAGAAGCACGACAATCATCAGTGTAAAATGGCATCGTTCCCCAAGGATCCGCATTTTGATTATAAAAAACCAACTCGCCATTAGTGTAAGATTCATTGCACGCACTATCAACTTTAGTCTCACTCTTACCAATCGCATCAGCTATCAACCTCGCAAGTAATTCTTGGCCCGAATCTGTCGGACGTAAAGCATGACCAGCAGACTCACTCTCATCAACAATATAATCTTCTGGGCTCCCAGAAGCGCTCAATACAGCCCCCATCCAATCAATTATTTTTACATTGTTATAAGTGGCAGCAGCACCATTAAACTCATCGTTATTGTCTTCGTATTTTTTTGTGTCTGAAATATCAAGGTTAGTCAAAAAGAATATTTCTTTACTTGGCCCAACCTTTTCAACTACTGTTGCAATATCTGAACTCGAAACAGTAGCGCCACTACTTCCCAATGCAAATACCACTCTACTACGTAATTTGTTATCTGCTATTAAGTCATCCAAAACTTGTACACCTGTCGGATTAGAATCATCCGTTCCTGCAAATTGCTTCGAATCTTGAGCAATAATATCAGCCTCTGGCAATTTCTTTTTTATGGCCACCATAGAATCTTTTGTAATTGAGTCGCCAATTATCGTAACATTACTTCCATCTCCACCTACAGATTCTATTTCGGATGGCAAAGAACCATTCTCTACTGCATCAAAATAGCCATCCTCATACTTCTCATAGTATTCTTCTGCAGTTGCAATACGCAAATTATATTGGTCCCCGCCCACCTCACAACCACCAGCACACCTCTCGTAATTCGCCGCATCCCAACCGGCATATTCAGCCACAGTTGTTTGATTCATAAACTCTTTGTCCTTTAGTTCGCTCCACATAAATCCTATGGCAGCACACCATAAAGCATAATAATCGTCCTCCGACCCAGTTTCATTTTTTATTGCCTCTCTAAGCTCGTCGTCCGTCGCATATGAACCATAAGTTCTCCATGCCTCGCCTTTAAAATATTTTTCCAAACCAAGGTCAGTCAATATTTTCAAATAAGCCTGGCGGATAGTAGGCCACGTCCATCCGGCAAGACCAATGCCCACACCCTGAACATTAGAACCTTTTTTATAAGCGTCAGAATAATTCTGCATACAACTATCGTGATGTAAACCTCCCTCTACAGTAGTAAAATCAATTTCAATATCATATGCTAAACCTTCTTCTGTAAGACAGCCGTTCTCCCTAGCCATATTGTAAGAGATTTCCTGTCTTACGGGCGTATTTGCTTCGTGAGCTATATTACCAAGAACACCGGCTGTTTGTTCTGGCGTAAACCCCACATGTCTTAAAGCAGACCACATTCTCTCATCCCAATTCGAGCCAGCAATATAACAATCCCCAGTCGAGCTAGAAGAACTACAAAGATTTCTCTCGGTTTCATCTGGATCATAAAACATGACATCATTCTGCGCAAACATATCCAACATTTCCGCCGACAACTTAGCATAAGTTGAAGCCGGTGACGAAACTACCAATATCATAGACAGGGCAACTACTATAAATTTTTGAAAAACTGCCTTTACTTTCATTTATTACTGTCCCGGCCCTTGTTTCACATTTGGATTCGTGGTAATCAAACCTTCTTCCGTCTCGCTCGCAATTATCTGGATATGTACATGGTTTTGCCCAGCGAAGAACAAGCCCTGCCCCACCGGGAAATTAGCCAAACGCCGTTTCTCTTCCTCGGTTAATTTAAACACATCGGATAGCACATCTACTGCCGAAGCAGACTGCTTTAGTAGTAGCTGCATGGATGAGTTCGCTACAATCGCCCGCCCCATTTTGGAGCTCATGAAATCTTCTACGTCTTGCGTAATCGTCGTTAGGCCTAAATAATATTTACGTGCACGTTTCGCCAAAGAAAACAAAAAGTTAGCCGAATCATCATACTTCATTAATTGCCACGCTTCATCCACGATGAGTAACCGCTTTTTCTGTTCCGCTCTCACGATATTCCAAATATGCGAAAGCACAATATACATCGCCACTGGCCTAAGCTCATCCTCAAGGTCGCGAATATTGAATACTACCATCTGATTGTTAATATCTACGTTCGACTGTTGTGAAAAAATCCCCGCAAACGTACCGGTTGTATATTTACGCAATCTCTGCGCCAATTGCGGTCCTGTACCCTCCATATGGAGCAAAGTATCATACAAATTCAAAATCGTTGGCGGCGTGGATTGATGAGTCAAAGGATCTGAAGTAATTCCGGCTCTCGCATATGTATCGATCAAAGCCTGATCTAGATCCGCCTCTTCGTTAGCCGTCAAGGCCGGCACTACCTGGCCACCAGCTGTTACTTGGTTACCGCCAAGCATTAACCTAAATAAACCGTGTAAAGTTACCAAATTTGCACGCAATGCATCATTCGCATCTTCCGAATCCACCACCTTTGGCAAATCAAACGGATTAATTCTTACGTCTGAGTTTAACGATAATCTAATATATGATCCACCCACCGCATCACATAACTTCTGGTACTCATTCTCAGGGTCAATAATTAAAATTTCACTTCCTACCATCATTGACCGTAAAGCTTCCAGCTTCACGCTAAAAGATTTACCAGCACCAGACTTTGCAAACACCACCATGTTAGCATTTTCCAAACTAAATCTATCGAAAATCACCAATCCATTATTATGCATGTTTATGCCATACAGAATACCTTTATCCTGCGTCAAATCCGCCGATGTAAATGGGAATGAGGTCGAAATTGCACCCGTATTCATATTGCGTCGAATCTGCAGCTGATCAGTACATTGTGGCATTGTCGAGTTAAGTCCCTGCTCCTGTTGTGAATTTGCTACTTTCGAAAAAATCATCTGCTGGCCAAAAATCGTCTCGATTTTCTGTTGTACAAATTTTAACTCATCTAAAGAATCCGCCCATAACGTTATATAAAGCCCAAAACGGAAAAACCTCTGTGCCCCCACCTGCAATTGATCGCGTAGATCCTCGGCATCATTAATCGCCGCTTCTAGCTCCGGGTCACGTACTTTGCCTTTTTCTGCATTTAGATTCATCGAGGCCTCAAGTTGCGTCACTTTCGTACGTAAGTTCTTCATCACTACTGCCGACTCCACTGGGTAGATATACATCGACACATCAACTACTTCATCAATATTAATAATTGGCGAGATCCAGCCCGTATATATTGAGCGAGGATAACCATATATGTATAATGTTCGGCCGTATTTTGTCCCTAATCTGAAATAATCTGAATGAATCTCGATTGCCGACGGAGAAATTAAATCTCTTAAAGTATTAGTACCCTGCTCAAACGCCTGTTGAATCTCCGCCGCCTCCATCGCTTCGGCTTGTGCCGCAATTTCTGCTGGCGTCATTTTCTTCTTACCCATTTTGCTTCTCTCCCTTTCTTACATACATTGTCGCAAGTTTGGAAAAATCAACCAAAGGCTCTCTTACTGCAGTATCTGGATTATTGAAATTATAATAAAGCTCCGCTAATTCCCTAGTGTTTAACCTAACTGAATGCATACCAATTTGGAACAACCCAGACATTACAGAATCCACTCTATTCGCAAGCTCCGACAAAGCCTTATCGTAAGTCGCCCGATCAATTCTTGTCACTTCTGGCGCTTTCGATTTCGAAAAAGATTTAAAGAAATTCTTAGTTTGTTGCAATACTTTCTCTGCATCCGGCGACGAATAATACGGTACTACAATAAAGAATGCCTTATCCATGATATTCGCTTCTTGCGACAGAACATCAATAAAGTTAATGTAATCATCCATCAAGACGCCAAGCAGCATATTATCATTGTTGCGCCTAATCTCAGACAATTTCTCAATATACGGCCCAATATCAACTCTTTGTGAACGCACCAATATTTGCGTTGTAAATTTTAACGAATTTAAGAAATTTTGATACGAATATTCTACTGCTTCACGTTCTACGTCAGACATTAAATCAAAGTTTATCGATTTGCAGGCCACCACAGCCCTAAAAGAGCCATCTTTCATAATTACTACGTTATCACGTAACTCAGATATCAACAAAGTTGCCTGCGTAGAAGTCGGCACTTCTTTATTCGGAGATGTCGGTGCGGCCTGTTGCGCCGCCATTGCTACCATACCCAAATTCTGAGTGCTAGGATCGTTCATGGCTATCCTATTCTGCCCGTCGCCTGGGACTATCATCTGTGGTGCTTGCGACTGGTTCTGATTTGGCAAAATTTGTTGTGGTTGTTGTGGATTCATAATTTAGTGCAGCGATATAAAAACTTCGCCATCGTCCTTTCTCTTTATACGGTTAGCTTCTTTTGCAATCGTCGCGACAGTAAAATCAGAATTGTTTGCTAGCTCCATTATACTAGGTTTCAGCGGATTTGTCGGCTTTTTTTCTTGCGAAGTTGGTTCTGGCATTACTATCACTGCACTATGTTCTTCCGCTGGTTCTGTCATTTGTTCTGGCCTTGGCGCTTTCATACTCACCGCCTCTACGGCTGGCGTTTCTATCTTCCCATGGTCATTTTGTATTACTGCACCAGCAACACCAATATTTTCGTTGCGGTTTATCGCCTCACGCATCTCACGTATTACTTCCTCATGCCGCTCGATTTTATTCTGTTCAATCGTCTCATTTAACGTAACTGCCTTATAGTCATCGAACATATCGTTTGTCGCGCTCGCTTCCGCCACTATTTCCTCACGCATTGAATTCGGAATTGCACCTTTAATTGCTTGCCCCTCCGTATCTACGATATCTGCCAAAAATGACAATCTATGTGTTGCTTCTTCTTGCGAGATATCTCTTGTACGTACCTCCTCCACAATCTTCGGTGCCGTAATCAAAATTGTTGATTCTCTTTGTCCTGGCGTCCAAAGTCGGTTATGTGGCTTCAAATAATAAGACACTATCGCCGCAAGATAAGTCTCCATCGGCTGATCCTTTTTAAGTGGTAAAGCTAATATCAGAAAAAACAATACAAACGGAACCGGGATAATCGTAAGTAGCGGAAAAATATTAAAAAGACCTACGGCTAACGCAATCAAACCAGCCGCAATCAAAAGATAAACAAACTGCCGAAAACTAAACGGCCCGATAAGCTTATCGTCTGCCTCAACATCCTGAGGCACCTTATATTCCGCCATATACTATATATTATAACATAACCCCTAAAAATAAGCATAAGAATAATTTTAATATTTAAATCTCATAAATCGAGATGCTTTATACTAAAACGTCTAAGTCGTTAAACCAGTTACTAATTTCCTGCATCGTTGCATCAGGATTTTCATTGCATAGTTCGTCAAACCGCATCAATGCTCTACTATATCTATCATTACTTCTTAATATAGCGAATATTTCGCTTCTCAAGTCTTCTGGCGTCATAGCTCTATCGTAGGCTGTTCTTAATGACTCTAGAAGATTATCAGGAGCCCTATCATCAGATGCAGAATCATATATTAAATTGCCATCTTTATCATGCTTTCTTTTACGGAAAGCTCGCGCCTCAGATTGAAGATCCTGATCAACTAGTGTTGGATCAAACGGAATCGTTGGGTTATGTTCCCATCTGTCTTGAACCATCTTCAAGAACTTGTATTGCTCATCTGCAGTACCAGGTTTCTGATTATCCGCAGTATTGCTTGTCCTGAGCCTATCAAATGCTGGCAATATTTTTTGCATCGCCGGAATCAAAAGTTTACGCTTCAAAGTGTTCAAACGTTGTTCATAAGTTGGATTCGGCACTGTTTCATAGTCAATCTCACCATCCGGACGACGCACAACGTTCCCTTCTTCATCATATTTCCAATTTTCACCACCATAAAGCTTGTTATTAATATTCACGGCATTTATCAATTCTTTTTCCGTAAAAATTTCTTTCCAATTATTTGGATCCAAAATCGATCTCACATATTCAACCGAAGCTGGGTTTTGCGTATTAAACGCTCCTGGCTTCAATGTTTTTACAATACTATCCAATACCCAGATTGCATGCTGTGAAGAGTTCTTGATTTGGCGATTGCCAATACCAGAATTAAACATCGAGCCAGCCCATGCTGCATTCCCTTTATACTCCTTCATAGCACGTCCAATCGTAGTGCTATACCTAGCAAGACCAATATCACTATGGCCATTCAAAACATTAATATCTCCACGCTCACCTTCTTTGCCATCCCATGCTTTCACACCAGCAAGAATAGAATAAATATTGTTGATAGGGTCTGCAATTGGGATATCGTAATTCGAAAGAGTCTCTTTTATAAACGCTGCATCATCATGATTTTTGCCATCATCGCCAATACCACGATGAACTCTTGCTATAATATTGCCATTTTGATCCTTAAAGTCATAATACAACCCATTTTCATCTCTTTTATCATAAAGCACTAAACGTTCTGGAGCCTTCGTGAGAGCATCACCTTGTACAACCTCTAACGGCACATTATTACCATTTTCGTCTTTTATTGGCTTACCATCCTTGCCTAAAACAAGTAGACGTTTGCCATTTTCATCTACTGCCCAACCATCATCATTAGTCTTATATCCAACAATCCAATCACGAAAAGCCCTTTTATTATAACCATTGTGCCCCCACTTTGCATACATGATATTGAATTCAGCTCGTTGTTTAGATTCAACCTTTGCTGCCTGTGCAATAATCTTAGCCATCAAACGTTGTTCACCATTTGGCCCAGTAACAGATCTGATATATTTATTAAACTCGTCTTCAAATTTAGGATTATTATTTTCGTCACGTTCGTTAATCTTTAGGTATCTATCAACCAAGAAATTAATATCGTTTTCTTCGTCAATATCTTTCAGATACGCTGCACGCCCGTAATCAATCCAGGCATCTTGAGCTTGTTTGCCAATCCTTTCATCAAGACTCCCATGATCGAAATACTTGTTATAATTATTTAACACGTGTTCAGTGTGCGAAACTGCGTTCTTCTCCTTTAATGAATAATTCCGTGCCAATTTAGCATTACGCGTATAGCGCGACGTCCTTTTAGAAGAGCTTTCCATATCTCCAATCTTACTGTCTGCAATCTTTCGTTGTACATACATCGTTGTCCTGCCAGAAGTAATCATCGCAGCATTCTTCGTATCCTCTTCTCTTAACGCGCGCCTTTTTTCCATATATCGCATCAACCCAGCAGACGGAGTAATCCCATTTGCCAAAGTGTTTGCTCTTCTATTCATGCGACGCGATTCTGCCCATGCTCGATTCGAAGCAAGCGGTTTCGCCGCCAAATTCCGAATTTTCGCGTTGACCGTGCCTAAGAATGTGCCAGACATCTTCATCAAATTCCATGAGAAAAACAGTGGGAAAATTTGTACTGCCACACCAAGCAACAATCCAAAACCATCGCTAGCACTTGCTATAATCGCCCACCCCGCCAAACTAGATGCCCCAAACAAAAGCGAAAACATTGGATAAAATACCAACATCTTCGTAAAGAGTTGTTTCCATTTTTTAAACCATTGTTCGGTATTCGGTAACATATAAGCCACAATTGCAAGTGGTGCAATCATAATCAAAAGTATCACCACTGCCTGACGGAGCGCAATCGTGATTAAACCAGAAGCTACTGCTACTATTGCCCCAAGCACCACTGGTATTAACATCCAAATTGCCCCAGTTTCAAACCCAATAAAAGCTGCGCCAATTGCTAGTGCTTCTCCACCCGCCAACGCCGAATACATCTCTGCCAACGTTACACGCATATCGTCAGTCACCTGAAAATTCGTCAAAGTCGTTTCTTCAATCGCCGTAAACACCCCTCTAATACTATCACCAACAATATTCGAAACATCCACCGCCAAAGAACAAATAATAAAGCTTAAATTCACCAAAATCGCCGTCACGATTAACTTAGGCAGCACCTTCTTAATCCCATAATTAGAAATACCTACGCCCGTTAATTGTGAATAGATCACCACTAACAAGAATATAATAAATATTATGTTAGTAATTCCTCTTGCATATTTCCAGATTTCATAAATCGGCGAACCATCCTTAGCCTCTACCGGATTAATTACTAAAATATCCTCTATCTTATCGTATAGCCAATCCACTGCCTTAGCAATCTTGCCAGTTTGTGGACATACCCACCACCCCAATTCACCTAAACTGTCTTCACAAGAAGCTCCTGTCTCTGGTTTTTTCTCAACAACCCCTTCCGTTTCATGTGTAGTTCTATCTGCATCCGTGCCAAGCTCAATATGTACTGGTTCTTCCACAGGCTCTTCATCAGCATATACTATACCCGCAGGTGCAGCCAATGAAAACAAGCTTACAATAGCAAAAAGACAACCAAAAATGGTCTTTATTAAACGATTTTTTGAAAATCTTTTTGCTATCATAGTAAAAATATCGCCTCCCTTTTAAGGCGTGTTTTAATTATAGCACGCATAAGCGTTTTTGTCAAGAGTATTTACCTAAAAATCCCCGTTGGCCTTTTTGTTTTTTTATGCTAATATTAAGTTAAGTTAATCAACGGATTATGCAATGAAAAATTTTTTGAAAAAACTACTCGTATTTGCAGCCATACTAATATCTACTTTCACATTAATAAACATAGCTAATAAAACACCAGCATACGCCGACAATCGCATAAACGGCGATCCTTGCCCTAATTTTTTAGGTCTCACCTCTTGGGACTGCGATGTTGAAACGCCAACAAGCGAAAAAGAATTGGCGGCTAATATATGGAAAATAGCTACCAATATACTTCTAGATATTAGCGTCGTGGCGGCGTACCTAGTAATCGGTTACGTCATCTATGGCGGTTATTTATATATGTTCTCCTCCGGCGACCCAAATAAAGTTTCTTCTGGCAAAAAAACCCTCACTCACGCCTTCATCGGCCTCGCCATCGTTACTTTATCTACCATAATCTTAGGAGCTATTCGCATAGCCTTAATTGGCGATACCAGTCTTGCAGATTGTGCATCGGATAATTCTGCCTGTATTAATAGTGCCCCCGAAACTCTCGTCACAAATCTCGTCGGCTGGGTGATCGGCATTGCTGGCGTGGTTTCCGCAATATTCTTAGTAATTGGTGGTGTCGGTTACATAACCTCCTCAGGTGACGCCAATAAACTCCAAAAGTCCAAAAACACCATAACTTATGCACTTATAGGCCTTGCCATCGTTGGTTTATCCGAAATCATCGTCTCAGTCGTATCTGGCATTATTAGTAATGGCACGACGCCTACACCATAGTTTAAAAACAAAGGAGGAATATGAAATCTAAAATCACTAAAATCATCATAGTTATGTTGGCTATATTTATACCAGCCATCACTATGCTAAGCCCAGTTTATGCAGATTGCAAAAGCGTTTGCGATACCGATTGCAATGTCCCACAAGCAGTTAAGGACGCTGCCGGCTGCGATGGAGCTAGTACTCAAGCCATAGACTCTGTCGTTATAAATATTATAAACGCCATTATAGGCATGCTAGGTCTAGTTGCAGTTATATTTATCGTCATCGGTGGCGTTGGCTATATGACCTCTTCTGGCGATGCTGGCAAAGTCAAAAAAGCTAAAGATACAATTCTTTATGCCTGCATTGGTCTTGCCGTATGCGCACTCTCCTTCGCTATCGCTAACTTTGCTATTAACGCCATCAATGAATCCAACTCTACGACTAATAGTACAAGCACGCCATAACAAAGCAACCTCAAACAAAACATAATAAATACCACTTGTACATTCTTTTAAAAAATGTTAAAATCAAATTAAATTAAGTAAAGGCAATCATGAAAGAAACTCTAATAACGCTAGCGACAAAAACGCAAATAAACAATTTAGCTAATGGTGATTCCGGCGACATTGAAAAAACCGTGACGAACATCATCAACGCTGTAATCGGTATGCTCGGCATAGTATGTGTCATCCTTATCATCATTGGTGGTATTAATTATATGACTTCTTCTGGCGATGCTGGCAAAGTCAAAAAAGCTAAGGATATCATTCTCTATGGCATAATCGGCATGGTTATTTGTGTCCTTGCCTTCGCCATTACCAACTTCGTCATTGGCGCCATTAATCAATAATAGATTCTTTAATAAAAATATCCCTCCTTTACGAGGGATATTTTTTTACCAAGACAAATAACGCTCAAAAAAGTCGCTCCTAAGCAGGAACGACTTATCTATCCTTGTAGAACTTTTATTGGATCGCAATCTTCTTTGGCGCTTCAGCCTTTTCCTTTTCGAAGGTAATCGTTAATACACCATCTTTAAGCTCAGCTTTCACGCTATTCTCATCTTCACGTACTTGCACCGGCAAAGCAATCGTACGGGAAAACTCACCCCAATAACATTCTTGGATATGCCACCTAGTTGTTTGCTCATCTTCACCACCAGAAAGCACACCAGAAATCGTCAAAATATTGTCGGAAATACTAACATCGAGGTCAGATTTCGATATACCGGCAGTCCGAGCCTTAACTACTAGTTTATCGGCGGTTTCGTAGACATCTACAGCGAGTTGTCCTGGGAAATCGTCGGCATTTTCCCACTCATCTTCTACTGGTTCGCTAGATTCTTGAGGAACTTCTTCTTCCTCCGCCTCTTTTGGGGCCACGACTTCTTCATCGCCTCCCAAGAAAGCAGCGGCGAGATCATCCTCCATCAGCAAATCGTCACTGTTTGTACGAGCCATATTTCCTCCACTTATATTGTTATGCTTTATTATAAAGCATCCCAGTAGTAAAATCAAGAGAAATATGAATTTTATTGTAAAAAACACAACAATTTTAAACCCTCTAGACCTCATCGCCCCCCACTCCTGTAGGGGTTGTGGATGTCTCGGCACAATCCTTTGTGACTGTTGTAAAAATAACATAATTAAACAACGTTCTACACCTAATCTCAAAAATCTACCTAAAAAGTTTCCTTCTGTCTATACCATAGATCAGCGTTCTGGTCTTTTAGATACACTAATTCACGACTTTAAATATAATTCCACTCGCGCTCTCGCCACCAAACTCGCCGAACTCTTAAACGCTTCCCTCCCGGATTTCCCGCCAAATTCAATCGTCGTTCCTCTTCCTACCGTATCACAGCATATTCGCGCTCGCGGTTTAGACCATACGCTTCTTCTTGCTAAGCACCTTGCCAAAATTCGCCATTTAAAAGTCCAAAAAATTCTCATCCGTAATAAAAACACTGTCCAGGTTGGCGCAAATCGCAAAACTCGCCTCGCCCAAGCCAAATCTGCCTATTTTATTTCCAATAAGACCAAGGTCGACTCTAACATCACTTATATTTTACTAGACGATGTTTGGACCACCGGCGCCAGCATGAAAGCTGCCGTCAAAAAACTCCAGCAAGCTGGAGTTTCCAAAATCGTCGTCGTATTACTTGCAATAAGCAGCTTGGATCAATGACGCCGCCTCAGACTCAGCTTCATTAGAAGCTGGCAACGCCGAAATTACAAAGTTTACAATCGCAAATGCCAAGAAACATACAACTAAGCCAATAATTGCATAGAGCACCGTATTTTTTGCATCAGTCACCTTTTTAGAATCACCACCAGAAACCACATACTTAATACCGCCAATGATTAACATAATAACAGCAATAATACCAACAATATAAAGAATCGTATTAGTCACTTGGCGAAACACGCCAGTATTGCCAAACAAATCTGTCGGACAACCATCACATCGTGCGGCCTCCGCACCTTCTTGCAAAGTCAACGCCGACACGTTCGCTACCATTGCGACCGCAAAAACGCCACATATTAATATTGGTAAAATAACTCTCAAAAACTTTCTCATACCCACATTATATCACACACTCTATTTGAAATCAATCCTGGCGGAGGGCGGGAGATTCGCTTCGAACGAAGCGAGAACCGATATCTCGCTTTTTCAAGTTTCTGTGAAACAAAAATGGCGGAGGGTGGGAGATTCGAACTCCCGCGCCAGGTCGCCCCAGCCTAACGATTTAGCAAACCGTCCCCTTCAGCCACTTGGGTAACCCTCCGTACATCTCATTCTACCATATTTCCCTCTTTTTTGTAAAACTATGCTATAATAAACTTATGGCAAAAACTTTAAAACCTGTCTCTTGGGAAGCAGAAGAATATATTATTCGTGATCACAATTTCTGGTGGTATATTGGCTTATTTCTGGTCGCAGCCGGCCTCTCAGCTTTGGCAGTACTATTCCAAGGTTGGACTTTCCTTGCGCTCATCATTCTTAGCGTCATTACACTTTTAGTCTATTCTTCCCGCCCACCCCGCAAAATCCATTATGAATTAAGCAATTCCGGACTCAAAGAAGAAAAAAACCTTCATAAATACGAAGAGTATCGCGCTTTTGGCATTTTAAAGGAAGGCTCTCATTACTCAGCCGTTCTCATCCCTAAGAAACGCCTCGGCCTGCAAGTCAAAATTTATTTCCCTGAAGGTAGTGGCGAGGCCATCGTTGACCAACTCGGCAACCACTTGCCAATGGAAGAAGTTAAATTGGACTTCCTAGATAAAATCGTAAACTTCTTGCGTATTTAGTTCTATCGTGCTATTATAAACATAAGTATAATATTAAAGGTGGGCATTTTATGAATCAAAATTCAACCGTAGATAATGATCTACAAAAAGCTATAGACGACATTACCAACAACGCTAACACAGATCCAGTTTTTTCTGACCCAGTTGCTGCCCCGTCTTCTGTCCCGGAAGATGATGATGGTACCTTAGCTGAACCAGTTGGACCATTCCCAGAACCACAGCCAGTTGTGCCAACCCCAACTGCACCTCTTGAAAGTGCTCCAGACTTAGGTGCGCCTGTTGCCCCTGCCCCAGAAATTCCAAACTACGACTATTATACTGCCCCCGCATCACCAGAGATAGTTGCCCCCGAACCAATCGCACCCGAACCAGTTGTACCAGAACCGACTATTCCTGAACCCATTGCGCCAGCAATTGAAACCGCTCCAGCCCAATCCAATCTCGGCATGCATCAAGTTAAGGAAGCCGCCCTTCGTGACCTTGTTCCAATCATGGATAAAGTCAATCTTTCTCCATCTCAAAAATTCCACATTTATCGCGATATGTTTGAAAATCTCCGCGATTACACCGTACTCGAACCAGCTTATCACGCTGCAGCCGAAATTGCCGACGAACGCGAACGCGCCGAAGCTCTTCTCTACCTCGTAGAGTCCATCGATAAGATGTAATCACAACAAAAAACGTGCCGGAGGGCACGTTTTTTGTTGTGGTTTCTAATACATCCCACTCATATCAGGAGTCGCAGGTTTCTCTTCTGGGATTTCGCAAATTAACGCTCCCATCGTAATCGCCGTTGCCGCAATTGAAGTTGCATTTTTTACGGCTTCCTTCGTTACTTTAGCCGGGTCAATCACGCCAGCCTTCTTCAAATCTACTAATCCCTTTTCTGGCGCCATCACATTCACGCCAAAACCATCTTTAGCTTTCTCAACTTCAGATAGAAGTGCCTGTGCATTAAGCCCAGCGTTCTCAACAATATGCACAAATGGCGTTTTCAAAGCATTTTTCACAATTCTAGCACCATCGTCTTCATTCTTTAGTTTACCAGCCAAATTTACAAGGGTTACGCCACCGCCGGCTACAATTCCCTCCGCCAAAGCTGCTTTCGTTGCTGCTACTGCATCGTCCACACGGAATTTCTTCTCGTCAATCTCGGTTTCTGTAGCGCCACCGACTTTTATGACTGCCACCTTGCCAGAAAGTGCCGCTGCACGCTTTTCAAACTCTTCACGCTCATAATCAGTTTTTGCTAATTCTGCCTGCGCGTGAATCAGCTCAATTCTCGCCGCTACTGCCTTCGCGCTACCGGCACCTTTGATAATTGTAGTTTCATCTTTAGTCGCAATCACTTTCGCAGCCGAGCCAAGCACTTCAAGCCCAATTTCCTCTAATTTCAAACCTTTATCATTCGAGACTACCGTTGCGTCGGTCAAAATGGCTATATCTTCCATAATCTCTTTACGGCGATCACCAAACGACGGCGCTTTTAGCACTAATGAATTAAACACGCCTTTCAGCTTATTCAATACTAGAAGCGATAACGCCTCACCTTCTACATCTTCTGCAATAATCACCAAATCTTTCTTACCAGCCTGTGCGCATTTTTCGAGAAGTGGCAAAATATCACTTGCTGCCGAAATTTTACGATCCGTTACCAATACTACTGGTTTATCAAACACCGCTTCCTGACGATTCACGTCCGTCACAAAGAACGCCGAAGCAAAACCTTTATCATAACTAAAACCTTCAACAATTTCTTGTTCCATTTCTAGGCCCTGTCCTGCCTCCACAGTCACTACGCCATCTTTACCAATCTTCGAAATCACTTCCGCAATCAGCTCACCAATTTTTTCATCACCAGCCGAAATTGTCGCCACCTCAGCAACTTTTTTATCATCGCCGGCAATCTTTTCAGAAACTTTATCAATTTCTGCCACAATTTCCGCACCAGCTTTTTCTATTCCCCGCCTAAGCTCCATCGGGTTTATCCCAGCCGCAATTAATTTATTTGCCTCGTTTAATATATTATATGTAAGCACAGTTACAGTAGTAGTACCATCACCAGCTACCTTATTTAATTTTTGCGCAGCGGTCTTGATCAATTTTGCGCCCACTGCTTCACCTAACTTATCATCTTTGTTATCAAGTTCTACTGCTTCCGCCACTGTCACGCCATCATGTGTAATTACTGGTGCGCCATACTCTTTCTCAATAATTACATTCTTTCCCTTTGGCCCAAAAGTTACCCTTACTGCATCATACAATTGTTTTGCGCCAGACAACACCTTCTCGCGTGCTTCTTCTTCATAATAAATTTTTTTTGCCATTTTTTCTCCTTTTTAACCTATAAAGTAGCCAATACGTCTTCTTCTTTAACGATTATATAATCTTTATCATCTAATTTTATATCGGTGGTAGAATACTCCTTGTAGACAATTTTATCGCCCCTTTTTACGCTTTTTACCTCTGGCCCAACCGACTCCACTACAGCATAAGCTGGTTTTTCTTTAGCCTCCCCTAACAAAATTCCAGATTTAGTCTTCTCAAGTGGCTTCTCTACTATCGCCACGACCCTATCTTTTAAAGGTTTAAGTGCCATAAATATCTCCTTTTCTACCTTCATTATAGCACAAAAATTAGCACTGTAAACATTCGAGTGCCAATTAATCTAGTAGCTCCACCAATCTCGTCCTTGCCGTCTTGGTCAAAAACACTATATCCGATAACACCATGCTCATATTTTTCTCGGCAAAATCTTCCTCGCCCCACCCCTCTATTAGCGCCGCTATCTCGCTCGCAAAAACCTTATAAAGTTTCTCTGAATTTTCCGGCAACCCCATCTCCCCTTCAATCATTGGTTTTATCCTTAAAATCATCTCCTCAAACACAATTTTATTTCTATGCTTTAATAAAATTTCAAATATTCTTTTATTACGTAAAACAAACAACAATATATTAATGTATAACACTCTAGACTTTTTCTCCTTTTTATGTGCCAATTGTCGTACCATTTTTGAATATTTTTTTAAAATATACTTTTCATAATCCGGCAAAATCTCCCGTATCGATTTATGATGACAATATATCGTAGATCTTGCCACGCCAATTTTTATGGCCAAACTTTTAACGCTAATACATTCTTTTGTTTCAAAAAAGACTCGAAGAATTGCCTCTTCGGTTTTTTTGAAACGTTTGTCTTTCAGCCTTTTTTCAGTTATTCCACTCTTCATAATAATATATTATAGTGCAGTAACCAGCATGCTTTGATAAACTTCCTTTTTTATGCTCTTCTCTAACAACCATTCATCGACAGCTTTTTTAACACCGGGCAACGCCTCATTATCATAATCATGAATAATAATTTTCCCGCCACTACACATCTTATTTTCTACCAACCTTAGTGAAACTCTAATCGAATCATAAAAATCTCCGTCCAAAAATGCGAAAGCTATTTTCTCTGGCAAATCTTCATCTTTTAATTCACTAAACCAAGCCTTTTTTATAACTGGTACCGGCAAACCTGCTCGCAAAAATCTTTCTTTAACTTCCCTTTTTGTCGCGAACAATTCTCCGCCCCTAAAATTTTCTCCCATTACCGACGCATCTTCCATGCTCTTTTTCGGCAGGCCTTCGAAAGAATCATAAATCCAAAGTTTTTTATTAGAATCTCTCAAAATTTCCGCCAGCAATAAAGACGTGTCGCCCTTATAGCACCCCAACTCCACAAAATCACCATGGGCATTTAATTGCCCTTTTGCAACCTCAATTATCTTTTTCGTTTCTAATTCAGAAACCTGATCATTTTTCCAGACCATCTATGAGCTCAGACGCTTTCTTAATCATATAAGCCGCTTCATTGGTTGGAATAATATAAATTGGCTTTGAATCTTCTTCAGCCGCATTCGCATAACCTTTCGATTTATCCAGTTTCACATCATTCTTAATTTTAAAGCCCATAAACTCCAACTTTGAAATAATTGAACTACGAATCGGGATCGAACGTTCACCAATCGTTGCCGTAAATACAATCGCATCAATGCCACCCATCTTTGCTGCAAATTCACCAATCTTACCAACTACGCCATCTACAAATAGGTTATATGCAGCAGCCGCATCTTGGTTACCTTCTTCAGCACCCGCAATAATCTCGCGCATATCATTTGAACCAGCCATCGCAAGTAGACCAGATTGTTTATTCATTAGCTTAATAGCTTCAGCCGCACCCAGTTTCTCGCCGAGTAATGCACCAATCGTTGGATCGATCGAACCAGTGCGTGTCGAAGACATTAAACCTTCGAGTGGCGTTTCACCCATTGAAGTATAAGCTGGTTTACCATCTACTAAGGCCGTCACCGAACAGCCCGATCCTAAGTGACATACCACCATCTTTTTTTCAAGTAAATCAAGTTCCGGAATTCTGTTCATCATATAGCCATACGATGCACCATGTGCACCCCAACGCCCTAAATCAAATTCGTCAATAATCTCTTTTGGCAAAGCATACTCTGTGTCTCTGCGTGAATCACGCGTCAAAGCTTCCGAGTCAGACATAATTAATACTGGTACACCTTTAAACGTCTCGCGCGCATTCTTAATTCCACGCTCCGTACCCGGCACATGTAGAGGATTCGTCACACGTACTTTTTCAAGTTCGCGCATCGTCTCATCGTCTACAATATGATTTTGCGAGAAATATTTCCCCGCCGCCACCACACGTACCAAAATACCATCTAGCGGATGCGCCTCGTTAATGAATCCTTCTTTTTCAAAAATTGCCTTAGCTTCTTTGAATGCCGCATCAAGCGAATTCCATTTCTTATCTATTACCTCTTCTGAACCATCTGCTCGCGTAATCGTACAAATAAACTGCTTCTTTCCGTTCTCTTCAATACCTTCAAAGTATAACGAACAGACTTCGTCCTCACCTTCATAAAGTGAAAACTTTTCGGAAGACGACCCCGAGTTCAGAACCAAAAAAATTTTTGTAATATTTTGCATAAAACTCCTTTTCTCAATTATACCTTAATTTTCGAAAAATCTAAAGAGTCTACTCTGGAACATCATCCGCGCCGTCCGGACCACCTATGTTTTGGTCAATATGTGGAATTGAAATTTCATCATTAGCACCAGTGAAACTATTTCCGCCACGACTATTTAGTGTACCATCTATATTTTGCAAGCTCTTTGATATATCTGTTTGAACTCGCAAGGATTCTTGTTGTCTCGCTGATTCAGCAGCTTGCTTTGCCTCTGCTTGCCTTTTTGCCATTCGTAATACATCCATCTTTTTTGTATCGCTCTGTATACCAGACTGAATGGCGGGATCAGTACTCGTGAGCAGTTTTTCGACCATATCATCATCCAACGCACCACTATTAACAGCACGTTGCAAAGTAGATGCGGACTGTGTAGACCAATCCTTGAGATCAGTAGAAATATTATTATTAGCTGAAAAATGGCTCAAGTTCTTATATTCATTTTTTCCAGTAGCACTATTATGATACATGCCGGCATTTGAAATCATACCATAAGCATCAGAAGCTTTACTTCTCATACTAGTAGCAAAACTAGAATTATGGTTCATGTTGTCTTGTAACATCCTCAAAGAGGCTACCGCATTTTGATTTACTTGCCCATTCTTATCCACTATCGTCTTACCAGCTAAGGCATCACCAATAAACTTTGCCCCAGCTGAACCATATTTTGTATTTAACACGTTAGTAAGTGCGTCTAGTCTTTCAGAATCACCATTATCGAATGCATCATTCCAGGCCTCTTCTAACTCGGGCATAGTACTATCTCTAAACTCCCTTTCAGACAATATGGTACGCGCCGCTTTATCCTCCCTTTGTAATCTATCTAATGACTCCTGGCTCCGAGCTAATCTACGCGTATCTCTTTCATTCAATCTACCGCCCCGTCGGCCCATCTTACTATTTAACCTACGAATCGTGCTATTCGCGTTCCTCTCTTGGTTGCGCCTTGCAATCTCCGCCTGATGGTTCTTAAATCTTTCACTATTTCTAATCAATCTGTTTAACCTACCACCACTTCTGGAACCTAACAACTTCCCAAATCCAGAAATCTTTGCCCCAATATTCCCCATTGCCGCAAATGAACCCTTGAGTAATACTGGTACAAAGAAGAATGGTACTACCAATAATAATAGGCCTATCAAATAAACGAGAAAGTCGTCTGTCTGTATTAAGACCCTAGATACCAAGACGCTACCACCGATTAATGCCCCAGAAATTGGATATACCAACAATAGTCCCTCAAATCCTTTTAGCCACTTATCGAACAATTTCTTAGTATTTGGCAACATATAACAAGCAAACGCCAGAGGAGATAATGCAACAAATATTATTACGCCTGCTTTTCTCATACCTAACAAGATAAAGAAGAATATCACTGCAACAAATGCTGTTATTAATCCCATTAATAAAGGCAAGATGATAGCCGATATGCCTCCATCCATCACCGTTGCCACCAGCCCCACGGTAGTCCCTATGCCTAACACTGCCAATGCACCATTCAATACTCCTGCAAACCAGTTTCCAGAGTTAAAATCTCCACTAAAGCTAGACGGGATTCCTTTTGCTATCTCAGTAAATACATCATTTAACCCCTTACCTAGAATATTTGAAACATCTACCGCTATCTGACAAATATAATAAGATAAATTGATTAAAATGGCAGCCACAATCAATTTCGGTAAGATTTTTTTAACACCATAGTTGTCAATCCCTACCCCAGTAAGTTGCGAAAACACCACAATCATAAACAGAATTACAAAGATAATATTAGATATATTACGAAAGACTTCCCACACCCTATGCGTTGCGCTTTCGCCATAGGAAACATTCTCCTTCAACAAATCGGCGTCAATCACTAGAAATGGCTCCACCATATCTTTATACACCGTGTTCAGCGTATCGCTTAACCGTATAATTACTGGACACACTATCCACCCTAAAGACCCAGAATTACCATAACACAAATCTGGCTCAGACTGAGCATCATCGGTTTTAGTAGCAGCAATATTTGCTTCTGCTATAGATTCAGGGTCAACATTTAAATCGGCTACCTGATCTAATAGTTCCTCAAAAGTCTTTTGCCCATAAAAAACCATCCCCCCACCACGGTCGGCCCCATTAAAGCTATAAAAACTAACGCCATTAACTTTTTTGTCTGCATTTTCAACCGCTTTAACATAGCATTCATCCCGCATTTCGCCATCATACAATAGATTACTTGCTCTAATATATCCCTCTCTACCAGCATAATACTCTGCTTTATCAGCCCCACATTGGAAATCCGCTTTATAATAATCCGTCAAATATCCAGCATATAATATATATATTTCAGCATCGGTAAAAATTCTATTAGTACCACCCGTAAAATATTCCATGCCCTTTACGGCTCGATCGTCCCAACTCCCTATTTTTCTATACTCGCCAGGCAAGGCAATATTAGTAGGTTTATCTACGTAATATGGATCATTAGAAATAGTCCCTGCGGCAGTAAAAACGTTTGTCTCTTCATAAACTACAGGGCACATATTTCCCCCTCTACATTGTGACATATGTGTAGAAAAATCTAATGGCAAATGTTTATTTAAAAATCCTATTATTGAGTTTCCTGATGCATTGGCGCCATTATCGATATCACCATCATTCCATATCGTTTGATTATAAGATATAGGCAAATCACCATCCACACAATCAAAATCTGTATAAGTAGCGGTAGTGGCCATACCAAGCAAAATATCATTAAGAAGACCTTCTTTCCATTTTTTCACAAAATCTGTACATGCAATAGAGAGTGTCCCCCCGGTTTTATCAGTATTTTCCTTAAAAATAATTCCAGCATCTTCAATAGTAGCTCCATTACCAGATGCAAAAATTTCCAAGCTGCCTGCCACCGTCCCATCCTCATTGACTTTTGTGCCAGTCACATAAGTGGCAGCATCATACGGCCCTCCGGTTGACTCATCCTTCAAAAATACGAAAGTAGTTGTCTTATGATAACTCATATATGTATATTTTAAAGCATAATATAAAGGAGCATTTTTATTATATGGCACTTCTGGAGCTTCTTCATATCCTAACCCAACAGCTAATTCTTTCTTTTTTTCTAAACCTGTTTTATCAGAAATATCTTTCCCATAAAGATCCAAAATCCCGGCGTATTCACCTTTAGCCCCACTACCTATTTTGTCACCATAAATTAACCCTTTGCATGTAACAAAATTATCTTCTAATAGTGTATAACCCGTCGGCATACTCACCCATAAAGCATCGCCAAACAACCCATAAAACTCATTATTTGGCCATTCTTCTACAAAGACCTTGCTAGATAGTGGTTCCTCTCTATAACAAGCCTTAATGCTTTGTCGAATTATCTTCTTATATATTTCAGAGTCGCTATTAAGCTCTAGCGCTGACGCCCCACTAGAGTAGAGTAATCCAGATGTAATACTAATAAACAGCAACACTAATGCAAATAATATTTTCTTAAGCATCCTCTACCCCATTAACTATATTATAAATACTCCAACAGCCGTTGATTACATATTTAATATTAGTGTCAACTATCACACTCATCTCACGCTGAATTTCTTGCAAATGCGATGTTTCTTCCTCAGTTATTAAGGAGTTTATTTCACAGTTAAGAACCGTGTAATCATCGCTGATGCATCCATCGACATCGGCCCGCGATAAAACATCAATAGCTAACTTTTCATATTCAGCTTTATATGTGAAATAATCACGCAAACTAGAGTTGCTAGAATTTAGATATTCACTATAGCGAGTTTCAATATAAGAAATGGCTTCGTCTTTTCCTCCCTCAACAAGTTTATCGATTATAACCATGGGGTCTTCGCTTAAACTATCTACATATGTCTTCAGAAATTGTAATTTATCTCCATAAACTCCCAAATAATATTTATCTTCGTCTGTTAAGTTTAGGTTGTTATCGTCAAGAATTAGATCATCTATAGAATTAAACTTATCTATCACTGAATTTATATATTCCTGATCACCACCCCTTATCTCATATCTAAACTTATAATTTATCGAGTCACTATAAGTCATCGTAGACAAATCAACCCGTCTTCCATCGCCATACATAATAGCGCTCGAAAAATTAGAAATTTCTTCATTCATTTTGTCTAGATTTTCAGAGCCACTCGTCCCACTATTTTGAAAATTAATAAAAACTAGCAAAGTTATTATCGCAACGCAGAAAATCGTCAATATCCCACCAGCTACCAAACCCTTATGGCTTTTTTTATTTTCTGGTTGGCCCACAATAATATCGTTGCCACTAATAATATTTTGCGGCACAGAAAAAGAACCACCGAAAGCACCATTCCCACCGTTCTGACCTGATTCCATGCCTCTATTTTAGCATAAAAATTTAGAACAACAACATAATCACTTTTTATTACAAATATTTTTTCAAATACTCACCCGTCGGCGTAGCGCCACGCTTCGCCAAATCTTCCGGCGTGCCTTCCGCAACAATCTGTCCACCCTTCAAACCACCTTCCGGCCCCATATCAATCACCCAGTCCGCCGACTTTATTACGTGCAAATTATGTTCAATAATTATCATCGAGTTACCGCCATCTACCAAACGATTCAAGATCGCGAGCAACCTCTTCACGTCATCCGTATGCAAACCAGTCGTCGGCTCATCCAAAATATATAAAGTTTTGCCAGTCGAACGACGCGCAAGCTCCGTTGCTAATTTAATTCTCTGCGCTTCCCCACCCGAAAATGTCGTTGCCGGTTGCCCCAATCTAATATATCCAAGCCCCACTTCTTGTATTGTACGAAGTTTCCCCACAATAGACGGAATATTGGCAAAAAACTCTACCGCCTCATCAATCGTCATATTCAATACTTCAGAAATATCCTTACCTTTGTATTTAATCTCCAAAGCCTCATGGTTATATCGTTTGCCATGACACACCGGGCACGTCACATAAACATCCGGCAAAAAGTGCATTTCAATTTTATTTACACCATCACCCTGACAATGTTCGCACCTCCCACCCTTCACATTGAATGAAAATCTTCCTGCTTTATATCCTCGCACTTCCGCTTCTGGTTGCGCCGCAAACAGATCGCGTATCGCATTAAACACACCAGTATAAGTAGCTGGATTCGAACGCGGCGTCCGCCCAATCGGTGATTGATCAATCACGATTACTTTATTGATTTTCTCAATCCCCTCAATTTTTTCATGTACGCCAGATACGGTCTGCGCCCGATGAAGTCTCGCCAGAAGCTCATTAGCGAGCACATTATTCACTAAGGTCGACTTGCCCGAGCCAGACACACCAGATACTACCGTCATTACGCCAAGCGGAAAATGCACATCAATATTTTTTAAATTATTTTCACGCGCACCGCGCACAATTAGCTCATGCCCAACACGAATTTTACGTCGCTTCTTTGGCACTGGAATCGTCTTAGCGCCAGACAAATATTGCCCCGTAATCGAATCCGGATTTTTTGCCACTTCTTCTGGCGTACCAGCAGCCACTAATTTACCACCACTTATGCCTGCCCCAGGCCCAATATCAATAATGTAATCCGAGGACCACATCGTGTCTTCATCATGTTCCACTACCAGCACTGTATTTTTTAAATCTCGCAAATGTTTCAAAGTTGCAATCAGCTTATTATTATCTCGTTGATGCAAACCAATCGAAGGTTCATCTAGTACATATAATACACCCTGCAATCCAGAACCAATTTGCGTCGCTAATCTAATCCTTTGTGCTTCACCGCCAGACAATGTATTCGCCGCTCGCCCCAGCTCCAAATACCCAAGCCCCACATCTTGCATAAATTTCACCCGCTCTCGAATTTCCTTCAGAATTGGCTTCGCAATCATTTCTTCAGCTTCTGTAAACCCTAAATCTTGGTTCAAAACTTCAAGCGTCGTATCCACATCCAAATTACACATATCCACAATATTCAAATCATGTACCGTCACAGCAAGTACGGAAGGTTTCAACCTTGCCCCATGACAAGTTTGACATTCTCTCACCCGCATAAATCTTTCAATGTCATGTTTCATAAATTCCGATATCTTCGGATCATTATAACGTCTCTCCAAAGTCGGGATCACACCCTCATAAGTCGTTTCATAAACCGTACCATCCGCAAACCTTCCCGACCCACTAATCTTCATTTGATATTTTTCATCACCTGTACCATATAAAATAATTTTTTGTACTTCATCCGACAACTCACCAATCGGTGTATAAACATTGAACTTGTGCTTCACGCCTACTTGCATCAATCTCTTCAACCACCAAGAATCTTGCTGCACACGATTAAATGGCCGAATTCCACCTTCCGCAATCGTCAAATTTTTATTAAAGATTAATTCCGGATCCACTTCCATCCGTGAACCCAACCCCGTACAAGTCGGGCAGGCCCCTTCTGGCGCATTGAAACTGAACAAGCGCGGTGTTAATTCTGGAATTAATTCATCTGGATGATCCGGACAAGCATACCTTTGCGAATAAGTTAAAACTTCAGTTTTATCATTATTGATTTTCTTCTCGCCAATCGCAGTTGAAGTATCGTTAATCTTGAGTAACTTAATAATCCCCTGCCCCAAATCCAACGCTTGCTCAATCGAACCACTAATTCTCGAATAAAGTTCCGGGCTCAGCACAAACCTATCTACCACAATTTCAATATCATGACGTTCATTTTTATTTAATTCCGGGAATTCATCCAAAGCATAGATAATCCCATCCACTCGCACCCGCGAAAAACCTTTCGCCAAATACTGTTCCGAAATATGCAAAAACTCACCTTTTTTCGAAGACACAATCGGCGCCAGCAACATCAATTTTGAGCCTAGCGGCAGCTTCATTACTTCATTTACGATATCTTCTACACTACGCCTCGACACTTTTTTATGACAAATCGGACAATGCGGCACCCCTACGCGCGCAAATAATAAACGCAAATAATCATACACCTCCGTTACCGTTGCCACAGTCGAACGTGGGTTTCGCGATGTTGATTTTTGGTCAATTGAAATCGCTGGCGACAAACCTGTAATCGAATCTACATCCGGTTTATCCATCACCCCCAGAAACATCCTCGCATAAGAACTTAGCGATTCAACATATCGTCTCTGGCCTTCCGCATAAATCGTATCAAAAGCTAAACTAGACTTCCCACTACCAGATAAACCAGTAATAATTACTAACTTGTCTCTAGGGATATCTACATCAAGATTATCCAA
Organism: Candidatus Saccharimonadota bacterium; assembly: GCA_017431105.1. Classification (GTDB taxonomy): domain Bacteria; phylum Patescibacteriota; class Saccharimonadia; order Saccharimonadales; family Saccharimonadaceae; genus Nanosyncoccus. Next base: position 163,811 of record JAFRLS010000034.1, on the reverse strand, counting down.
ATTATTCTGTCGCGCACCTCGTACACGAATAAAATTATCTTCCATAAGCGCGTATATTATACCAAAAAACTCAAGTTTTGTCCAGGGTAGTCAATTCTATTTTTTGCCAAAATCTATGTGTTTTCTATTTCGATTCATGACATAGCCTGTCACAATAAACCCAGCAATTGCTATAGGAAGTAGAATTTCCGCAAACAAAGCGCCCTCTCCACCAGTTTTCGTATTGGCACCAGTATAAGGCGCACTAGTTTCAGAGTCTCCAGACGCCGTATTTGGCACATCAATATCTTCATTGTTATTATTGTTAGGCCCATTGCCGCCAGGTTGATCACCTCCAGGTTGGTCGCCGCCAGGTTCGTTACCAGGCTCATTGCCACCAGGTTCATTGCCTCCAGGCTGATCTCCTCCAGGTTGGTCGCCGCCAGGTTGGTCGCCGCCAGGTTGGTCACCGCTATCATCTAAATCAATAGTCTCGCTAGCATCCCGAACTGCATAATTTTTATAATCCGATGCCCCATCAAAACTTATATTCTTAGTCCTGACTATCCCATTATTAGCAGACGACGTCACCGTCACCGTAAAAGACCCTATCGAAAAATCTCCAGTTAAATTCTGGTTCGTGTATAGAATAAAGTGCCCGTCTTCAGCCGTGCCCTGCCAAATATCACTATTCACACTATAATTAGATATTAAGCTAACAGCTCCCATTTTAGAGACATCAAGTTTCAAGCTCGTAATAGCATAGTCGCTATGCCCATTTATTCTACAATTAGTAGATTCACCAGGTTTAAGTTCGGAATTGTCACAGCTTATAGAGACCGACCCTAAACCGATTTTAGTCTCCAAACGTGTAGGAGCAGGAGCATCGCTGCTTAAGCCTCTTAATGATGTATATAGACTCCTTACGTCATTGCTACTAACTCTTTGGTCATTATTAGCATCTCCTGCCAAAACATCACCACCAGTCATTGTATCTGTATTGGTTATATGTCTGTAAGCCTTTGCGACATCTGATACCGAGAACACTCCATCACCAGTAGTATCCCCAGTTACTACTAAATTATACTGCGCCATAGGTTCAAGGACTTTAGCAGGGAGACCTCCATTGTACTCAATATTCATCCCCTCAACAATATCGCCAGTCACAGCAATATATGGGGCACCTCTCTCTCCATTCCTATCGCTCAAATGGACAAATTTCTGGAACGAATTTTTAAATCCCAAATCTAAATTTTCAATTTTAGTGCCTGGATTTATTCCGACAACATATTCACGACCATCAAAGCTCACGGATTCTACGCCCGAATCTATATCGCCCAATATCTCCTCGATAGTAATAGTTTCGCCAGCCCTACAATTAAAAACATAATTGGCTGGCAACAAATTTACCATGTCGCCATTAAGCGACCACCCGGCGAATTTAAACGTACTTCTAAGAGGGGTTAAAACGAAGTCCGTATTGCTTCTAATTGTATGACTATTGAAAGAGTTATCATCAGAATATTTCAGTTTTACTGTACAAGTAGAATAATCTCTTGTTAACGGCTCAACTTGTGATGTGCTCACATCCCACCCCAACTTACTCGTGACCCCTCCCGTTCCACCACTTTCAACGTTCCAACTATATGTAGGTTCTTCGCATACATTATCAATACAAATCCTCCTAACCAGCGGAGCAAAACTCATCCCACCCATCAAGGAAACCGCCGGAATCGTCACCGAACCACCAGGCTGTATTTCCGCGGACCAAACTTTTATATTTGTTCTAAACGAGAATGATTCAAATGTCGGCCGCGTCACAGATACTCTTGCATTATTTATCCTCGTCACAGTGGTCCCATTCGCTACTGTATAATTTTCTATCGGGCGAAAAACGTCTCCATCGTAACCATTAGCAAAAGTTACGCCACTAGAAGTGTCATCCCGTTGGACAAAAGCCGCCAAGGTTGTAGACGCAGGAGTGCTTAGTGTACCGCTAGCTGTATTTATAAAATAGGCCACAGTCCTAGGCTTGTCGCTGGTATTATTAATTGTGACAACATCATAATATCTTGTTATATAATTTGCTGTCACAATTTTCTTTTCGAACGGGCGTAAAGTATCATACCCGTAGCCCAAAGAACTCGGAAGTCCTGCTGGAAGCTTCAAAGGTATAAGTTCACGCTGATACGCAGCTATTCTATTATATAGACTATCCCCAGCTCTCTCGCCAGTTATATTAGTGACCCAGCCATTTATTAATTTTAAATCTGTTTCATCACTAGTCGTGCTATAATAAGTCTTCAATGTCCCAGCTGATGTATTATTACTAATATCATATTCTATATTTGCTTTTACTTCTGGTAAACCATCATATTCACCCGTATGCTGTGTACCCTTATAGCTAGCAGCTGATAAACTCCCTAGCTGGTTATTATTCCCTTCAGCAAAATTACTAAGCGAACCATCTTTAGCTGCAAATGCTACCAAATGCACTTTTGTGGCATCACCCCCTGTAATAGTCATATTCAAAACACCATCAAAAGCCCAAGAATCTGATGTTGGTGCATAATTAGCGTCAAGATAATTCAAAGAGCCAGAATCATTACCTGTCAAAATAAATTTAGCATTTCCTCGTTTTGAATCATCACGTACCAACCATATATATTTAGTCTCTCCAGCCTCTATGGTTGTTGATTTATCTTGCAAACCAAACCACTGCCAAACACCATTAGTATATTCCCTGCGCTCAACCATACCGTCATATCTATAATACTCTTCCCATACTTTTGCGTATGGGGCTGCCCCACCATCAACAGTAGCCGAAACGCCAGACCTGTTAAATCTTACCGTAATCTGGCTTCCCGAACCATTCCACAACTTTATGCCATAAAAGAACTTCAAACTACTCGGATTTCCGTCACGATTATGCTCAAAATAAAATTCAGTATTCTTTTTTAAGCTCGTCTTATAAATATATTTACCAGTATACCCATCTGTTATGTCCTCTACGCTAATAGCTTCTGGGTTGTTTAAAAATATGAATTTCGTATTTCCGCTATTATCTTTGCCCACAAAATCATATGAGATCTCGGCAGCCTCTGAAGTATATTTTGGTCTATCATTAGAAGTTTCAGTAAGTAATACTTTTTTAGTAGTGCCGTTGTCGTCATACTCATAATAAATATCAGCCGAAATTTCACCATAGCCATAATTTTTGGCGCGACAATACTCTTCAGCAGGCTTGAGAACGCCATCATTGCACTCCAGATTACTACCATTAAGATACCATTTGTAAGAGAACTTACCTTTGCCGTATAAAGGATTTGTTGGTAAAACAACCTTATATGCAGCTCCCGCATAATACATAGTACTATACATGTCAACATCTTCTTCGACAATCTTCGCTTTTTTAGCAATTCTTCTTGCAACCGCTATATCGTCCTCCACAGAAGCATCAATATCAGCAAAACTATCCTTGCTCTTATTATAAATAGCTACCGCTAAAAAAGTGCCCGTACATAAAACGACAGATACAATAGCCACAAAAAATCTCTTGCGTCCCCATAAACGAAACTTCTTATTAGCCTTCATTTTTTGCATTTTTATCTTTGTATAACCTTTACAATGCTTATGGTAACATTGTCTGAGAAAAAAGTCAACCCTAAAACACTACATTAAAATCATGTTTATCTTTAAATTCCACCAAAATATTCTTGCTATCACCATATATATTATATAGTGCAGTTTCTTTTAACATCGGCAACCCCATACTGACCAAATCTACACTCTCGTCATAGACCAAATTAGAAATTCCGTTCTGTAACGTTACCTTATAAGCCATCCATGGTACATACCTACTATAAGTCGGCATTAAAAGTCGATCTAAAATCTTATAATTTTGCGGCATATGTAAAATTACTGGCGAAAATCCAATACTACCAGTTGTTTGTATGGTTCTGGGCGCATCGTCTACCATAATTTCATTTAAATCACTAATTACCATATCGGCCACCATATTTCTATAATTATTTTGTTCTTTCAATGCGTTACCATACGTAAACGCAAACACAAAAAAACACCAAACTAACACAGCCATAGGAACCTTTAAGACAACCCCCATTTTCTTCTCTCCAGACGCTACATATATTCCCATAATCGCAAGTGATGCCCCCAACGGATACATCGCTCTCGTTGCATAAAGTGGTTTATCTAGCACTGCATAAAATGCAAACGCCAAAACTATAATCGCACAACCACCCACCATTGCTATCACTAAGCTCGCCACCTTGTTTCTCTTGCTATTCACGACAAACAAAAACACAAAGAAAACGCCAATTAAGCCCATCATCACCAACCATAAAATCTTAAAATCACTAAACACTAACGAAAAATACTGTCCCAAATGACTAAAGAAGGTTGGCGCTAATTCGTCAATCGCCGGCAAACTATTCGACGCATACGCGTCTCGTGGTTTCATTAAAATCTTTTGGAATACCAGAAGCGTTAACAAAAACACTCCAGCCGAAATTAATACGAACTTCAAAACCTCTTTATTGTTTTTCTTAGTACTCCATTCTTTTATCGTTATCATTACTACTAACATCAGGAAAATCCCTACCGCCGCTTGATAAGTCATGCAGATCATCAAAATTCCTATCACAATCGCTAATATATACATCCATCTTTTTTGTTTTCTGAAAGTTAGAGGAACTACTGCGCAAAATACCGATATTGCCATATACGGCGCATCATATTGGTAAGACAAACATTCTAGCATATACGGTGACAACGCTAGTGGCACCACCGCTACCACTTGCCAAATCCATTTTGTCCATTTCAACTTAAATACTTCTTTACCAGAAACTACACAAATCATCATTACGCTAGCCAAAGCCAAAATCGCCACCGCCAAAAGTTGTGGCAACGGCGCAATGTTTGTTAAATACCCATCCGCGTGCAATATATGCGCAAGTACCGTATCAACATACCGGCTAAAACCATTCCAACCCGCATAACCATAAGTTGTGCGCGCCACATCATCTGCATAATGTACCCCAGCTAGTATTATTGCCGAAACCCCCATCAAATATATTACTAAAAGTGTCAAAAACGGTTTCAGCAAAAACCTATTACTCTTCCAAAATCTACTTATTTCTTCTTTTACCTTCTTCATTTTTTGTCCTCCGCACTATAATACTTTTCAACAAACTCGTCATAAGTTGCAAAATCATACCCAGATTGTTTCAGGCTAATTATCACCTGTTCTAAACGTCGTACTAATTTATCTCCACTATTTCGCTTAATATATTTCGGCACGTTCATAAAACCATTAAGCTTAACAAACTCCCATGGATGAAAATAAGTCGTAAAATATCCTGTCTTTTTTATGGACATTTTCGCCATTCGCACATACATTCTTACCGGAAACAAATGTAGGGCTAACCAGAATAATGGCACTCTCACAAATGTCGCCACCGATGTTGGTATTTCTAAAACATCCTCTCGCATAAATGGCGTCCTTGGCGTATTCAAATGATTATATCTCCCCGGAATAAAAGCCGGATTTACACTAGAATCATATTTATATCCACATTTTGATAATTCTTTATAATCAATTGGGGACATTCGCGGTTGCCGATATCCTACGGCCTTCGCCCCAGCCACCTTTTCTACTATTTTTTTCGATTCAACTACATCCGTAGATTTCGGATTAAAATGATCCACCCCATGGCACGCCACTTCGTGTCCATCTTTTACAATCTGTCTTATCAAATCTGGTCTTTTCAGGGCAAAATTACCAGTGCAGAAAAACGTTGCCTTTACTTCACGTTTTTTGCACAATTCCAAAATTTTTTCCAAGCCTTCTGCCGATACCTTCACTCCTTCATCAAGCGAAATTTCCGCGCCATGTTCTTTGGGTAAATCAAACTCCTCTATATCAAAACTTAATAATACTTTTTTCATTTTTTCTTCTTATCAATGCCCATCGACTGCCTTTTATTAATAATATATAGTGGTCTACCCTTCGCTTCAGTATGAATCTGTGAGATATATAGCGCTGTAATCGCCTGCGATATTAACACTAACCCTACCAAAAATGATACAAATACGCTCATTGCCACTGCCCCACTCCAATCCAGTTTCAACGGGTCACCCAAAATATATTGCTGAATCAAAATAAATGACCCCAAAATTAGCGAGATGATAGTAATAAACATACCTATATATCCGAAAATAATCAGTGGTGTCCGCGATGAAGAAGCTAGACTATCCATCGTTAGCGCTGCTAATTTTTTCGTGCTGTAAGTTGGTTTGCCGCTTGTTCGGTCCTTTGTCTTCACTTTAATATATGTTTGCGGTATGCCAATCCAGTCAACCAAACCCCTAGTTAATCTATTCCGCTCAGTAAATTTGTTAAACTCATCTGCCACGCCACGATCAATCAATCTAAAATCCATTGCCCCCACTACTACGTCTTTATTCCCAAACGTCCTCATCATCGCATAATAAAACTTCGAACCAAGTTTATGTTTCGTAGTGTTTTCATCTCTTACTGCAGTCACAATTTGTGCACCATCTTCCCACTTTTCAATCATCCTCGGGATCATCTCCACTGGATGCTGGCCGTCTGCATCAATCATAACTACCGCATCGCCACTTGCATGGTTTACCCCGGCAGTCAAAGCAATTTCCTTACCAAAATTCCGTGCTAACGAAATCAATTTGAAATCTATTTTATTTTTTAGTTTACACCCATTAATTTTTTCAAGTGTTTTGTCACTAGACCCGTCATTTACCAAAACTACTTCAATTTCATACTTTAGCCCACGCACCACCGGTAAAAGTTGTTCATCCAAAAAATCGACAATCCCCGCTTCTTCATTAAACACTGGCACCACCACCGAAACCACTCTATTCATACACCATATATTATACCATAGGCATGCTATAATAAAGTAATGGGGCGGAGATCTAAAAGTCCTAAAAGATTTACTAAATCTAAACTATTTTCTATAATTTTGTATTTATTGCCAATCATATTTTTTATAGTCTCTTACTTCCTCATTACTACTTCAGGCGAAGATATTTTCCAAGGTGCTGGCAACTTACAAAATGGCATCGAAATTAACGTCATCGAGGACGCAAAAAATGCCTTCAATTTTAATAGTCGCATCACTGATATGTACGCTTGGTCGGCCATCAATTTTTATGACTATCAATATAGTTTTGGTATAGACACAATTTTTCGTATTATCGATGTAGCTCTTGCCGCCATCGTATTCTATCTCGCTACATATCTCATATTAAATCGTAGACCAAAATTGATTATTAAAGATGCCCTCATCTTCTGTGCCACTTTTGTTGCTTTTATTATTACTCCATTTGGCTACACGTTCTACCGCGAATTTTCTATGATTCATAATTATGTTCCGCTTGCCCTTGTCACTTTATTATTTGCTATTCCGTATTTAAAACTTGTTCGGAAAACTCCACCACTTAAACATCTAAAACTTTTGAGCCTAGGCATGTTATTGCTTGGAATATATTTTGGCATGGCCGCTACCATCACTCCACTTGCTTTTCTTATTACAGTTATCATTTATGTAATTATTAAACGTAAAAAACTTACTCGCCCACCGCTTTGGTTCTTTGCTGGTCTACTTGGCACTATTGTTGGCTTTTGTATTTGTTGGTTTGCCGGTAGCGGTATCAATCACTACACTAATGAGGCACCATATGATTACATAGCGCTCTCAGAAATATTTAATAACATCCCCAAATTAATCTGGCATGTGATCTATAACTTCGGCATTGTTATAATACCGTTACTGTGTGTCTTCATTGCTTGCTTTATTTTTGCCAAACATCGTCGCGCCCTTTTTACTAAAACTCATCTACTATCCCTCTCAAAAAATACCGTTGATGCCATTATCGTTTTCAGTATCTTTATAGTCATTCATATTTTAGGAGCCTCTCTGATCGAAGCTCCATTCCGTTTGTTTATTCCCGCCTATTTAGCCGGTATCATCATAATCATTAAGCTTTTTGTCCCGCACATCAACTCTAAACCACTCGGCATATTAATCGCTATTCTTACCACCATAATTTTATTAATACACACTGTATTATTAATTAAATATCACTTCCAAGCTTCTCAAATCCTCCAAGAAATAAAAACTTCAGACACCAAAGCCATTTGCATTGATTACGAACGCACTGCTCCCACTCGTATACCCATCATCGACCTTTCTCAAGCTAATTTCATAGTTAATTGGTGGGTCGCCCAACCAATCTATGACAAAGACGTCACCTTCTGTGAACTGTAATGTTATAATAAAACCATATGAAACGTATAGGAAAATTCACCATTATTGGCACCATCCTTGCTATCTTCAACTTTTCTATCTACACGTTCCTTGCTCGCATCATCTTTAATGGGAACGAGCTACTCTGGCTCGACAGTATCATTTCCTATGTCCTTGCTACTATCTTAGCCTACTTTCTACACTCCAAAATAACCTGGAAAGAACGTCCAGTCACTAAACATGGCGTTTTTATGTTTTTCGTTTGGAATGGTATTTCGGCTTTAATCATAGCACCATTTTTCACTTGGTTATTTGGTTTTTGCAAGCCAGTTTACGAGCTAGCACATAGTATTTCTACTAATTTACATATTCCCTTTGATTATGATTTTGTCGAAAGTACCGGCATCTTCTGTTTTACCACTCTAGTTACCATGGTTCTAAATTATCTCTTTTACGATAAACTCGTTTTTGGTAATTCTGTAACGACGGCTATTCCCAGCGACGTTCTCGCCTCTAACCCAAAAGTTTCGGTTATCGTTCCGATCTACAATACTGGTAAATACCTCCCAAAATGTTTAAATTCCATCATCGGCCAGACTTATCAAAATCTCGAAATCATTTTAGTTGATGATGGTTCCACAGATAATTCCGGTAAGATTTCCGATGACTTCGCCAAAAAAGACAAACGCATCAAAGTTGTCCACCAAAAGAATCAAGGCCAATCTGCGGCAAGAAATACCGGCCTCACTAAAGCCACTGGTAAATACATTGGTTTCGTAGATTCAGACGACGAAATTAAAAATACTTTCATAGAGAAATTACTCTCTATATATTCTGACAATACTTCCCTCTCCGTCTGCGGCATCCATTATAAACGCATCCGTCAAAAAACTGCTAGCGATGTATATATTAACCCAATCCGCTCTCGTCACAAGCACGAATCTAAAGCCGCTTATATTCTATATCTCCTTGCCATAGATGGTCGCATGTATTCATCAGTTAACAAACTGTACCGTGCCGAAATCGCCAAACAATGCCACTTTGATAAAACCCTCAATTTTGCCGAAGACACTAAATTTGTTCTCGATTATTTAAAAAAGGCTAAGGGCGAAATCACCCATACATTATCACCATTATATATTTATAACTCCGGCACCGACAGTAGCACCATGCGCACTGTAGCTACCAATTGGCAAAATTGGCAAACTTCCTACCAAAATCTCAAATCTTGGCTTGGTCCAAAACCAACTCTCCAGGAAAAGTTCTGGCTTCACCTCGTTCATCTCCGCTGGCGTATTTCCTATGTTCGTTCTAAACAACGCGCCAAACAATAATTTCACTAGCCATAGTTAATTTCCGCCAAACAATTCGTCAAGATAGTTAATTCTTTCTTCCATCCACCAAACTAAATATTTAATCTCTTCATCAAAATCGCCCTTGCCCCAAAGCTTGCTGTCTATAATTGCTTCATCCCTAATATAATCTGCCCTTTCCAAAATATAAGAGATTATCTCTTCCTTTTTTCCTGCAAGCCTTTCTTTATAAACGTCATTGACCAAATCTCTAAATTTCGGCATAGCCACCATATAACATATAACTGGCGAAATCAAAGTTTCATCAAGTAATTTACATCTACTTGTATTGTTATATGTATCATCCCATCCGTCAACCGAATACTTCATCCGTGCCATTAACCCAATAGGAGAATAAATTCCTTCATCACGCCCCCACCAATCTTTATTTCCAAATGCGCCATCAAAATCCCATCCTATCTCGGAATAAATTTTATCATCCTTATCGTTCTTGTATAAATACCAACTAGTTACATAAGCATCCAAGTTTGAAGAGAGTTCACTTAATAAGAAATATTTGGCAAAAGACTCCATATCCACTCTCTCAGCCGCAACTTCGAAATCGCCATGGCTAATACTTTTTTCAAATTCATTATAGTCACCCATAAAAATATTTAAAGCCTCTTCTACGTTCTCTTCCACAACCGTATCTTTAGCAGTTATGCAGTCAGACATCGTCTGAGACCTTCTGTAAAGCTCTTCCTCTTCACAATAAGCATTATCTACTTCCGCCAAGATTCCTAGCTGACCCTTCAAATCAATCATATTTTTTCCGATTGACGCTAATTTGGTTATATAATACAAGCCCAAATTTTTCTCATCCACTATTAATTTCACAAAATCTCCATGAATTTGGTAATCATCATATAGCAAACCTGCAATAAATTGACCTAGGTCATTTCTCATTAAGCTATTATCCACATTATTAGAAATCAACCCCCACTTTTTAACTTCGCCTAATCCAATCAAATCTACTCTTTCTGATAACCTAATCCGATATGACTTCTTGTCCATTAACCAAGACGCATTACCACGCCCCTTAATTTCTACATCATCAAAATAATACTCATCGTCACCATCGACCAAAACCATTTCATTTCCAGCGTATTTAATATCCTTCGACCCCCCATTTATTTCGTCTAATGTAGTATTTTTTAATACAATCTTCATTTCAGGAATGGTTTTAGCCACCCCGGCAGACTCTTTCTCTTTACTCAATAAGCCAAAGATTAGTAGAAGACAAATCATTATAAAAACCGCAATTATCCCCACCCATATAGCTAAGCATTTTAATATTTTTGTTCCCATATTCATAATATGTATTTTATCACATAGCCTACCTCGCCCAAATTCTCAAAATATGCTAAAATAATAAAAGTATGGATATACCTCGTGTCTTGAATCGTAAAAATCGAATCCTTTTAAAAGAGCTTACTAAAACTGATTTTAAGCTCCGTTATCAAGGTTCAGTACTTGGTTATTTGTGGGCCTTGCTTCGTCCACTTATGATGTTTGCTATACTATATATAGTTTTTGCTAAACTTTTAAAGATCGGCAACGACATTCCTCACTACCCAGTTTATTTACTATGTGGTACCACAATGTGGAGTTTTTTCACTGAATGTACTTCCCAAGGAATTCAATCTATCGTTGTACGTGGCGACCTTCTTCGCAAAATCAGCTTTCCAAAATACATTGTTGTTGTTTCTGCTACTCTTACTGCTGTCATTAATATGCTCATTAATCTGATGGTCATAATTATATTCGCCCTCATTAATGGTGTCACACCAAGTTGGAATTGGCTCCTCGCCATACCTGCTATCGCTGAGCTTTATCTCCTTTCTCTAGGCATTGCTTTTTTACTTGGTTCTATCAACGTTAAATATCGCGATATTACTTCCATATGGGATGTCATAGTCCAAGCTCTTTTCTATGCCGTCCCAATCATTTATCCAATATCCATGGTTGCCACATCTAGCATATTGGCTGCCAAAGTCATTTTACTAAACCCGATTGCTCAAGCCATACAAGATATTCGTTTTAATCTCATCACTGATCAAACAATTACAACTTGGAACTACCTCAATAGCCCACTTGTAATTATCCCAATAATATTTGTTATTGTTATGTTAATTACTGGAGCCATTATCTTTCGTAGAAAATCTAAATTCTTTGCGGAGGAAGTCTAATGAGGCGTACTCTCGGTACTCGCATAGAAATCAATACCAATAGCAATATCGCTATTGATGTTAAGGATCTCCATAAGAGTTTCAAATTACCCACAGAACAAGCTTTTGGTCTTAAACAAGCTCTTTTCAATCGCCTTCGTGGTATCAAAGGTTACAAAGAACAAAAAGTCTTAAAAGGCCTTAATTTAGAAATCAAAAGAGGTGAATTTGTCGGTATTGTCGGTCGTAACGGTTCTGGTAAATCCACCCTACTTAAAATTCTCGCCGGAATTTATTATCCAGAAAAAGGCAAGGTCACTATCAATGGTAATCTCGTCCCCTTCATTGAGCTCGGCGTTGGTTTTAACCCAGAATTAACTGGCCGCGAAAACGTCTATATGAACGGCGCTTTACTTGGTTTTTCCAACAAAGAAATGGAAACTATGTACAATGATATTTGGAAATTTGCTGAACTCGAAGAATTTCAAGATCAAAAACTTAAAAATTATTCTAGTGGTATGCAAGTTAGACTTGCATTTTCTATCGCTATTCGCGCTCGCGGCGACATTTTGCTACTCGATGAAGTGCTCGCCGTTGGAGACGCCGCTTTTCAACAAAAATGCAACGAGTACTTTGCCTCGCTCAAAAATAAGAATCAAACTGTCATTCTTGTCACTCACTCTATGGATAATGTACGCAAATTTTGTAACCGTGCCATTCTTATCGACGACGGAAAAATTCTAAAAGACGGTACGCCAAACAAAGTTGCTGACGCTTATCTTAAATTATGGTCCTAAATAGTTTGTAAAGTCCGACACTGACTAATAAATTGTAAAATCTCAACTTGTTAGTCAAAAAAACATTTTTATAATACCTCTTTTTATTTTTTTTAATCCACTCAATATTTATCTTCAAAAAATCCCTATCAATTTTATTTTTTATCGACGCATCTATGTAAGCATATTTTGCTAAAAGCAAATCAACTTCTGCTGCTGTTTTTAATTTTTCATCATTTAAAAAATATTCTATTGCCTCCGTTGCTGCCCTCTCGCGATTTTTAAGTCTTTCCTCCATTTTTTCGGTTGCCATCGTACTAGATCCACGCTCAACATATACATATAGTGGTTCCCTTACATAAGCTACTTTTCTAGCCATAGCCAGCAGCTTATATGTTGTGAGCACATCTTCATTTTTATCACCAACTGGATACAGAATATTTTTAAAAAACTTTTTTCTATATGCCTTATTCCACGCTACAATTTCTAAGTTTTCTTGTTTTACTAGAAAATCTATTGTCGCCTCTTCTCCACTTATAGTCTTTGCCTTTGGTAATATTTCATTATACCCACACACTACAATATCAACATCCTCGCTCATAGCCGACACCATTTTTTTTATAAAATCCCTCTTTACATAATCATCGCCATCTACTAAAAATATTATTTCTCCACTTGCCTTCTTGATCCCAAAATTTCTCGCACTAGATAACCCGCCATTTTTAGTATGAAAAACTCTAACCATTTTATTCTCTCTTGCAATATCATCACAAATTTTACCAGAATTATCAGTTGAACCATCGTCCACTACGATAATTTCCAGATTGGAGTAACTTTGTTTTACTAAGGACCGCAAACACTTTTCTACGTACTCTTCAATATTCCACACTGGTATTACTACCGAAACTAAAGTTTCATCCTTCATAGTGCCTCAAATAATTAATTGTATCCCTCATTGCGTCTTTAATATTCAGCTCGGTACTCCACCCTAGCTCTCTTTCAGCCTTACTGCAATCCGCATAAATCTTCGCCAAATCTCCGGCTCTTCTTTCCACGACTTCATTCGGCAACTCTTTCCCCGCCACGTCCTCAAAAGCCTTTACTATTTCTTTAACCGATGTTGCTTCACCAGTCCCAAGATTATAAACCTCAACCCCTGGTTTCAGTTTTTCAACAGCTTTTACGTGCCCCTTCGCCAAATCAACTACATGAATATAGTCACGCATACCGGTACCATCAGGTGTATTATAATCATCCCCATAGATCATTAATTTAGGTATTTCGCCAGTCGCAACTTTCATAATAATTGGCATCAAATTATTCGGTATACCATTTGGGTCCTCACCAATTAAACCAGATGAATGTGCTCCTATCGGATTAAAATATCTCAGAATGGTTACCTCAAAATCATTATTAGAATTTGCTACGTCCATTAATATTTTTTCAATCACATATTTTGTTTCACCATAAGGGTTTGTAATTCCGATACCAGTCTCCATATCCTCAGTTAGTTTTATACCATCTTTATCACCATATACTGTTGCTGAAGACGAGAAAATCATTTTATTAACACTGTTTCTTTTCATGCTTTCCAAAAGGTTGATCGTACCGCAAACATTATTCTTATAATATATTAACGGTTTCTCTACCGATTCACCAACCGCCTTTAAACCAGCAAGATGGATTACAGCGTCAAACCTACCATCACGTAAAACTTTATCCGTAGCCGATGCATCCAATAAATCTACCTCATAAAATTTTGGCTTTACACCAGTAATTTTTGCAATTTTATCCAAAACTGCAATTTTGCTATTTGCAAGATTGTCTAAAATTTCAACTTCAAACCCAGCCTGGATTAACTCTACTGCTGTATGCGAACCAATATATCCAGTTCCCCCAGTTAATAATATCTTCATTCTACTCCTTTTCTCTATTGTATAGTGACAACATTTTTTCTGCAAATATTTTTTCAAAATCAAACTCTCTTTCATATTTGTAACGCGCTAATTCAGCCATCTTGTCTGCTTTTTTAGGATTTTCTAACATCCATAGCATTGCTTCCGCTAATTTTTTGACGTTTTTCGCTGGCACCAAAATACCAGTCACCATATTCTTCACTACCTCTGGATTACCATCAACATTTGTTGCGATAATTCTTTTCTTCATCATAGTCGCTGCAATCAAGGACAAAGACAAGCCTTCATAATAACTCGGCAACACAAAAATCTCATTTTCTAACATCTTTTTTAAAGGCTCATCTGTATACCCAAAACAATGAATTTGTTTTACGTCTTTTGCTTCAATCTGAATTTTCTTCAATTCCTCACCTTCACCATATATATTTAAAGTTGCTTCCGGCTCACTCTTCAAAACTATCAGAAATGCTTTCAAAAGTTCATTTATGCCCTTATAATCTACCACTCTCCCTAAAAAGCAAAAACTCTTCTCTTTTGGTTTATGACGCACATATTCGTCGTTAAGTCCATTTTTAATAGTTATGACGTTTGGTAACTTTTCTCTCCCTATTGTCTTTCTCAAATTCTCCCGTTCATAATCACTGATCATTATAATTTTATCTGCTTTCTTTGCACATCTTAAAATCCATTTTCCAATTTGGTTTTTATATTTTTTGCACACATTAGTAAACACCCATGTCCTAAAATCAATATGGTCCGTCCATAAAACCTTCACTCCGAATTTTTTTCCAGCAGTAGTCGCTGCAATCCACTCGTCGCGTGATTGTATATTCATAACCTCAGGGTTGTATTTCAAAATCTGCTTTCTATACCAGAAGTACAACCTTAACTGCCAAATATAATATATTGGCAACAATAAATTTCTTAGGCCACTAAAATTCTGCATTTTTAAATATGGCGCCGAAATTATCATGATTTTTCTTTTCTTAGATTCAATTATTAATTTTTTTGATGCAGTTATAATAATCGGCGTAAAACCATTCTTTTTTAATATCTTTGCGAGTTCAAGTTGATATGTTTCCCCTCCGCCATATTTTTCCGGTGCTACGTTTCGAATCAAAAACACAACTTTCTTCATATCTATATATTAGCATATATTCTTCGCCATACATCTCATTCCATGATACAATATTTCCATGACACAAGTATTGGGAAACATAAAGATCTACATTAGGCATAATTGGCTATTTCTACTTATTATGATTACCTGCTCAGTAGCTCTTTTCATCCAAATGAATGAGGTGGTTCTCTATGCAGATGATTATGCATTAGGTATGTATAGCTCAGGAGGAATACAAAGCGCTTGGGATTACTTCACAAACCACTACATGACCTGGGGTGGAGGCTATACTTCATTTATAGTAATCTTCCTATTAATATTTCCTTCCGTCATCTGGAAAATTTTTCTTACAAGTCTTCTTGTATTGTTCGTCGGCCTCTCTGTCAAAATGTTATGTAAAAATCACCCAACCTATAAAGGGCTTGTTGCCGGAATTTTATGGTCATGTATTTTTATATTATCAATCTGGATTTCTCGCGAAGTCATCTATTGGCTAGATGGTAGCGTCGCCTATCTATTCTCTATGTTCCAAGCCTTTTTACTATTTTATTTCCTATACACACGTGTAATTCAAAAAATCTCTAAAAAATACGATTACGTCATGCTCCCGCTCATAGCATTTTTCGCTGGATGGAGTAGTGCACAAAGCGGTGTTATGGCCATAGTAGTAACTCTCACCCTTATCTTATGGCAGAAATTTTGCAATAAAAAACCTATCAGAAAACTCTATATCATTACAACAATATTAAGTATTCTTGGTTTTTGTATTTTTTACTTTGCACCTGGCAATTCTGCCCGCATGGAATCATTCACCGATTTCGCTAGTTATAATATCTTTGAAAAAATTCTCTTCCGTTTTGATTCTGTTACCGGACTTATCTTTAACACTACACAATCTGAATTCACAGCAACACCACTATTTCTTTATCTCACGATAGGGTTAATTTCAGTTATTAGCCTATCCAATATTCGCCTAGAAAAAAATAAAAAAATAAAAACGATCCGACTGTTTTGTTCTATTTATTGTCTTGCATTCACCTTATTATTTTTAATTAGTATGCTAAACATTCCTGGCATCAGCACTGCCACTAAATATTGTTTCAAATATATTAACCTTTTAAACATTCATCAATATGGTACTCTTGGTATAGTATGGTTATTCCCTTACTTGCTAACATTTTTAGCTATTATAACTAGCTTAATTGACGCTTTCTTTATTTGTAAACGACACAAGAACGACCCATTATTATTTACGACTTTATTCCTTGGTTATATCGCCGAGTTTTCGATGCTTCTGGCCCCATACAGCCCACTTCGCACGACTTTCTACACTATCACTTGCATGTGGTTAGCTATTGGTTATCTTTTCATAATCTCGTATCAAGAAAAAATCAATATTTTACCTTTTTTACTTCTCATCTTTGCAGCCATCAATATCAATCTTTGTATTCTTATAATAATACTGACCGCTATAATCTTTTATTTATTTAAAGCGAATAAAAAAGAATTTTTACCTGATAAAAAGATTGTCCTCATTCTGATCGTTTTTGCTAGCCTCGCCGTTGCAAATTATACAAAAATTTTAATTAATTATCATCGCAATAAAGTTATTGACGATGAAAACATCACAAGGATTATAGATTGTAAAACGTCCTGCAATTACAATAATGAATCTGAAGAACAAATCCTCTATCTGAAAAAACCAGCTAATGAAATTTACGGTTTTACTGGTTTAGCTGGAATCAAATGGGTAGAAAATGGCGTCAGATTATATTTTGGTTTACCTAGTAATGTTAATTTAGAATACGAAGAAGGAGCAACACAATGAAAGGCATTGTCCTCGCCGGCGGCAAAGGCACTCGGCTTTACCCAATCACAAAATCAACTTCTAAACAACTGCTGCCACTATATGATAAACCTATGGTCTATTATCCAATTTCAGTGCTACTACTAGCGGGCATTAAAGAGATTCTAATTATCTGCACTCCAACTGATCTTCCCGCTTTCCAAAATCTTTTGGGCACTGGCGAAAAGCTAGGAATAAAATTTGAATATGCTATCCAACCAGAAGCTAAAGGTCTAGCTGAAGCGTTTATTATCGGAGAAAAATTTATTGGCAAGGACAATGTCTGTCTTGTACTTGGTGATAATGTTTTCTATGGTAATGGCATGACTAGTATTTTAAATGCAGCGCAAAAAAAACTAGACGGTGCCGTAATCTTTGGCTATCAAGTTGCAGATCCTCATGAATACGGTGTTGTGGAGTTTGATAACACTGGCCACGCTATTTCCCTGGAAGAAAAACCCGCTCAACCAAAATCAGATTTTGCTGTACCTGGCCTTTATTTCTACGACAATCGCGTCATCGAAATTGCCAAGCGTGTCAAACCTAGCGCCCGTGGTGAACTCGAAATCACTTCCGTAAACAATGTTTATCTAGAAAAAAACGCTCTTGATGTACAAATACTACCTCGTGGTATCGCCTGGCTTGACACTGGTAACCCTAAAAATCTACTGGAGGCAAGCCTATTTATCCAAACCATTCAAACACGCCAAAATCTCTACGTTGGTTGTCTCGAAGAAATTGCTTACCGTCGTGGCTTCATTACCGCCAGCGAACTTCTCGCTCTAGGCGAAGAACTCAAAAAGACCGACTATGGCAAATATTTAATTAAGCTCGCCCAGAAAGAGGCAGAATGAAATTTCTTGTTACTGGCGGTGCTGGATTTATTGGTAGCAATTATCTCCACTATGTTACCGAGAAATATCCCAATGATATTTTTGTTTGTCTCGATGCCCTAACTTACGCCGGCAATTACAACAACATTAAGGCTCTAAAATCAAAGCCAAATTTCCGTTTCATCAAAGGCGATATCAGAAACATCGATTTTATAGACGGACTTTTTGACATTGAACGCTTTGACTACGTCGTCAATTTCGCCGCCGAATCACACGTTGATAATTCTATCAAGAATCCAAACATCTTTGCCGAGACCAATATCCTTGGCACCATAAATCTCATGAACGCAGCCGTCAAATACGGCGTTACTCGCTTCCACCAGGTCTCAACCGATGAGGTTTATGGAGACTTGCCGCTGAGCCGTCCCGATTTGCTGTTCACCGAACAAACCCCCGTTCATGCTTCTAGTCCCTACTCGGCATCAAAAGCCAGCGCCGATCTTGAAGTTCTTGCCTATGCACGCACTTTCAAACTTCCTATTACAATTTCTCGTTGTTCCAACAATTACGGACCTTTCCAATTTCCAGAAAAACTCATCCCCGTTGTCATTAGCCGTGCTTTGAAAGACCAAAAAGTGCCCGTCTACGGCAAAGGCGAGAATGTCCGTGACTGGATTCATGTATCCGATCACAACATTGGTGTAGACATGATTGTCCGTAATGGCAGAGACGGAGAGATTTACAACCTTGGCGGTCATTCCGAACGCAGTAATCTTGAAGTCGTCAAGACTATCCTCCGCGAGCTAAACAAACCAGAATCATTAATCGAATTCGTCACCGATCGCCCCGGCCACGATTTGCGCTATGCCATTGACTCCACGAAGGCAGAACAAGAACTAGGTTGGCACCCTACGCATAATTTTGAATCCGGCATCAAAGAAACCATAAAATGGTATAAATCTCACTCCTCGTGGATTCAAGACATCGAATCTGGTGCTTACCTTTCATCCTATCAACCAAAAAAAATTATTATCATCGGCGCCAACGAATTCCAGAATAAACTTATCATGAGAGCAAACTCCCTGGGTTACGAAACGCACGCATTTGCTTGGGCCGCAAACGACTTCGGCGAACGCACCGCTAATCATTTCTACCCCGTCAGCATCACAGACAAAGAAACTATCCTCAAAAAATGCCAAGAACTGAAACCGGCAGCCATTTGCTCAATCGCTTCCGACCTTGCAACCCTAACCGTCAATTATCTAGCCGAAAAACTCCAACTTCCCGGCAACCCAACTTCAATCTCTGAACAATGCACCAATAAATATAAAATGCGTGAAATTTTTGCCAAAAATCACATAAAAGTCCCCAAATTCATCAAAATATCAAACGAATCCGCAAAAGATTACAGTCATCTTCTTAAAAACTTCCAATTCCCTGTCATTGTAAAACCCACTGATCGTTCCGGATCACGCGGAATCACCAAAGTCGAATCTATCGACAAAATCCCACCAGCGCTTAAAGTGGCTATTTCCGAATCCTTTGAACATGCCGCAATTGTTGAGGAATTTATTGAAGGAAACGAATATAGTTGCGAATATATTTCACAAAACGGAAAGCACCACTTCCTCGCCTTCACCAAAAAGTATACAACTGGCGCTCCCCATTTTATTGAAACCGGCCACACCGAGCCAGCTGACATCCCTCTTAAGTTCCAAACAAAAATTAAAGCAGAAATCGAAAAAGCCTTAACGGCTCTCGACATCAAAAATGGCGCCAGCCACACCGAATTTAAGATTGACGAAAACGGCAATTTTGGCATTATCGAAATCGGCGCCCGCATGGGTGGCGATTGCATTGGCTCCGATCTTGTCAAGCTCTCAACTAATCACGATTTCGTCAAAATGGTCCTAGACGTCGCTTTAGGTAATACACTAGAGTTCAACCCCTCTTCAAATAATTTTGCATTCATTAAATTCATCCTTTCTCCAAAAGACCTAGCCACCATCTCTCAAGCCGCCTCTACTTGTAAAGATACGCTCTACTACCAAAGTCCAGTCCACAAATTTGACCACCAGGTGACCGACAGCAGCACTCGTATGGGCTTCGCAATTTATCGCACATCTTCTCGGGGCATCGCAAACAAATTAAAGGAGATTCTATTCAATGAAAAATCCTAAATTTTCAATCGTTATACCAGTATATGGTTGCAAAGCAGCTCTTGAGGAGCTCTATACCAGGCTCACAAAAGTCATTACGACTATCACAAAAAATTACGAAATCATCCTCGTAAATGATGCCTGCCCACAAAACTCTTGGGAGACAATCGAGCAACTCTGCACCAAAGACAAGCATGTTAAAGGCATCGAACTGTCTCGCAACTTCGGCCAAATGAAAGCCATCCTCGCCGGACTCGATAATGCCAACGGCGACTACATAATCGTTATGGATTGCGATTTACAAGATAAGCCAGAAGAAATCCCAAAACTATTTGGCAAATTAAACGAAGGGTATGATATAGTCTTTGCTAAACGTTCTTCTCGCAAAGACAAGAAACGCAAAATACTCATTGCCAAAATTTTCTATAAAATCTATAGTTTTACAGTAGGACAAAAGTACGATCCAGAGCTCTGTAACTTTTGTATTGCTCGTCGCAACGTCATTAATGCCTACTGCCAAATGCGCGAAGAACACCGTGCCTTTGTTATGTATCTACAGTGGCTTGGTTTCAAACAAGCATCCGTCAGCGTCGAACACTCAAAGCGAAAATCCGGCAAGAGTTCCTACAGTCTCAAAAAACGTCTCAAACTCGCCCTTGAAATCTTACTCTCGCAGTCAGACAAGTTTTTGCGCCTTCTGGTCGGATTCGGCATCAACCTTAGTGTCTTATCTTTTATTGCTATCATCATTCTCATAATTTGTCACATCAACATCCCAGACCAAGTCCCCGGTTGGACTAGCACCATAGCCGCCATTTGCCTCATGGGCGGCATTAACATCGCCGTCACCGGCATCGTCGGTCTTTACGTTGGCAACATTTTCGTACAGGTCAAAGAGCGACCATTATACATCATCCGCACAAAACTTAACGACAGGGAGAAAAAATGAAACAAAAAATCATTGTTTTTGGCGCAACCGGCAACCTCGGGGCCTATTTCGTCGATCACCTACTATCCAACTTAGATCTTACTAAATACGACATCATCGCAACCGGCCGGAAACCGGAATATAATTATAAAAATTTCAACATCTCCTACATATCAGTCGACATCACCAAAAAAGAAGATTTCGACAAGTTACCAAAAGACCACGTCTACGCCGTAGTAGACTTTGCCGGCGCATTGCCAGCATATACCAAACTCGGCGCCGAACACTACATTAAAACGAATATCAATGGCACTTTGAATATTCTTGAATATTGTCGCGTGGCCAAAGTTGATCGTATTATTTATACACAAACCTGGGCAGACTTAAACGGCTATCTAAAAGATAAAAAGCCACTAAAGCCAGACTGGCCGCGCAAGCCAATCCTCACTGGTGACCACGCAGTCTATTGCATTACCAAAAACGCCGCCGTCGATTTAATGAGACACTACAACGCTGAATATGGCATCAAAGACTTTGTCTTCCGTCTTCCCAACATTTATCTCTACACACCCGACGAATATTATTACGTCAACGGCGAAAAAAAGCTAATTTCCTACCGCTATATGATAAAACGAGCCATGCAAGGTCTGCCAATAGAATGTTGGGGTAATCCAAAAGCCGGCAAAGATATCATTTACGTAAAAGATCTTTGTGGTATGATTTTCCAAGCACTTTTCGTAAATCGTGACAGTGGTATTTATAATGCCGGCACCGGAGTTAAAACTTCAATGGAAGACCAAATTAAGGGCTTTATTAAAGTTTTTTCGCCTAAAAACCATCCTTCTGAAATTATCTACAAACCCGAGATGCCAGACTGCGACGATTTCGTTATGGATATTCAAAATATCAAAGACGAACTTCATTATACTCCTCAATATGATTATCTCACCTACCTAGAAGACTACAAAAAAGAAATGGAGCTCAACCGTTTTGAGGAGAAATCGCTATGATTAATTTCACCGAACCATCAATCACCGACCAAGAAAAATCATACGTACTAGATGCTCTCGATAACAATTTGCTTTCCGGCGACAAAAAATACACCAAACTTTGCACCGACTGGTTCAATAATTACGGTTACGACAATTTTCTGCTCACTACTTCCGGTAGCTCGGCCCTAGAACTTGCAGCCATTCTTTCAAAAATTCAGCCCGGAGACGAATTTATCGTTCCTTCTTTTACTTTTTCTTCCACGGCTAATGCTTTTATGCTTCGTGGCGCCAAGCCCATTTTCGTAGAAATCAATCCGTACACCATGAATATCGATGCAGATAAAATCGAAGATAAAATTACTCCAAATACCAAAGTTATCGTGCCAGTAGACTATGCCGGCATATCCTGCGACATGGACAAAATCAACAAAATCGCTCAAAAACACAACCTCATGGTCATCGAAGATGCCGCCCAGGCCATCGGCAGTAAATATAAAGGTAGGCCTTGCGGTCTCAATTCAGATATTGCGTGCTTCAGTTTTCACGAAACTAAAAATTTTGCCATGGGCGAAGGCGGCGCAGTTTATATCAAAAACGACAAATTAATGGCTGAAGCCGAAATCATTCGTGAAAAGGGTACCAACCGCAAACAATTTCTTCACGGTCAAGTCAATAAATATTCTTGGTACATGATTGGCTCATCTATTTTGCCGTCAGACGTACTGGCCGCTATTTTGTATGGTCAACTCCAGCGTTTCGACAAAATCCTATCTCATCGCCTTAGTCTATGGAATAAATATTTCGATATTCTAGAACCGCTTGAATCTTCCGGCCTGCTTCGTCGCCCACACATCCCTAGCTATACCGAACACAATGCCCATATCTTCTTCGTTCTCCTAAACAGCGAAACCGCCCGCAACAAACTACTGTATCACCTCAAAGAACACGACATTACCGCCACTTTCCATTATTTGCCGCTCCATACCGCCCCACTTGGCCAAAAATACGGTTGCAAGCCAGGCGATTTGCCAATCACCGAAGATTACTCAAGTCGTCTT
Organism: Candidatus Saccharimonadota bacterium; assembly: GCA_017431105.1. Lineage (GTDB taxonomy): Bacteria > Patescibacteriota > Saccharimonadia > Saccharimonadales > Saccharimonadaceae > Nanosyncoccus. The sequence continues at coordinate 140,375 of JAFRLS010000034.1, read as the reverse complement.
CTCCGTCTCCCTCTCCATTACAATATGACAAATGCCGATGTAGAAAAAGTTTATTCCATCATTAAGGATTTCTTCAAAAATGACAATTAAAAAACTCCAGCCCTACCTACTTTTGCATCTCGCCGTTTTTACTCTTTCCCTTAGCACTATCTGCTCCAAATTTGCCGCCGGCCAAGAATTTATGTCATTCGGGTTCATCGCATTCTACGCTGGCGTCATCTTAGCCCTTGGAATTTACGCCCTCATTTGGCAACAAGTTCTTCAAAAAATTCCCCTAACCACCGCCTTCGTCAATAAGTCCGCCTCGCTCATCTGGAGCCTAATCTGGGGTATTGCCTTTTTTAACGAGGCAGTCTCCGCTTCCATGATTATAGGCATCGCTGTTGTATTTTGTGGTGTTATTCTTGTCATCGTTGGCGCACCCCAAAAAACACAAAAGGGGCAACAAGATGAGTGAAATGGTTTTGTTCAGTGGCATCTATCTCGCCGGTGTCATCATTTCGGCTTTTTCTCAAGTTTTGCTAAAAAAGTCCGCCAACGATACTAAAGCTGAAAATTTTTGGAAACAATATTTTAATCTAAAAGTTATCAGTGCCTACGCCATCTTCTTTCTCGCCACTTTCATGTCCGTTTACGCCTACAAAGTTATCCCTGTCACCCTCGGCGCTATCCTAGGCGCACTCGAATATGGCCTCGTAGCCATTCTCAGTTATATCTTTTTCAAAGAAAAACTAAGCACCAAACAGATTCTAGGCATCACATTAATTATCGCCGGAATTATCATATATTCTTTACACTTTTAGCCAATATCTTTTTTTACTATACTTACAAATTTTTTGAAACTATGCCTACTCTCCAACAACTTCTGCGCATTCTCTACATATTCCCTCAACTTTTCCGTATTATCCATGGCCCATTCTATCGCCTCAACATAAGGCTCATAGTTCAAATAGTCTTCAATTAGTATCCCAGTCTTCCCATTTTTTATAAATTCTCCCACGCCTCCATCATTGCTAGCAATAATCGGCAGCCCAGCCATCGTCGCTTCTAATATTACATTCGGCATCCCGTCCGTCAATGACGTATATAGCAATAAATCATATTCATCGGTTGGTAAACTCTTAAAACCATCGTAAGCCCCCCAATAATTCACCGCCGCTATGTCATCAAACATCTTTGCGCTAACACCATCACCAAGTTCACCATAAACGTCTATGACCACCTTCTTGGGGTCTAAATGCTTACCAATACTGGCTACCAAATCAGGCAACTTCAACGGAACAACTCTGCCCGCCCACAGCACACGAAGCTTTTTATTCTTCACTAACCCCTGCTTCGGCGCAATCATCACTTGATTTTCTATCGGCTGATAATGCACTCTGAATCTTTCTTTATCAAACCCGTTCTTTTCGATAGTATATTTAATCATAGCTTCATTATCGGTAAAAACATTTTTCACTCCCGAAAAAATTTCAAATAAACACGGGTTGTCATAAGAATAAACTGCCTTCATGTTACTTCCCGCAATATATTCCCAAGCAAAAAGCGACACGTTCAAATTGTACTCGCATCTTACTAAATCTAAGTGTCGTCTTACCCAATCATAACCATATTCAGAATTAATAATATGCAAATTCTTGCATTTTAATTGTATGATCATCCTCGAAAATAGTTCGTCCTGCATATACGGCGCAAGACCAGCCACTATATTACCAAAATCAATAAAATCCACATAGCCCGGTAACTTTTTCGCCCAAGTGTTTTTCGCCGGGAGCGTAGTAATAACCGCAAAGTGCCATTCCGGATGTATATGTTTTAGCGCTTCAATATAATTAAATAAAACCTTGTCTGCTCCTCCCCGCACAATCCACGGCACAATAAAAACATACTCCGGCATTTTAGTAACATACTTCGCAATATCAAAAAACGCATTACCTACTTCAATATTTTTTTCCGGATCATATATCCCTACTCTATCTAGAACATCCTTATACGGATAAAGTTGGGAATCTATTTGATTTATTTTAGCCCACTCATCCAAAACATACCTTGGAATTTTCTTTCTATTCCTAGACTGTCCACCTTCTAAAACTCTTAAGGCAACTTTAGCAACCGGAGTTATAAACCTATTCAGCTTTTCATTATCGCGCATTTTTTTATAAGTTTTATAACCATAATCCTTCAGCCACCTTTTCTTATTTTTCTGTACAGTCTTCGCGCCTATCTTTTTAATATTTTCAAAAGCGAAAAACTCCATATACGGAATCACTACATTATTTCGATTCCCAGAAGCAAGTCTCGAATTATTTGTCCGGCGATAAAATAACACCGTGCCACTTGCCACTTTGTGCAATATTCCCTTCTCCAACGCTTCAACATTAAAAACATAGTCCTCGTGTCCATAACCACTACCAAGTGCACGATATGGCACCTTCAGCAGAGTGTCTTTTTTAGCAACTAGTACCGAGCACCACTTATTTTCGCCAATTAGCACCAGTGTGTCGTCTTTAATTCCAAGCGAGTCCTTCTGAATAGTAAGAATATTTGGCTGTTCTATACCAAATGTTAAAATCGCTTCTGGGTGCACTACGATTTCTTCATCGGATTTTTCCAGCGTTTCTATAGCATTCAAATACCAATTATCCGAAATCAGATCATCACCATCCAAAAATGCTACATACTCCCCATTCGCCTTACTTAAAGCAAAATTCCTTGAAGGCCCCGTGTCGCCAAAATTATTTTCAAACACCCGAAAATTTTTGCGATTCTTATATCTATCAAAATATTGTTTTGTCTCTTCATCGCCATTATCTATATGCACAATAATCTCATAAGTATAGCCAGCCTTCTTAACATTTTCTAAGGCCGCAAAAACACTATTCATGGTTTTATGTATAACCAGCCCCTCATTATGGGCGGTAACAACTACCGAAAGACACATATTATTTCCCATATGCTATATTATATCATATTGATATTTTGCCTATCAGATATGCTACAATTATAAATATAATGACAACACAAGTTAAATATGGCTTATTCTGCTACGATACACAAAATATCGGCGACGAAATCCAATCTCTTGCCGCAAAACGTTTCTTGCCAAGAGTAGATTATTACATTAACCGCGACAATATTGACGATACAGTTCCACCAACCAAACAAAAAATCAAAATCATCATGAACGGTTGGTACCTCGACCCCTCAATCAAAGACGGCAAATCTTATTGGCCACCTTTCAGCCCGTCACTACAGCCATTACTTATTTCCATTCATATTAATAGTAGAAACGGCTCTACTAAACTTTTTAGCTCGCAAGAAAGCGTCGATTTCCTCAAGAAATTCACCCCCGTCGGTGCACGAGATTTATCAACTTATGAATATCTTCAGTCGCTCGGTATCCCGTCCTATTTTTCTGGCTGTCTCACATTGACCTTGCTTCCAGACAAAAACGTCAAAAAATCCAATTTTATTTTAGCTGCCGGCATCAGCGATGAACTATACCAGGAAATTAAAAGTCGCACAAAGCGCCCCATCATCCGACTTGATACTCTGCATTCAGGTAGCCCCTCTAATGAAGTTCGTTTTAAACTTGCCCAATATTGGCTTACACTTTACCAATCAGCACACTGTATCATTACCACCAAACTCCATGTAATTTTGCCCGGCCTCGCCCTCGGCACTCCAGTAATTGCTATTTCCGGGAAAGAGCCTGCCCGCTATGCTGGGCTTATTGATTTAGCAAATCATTATACCGAAGAATCTTTTATCAAGGACAAAACTATCAGTCTTGATCGACCGCTCAAAAACCCTACTACCTTCACCAAGCTTCGCGACGAACTCGTAAAAACCTGCTCCGCTTATACTGGATATGATTCCCAAAAATCATATTTAGACAATACCACTCTTGATAAGCTACGCAATGATTTATCCCTGATTGAATTTCTCACCAATTCGGTTAGTGACGCCTATCACGAACATCACGCCGTCGAATATTTAAAAAATGAGCTCATCAAACTTGAGAAAATCGCTGCCGAGTCTGAAGAAAACAAAAACCCCGGCGTCAAACGCGCCACCAAATTACTCGTCCATTCCGTAAAAAGATATCTCGGCAAGAAAATAAAATAATATTACTGTTCTATTTCTTCAACGTCCTCAGCATCAATCACCATACAAAGATTGTTTAGCGTATTGTGCTCCGTCCTATAATACCACCTGTCGTTTATTAAAATCTTCGTTGTGAATTTAATCACTCTACCTTTCTGCAAAACATCCACAACTTCGCCAGTCGCCGGATTAATCCTTTCTGTTTGATTTTTTAGCCTCATATACCTCGGCTCACTAAAATCTACAAAGTTCACCTCCACCAAATCATCACCTAAGACCGCCGCTTCTATATTGTTTACCGTATTGTGCTCCGTTCTATAATACTCTAGCCCATCAACTACAATCATTGAGGCGAATTTGTAAACATTACCCTTGGATAATGCACTGTAGTAGCCACCAGTAATCGGATCAATTCTATCGGAATCCTGTTTTAAAGTCATCATCTTAACATCGTCTAGGTTTTGATACTCCGGTACGTCCTCCACGTCCGCTTCCTCGAATCCATACTCTAAACTTCCACAATCAAATTCTGTTATATAATACGTCTTCCCGTTAAATTCTATTTTTGCAGCTATTTCCCTTATTAGCTGCTTTTCATAAGTAGCAATCACCTCTTCCGCCCGAATAAAGACTTTTTTGGCACCAGCCTTTATGATTTTTTTGCCGCTCTCAAAATCTTCATCAGGTTTTAATTCCACATTCTTTAAATATTCAAAAGGTATACAAATATCTTCTTTGTTTTTTGTACCAAACTCAGTCCTAAGGCACGATCTACCATCTTTCAAAGTGGTTTTAGTCATAAACTTCAAAATTCTCCCTCCGGCAATCTCGTCGACAATTTCACCGTTTCTAGGATCAATTCTATTCGTTGTTTCTTTAACTTCCATGTACCTCGGTGTATTCAGCGCTACATACCTTACCGTCTCATCTTTTATCCCCCCAAACCAATCTTCAAAATACAGATAAAAATTCCGGTTCCCATATGCTCCACAATATGCTGTCCCATACCCAGCCGCTAAGGCCCCTGCATTTGGTTGATATGGCGTATAGCGATACAAAGCCGAAGTCGCTAGCGACCTAATATTTACTACCGAACCCCCACAACCTGGATCTGGGTTATATTGTACATAGTTTTCACCTAACGGATAATTCGTCCATCCACCATCCAGCACGGTTCTAAACAACGCTGCCGCCTTTCTTATCTGGTTTTTAAACCCATAATACTGCGATGAACATGGGGCTGTATCTGGGCAACCATACCCAGTCGCCTTACGATAATCGCCATCATTTGGTATAGTATCCGTTATTAAGCCAGTCTCCTTTTGTAAGAGAACCAACAAAACTTGTGGATTAATCCTATAATCTTGCGCCGCTTGCCAAATAATATGTGCCGCCGTATCACCAGACCCAATCACTTCTCCGTCACCAAATAGTTCTTCCGACAAGCACACAAAATGCCCGTCTTTCCAGTGCCATTTATATCTCGTGTTTGCCGACAGTTGTAAATACGCATCATAATTCGTGTTTGGACAAGAATTCTTCGCTGTTAAAAACGCCTGTATTTCTGCTTCGCTCATCGAATTGTAATTCCCCATTTGGTAATCCGACATAATATATCCCGGATCAAAATTCGCTAGGCTTGCCGCGCCCACTTCTTCATCTAATTTCTTAAAACTTTGTGTTAAAAATGTAAAGAAAAAAACCGCCGCAAACACACCCAGCACAAAAAATCTTATTCTAAAATCTCGGCGTCTCACCCGCCTTTTCCCAACTTCATTTCTTACGCACTTTTCGGCCCACATCAAATCCTCACCTCCCCAGCAATCATGCCTTTTTTACCATTTGCGTCTAATTCTATTCTAATCCCAATTTCCCCATCATTTAAACTACTCACCGGTACATTAAATCCAGCACAAGTCGCCGTTGAAGCCGAATCTATAATTTCCACCGTATCACTATAAACCACCGCGCCATCTTGCAATAAAGATAGTTCACAGCTACCGCTTGCTAAATATTGGTCAATATTTACCCTAATTACCAATTCGTCACCCACCACCCCCGCATAAGTTACTACGCCAGTTAAATCATTAGCTTCATTCGGGTCTTCACCTTCATATTGTTTTATTTCTTCTTTTTCTATTACTTCAGCCGTCTTTTCTGATGTTTCTTTCTCTGTCGTTTGTACAACTTCCTCCGAAAAATTTCCCGTCTCTTTTGGCGCATCCGTGCCCTTGTCTCTAAAATAGCCGTCCCAGACAAAAAAACACACCACTCCAGCCAGAATTATCAACATCAAAAACAATATTTTACCAAGCCATCGCCTATTTTTACGCCTTCTTCTTTGCGCCATCTGACAATTCTCCTAATACAATCATAACAATTTTGGAGAAAATTTCAACTATTCTACATCTATGCCCAAAATTTCAGCCGCTTGATCTAAAATTTTCTTTTCTTCATCCGAGCAATCTAACATTTTTGTTTTAAATAAACCTACCGTCTCTTCATGTTTGTAGTCTAAGATTTCCAATGATCTTGCCGCACCAGGCACTTTTTTTATCACCCCCTTATTAACTAAATTATCAATGTGTTCTGCGACCGCTGAAACTGATGAAAGTCCTAGTCCGGCCTGAATTTCCCGATAAGACGGTGAGTATCCTTTTTCCTCTGTAAAATCCTGCAAAAAGTCCAAAACTGCTAATTGTTTTTTTGTAAGTTTAACTTTCATTATGCTATAATTATAAATAATGAAGAAAAATAAATCAATCGATGGGCTTACTATTCGCGATGCCTCAGAGCGTCCAGTTTCTCATCCAAGCAAGAAAAAATCCCCTGCTAAAAAAATTAAAGTTGTTGCCAAAAAACCTGAAATAGTCTCAGAAGAACCTAAAGTTATACCAGAAGCTCAAGAGGCATTTCCCATTTCAACTCCAGAACCAATTGATAGCCAAACAGACCCAGCTAAGCCAACCAAGCCATCAAAAACCCGTGAACAAAAAGTCGAGGATTTCTTAAAGCCAGTTCAGGCTTTTGATTTCGACGAATCAACTGGCGAGTTGAAGGCTACCAAAGTTTCCAAAAAAGATAAGAAAAAATCTAAAAAATCAGAAAAAAAGAAACCTTCAAAAACCCGGCGCATTGTTACTACTATTTTATTAATAGTTGTTCTAGCTCTTATCGGCCTAGTCAGTTGGGCAGTTTTCTGGGGTAATGATATTATTGCCAAAATCACCGGAGGCCAAGGCAATGTTCTTGATCTTATTAAATTCATTGAACCTACCTACGACCCGCTTAAGACCGACGCTAACGGTCGTACTAACATCTTGGCTTTTGGTACCAGCGGTTACGATATGTCTGGCGACGAAGGTAACGGCACCCACGATGGCGCCCAACTTACTGATTCTATTATGATGATTAGCTTAAACCAGGATACCGGTGATATTGCTATGCTTTCCCTCCCACGTGACCTTAAGACTTTTACCGCTTGTACCGCTACTGGCAAAATCAATGAAGTATACTGGTGTAATGGCGGCGGTTATGATATCTCTGCCGAAGAAGAAAGTAACGCTGCAAAAGCTCTTATGTATGAAGTTGGCGATATTCTTGGTGTAGATTTTCAATATTATGCCCACGTCAACTGGGGAGCACTCGTTTCTATCGTTGATATCCTAGGCGGTATCAATGTCACCTTAGATGAAGATATCGATGATGATTGGTGGACTGGCGCTGTTTATGAAGCCGGAGTCACTTATACGCTTAATGGTGAAGAAGCCCTCGGTCTTTCTCGTGCTAGGCATGGCACTATGGGCGGTGATTTTTCCCGCGGTGCTAGCCAACAAAAAATTCTCATTGGCATTAAAGATAAAATTTTTGAAAAAAACCTGTCCATCACTGATTTTATTGATCTTGCCTCTGCTCTCGGCGACAATCTTCGCACCAACTTTTCTATCAACGAAATGAAATCGCTAGCCCATCTCACCTTCGATTTCGATTTTGACAACATGCGCCAACTTTCTCTCTACGACCCATCCAATGATATATATTTTATGACTACCGGCACTCTTGATAATGGCATCTCTTACGTATTCCCACGTGCTGGTGTTGGCAATTACGACGATATACAAGATTATGTTGCTACCCATCTCAGCAACGACCCACGTGTCTATGAAGAACCTTCTATCATTATACTCAACGCTACCGACACGGCCGGCCTCGCCTCTACTGAACGCGACAAACTCACTGAAGCTGGATACTATGTTGCCAATATCGACAACGCTCCAGAGGGCATCGAATTTAAAGACGACTATACCATTTATGGCAATGGCAACAAACCAGGCACTAAGGATATGCTAGAAAAGTTTTACAATAATGCACATTTCAAGTCTATTTCTGAAGCCCCAGAATCCATTACGCGCGACTACGACTTTGTTATTATCCTCGGTCCTTCCCCTGAAAAAACAGAAGAAGCTCTAAATAATTAATTTAAATCTTGCTAATAATCAATTTTCTATCTCTACCCTCCCCTTCAGAGTGGGTATTAATATCCGAATAGTCCTGCGCCAACTTATGCACTACGCGCCTATCTGCAGCATTCAGGTTAATTTCCATCGGCTCACCAGTTTCGCGTACTTTACGAATCCATCCCTCTGCCTTTTCTTCAATTCTCTCTGCTCTTTGGCGTTTATAGTTTGCTACATCTACATTCACACGCGTTACCTCAGCGCCTCTGTTTACAAGCGCCATCGAGACTATATGCTGCAAAGCCCTCAAATTATCCGCATTACGCCCAATCAAAAGAGAGTTGAGCGACGTAGATGGTACTGAAAGCTGGATTACCTCATCGTCTATAGTTGAATACACAGCCACATTTATGCCAAAGAAACTCAGCAAATCTTCTAAATATTTTGCCGCGAATCTTATTGATTCATCTTTATTCATTATTATCTCCTTTTCTTTTTAATATCTTTCGCGGAGATTCTTGTTATTTTTGTTCCTGTTTTTTTATTTTCTACCACCTTAGCTTCTTGAATCTTTTTTAATTCCTTAATCACCGCCTTATCTGTCGCGTCATCCATATCGTCACGCATTTTCGCATAAATAACCTTCTGCTGGAAAATAGTAATCATGTTACTAAGGAAATAGTAAAATGCCAACGCACCATGCAAATTTATCATAATAATAAACATCATTAGTGGCATCATCTTAGACATTTGACCAGTTGTTAAGCTATTGATATCACTATCATCAATCTCTTTACCGTTCTTAGCTTCTTTAATTAAATCACGGAACTTTTTACTCTTATCAGCTTTACCAGAAGGCATCTGCTGTTTTGTTACAAAATATTGCGCCATAGCCGCCGCTATCGCACAGACCAACATAAACACCGCACTCCAACTAAACTTGGTCGGGTTAATTACGTCGCTCGCTTTAGCGCTCATATTAATCACGCCAAATAGCTGCGGATGAAAATCATATTCTACCTTCTCTTCGGCTGGAATTTCATTGTTCGCCAAATCCGCTAAATACGCTGTTTGTTTTTCTTCTAGGCTGGCAATCTCAGAACCTTCGTAAGCTATAATATCATAAGCTCTATTCATTAGGTTGTCTTGAGGTAATGGTGTCGCAATTACTCTAATTGCTGAAAAGATTGCAATAAAGATTGGAAGCTGAATTATCAAAGTCAAAATCGAAGCAAATGGTTTTACATTATATCTTTTATAAAGATCCATTGTCTGGAGTGACTCTAATTGTTTATTACCATTGCAGTTTTTACGAATCTGTGTCAACTCTGGCTGAAGCTTCCGCATTAATCGCGTCTGCTTTAATTGGCGCTTCGTTAACGGCAACATTAAAAGTTTTACTAAAATCGTGAAGATAATAATTGCTAAACCAAAGTCGTGTACTAAATTAAATATCACAAATAGTATGTTAACTATTGGTCGCACTACGATTAGATCAATTAAATTGAATGGCCCACCAGTAGCAATCGAGCCAGCAATAAAAGCCACCACCAAAGACCAACTTACAACTTTTTTCACACTCAAATCTTTCATTTATTCTCCTTATTATAACACACTTTAGCTTCGGCGACTAGCTCCCCTAATAGCTTCTCTAGCTCATTTAGTGGCATTTCTATCACGTCCTTTGAAAATACCACAAAAACATAATCCATCTCTTTTGGTATATACTTAATGTTTTTTCTTAAAACCTCGTAAATTCTTCGGCGTATTCGGTTTCTCCCCACCGCGGTTTTCATCACCTTTTTAGAAATTACCACCGCAAATCTCGTATATTTTCGCTCATTTTCCACAAAAACTAACGACATCTTCGGTTTACGAACCGTCTTTCCCTTTTGGTAAACATATCTCACTCCTCCACGTGAGTGAAACCGATATTTTTTACTCAACATACTATATATTATATACTAAAATAAGCCCCTTAGGGCTCATTTTAAGCTGTTAGTCTTGCACGTCCTTTTAATCGGCGACGAGCCAAAACTTTGCGACCGTTTTTCGTGGCGTTTCTCTTCATGAAACCGTGCTCAACTTTACGTTGACGCTTATGTGGCTGGTATGTTCTCTTTGGCATATTATTCCTTAATATTTAATTTTTCTCAAATATTTGTTATAGTATACCTCATTTTTCCACAATTTTCAAGCTGTTTTCCACATCCACACCGAGGGAAAATTTTTCTTGTGGAAATTTTCGCCCCTGTTTTTCAAAAAATATATTATACAATACTTTTTTATCTATATTTCCTGTGGAAAACTTCCGCTTCTCATGCTATACTATCTCAAAAGGAGGTTTAATGTATAACGTTTGGGAAAATGCTCTAGCGGAAATTGAGCAAAAAGTTTCTCCAGCCAATTTCTCTACTTGGTTTCAAGACACTTCCCTTCTCTCAAACAACAATGGCTATATTGTCATAGGTGTCAAAAACTCTTTTTATGTCAAACAACTCCGTACCCGGTTTTTGGACATCATTACCGAAGCACTCACTAAAAACAATATTAATGTCAAAACTATCGACTTTGAAGTACAGTCTAGCTCTAAATCTAAAATTCGCCCCCGTGAAATCACAGCTGACAGCTTAATTAAAGATATTAAACCAATTAAAAAACACGCTGAATCTAGTAATGGTCTTAATAGCAAATATACTATCGAAAATTTCGTCGTTGGCTCCAATAATGATCTCGCTTTTTCCGCCGCTAAAAGCATTATTGACACCCCGGGCACCCGCTATAATCCATTCTTCTTATATGGTGGCCCCGGTCTTGGCAAAACCCATCTTGTTCAAGCCATCGGTAATGAGCTCTTAAGACGTAATCCAAATTATAAAATATTATACACACCAATTTCCCACTTTTATTCAGATTTTATTGATGCTATCCAGAACGGTAGAGGTCGCGAGTTTAATCGTAAATTCGAGAAACTCGATTGTCTGATTATCGATGACTTTCAGTTTATCGTCGGCAAAGAAAAATCCCAAGAAGAGTTCTTTAATATTTTCAACGACCTTTACCAACTCAACAAACAAATCATTATCACCTCAGACCGTCTCCCATCCCAAATTAAAACCGTCGACGAGCGTCTCGCTACCCGTCTTACCTGGGCTGGTGCTTTCGATCTTCAGCTCCCTAAATTTGAAGATAAATGCGCTATCCTTAAAACCAAGGCTGAACTCATGGGGGCCGAAATTGAACCAGAAGCTATCGAGTATATTGCTGAAAATATTAATACTAATATCCGTGACCTTGAAGGCGAGCTATCTACCATACTCCTTATGTCTGAGGTTCGTGGCCTCACTCCACTAGAACTCATTCATAATGGTGCCGCAAGTATCAATAAAACATCTAAGCTCCGCCCTGTCTCTAGTAAACAAATCGTTGAAAAGGTCGCTAAATACTACCAACTCTCCCCAAAAGAGCTTTGTAGTAAGTCTAGAGTTTCCAACATTAAAACCGCCCGCCAAGTAGCTATGTTTTTATTATCTAAAGAGCTCTCTATGAGCACCACTAAAATAGCCACTGAGGTCGGGGTTAAAGATCACACTACAGTTATGCATGGTATTAAAAAAATCGAAACAGATCTTAAACTTAATTTCATCCTCCGTGACCAAATTGAGGAAATCAAGGAGAAAATTTATGGCTAAAAATGTGGAAATTCTGTGTAAAAACCTGTTTAACAACCAGCGAAAAAAGTTTGTAAAACTCTGTGAACAACTTTTTATAAAAATTTTTACGTGTAAAACTATCATTTCTCCACAAACTTTTTCCATAACTCACACAGCTTTATTCACAACTATTAATCCCCTATTCACCCCAAACCTTTTCCACTTTTCCACCAAGCCTATTACTATAACTATTAATAATTTATTAGAAAGGATTTAAATGGAAATTGAAGTTGCACAAGAAAAACTCTCTAAGGCATTAAACAATATTAGTCGTATCGCGGTAGGTAAAGTTACTTTACCGGTTCTTAATAATGTCTTAATTCGGGTTAATAATAAAAAAGTTTCTCTCGTTACCACTAATCTAGATATGGCTATTGTCGACTTCCTTCCAGTTTCTAATTCAAAAGACGGAGTTATTACTGTCCCCGCGAAACTCCTTGCTGAGTTTGTTTCTAACCTCCCAAAAGAAGAAAAAGTAAAAATCGTAGCTAAAGATACTAGGATTACTATTTCATCTGGTAAATATACTTCAACTATTAATGGCACTTTGGCAGATGACTTTCCGGAACTACCAGAGATTAATGAGAAAAACGCTGTTATATTTAAAATGGGCATAGAAGACTTCAAGGCTGGAGTTTCCGAAGTAATTATTGCGAGCTCTAATGACCTTACCCGCCCAGCCCTCACTGGTGTATATTTTAATACAGATAGTAAAACTTTAGCTATTGCTGCCACCGACGGCTATCGTCTAGCTGAGAAAAAGCTCATTAAAGACGTCCAAAGTGAAATCAATGTAATAGTGCCAACGAGTTCACTCCAGGAAGTCCTAAGAGTTATCAATGATGAGATGGAAGAAATCGAAATTTCCTTTAATGATGATTTAGTTCGCTTTAGATTAGGTGAAATTGAAATTATTTCAAAGCTTATTGATGCCAGTTTCCCAGACTATAAACGCCTTATCCCAAAGGATAATAATATTAAACTTGAACTAAACCGTGAAGAGATTACTCGTGTTACTAGATTAGCTGCACTTTTTGCACGTAATGTAAGTGGCTCTATTGTATGTGAAACTAAAAAACCAAGCATATTCTCAGTTAAAGCTGTCGCCAGTGAACTTGGTGAAAATGACTCCGTTATAGAAACCGAAATTAAAGAAGAAGGCAAAGTTACTATAAATTCTCGTTTCTTAATGGATGCACTAAATGTCTTACAAGAAAAAGATATTATCTTTGAATTTTCCAACCGTATTTCACCAATTCTTCTCCGTAATAAAAAGAGTAAAGATTATACTCATATCATAATGCCACTTAACTCATGATAATAAAAACTATTTCACTTACTAATTTCCGAAACCACTCCGAGTACCACCTAGACTGCAATAAAGACACTACTTTAATTCTTGGTAAAAACGGCTGTGGCAAAACCTCAGTTTTAGAGGCAATTTACATTTTAACTCGCGGGAAAAGCTTTCGTTCTGTCGATTCAGAAATCATTAAACACGACGCTGATTTTTATCGCATTGAAATCGAATATTATAATGGTGAAAAAAGCACCGCCACCTTCGATGGCAAAAACAAAACCTTTATTATTCTTGATAAAAAAACCCATCGTCTCCCTAAGAAAAACAAATATCCAATCATTTTGTTTTTACCATCCGACCTTAACCTCATTGGTGGTTCTCCGTCTCGCCACCGCGACTATTTCGATCGTCTTTTTGGACAGGTTAGCGAAGAATATAATAATCTTATTTCTAAATACAACAAAGCACTCCATCAACGAAACGAGCTTCTGAAGACGGAAAACCTATCTACTTCTGATCTTTTTCCATGGAATTTACTTCTTACTAAATATGGCGTCCGTATTTTTACGCTTCGCCAAGAATTTACAGAAAAAATCAACCAAACCTTAAATCAAACCTATTCTTCTATCGCTAAAAACGACGACGAAATCACCTTACATTATAAAACAGAGGTCAAAAAGGATACTGAAAACTTCTATTTAAACATGCTTGAACAAAACTTTCACAAAGATTTATATCTTGGCCACACTAATTTTGGTGTACACCGTGATGATTTTGAATTCTTCTTCAATAATCGTTTAGCCGACGGTTCTGCCTCAAGAGGCGAAACCCGCTCCATTATTTTAGCCCTCAAATTTGTTGAAGCGAACTTGATTTACGAAAAACTTCATCAAAAACCCATCGTACTTCTTGATGATGTTTTTTCCGAATTAGACAACGCTCGTCGCAAGTGTCTAATCAAAAACTTTAAAGACCACCAAGTTATTATTACGAGTGTTGAAAAAGTTAGTCTTTAGCTAAACTGTAATAATTATGCAAGAAAGCTATGACAGGATTTTCGGCGCCTTCGAAAAATCTCAAATTACTATAAGCCGTCTCGTCACCATCATATTGTCGAAGCGCCGCCGTGGCTCGCGCGAGCGACACATATCTTTGTGCATACTTATAAGTTTGCCAATCACCATTAGTGCTCGAATTCACAAACGCCTCACCAGAAGCAATCCTTTTATTACTTTCCGATGAACTAAGGAAGCCTTTTATCATAGTTAAAATGTCTGGCAAGAATCCCACTGATTGTGAACCACTATTAATAGCGCTTAAAATTCCGCCATCTGTCACGCCGACAGGAGTTTGTCTCTCATTATTAAATTTAATAAAATCAGCCAAAACAGAATTTTGATTAATTGTCCTCGTACCGTTATTTAGAGTAGTATTAGCTTCTACGAAGGCAATAAACCCAGGATCACTAAAGGTATTCTCAAGCGTCGATGTATCAAAAGTCGCTATCATCGAACAACCAGCCGAGCCCACCGCCCCGATCCTCCCAATTGTCTTACAATCGCCGAAATTTGCAAGATATGCCTCTGCTTCATCATCTGCATAGGTCACTGGAAGTAGTGCCCCGATTGAACTGGCCACCACCCTAGACATTGTAGAAAAGTTACTGAATAGAGAACCAGGCCTATTTGCTGCAATTGCCAATTTATAAACTATCGACCCAAGAAAAGTATTTTTAGAAGTAATATCAAAGGGGCTCCTATTCATTCTATCAGCGGCCGCATCAAGAGCTAATATGTTTAAATTTAGTTTAGCATAAGCTTTCACTGCCTCAGCATCACCAGCCGTTGCCCCACTTGCCTTTGCTAGTTCCTTTCCTACATTCACAGCGCCTTCTACCAACATCTCACCACCACTTATACCTTTAATATCGCCAAAAGAGTTGTTTATCAAGGACCCCGACACCGTAGGAGCGACTACGGCCAATACCTCATTTGATGCTCCGGCTCCACCACTAATATAACGCCCAATTGATCCACGTAATTTTGAGCTGGCGGACGCTACTGACCCAGATATCACATCATCACTAGTTTCCGCGCCAACTTGGTTTTCTACCGTTTTTAAAACCCGGTCCGAAGCATAGTTTTTTACTTTATTAGTGTCTATCCGCTCACCAGATAGAACTGCGTACATACTCGGCGATTCCACCATACTTCCCTCTACTTCGATTATCTCGCCAGTTTCAATATCTACAACCTCAACCCTCTCCTTGCTGTATAAATAATTCATCGCGTCATTTATCTTCGATTCGTTTCCTTCTCCAGCTTTCATCTTGCTAATATTTTCCATAAAAGCCAAAAACAGTGAGCTCGACTTTTGCTCTTTTGACATCGTATCAGCCACATTTATTGTATTTGCAGCATTCAAAGTGGCTGTTTCACTGTCTCCAGCCGTATTTTTATCACCCACCGCGTTCACAAAATCAATCGCCACTGCATTTTTAGAATCTATACTGCCACCGACAGTATCGTAGTAAGTTATTTTTTTCGTCTCACCATTTTCTTCAACTTCTTTTTCCATTAACGCTACACTATTTACATCAATATCGCTTCCCTCCCCCACAACCCTAGTCATTACATCATCAAAGTTTGAATTTTTTGTGTAATTATTTCGGTTTGTTCCTAATTTTTTAAATACTTGATTTGCCGAATCGTCATAATAATAAGCCGCCCTACTATAAGTAGCTTTAGTAAAAGCATCATAAAGTTGTACGTCGCTATTTACCACCCCTACAAATTCATCAGCAGAAATATTTTTTTGATCAATTTTTAAACTTAATCCCTGTTCATTTTGATTTGTTTCAATAAAATCACCATCTTGGGAATATCCTACCAAAACACCTTCTTTTTTTAGTAGTTCTGCCGTATTAGCTGGTACATCACCCGTCGCCAAAGCTTGTTGGAATACCAAAATTTTACTCTCTACCGCGTCAGCGTATTGTACATCCGTTTCTTCAATTAACCGATCTGATATTACCGATGGTATCATATTTCCAGAATTAAAAAACACCAAAAACACTGCCAATATTAATGTAATAAATACCGCCGCCCCAAATTTACCCTTAGAGCCTTGCCCAGATATTTTACCGGTTACACGTGAAACAAACTGGTGTTCTCCCAGCGCACTCTTTTCATTAGCCCTCAAGACTTCTTCTGCAGACATATATTAATTATAACATATTTTTGATATAATATAAACCATGGTTAGAGTGGACAAGATTATACCAGGTGGCGAGGCATTAGGCACCACCAAAAACGGGAAGAAGATTTTCTTCTGGAATGCTTTACCAGGTGAAACCGTTACGGAATACCAAACCACCAAGATCAAATCTAGTTTTGAAAGAGCTATTGCTACAAAGGTCGCGAACCAGTCCCCTCACCGGATTAGCCCCAAAGATTGGTGTTATCTTTCGACTTCTCCGTGGCAAATTATGAATTATGACTATGAGTTGTCCCTAAAACAAGATTTAGTTGTAGAAATTTTCCGTGAGCACCAAATCGAAATTAATAAACCAGGAATCATTACAGATGGCAACCCTTATCTTTATCGCAATAAAATGGAATATGCCCTTTACTGGGATCAAGCTACTTCAAAGATAAGACTTGCTTTCCATGTTCGTGGTTCTCACGCCAAAGTGCCAATTACAAATTCTTCTATTGAGCGTCCTGAAATTTTTACCGCCGCTAAGCAAATAGTTACAGATTTAAACAGCCGTGGCGAAGAAGCTCGCAAATATCAATCTCTTCTTTTTCGGTGTAATCAAGCTGGCCAGATTTCCGGCGGTCTCTTTGAAAATGGTAAACCTCACCCTGCTTTTAAAAACCTCACTGATAAAATTTTAGACCATGAATACTCTTATTCGCCAAACGGTTTTTTTCAAATTAATCTCCCGGTCTACGAACTCGCCCTAAAAGAAATAAAAAAATATATTACTACTGATAAAGTATTAGATCTTTATGCCGGCGTCGGCACTATTGGACTCTCCGTCGCCCGCGATAAACGCCTCACTCTCGTCGAGTGCGACAAATCCGCCTACGCCGAGTTGGTTCGTAATTGCCAAGGCATTATCAATGAGGACCCTACGCGACTAACGAGGAGCGGAAAGAGCGAAGCTCCGCCCATAACGATGGGCCGGAGCGAGCGAGTCCGAATTGATGATGGCTTGGCAGCAGAGAAAAACGACGTGGTCCGGAGCGGTAATATTCTTGCCATCTTGGCTAAATCCGAAGAGGTCACAGACTATATCGCACCCGACACTACAATCATTCTTGACCCACCTCGCGCCGGTTGCGAAACCAAACTAATTAATCGTCTTTTAGAAATTAAACCACCAAAAATCATCTATTTATCCTGTAACCCTGCTACTCAAGCTCGAGACATTAAGTCGCTCTTAGGATTCTATAAAATCGAACAAATTAAAACTTTTAACTTTTTCCCGCGTACACCACATATCGAAAACTTAGTTGTGTTATCATTATAAATATGAACAAAAAGCTAATATTTACATTAATTAACGCTTTTCTCTTTATTTCTACCATTATTGTAACCTACTTTACCTTAACTAGAGGCACAGTTGCCGGGCAAGTTGATACCGGTGAACGAGTAGGATGGTTTTATATTGTGACTTTTACGGTAGAAAGCAACATTTTACTTGGCATTGTTGCCAGTGTTGCTACCGTCTTCGGTATTCGTTCCCTTTTAAAGCACCATCCATTACCAGAATCTCTTAGCACTTGGTACCTTATTGCAGCTAGCTCGGCCATGTTGACTTGTCTTACGGTCATCTTTTTTCTTGCTCCAATCCGTGCTATGCGAGGGCGTAATTATTTTGACATGCTTGCCGGCCCAATGTTTTTCTTTCATTTTTTTAACCCAATCCTTGCAGCAATTACACTTATTTTCTTTACCGATAAACCCAAACTCACCCTCAAGTCTCGCATTCTTTCAATCTTGCCACCAGCGATCTATGCAATCCCATATATCATTAATGTCGTGATTTTGGAAAATTGGCCAGATTTCTATGGACTTACTTTTGGCGGTCAACTGATTTTTCTCCCCTTAGTTTTACTTATTTTTTGTTTAGCTGTTTTTGCTATTTCCAGCGCACTTTCTTATTGTCACAATCGCAAAATCGCGCTAAAATAAAGGGGACGGAAAGGTGGCCGAGTGGTTGAAGGCGCACGCTTGGAAAGCGTGTGACGGGGCAACCCGTTCGCAAGTTCGAATCTTGTCCTTTCCGCCAAAAAGAAAAGGGAGCAATGAACGAAAACATTATCGAGCTAAAAGGGCTCACTAAGCGCTATGGTTATGGCGACACAGAATCTTTTGCATTAAAAGATTTTGATCTCACTATCAAACGTGGTGAGTTTATTATGATTATGGGTCCGTCTGGTTGTGGCAAGACTACCCTGCTTAACATTATTGGTCTTTTAGACCGTGCTACAAGCGGTGAATACACTTTAAACGGCGAAGACGTCGCCGGTATTTCAGCCCGCCGTCAAGCCCGTTTACGTGCCAAAAAAATTGGCTTTATTTTTCAGAACTTTAATCTTATTCAAGATTTATCTGCGCTCGAAAATGTTGCGCTTCCCCTAGTTTATATTAATCAGCCGCGTACTGTACGTCTTAAAAATGCTTCAGAAGCTTTACGTCGTTTTCATCTTCAAGAAAAAGAGTACTATTTACCGTCTCAACTCTCTGGTGGACAACAGCAACGTGCCGCCATTGCTCGCGCTATCGTTTCTGACCCAGAAATTATTCTTGCCGACGAGCCTACTGGTAATCTAGATTCTCGCTCGTCCAATATCGTTATGGAAGAATTGAAGGCTATCCATGAAGAAGGAAACACCATTATTATGGTGACGCATAATCCAGCATTAACTGTATATGCTACGCGTGTCATTAATATGCTTGATGGTCAGATTGATACTGATGTTAAGACCGTTGCTGACCACAACTTACCCCAACCTATTGAGGTCAAAGTTAAAAAACGTAAACACCGCAGCAGGAGGAAAAAATAATGTCTTTATTGTTCCGTACTCATTTTAGATTAGCGCGCACTTCCATCAAGGAAAATCGCACGCGTTCCTTCTTAACCTGCCTTGGTATTGCTATCGGTATTGCTAGTATTATTTTAATTCTTTCTCTCACTGGCAGCATTTCTCAACTTATCTCTGATGAAGTTTCCGATATTGGTTCCGATCTTATTGTTGTTCGCCCTAACACCACGAAAGACTCAATGACTTCTATTATTGAAGAGCTTACCTCGTCTAATTCTTTCCAAAAAAGCAACCTTACTATTTCTGACGCTGATACTATTTCAAAACTCAGCCAAGTTTCCGCCGCCGCACCTATTGCGCTTTCTTCCAATACTATTACAGAAGGAGATAATGTTATCGAATCGACTACCATTCTTGGCACTACGCCTAGCTTCACTACGATCGAGCCTCTCACCCTTCGCTACGGCTCATTTATTACCGATAAAAACAAAGATAATTCAGTAGTTGTTGGGCACAGATTATCACTACTCCTGTTTAATACTTCCAACCCGGTTGGTCGTACTTTGGTTTTCCGCGACAAAAGATTTATTGTGGTGGGAGTTCTTGAAGAAATTAACGAATCTATCAATTTTGACAATGTTGATTTTGATAATGCTCTCATTATGGATATTAATGTTCTAAATGAGTTAGTTGGTGCCTTACAGATTCAACAAATCAATGTTCGTGTTGCTACTACTAGCGATTTAGAGTCGGTGGCAGAGAATATTAAAACTACTTTAGTTAATAAAAACTCTGGAGATACTAATTTCTCCGTAGCCTATGGTGACAAAATTACTCATCCAGCCAGTGCTCTCCTTTATATTATTTCCGGCATGTTAGCTGTCGTGGCGGGTATTTCGCTTATAGTTGGCGGTATTGGAGTCATGAATATTATGTTGGTTTCTGTCGCCGAACGTACTCACGAAATTGGTATTCGTAAAGCCGTTGGTGCATCATCTAATAATATCCTCGCTCAATTTATGTTTGAGGCTCTTATCTTATCGATTTTAGGCGGGTTCCTCGGTATTATCTTGGGCTACGTCTTCGCTTTCCTTGTTTCCATTATCACTCCGTTTACGCCTTATATCAGTTGGCAGATTATCGTTGTTACCTTCGTCACGACTATTATAGTTGGCATCATCTTCGGAATTTATCCAGCCCTCAAAGCTGCCAGAAAAAATCCGATTGATTCGTTAAAGCATTATAGGTAAATATGAAGGAAAAACTCGAAAAACTTCCATTTTACAATCAAGCCGTTTTGCCATATCATTATGCGCAATCCGTATTTGCTGGCATCAAGTATAAATTCCCTGGCAAAAAACTTCGAGTGATTGGTGTTACTGGCACTAATGGTAAAACCACCACTTGTTTCATGATTTGGAATATGTTGAATTTAGCCGGTTATAAAACCGGCATTATGACTACTGTAGCTTGGGGTGTTAGAAAACTCGTTCCTGAACTTGGTCATATGACTACCGTTGATGCCTTCACGCTCAACCAACGGATTGCTAAAATCGCCAAAACCGGCGCCGAATTTTTAGTCCTTGAAGTTACCTCCCACGCGCTCGCTGAATTCCGCACTCTTGGTATCCCCATCGAAATAGCGGTCTTTACTAATCTCACTCACGAGCATCTTGACTATCACAAAACTCTTACTAATTACCGCAACGCTAAGGGTAAACTATTCAAAAAAGCTGAGTTTAGTATTTTGAATGCCGACGATCCAGCTACCAAACACTATACCAAAATCGCCCGAGATTTTACTACCTACGGCATTAAAAGTGGTGATCACCAGGCTAAAAATATTCAGTTAACCGTATCTGGAGTCAAGTATTCTTGCGACGGGCTTAATATTGAAACCAACATCCCAGGTGAATTTAATGTCTACAATTCCCTAGCCGCCGCCATGGTCGGCAAAAAACTCGGGCTTGGTGATTCACAAATTGAAGCCGGTATCAAGTCGCTTGACTCTGTAGAGGGTCGTATGAATGTTATCGACGAAGGTCAACCCTTCACGGTAATCGTGGATTATGCCCATGCTCCAGACGCTCTCGAGAAAGTCTTCGAATCCGTTAAGGGTCACAAAGGCAGAATTATCTCTGTCCACGGTGGTGCTGGTCGCCGGGATCCTTCTACCCGCCCCATACGTGGCACCATTTTAGCGAAATATTCAGATCTTGTTATTATTACCGAAGACGATTCTCGCGATGAAGACCCCGAGGCTATCGCTGCCGGTTTTATCGAGGGTGCCGAAAAAGCTGGTAAAATCCTAGGTAAAGATCTTATCAAAGAATTAGATCGCAAAAAAGCCATTAAATTAGCTTTAAAATCCGCTAAACCAGGCGACCTAGTCTTAATTCTCGGCAAAGGCCACGAAAAAACTATTCTTCGTGCCGACGGCCCGCACGATTTCGAAGATATCAAAGTCGCAAAACAACTTATTCGGGAAGATATTCTGCAATCCCGTCGATAATTTTTTCAGTTTTAATTCCAAGTGCTTCTGCAATTGTCGCTGCACAAGCCATATAGGAAGTTGCCGTCTCGCCAGGCACAAAAGTTGCCATTGACACTACCTCTGATTTAATCGACAAAGTTGCTTCAGTTCCCTTCGGGTATAATTTTGAATTTAAGATTTTTACATCTCCACCAGTTTGTCCATAAACAAAAGTCTCTTTTGTGCCCTTAAATTCGGCAAAAGTCTCATAATTAACATCATCGTGATTTAGTATCACGATCTCCGGTTTCATATCAAATAAGGTTTTTTCAGAATCTAAATATTCATCCGCGGTCATATCTTTGAGTGAAGAGGTCACGAAATTTGTCATTGCTGCCACATGTACTGGTAACCCGTAAAACACATTGTCGCGCAAAGTTGAAGCCGGTACGGTCACAATCACATAATTTGCACCTGCCTTCCACGCATCACTCAAAAACTTATGAAGCATCCCCAGTTTAAACGGCTGATCAGATGCCAAAACTGCTACCTGCTCCCCACTCCCACGCAAAATTTCATGCACATAATGAGCCACCACTACCTTTCCAGCGGTACCGGTAATTGCGATCAATTTCATGTCTTTTATGGGGTTACCATAATAAGACTTCAAAATCCCTGCCTTTAGTTTTTGCGTTCTTGCCTTCAAACCACCTTTTTTGTTTTTGCCTTTAGAGTCAGCGCGCTTTTCCATATCTTATATTGTATCACCTTTCCTTTAAAATATAAATACCTCTATCTTACTCTAATAATTTGCAGACCAAACTTACGATCAAATCTTTTTCTTTTGGTTCACTCTCCGCAATCAAAAGCGCAATTGCCGTCAATGCTCGGTCACTGATTTTCGTCTCCCCATTCTCTGCTAGATGATAATTATTTAACGTTAAGAACAAAACAAATAATAACGCCCCGATACGCTTATTCCCATCATAAAACGGGTGATCCTTAATTACGAAATATAGTAAATTCGCTGCCTTCTCAGCTATACTCGGGTATAATTCCTTGTCGTTAAAACTTTGAAAAATAGCGTTTAGACTTCCGTCAAAGCTCTTATTTCTCTGTTTGCCAAACAATTCTCCACCTTTTACGCTTCGCTTTAATTGTTCAACCGCTTTTATGCATGTTTCCACCGTGAGCGTTCGTCCCGCCTGGGTTTTGTTCATAAATCTTAAATCAATTCGCCCATCGTCATATTCCTGAAGAGTCTTAAAACTCCCTGCATATTTCGAAATCACCTCAATAATACCGTTGGCTTCACCAGCATCTAATTCGTTTCGCATTGTTAGGCGTCGCACTAACCCCATCATCTCTTCAACATCGTGTAATTTTTTTAGTTCCTTTCTCTCGCGAAGAGACTCAAGCCGCCGTGCATTTACTGCCACCCCGCCAGTCAAATATTGTTTTAAGACTGATGTTGCCCAGACTCTAAACTGGGTTGCCTTTTTCGAATTTACTCTATAACCGACCGAAATAATTGCATCAAGATTATACATTTTTACCTTGTAGGTCTTACCATCCGGCCCAGTATGTGCATTTTTTGCACATACTCGTTTTTCATCTAATTCGCCATCCTTAAAAATGTTACTCAAATGTCGCCCGATTACGGTTCTGTCTACTCCAAACAAAGCTGTAATTTGCGCCTGTGTCGCCCAGATTGTTTCCCCCTCCGGATCAACATCAAAAACTACTTCCCCTTCTGCTCCTTTGTAGATTTCGATCCTTTTTTCTTCCTCCATCTTGCCCCCATTATAACAGATAATAAAAAGTTACCGAATAAAACCCACAAAAAATAGCCACCTAGGCTTTTTAAATTTGGCGGAAGCGAAAGGATTCGAACCTTCGAGACGCTTGCGCGCCCACACGATTTCGAGTCGTGCGCCTTCAACCACTCGGCCACGCTTCCGCCAATAATTTTATCATATGCCCCCCGATTTGTCATCTCGGTCATTTGACAATCTTCCAAAATAAGTCTTGACTTTTTCGGGGGGGGGGGTAGAATAAAAGCATAAAGGTTATACAAAAAAATAAACAAAGGAAACCAAAATGAATAAAAAACTCTATTTAGCCGCTGCCACTATAGGCGCAGTTGGTTATGGCCTCCTCGCTAGTCAGGGAGCTTTCGCCAAAACAGCGGTGCATACAGCATTTGAAGACGAACGGTTCTACCAATGTGTAGTTACTGCCTATAATAATAAAGAAGGAGAGACCAAAGATTATCAGACTGACATCCTAACAGATGCAGAATTGCTAAAAGTAACTAGCCTAGATTGCAACAATAATAATTCTGCGGAAATCGATAAAATTGCCAGCGTTGCTGGTCTGGAAAAATTATCCAGCCTTACCTCATTAAAACTTTATGGCAACCAGATAGAAGAGATCGATCTATCCAAGAACACTGAACTTTTGGAACTTGACGTTCGGCGCAATAAGCTGAATGTGTTAGATATTACGAAAAATATCAAATTAAAAACTCTAAAAGTTGAATCATACGAAGTTACGGCGACCGACGACAATAATATTCAAACTTTAGACATCTCCAAAAACCCAGACCTGGAACTTATCAAAGCTCAAGGAAGTATGTTATACAATGATTTGGAATTAGTTAAGAATGGTAGCGGGTATACAATCGACTTAAGTAATTTAAAGTTTATTACCTCTGGCAATGCTTTTGTAACTACTGCATTTGTGAAGTATGGGTATGATCAGAACAGTAGGATCGTCTCTATATCCGATATTACGAAAGTATCCAGCATCCATATCGACACGGACTTGAACGAAGGTTTTGATTTATTTATCGATAAAAGCAGCCTAGATAATAACGCTAATCAGGATGAGACATCAGGCACCGGGTCGGACGAAATTGGCGACGAAGAACCTAAATCCACAGAATCGGGGTCTAAGAAAGATCTCGGAGTCCCAGACACTGGCAATATCACAAATGACGAAGCGGTGAGCAAGCTCATGCCGATTGTTTTGCCGGCGACCATTGCCACAGTAATTTTGGTATCATGCTTATTAAAAGTTGCTACTAGAAAGAAAGTTAAATTCTAAATAACCTTTGAAGAAGCACCCGAAGGGGTGCTTTTTTATGTGGAGATTTCTCCCTTGCCAATATTTTTAACATATTTTGCAAAAATGTGTTATAATAAACCCGTCACCTTCGTGGTGATGCTCATTTAATTTCTAGGTGGATGTTTTTTAACTAATTACATCCACACATGCACCCGTAGCTCAGCTGGATAGAGCGTTTGCTTGCGGAGCAAAAGGTCGTAGGTTCGAATCCTGTCGGGTGTACCATAAAAATAAAAGAAGACCCGAGGGGTCTTGTTTTATTTTCTATAATACCCTAAGTGAAACAAACATCACCATGCTTTACGAAATAATCACAAAAACATATAATATTACCTATGAGAAAACAACAAAGTACACTTGATATAAAAATTCGAAGAAAAGCGAACTGGATGTATGCTTTGGGAATCATTGGCTTTATTTATGCGCTCGGTTTAGCAATATTTGGTGCTAAATGTCTATTACCATGCGAAGGCGAAACCTGCCACTCATGCTTGACATTGGCTTTTATCTTTTTACCATTTTGCTCTGTCCCGATTCTGTTACCAATAATAATTTTTAACTTTTCAGTTTCTCCCTCTGTAGTGCATTACATAGGAGACGCCAATACAAAAGAAAACTTAATTGTAAAACACAGACACGACATCGGTAAACGACTGGCATGGATATCCCCTCTTATTCTAGTAATATTAGATTTAATGATAATCTTTATTCGTTAGCAATATGCTCTTAGGGTTTTGTAAACACAACTCTTTCATTATAGGCGTTATGCAATTTTATTTTGATGCCTTAACGAGAAAAACAGATACGATGGGCAATTTCCGCTTATCAAGTCTTCCTTAAGCATAGTTGCTACCTTTTTCACTAGGGTGTACCATTAAAACAAAAAGAAGACTACCAAGTCTTTTTTTGTTATAATAAAACTATGCAATGGGACAAAGCCACCGACATCATCCTCATTGCCGCAATCGCGGTTTTATGTGTATTCACTCTTCTGGGCCTCTATCAATGGATTCGCCGTAAATCTCTTAAAAAAGTAGATCGTGCCCTTCTTGCTATGATGCCCCCCCTAATTTTAATGGCTATTACTTATGTAATTTTCGACAAATTCTTCATTCTCAACACCCGCCCTAATGGCTCTGGTGAACCTAGCTTCCCTTCTACTCACGTCATGGTAGTCACCACGATTTTCTTTCTTGCTATGAATGTTCTGCCAAAATACATCAAAAGCAAGGCGCTCTGCGCCCTGTTAGATGTTGTCATGCTCGCTCTTATTAGTATCACCGCCACCGGTCGCGTCCTCTCGGATATGCACTGGATTTCCGACGTCATCGGCGGCCTCGCCTTCGCTGTAATTTTCACTGTCATCTATTGTTTAATCAAAAAGGAAAAACATGTCTAGCGTATTTACTAAAATCATCAATGGCGAAATCCCCTGTTATAAAATCTACGAAGACGACAAAACTCTCGCCTTTTTAGATATCCACCCTGAAACTAAAGGTCACACCCTGGTTGTCCCCAAAAAAGAAGTCGACAAAATCTACGACTTAGAAGACGAAGACTACAAAGCCCTGATGGACACGGTAAAAAAACTTTCCAAACATATGGAGCAAGTTCTTGGTGTCCGTACCCTCTGGAAAGTTGTTGGTACCGACGTCCCTCACGCTCATGTTCATCTTGAGCCTTTTGACGAGACTTGGCATTATGGCCGCGAGGTTCAACTCACCCCAGAAGAATTTGAAGAAATTCGTACCAAACTTGAATACAAATAAAATGCCCCGCATCAGCGGGGCGGGGGCGAAGAAACCCGTAAGTTAATTGAAGCTGGTATATCAGCCGTGTTTTCCGCATAACGCCAGAATATCTCTGACTTGAGGAAATTTGCCAGTAGCTTTACCAGTAGTGTCGACCACAATTTGATATCCGGGTACCGATTTAGTTATCCACCATCCAGTTTTCGGATCGCGTACGTCCACCGATATCATATTGTGTTCAATCGACAACACTTGGTAACATGCTGCCAGCTCTTTCGCTTTTGCCAGCACTTCATCTAGCTCCACAGGGTCTTCTCTTTGGTACGATCTGATGACGCTATCCATTCGATTTACCTCCTAAGGATTTTTACAGATCTAATATATTATAACATATTATTTACAAAAAGAAAAGACTATACCAAGAAAAAGGCCCCACCGTTTGTGGGGCCAGGAGCAAGGGTAGAGAAAGAAGGTAGGAAATGGAACTTATTCGAAAATTGATTTGTATGCTGGGCGATGGTCGTCTACGACGATCGTATATCCCTTTTCAGTTTTGCCGAAAGTAGACGAAGTCGGTATCGCCGACCCCCATTGGGGTATCTCACCGTGCTCTATTGTCACGGTCATACCGGGTTTGTAATATTCGCCGCCCGGGCGATACATATTCGCGATGCGTTCGGCGCCTTCGTGTCCATTTGCTTCAACGGATGGATATCTTTCTTTTGCCATCTTATCACCTCGTTAATGAACTTTTGGGACGAAGCCCAAACATATTGTCCTTCTATTATAGCACATTTTACTGAAAAAAGCAAGAGTTCTTTTTTCTCTGGCTATTTTATGGTATTATAAAGCCATGAAATTTTCGAGTAGCTACGAACCTAATCAATTTGAATCCGACGTTTACGCCGCTTGGGAGGCTTCGGGTGTCTTTAAACCAACCATCCCTACTGTCCCCGTCGACAATGACAGCGATGGATACGACGACCGTATCACTGGTTACAACACTTATTCAATAGTCATGCCACCGCCGAACGCCAACGGTAATCTCCATATTGGCCATGGCCTCACTATTGCTACCGAAGATTCCCTCATTCGTTATTATCGCTTAAAAGGCCTCAGCTCCTGGTATATCCCTGGCGCCGATCATGCCGGTTTTGAAACTTGGGTGGTTTATGAACGTAATCTAGAAAAACAAGGCCACACCCGTTTTGAATACTCTCGCGACGAGCTTTATGCTCGCGTTTGGGATTTCGTCGCCGAACAGAGAGGCAACATGGAGCTTCAGCTCCGCGCTCTCGGCGCTTCCTGCTCTTGGGATGACCTCACTTTCACCCTCGACGAAAACGTTGTCGACCGTGTCTACACTACTTTCGAAAAAATGTGGAACGACGGCCTCATTTATAGAGACGAAAAGCTCGTCAACTTCTGCCCAAAGCACCAAACCGCCTTTGCCGACATCGAAGTTGAACACCAGGACGAAAAAGGTACTCTCTGGGAGATTGAGTATAAATTATCAGAAGAAGCTACGGATCCGTCTTCCTCGGACACGCCCAAGGGCGCTCGCCCAAACTTACGGTCCTCGGAAGAGGATTCCGTAGCTTCTCTTATTGTTTCTACCACTCGCCCCGAGACTCTCTTTGGTGACGTCGCTGTCGCCGTCAACCCAGATGATGAGCGTTACAAAGATTTAATCGGCAAAACCGTCCACCTACCTCTTACCGACCGCGAAATTCCGGTCATCGCCGACGAGCATGCCGACCCAGAGTATGGTACCGGTGCCGTCAAAATTACCCCAGCGCATGATTTCGACGATTTCGAAGTTGGTAAACGCCACAATCTCCCCCGTATTCAGGTCATTTCCGAAGATGGCCGCATGATTAATGTCCCTGAGAAATACGATGGTCTCGCCACTACTGAATGTCGTAAACAGGTCTTAAAAGATCTCAACGCCATCGGTCTCTTAAAAGGCGAAAAAACCATTGATCATGCCGTTGCTCATTGCTACAAATGTGGCACCGTTATCGAGCCAATGCTTAAAGAGCAGTGGTTTATCGATGTCGAGAAACTCGCCGCTACCGCCATCAAACACCTCGAAAACAACGAAATTAAATTCTACCCTGAAAATAAGCAAAAAATTCTCATTGATTACCTTAAAAATCTCAAAGACTGGAATATTTCCCGCCAAATTCCTTGGGGTATTGCCATCCCAATGTTTAGAAAAATTGACGATTCTGCCACCGACGAGCCGGATTGGATTTTTGACCGCCGTACCAATTTGAAAGAGATTGAAAAAGCTGGCGTCAAATACGTCCGCGATGAAGACACCTTCGACACCTGGTTTTCTAGCTCACACTGGCCGATCGTTTGCACGGATTGGTCCGAAGAAAATCACAGTCCATATTACCCGCTTAATGTCATGGAAACCGGCGCCGATATTCTCTTCGCCTGGGTTGCCCGCATGATTATGATGGGCCTTTATGTTACCGGCGAAGTTCCCTTTAAAGAAGTCTATCTCCACGGTCTTGTACTCGATGCCCATGGCAAGAAGATGTCTAAATCTAAAGGCAACGTCATTAACCCAATGGACCTTGTTGCCCAATATGGCTCTGACGCTTTCCGTCTTGGTATTTTAAGAGGTCGTTCTGCCGGTATGAACCAAGCCTTCTCTGAAAATTCCGTCGTCTCTGGCCGCAACCTCTGCAACAAACTCTGGAACATCTCTCGCTTCATCCAATCCATTGTGGACGAGGGCTCTAGAATAGAGCCCTACACTACTTTGAATATGGGTGAAGACTGGGTTTGCCGCGAAATCAACAATTGCTTAAAACAGGTCGAGGAAGACATGAAAACCTATCGTTTTGCCGAAGCCGTCGAAGTTCTTTATAGTACTATCTGGGACAAATACGCCGATTGGTTCCTCGAATCACAAAAAATCTACAAAAACACATCCCTCTTAAAAAAGACTCTTGAGACTCTACTAATTGCTCTCCATCCTTTTGCCCCATTTGTTACCGAGGCAATCTGGCAAAATCTTTCTTGGACCAGCGGTTTTATTATCACCCAAAACTGGCCAGACGAGCTCAAATACGACCCGATAAGCGCCGAGAACTTTGAAAACATAAGAACTATCGTATCTGAGATTAGAAGTACCTTACAGGCCCTCCCAGGCACCAATAACGCGAAAAAGTATGGCCTCATGTATGATAACGATAGCCTAGTGGCCGATAATGCCCTACTTGTCAAGATTCTTACCAGAGTACCAGAAATTAATCCTCTAGGTGGCGCTCCGAGGGGCCTCCGTATTGCCCTCGCTAATCACGAACTCTATCTAGACGTGCCAGAAGAAGTGGTTAAAGAATATAAAGATGCCCTGATGGAGCGCATCCTCTCTGTTGGTCGCGATCTAGACGCCCTCAACGCCCGCATGATGAACCCAAACTACGTCGAACGCGCCCCAGAGCATCTCGTCAAAGAGACTAGAGATGCAATCAAAGAGAAAGAACAGCTTATCTCTCGCCTCAAAAACCAGCTAGAGCTGATCTAAATAGATTAGAAACAAAAATAGCCCCCCTCGGGGCTATTTTTCAAGATAGCTATTTTTTATTAAATCGATCCAAATTAAACAGCGGGTTCTTCCCCTCATCCATAATCCCCCGCGCTTTTTTCACAAGTTTTTCCACCCCTGTTTCAGACGAAGCCGACCCCACGTGTACTGTGCGCACCACCTTTCCCTGTTCTTTGTAGCACACTTGTACCCCAGTCGCCCCCGAGCTCGTCTTAAATTTTCTTATATAAGCCATAAACTCATTTTAGCATAACTTAGCAGCAAAATTTTTACACAGCAATTCCCCTACCTTTTCCACACAAAGCATAACCGAAATTAAACTAATTCCCTTATGTCTAGCAACCGTATCACTTAGCAACCCAGCTTGACAAGCAAAACCGCTTGCGCTAAAATCAAGACAACAACTGTTGCTCACATGCAGTTGGGAGAATTAGCAACCGACTAAAACATTAGCCGGGCATTATGCTATTGCTTTTATGAAATAAAAAGCATAAGCCGTCAATAAAAAGCATGTGTTTAAAAGGGAAAAAAGCTTTTTGTGCTATAATTGTTTTTATGAATATTCCAATTACCCAATCTAAAAGCTGGCAAAAACTCCAGAATGATTTAAAAGAAACCAGTTTTTTTGAGCAGGGGACAGATTACCAATATCTAGCCATTTTAAAGAAAACTCCAGTGGGGAACTACCTCTATCTCCCTTATGGTCCAGTATTTCAAGACAAAACCGGTTTTAAGCACGCTCTAACTTCTATCCAGACTATCGCAAAGCAAAACAAAGCAATTTTTATTCGTATTGAACCTCAAGACCCCAAAGCTACCTCTTATCTGCCAAAAAATTCCGTCAAAACTAAGGATTTAGACCCTAAAGATACCTGGGTGCTCGATCTTACGCAGGATCAAGCCACGATTATTTCTAATTTTTCCCAAGGCACCCGCACTCGTTACAACAACTATGCTAAAAAAGGTCTAGTAGTAGAATCCACCAAAGATACCGATGAAATTAAACACTTAGTAGATTTGCAAAATAAGATCTACCGCACCAAAAAACTTAACGCTTTCAGCGAAAATTATCTTAAAACCGAGCTTATGCAGCCTTTTGCCATGCTTTATCTGGTCAAATATCAACCCAAAGAACCAACTACAGATGAGAATCTCCCCGCCACCGGCCAAATTCTCGCAGCCAGCCTCTTTTTCGATTATCAAGGCACTCGTTATTACATGCAATCCGCCGCTGATGGCGATTACAAACGTCTCCCCGCTACCGTAGCTTTACTCACCACCGCCATTTTTGATGCTAAAGCTAAAGGCCTTAAAACCTTTGACTTCTGGGGTATCGCTCCAGACGGCGCTTCCAAAAATCACCCCTGGTATGGCTTCACCGAATTCAAAAAATCCTTCGGTGGCTCCGCCCTCCATTACGCCGGCACTTACGACCTCGTTTTAAACTCATTCAAATATCGACTTTACAAAATTTTCCGCTCTGTTAATCGCCTTTTGCATTAAACCCAGTTCACTATGCTATAATTAGCGTATGAAGTTTGAAGTTATTAGCCCAGACGAATTTACTACTTTTGCTGCCACCAGCCCCTATAAATCTTTCATGCAAACCCCAGAAATCGCCACTCTCCGTGCCAAAGACGGCTGGACTCCCTATTATTTCGGCGTTAAAGACAAAGAGAACCGGCTTATCGCCGCCACTATGGCCGTCGCTAAACCCAATTTTCTCGGTAAATCTGTTTTTTACGCCCCTGGTGGCCCTCTGCTTGACCTCGAAGACACCAAACTCACTAATTTTTTCCTCAAAAACCTCAAGAATTACCTCAAATCCCACAATGGCTACGTTTTCCATATCGACCCCTATTATGAACTCATCGAACGCGACCGTGACGGCCAGCCGGTAGCAAACGGTTTTCATCACCAAAAAGCCGTCCATAATCTTCAAAATTTCGGTTTTAAATCCGTCAAAACTTCCGACCAACCCAAATATCTTTTTGCCATGGATATTAATGGCCGTACATCAGAACAATTACTGGCAGATTTTAAGCGCAACACCAGAAATCACGTTCGCAAAGCCGAAAAAATGGGTGTCAAAGTGCGTGAACTTAAAAGGGAAGAGTTAAATAAACTCAAACAAATTACCAAGTCCACCTCTGAACGTCGCCATTTTACCGATCGCCCTCTCAGCTATTACGAACAGATGTACGATCTCTTTGAACCAAAAGGCGAAGTCAAGTTTATCCTCGCTGAAGCCAAAATCGAAGGTGAAAAAACCACGACGCCACTTAGTGCTGCCATGTTTATGCTCTATGGTTCCGAAATTATCTATCTTTTCTCTGGATCAGACCAAAAATACATGCGCGATTACAACGCTCAATATCTCATCCAGTGGCACATGATTAAATACGCCGCCGAACACGGCTTCTCAAGGTATAATTTCTACGGCATCAACGGCCTCCCTGACCCTTCCAGCAAAGATTACGGCATTTACGAGTTCAAGAAAGGCTTTGGTGGCCAAGTTATCGAATTAATCGGCTCGTATGAGCTCCCTGTCTCTCCAATTTACTATCTCCACCGCACGCTCTCCAATCTTAAATCCAAAATTAAACATTAATCATGAAGAAAAACTCCGTTCTCCACATCATTACTAAAAACGTCTTCACCCTTTTCAATCTCGTCAACCTCATCCTCGCCCTTATGATCATCTCTGTTGGGAGTTACAAAAACCTCCTTTTTGTTTTTGTCGCCATTTTTAATACCCTAATCAGCATCGTCAATGAACTTCGTGCCAAAAAAATCGTTGACCAAATGCGCCTTCTCTCCGAGCAAAATCCTACCGTTTTAAGAGATGGCCGTTCCTATCAAATTAGGCCAGAGCAAGTCGTAAAGGGCGACATTCTAGTTTTAAGTCTCGGCGACCAAATTCTGTACGACAGCATCGTCAAAGAGGGAACTATAGAGGTCAACGAGGCTTTCATCACCGGTGAACAAGACAATATCACCAAGCACCAGGGTGACCAACTCATCTCTGGGAGTTTCGTGGTTGCCGGTACCGCCAAAGCCGTTGTAAAAAACATTGGTGCGGACAATTTCGTAAATAAGCTCGAAGATTCCGCCCACGCCATCAAAACTGCCGATTCCAAACTTTTCAAACTCATGAACAATATTGTTAAGTACATCTCCTACACCCTCATCCCAATCGGCGCACTTTTACTCTGGGCTCGCTTCCGCACCGAAACCAACACCGCCGATGCCGTCACCAGCACCGTCGCCGCTCTCATCAACATGATCCCCGAAGGTCTCATCCTCTTAACCTCCTCTGTTCTCGCCCTTGCCACCGTACGTCTTAGCAAGAAAAAGGTTCTTGTCCAGGACCTCTATTCTATTGAAACCCTCGCCCGCGTCGATTGTATTTGTCTAGACAAAACCGGCACCCTAACTACTGGCAACATGCAAGTTAAAGACGTCATTCCAGCTGAAGGCCAGTCCGAAGATGCCCTTATTAACACGCTAGAGCTTATTCTGAGCCATCTTCCGGCTGATAACGCTACCAGTAGGGCTTTGCACCAAAAATTCGTTCTAGGTGCCAAAATTAAGCCCACAGCGCAAAATGTCGAAATTATCCCTTTCTCATCCGAGCGTAAGTATTCCGGTATCAAGATCAAAAACACCGAATATCTCCTCGGCGCCACCGAATTCCTCACCAAAGATAAGCAAATCATCAAAACCGCCAAATCCCTGGCGGGCAACCACCGCATCTTATCCGTATTTAAAAACGAAACTCTCCTCGGCTTTGTGCGCCTAGAAGACGAAATTCGCAAAGACGCCAAAGAGATTATTGAGTATTTTTACAAGAACGACATCGCCGTCAAAATCATCTCCGGTGACGATCTCGAGACGGTTCAAAACATCGCCGCCACCGTCGGCGTCAAAGATTTAACCGGTATCGACCTTTCCACTACCAAGAATCACAATTACGCCAGCCTGGCAAAGAATTACTCTATTTTCACCCGCGTCAAACCCGCCGAAAAGAAGGAGCTCATCGCTGCCTTCAAAAAACAGGGCTATACCGTCGCCATGACCGGTGATGGCGTCAACGACATCCTCGCCATGAAAGAAGCCGACGTCTCCCTCGCTATCGGTGACGGCTCCGACGCTGCCCGCCGTTCCGCCAAAATGGTGCTTCTAAAATCCGATTTCTCCGCCGTCCCCTCCATCATCGACGAAGGCCGCCAATCTATCAATAATCTCGAGCGCTCTACCACCCTTTTCCTCGCCAAAACCGTCTACGCCTCTATTCTGGCTGTCCTTTTCGTCATTCTTCCACTTCGTTATCCCTTTAATCCAATCGAGATGTCGCTTCTCAACTTCACTTGTATCGGCTTTCCAGGCCTTATTCTCGCTCTCGAAAAAAACACCGACCGCATCAAAAACCGCTTTATCACCAATATTGTCGAATACTCCTTCCCAGTCGGCATTACTATCTCCCTCGCCATGTTAGTGCTTTCTAGCTTGGCACACTTCAACGTCTTCCCGCATTATGAGCTCACCACCACCGCCGTATTTATCGCCTTCACCATTGATCTTATTCTCATCTATTGGGTTTCCCGCCCACTCAATGCTTTGCGTGGTGGCCTACTCCTCACGATTATTGCTATCATGGCCGGCACCTTCCTCATCCCATTTTTCCACCACTTTTTCGACTTCGTGTTCCTCACAACAAATGGCCTCATCGTCACAGTTTCAATTATTCTTGGCGCTATCCTCATCTTCGAGCTCCTCAAGCTCCTCATGAAGCGCCTCAGCGCCAAATTCATCGGCAAAGATTAATCAATCGAAATTCTCGGATAAATATTTAACTTGTATGGGTCTACTGGTTTCACGCCAGATTGGATCTCAAAATAGCACGCCGCAGCCACCATCGCTCCATTATCACCAGAAAGCGCTGGAATAGGGAAATACGCCTCCGGCAAAGCTTCACGCAACGCTTGGTTAGCGCTCACGCCACCAGCCACTACGACCGATTTTGCATCTGGATGCATATCAAGCGCTATCTTCAGTTTTTCGCACAAAATATCCACTGCGGTTTTCTGAAACGACGCCGCAAAATCCGCCACTTGCTGAGACGACAAGTGATTTTTAAGGTCATGCGATGGGTGTGAAATCGGCAAACCCAACTCTTTCTGCACAGCCCTCAGCACCGCAGTCTTGAGCCCCGAAAACGAAAAATCCAACCCCTCTACCTTCGGATGCGGCAGATGATACCGATTCGGATCACCATCTAATGCTGCCTTCGCAATCGACGGCCCACCCGGGTAGGGAAGCCCCAGTATTTTTGCTACTTTATCAAAACATTCCCCCACCGCATCGTCATATGTCGTTCCAATAATTTCAAACTGATTATGTCCCGGCATATACAAAATCTGCGTATGCCCCCCTGAGATTACAAGTGCCAACAATGGGAAAGTTGGCTTGTCCGAAGATGGCTTATCGAAGGGGGTACGGAGCGCGGCAGCGCGAGTAGTAGCGCGCGAGCCCCGTGGCGACGGGAGCGAGCGACGCGCCCCGAGAGAAGCCATTTCGGATAAGCCACCATTTAACCAATTCGCATACACATGTGACTTCAAATGATGCACCGCATACAGTGGTTTATCGTGCAAAATCGCTAGCGTCCTCGCCGTTAATGTCCCAATTAAAAGGGAACCAAGCAATCCCGGCGCATGCGTCACAGCAATCGCATCGATATCATCCCAAGAACAGCTCGCGTCAGCGAGCGCCTTATTTATCACCGGCATCATTGCTTCAAGATGCGACCTTGCCGCCACCTCTGGTATCACACCCCCGTATTCCGCAAAAATATCAATCTGGCTCACCACCACATTAGATAAAATCGACACCCCATCCTCAACCACAGATGCCGCCGTTTCGTCGCAACTTGTTTCAATTCCTAATATTTTCATACCTTAAATATATCACCACACGAATATTTATTTGTGATGGTACGGCCTCCCTTCCGCAATCTGACTTGCTCGGTAGATTTGCTCTACTACCATTGCCCTAAATAACCCATGTGGGAATACTAACTTCGAAAAACTCCACACAAAATCCGCCTTCTCGCGCACCAAATCATCAAACCCATACGCCCCACCAATTAAAATCACTACATCTTTCCCACTCACAAACGCCCTTTCAACTAAATCCGAAAATTCAGGCGATGATATATTTTTACCACGTTCGTCACAACAAATCACGAAAGAGTTCTTAAACGGCCATTCACTAAGATGTCGCAAAAGTTTCTCTTCCTCCATAAATTGCCAAGTCACATCAAAAGGCTTGCGCAAGCGCTTCTCATATTCAGCGCACGCTTCCGTCACCCAGCCGGCATTCTTTTTCCCGCCCGCGATAATCTTAATCATTCTTAAATTATACCATAAAAAGCATAAAAAATCCACCTCTGTACAACTCTTTATGCTACGACAATAGCTCTTTGTCGCCTATCCCAGATTGGGGTTTCCGTCAAGATTACAGTTTTACTTTCACCAATTACTTCACCGCCAAAATCTATATGCCTTGCCACAATTTGCTCTTCTCCCATCTGGTATCTTGTAGACGGGTTGTAATTCGCTATATAGTCCCAGTATTCAATCGTATCAAGCAAGGCGATTACCTGATCTTTTGTCAAACCAGAGTTACGCGCTAAAATCCCTTCGTAGGAATTATCTAAAGGGTGCTCCTCATAATATTTATCAAGATAAGACGTCACTGCGGAAGTGTAATTATCGTCCAAACCCTCCAACAAACGTTGATCTTCTACGAAGCGTTGGTAATATTTATTTTCGTCCCAAGATACACCCAAAACTACCCCTTCATCACTTTCCATTTTTGCATCAGTTGTCACACAGGATTGTCCAGTGATCCAACCAGTATTAGCCAACCTAGTCGAATTATTCACCACATCGATCAAATCACCTATCACCGGCACTGCCCCAATCGCACCATTTATTACCGTGTTGGCCTCACTGACGCCAGTATCTACGTCTAGATGCGAGAAGTTGTTGGCAATATTACCATCTGCTACCCCAAACGC
The DNA here is from genome assembly GCA_017431105.1 of Candidatus Saccharimonadota bacterium. Classification (GTDB taxonomy): domain Bacteria; phylum Patescibacteriota; class Saccharimonadia; order Saccharimonadales; family Saccharimonadaceae; genus Nanosyncoccus. Next base: position 102,740 of record JAFRLS010000034.1, on the reverse strand, counting down.
TGAACTCCGTTGCGTGCAATATTTTACATAATTTGCCAAATTAGTGTTTTCAATAATATTGCCATCATCATCTAGGCTATCCCTCACATTATTCACTACTTCTAATGGGTCCATGGTTATTGTTGACATATCAGTAATCATATATGGGTTACAAAAGGCATCACCAACTGCCCCCACGGACGCGAGATATGGGCAGTTTGTTTCAAACTGCTTTTCTTCATCGGAACCCTCTGCTATTAAAGTTTCGCTTATTTTGTAGGCAGAAGCACTTGGTAACATCGTGGTTATAGAACTAGAAACCATTCTCGCAGCCGTTCCCAAAGCCCCAAACACTGAAGAAGGCATAGTGTTAAGCGTAGCAATCTGTTTCAATAAACTGCCGGCAAAAGTATATTGCGATGTTACGTCAAACGGATCCTTAGTTTCTCTTTCGAACCTTGCTTCTTCCGCAATTACTTCATTTTGCTTCGTCGCAAATGCTATGTAGGCGCTCTTAGTGGCTAAAGATCCCCCACCCTGCAAATGATTTTGTCCCATCAAAATGTTTGCTCCAGACACTAAAGCGTTGCCGAAATCTTCTCCAGCCAACTCTGTTGCCAAATTCCTTGTAAAGGTCTTAACTGCCAACGGAGTAATAATATTAATTGCATATGTCGCGGCTATACCGATACCTATTGAAACGCCAGCTGCAGTACCAGCCTCGCCGAGTGCATTCACCAAGCAGCCAATCCCGAAAGACGCCGCACATGTCACGATTGCTATAACATCAACTATCGCGTCGGCAGCCGCCGCTGCAGCTTTAGCTATTGCGCAGCCAGCAAAGGAACCGAAAGAATTACTAAAAAGACCTAAAATGGTTGAAAATCTCGCTCCAATATTGAAATTTTGCACACTAGCATCGTTTGGGTCTACCCTTCCACCACCAAACATTGAAGCGACCCCAGATGACTGCATCGCCGTTGTGCCGTTTTTCCCGTCCGCTATTACTTCTTCTATGTCTACATTTTCATTATTTTTTAGCTCCTCTTCGTTGTTGGTCGCGTTTTGCATTACAGTGGTAGCTTTTGGCGTAATTAATGCCTCTGCCATAACATTAATTGGTACCCCACTACCATTCCCAGATTTAGCACCATCAACTGCCTCAAAAAAACCTATAGCAGTCTGCACGACTTGGGATATTTCTTGTGCAGCAATTAGCAAATTAATTGCTCCGATAACATCAAACACCGTACAAGCTACATTGGCTGCGGCTGATACATAACCAGTAGCTTTCCCAAGTTTGCCGTTTTTTATTTCATTCATTTTGTTTTTGATTGCCGTTTTATTGTCTTCAGTTTTTATTTTATATTTTATTTCCTCCGTTTCTAAATCTCCATCTATTGTCGCCGCCCCATTCGCACTACTATTAGGGTTGCCAGTATCCACCTTCTTTTCAACTGGGACCTCATTCCCGTTAGCATCAGTTTCAGTTTTAATACTCCCGTCATCATCTGTCTCATATTCTGTTTCACCTTTCTTATGCCTCACCGTCACTTCCATTTCTTCGGCCCCACCATCCATAGTTTCTATAGTTACTTTTCTCTCTATCTCAGCGGTGGCGGAGCGTGTATTGCCTGCCTTTTCCGCTTCTACTCGCTCTCTAAATTTTTTAAACCGATTTCTAGTTAATTTATTGCTCTTTATAAATTTATAAGCTACCGAATCAAACCATGCCTTAATTGACCCCCTCCACGTACGTGAACCCTTAATATATCCATTCCTAAAATCCGCTATATTATCAAAAGCTGAATCAAACGACACAATATCGTCTGTGTCAATCCTCATATTTGACAAATCAACGTTTGAATCAAGACCTTTCAAATCTATACTATTTACATCCATACCTTTTAAAACATTAATATCTGCTTCAGTCGGTGCGACAACTTTCAATTTCCCAGACCCATCGTCAAATAGCATTATACTTTTTGATTTACCTTCAACCTCAACATCTTGCACGTAAATACCCTGATTCTTCAACTTGTTCCTCTGTTTCGAAGTAACTCTAAATTCGGCGCTCCCGAATCCGAAAAACTTTTTATGCACCGGATCGTGCAATTCCTTTTTAACAAATTGTGTTCTCCACAAGGTCCCGTTCCGTATCTGGTTAGAAGTTTTAATTGAATCAAAAGTATCTCTCAACTGCTCCATTAAGCTGAACGGCATGAGTGATTGACTTCCCATCATCAAACCACCCCCACCTAAAACTATGGCCAAAATAGCGCCAATCGCGCCTTTTCTTTTAAAAATCCCTTTACCCTTACCTTTTTTACCACCCTTGGGACCATCGCCGCCTTGCCCCCCACCAGTATAGTTTACTGGCGCAACATCCTCAGCTTCTCTAGCGCCATCAATATCATCGGTCGTTTCGGCAACCTCCACAGCCGCAGCTTTTTCATCGTCGCGCATACTTTGCTGAGCGTTTTTAGAATTATCATAACGCCACTGCCTTTTTTCAGTCCCAACCATAGACATAAACATAATATCATGCTTAAGGTTTTCATGCAACAAAAAAACCGAGAGAACCACTCTCGGTTTTTAAAACGGAGTCGAACATCAATACGACGAAACAACCCTAAAGGTCATGTGACACATAGTGCCGTCAGGGTAATACTTTCTGACATAAGGCTGGCTATCTTTGTCGTATCCGACCATGTGCGCCATGTCGTCATCGTGAGCCAGCATCACGCAGAATTTTGAGTCTTCCAGAGCCCGATTTAAGAGAAATACATCATCTACGCCGGCGTCCCGCAGTTTTTTTGAGCAGTTGAATACGATCTGTACAATGCCGTCGCCGCCCTCAACAATACGGACCATTTTCGGTGCCATATCTGGGTTTCTTCCGGCCAGAATGCTCTCAACGGAATGTGTTTTTAGATACTTGATGGTCGGATCATTTTTATTGTCCTCATAAAACGAGAGGTCAAAGAGTTCGGCTTTTTCTTTAAATTCGGTAAAAATCCGAATTCGTTCACCATTTTCCCCTATGGCCCAAAATACCCTGGGGACATAATAAATCTCATCAAGTAGCTTCTCTTCAGGTGACTTTTGAATCTTCGCCATGATTTTAGATCTCCTTCCTTTAAAGGTACAAAATTCTGACTATGCAGTTTTTATATTATATCACAAATCTTATAAAAATCAACTAAAGCCAAAAAAAGGCTCTCTGTGGAGCCTTATTTCTATTTAACGGTTGGAACAAATTAACCACGATAAGCCACTAAAACTGAAAGTTTCCCCCTTCATGAATATCGAGTAAACTAATTTCGATTGGTGAAAAACTATGTAAAGAGTTAATTGCTAACTGTGCCTTTTCGCCAACTTTTAGCTCAATTTCATTTGGTACTGGTTCAAAGTGTTGGAAATCAATCATAGAATACAGATTCTCGCTTTTTTCTTTAATACTAAAGATAACTTTATCAGTCAGCACTCGTTCAACTTTAACTTTGTTTGCATGAGACCCATTTCCTAAATAAAAAAATGCTCCATCAAACAGATCATCTATAACGGTTTCTTCGCTTTTCCCGTAAGTATACTTTATTTTTGACACTAACATATATTTAGCCCCTTCATCGTTATTTTGGCTGGACCGGCAGGATTCGAACCTGCGAATGCTGGGACCAAAACCCAGTGCCTTACCGCTTGGCGACGGTCCAATGACGATAGTATAGCACAATTTCCGCTAGACGTGAAGCGAACCACCTAATTTTATCGCTTATACCTCTTGTGTTTTTCTCTAAAGTGTGCTATAATTACCCTATGGCTAAAAGAAAGCGCAAAACACCAAAACACAGAACTAAAAAAGAGGCTCCAGTTGAGCACGAACTTCCTGGTGGTTTCTGGCGTCAAATCATCGCCGTTTTAATGATTGCCTTGGCACTCTTCTTTGTTATTACTTGGTTCGGCCACGGTGGCACCGTCCTCAACGAAATTCACAAAGTTTTCCTAAATACCATCGGCTTTGCCGCCTATTTTATCCCAGCACTTCTCGTTTATCTTGCCGTTAAAATTTTCCGTAGCGAAAACAATCGCGTTGCTGTGCCAGTTTACATTGCAAGTGTCCTAATGTTACTTTGGATTTCCGGCATCGCCGCCATTTGGCAAAATGGTGGCTTAGTTGGCCAATGGCTTAATGGCGTCATGACCAACGTTCTTGATCAGGGCGTCGTCATCTTTATTTATATTGTTCTAGTTTTCATTACCACGGCTTTCATTCTGCAGCTTTCGCCACTCACTTTCTTCAAAAGTACTAAAAATTTAGTCAAGCCAGGCAAAAAATCTGCTCAAGCTGAAGACGGCAACAAATTCGGCCAAATCGAAATCAAAGTTAATTCCGGTCTTTCCGCTCCAGCCGAGCCGGCCGTAACACGTGCTAGGGGGCTATTTGCTCACAAAGCGCCCAAAGTCAATCTCCCAGCCAAACCAGGATCAGTCAAACCACAAGAAAAACCCGAAGAAAAAGCCCTCACCGCCGAAAGTGATCCAGATTGGAAAATGCCTACCACAGCCCTACTTAGCAAAAAACAAACCCCGCAAGACCCAGGCAACGTCAAACAAAACGCTTATATTATCCAAAAAACCTTCGCCGAATTTGGTATTGAGGTCGAAATGGAAGATGCCAACGTTGGCCCACGCGTCACACAATATACTTTGCGCGCTCCCGGTGGCATTAATCTTGCTAAAATTGCCGCTCGTGACAAAGAGCTTGCCTATAATCTCAGCGCTAAAACTGTCCGTATTGAAGCCCCAATTCCAGGCACACAACTTATTGGTGTTGAGGTGCCAAATGTCCGCCCAGCCTCTGTTTCGTTGAGAGGTATTATTGAAAGCGAAGAATGGAAGAATAACCACGATCCCCTCACCTTTGCAATCGGTAAAGACATTTCCGGTAAAGCCATCGTTGCCGATCTCGCCAGTATGCCACACCTTTTAATTGCTGGGACTACTGGTTCTGGTAAATCCGTCATGACCAACACTCTCATCATGTCGCTTCTTTATCGCAATGCTCCGTCCGATATGCGTCTCATCATCGTCGATCCAAAACAGGTTGAAATGGTAGCTTATAATAATATCCCGCATCTTTTGACTCCTGTGATTACAGATACCAGCAAGGCCCTTTCTGCCATGAAATGGGCTGTTGGCGAAATGGATCGTCGCTATTCCTTAATGGCCGAAGAAAAGGTCAAAAAAATCAGTGAGTATAACAAAAAAATGGAACAAAAAGCCACTCATCCCACTGAAGCAGGCGCGTCCGAAGATTCCGAAAAAGACCAAAAAGCCCCTGGCAAAATGCCGTACATTGTTATTGTTATTGATGAAATGTCCGACCTCATGATGCAGGCTGGTAAAGAACTCGAGCCGTTAATCGTTCGCGTCGCCCAACTTGGCCGTGCCGCCGGTATGCATCTTGTACTTGCCACCCAGAAGCCAATTGTCAAAGTTATTACTGGTCTCATTAAAGGTAATATCCCATCTCGTATCGCTTTCCGCGTACTTACATCTATGGAGTCACGTATTATTCTTGACATTTCCGGTGCTGAGAAATTACTTGGCCAGGGTGATATGTTACTTTCTACCGAGAAGACTTTAAACGGTCCTGAACGCATTCAAGGTGCTTGGTCACCAGATGAAGACATTGAAAAAGTTACCGATTTCTTACGCGCTCAGCGCCCACCACAATATAACAATGAAGTTATTGCCCAAGCTGTCGCTATTCGCGGCATTGGCCCATCTGATGGTGGCGCCATTGGTGATCTTGGCCGCCGCTTCGACCCGAATGACCCTATCGTGCGTAGAGCCGTTGAAATTTCCCTGAACAAAGGCAAATTCTCCACCGCCATGCTTCAGACCTATCTTGGCAAAGGCCATGGTTTTGTCTCTGGTCTCGCTGTCTGGTTCGAAGAAATCGGTGTCATTGGCCCGCAAAACGGCAATAAACCCCGCGACCTTCTCATCACATCAATGGACGAATTTGATAATCTAGCTAATAATTAAAAAATATCAAATGCATTTTGAGGACCGTAGACTTGGGCGCTCGCTGAAGGCGCACGAAGTAACGCCCCGGAGTGTGTCCTCAAAATGTATTTGATGTTTTATTCAACTTATGTTAGTATAGTGGTATGAATAGATATAATCCTACCCACCAGTCATGGATTAATAAGGCCTATTCCATGGGTCTTGTTTTCGCATTCACTGCGTGCGCGGGAAATATCTAACCTAAAACTTACAATTCGTCACTAGATAAACTAGATAAATCCCGAAAAACGTTTCGGGATTTATCTAGCCGCACACGCCATTAAAGTGTTAAAGCGGCTAGCAAATTAACAAATCACACAAAGAAAGGAGCAAAATATGAAAAAACATAAGCAAGATGCTCCGGCATCTGCTCTTAGAAGCCTACGTTTAACTATGGCCGAGTCGGCCGTAACAGCTGGTTTACTTGCCATGTCAGTCTTCACTCCATTTTTCAATTCCATTGGTCTTAACAACCAGCAGATTTCCGAAGTTCAAATTTATTTTACTATTGTGCTAATTCTTCTGAATGTTCCTATGGGCTACATTGCAGACCGGCTCAGCCGCAAATGGGCCAATATCATCGGTGATTTTGCCCACGCTGTTATACTGCTAGCCTACTCCCAAGTAGCTGGCTTCGCTGGGGCTGTCATTTGTGAATGTATTTGCGGTGTTGCCTCGGCGCTTTCGGACGGTGTCGATCAAAGCCTCATTAAGCATTTTGTCGGCAAAATTAGCCAAAGTACTGGAGAATCGGAAACTAAGCTCTTAAAATCTAAGACTGCCAAGTTGGAAATTTACAAGCAGATTTGTAATCTCGTTCTCTTGACTTTAGGTGGCCCCATTGGCGCCATCAGTTTACGCTTAGCAATTGCTCTTTCAGCGGTTAACTACTTTGTTGGCGGCGTCATTAGTATTTTTATTAAGGATGACAGTGAAAAATTACGTCCCGAACACAAAAACCCGCTGAAAGACATTGCCCGCGTCACTAAGTCTACAATGAGAAACAAACCGCTTCGGCTTCGGATTTTTACCTATGCCGTTGGACGTGAAATGACACATGGCATCATTTGGATCGCCACGCCAATCTTTTTAAAGGCCGGCGTACCAATGGAGCTCGTGTCGTTTGCTTGGGCCTTCAATGCCTTGATGTGCATTGTAGGTGCCAAACTTGCCGCTATTTACGGCAAGAAGCTCTCTGACGCGCAGGTCATGGTGGTCCCTGTTGTGTTAATGTCTATTAGCATGCTTGTTATGGGCTTTAACCTTAATATTTTTACGGTTTGGCTCTATAGTGCTATGGGTATCACGCAAGGCTGGACCGCAGCTACACTTACGCCGATGGTCCAAAAACAGGCGAAACCGGCCGAGCAGACTTCCGTGCTCTCCATCACAAAAACTCTTGCCCAGCTACTTTATATACCAGTAGTTTGGATCGTGGGTTATGTCGCTGATATTAAACTAGAATACGGCCTCTTTGTAACAGTGGTCATATTCCTACCACTCAGCCTTATTATTATTAAAAAATTAAAACAAGATGTGTGATTTGTATGTCCCGGTCTAGTGCCGGGACATTTTTTATGTTAAAATTGTCTCACAAACATAATATCAAGAAGGAGCGAGGGAACGGCCCGTCGACCTCCTACCAACCTAGCAAACTAAGGTGGTAATTCCGGCCAGAAAGGAAAGATATGTTCTATCGAACAGCGGAGAGTGTCTCTCCAAAACATCCAGATAAACTATGCGACCAGATTTCTGATGCAATCTTGGACGCCTATCTAGCTAAAGATCCAGAAGCAAGAGTTGCAGCCGAAACCTGTGGTGGTCACGGCGTAGTTTTTGTAACTGGTGAAATAACTTCCAAAGCCGAAGATATCGATATTGAAAAAATCGTCAAACGCATTGCCGGTGACAACATCGAAGTTCACACTAAGATTGTTAAACAATCTCCAGAAATCGCTCAAGGCGTTAACACTGGTGGTGCTGGCGACCAGGGCATTATGATTGGCTACGCGACCGACGAAACTCCAGAAATGCTTCCACTCGAAGTCGTCTTATCTAGAAATTTAAATGAGTTTATCTATAGTAAACATCCATATGACGGCAAAACTCAAGTCACCATTGCCCCAGATGGCACTATTGATTCTATTGTTGCTAGTTTCCAAAATGTTAGCCAAGCCGCGCTAAAAGAACTTGTTGAGGAATTTATCAAAGAGAAAGGGTTGAAAGGGACTCCGAAGCCATCTTCTGAGGACCGTAGTCTTGGGCGAGCGCCCTTGAGCGTGTCCGAAGAAGATGGTTCGGAGTCTTCTATTGAGCTTCACTTGAATCCTGCTGGCGACTGGCAACAAGGTGGTTTCGACGCCGATACTGGTCTCACTGGCCGCAAGCTTATTGTCGACAATTACGGCCCACGGATTGCAATTGGTGGCGGTTGCTATTCTGGTAAAGACCCTTCTAAAGTTGATCGCTCCGCTGCCTACATGGCCCGTAAAATCGCTGTTGATTACCTTAGGAACAGAAATGCTCACGAAGTCCTTGTTCGTCTCGCATATGCTATTGGTTATGCCGAACCACTAGAAAAAACCGTCATCATCGACGGCAAACCAGAAGAAATCGAGGGTTACGATCTCACCCCACGCGGCATCATCAAATTCCTAGACCTAAAGCGCCCAATTTACGAAGAAACTGCCAAATACGGTCATTACGGCCACAACTTCCCTTGGGATAAGTAACTAATCTTGTAAGTTTCAGTAATCTATGCTATAATTACCCCAATATTAGCTCAGCAAACGAGCCAACCCGGGAGAGCCGAAGAGCAGCGTTTGCTTTAACCAAAGGAGTCACATGAAAGATTACGAACTTTCAATCCTATTTCATCCAGATCTCGAAATGAATCTGGATCCAGTCATCGATAAAGTTAAAAAACTTATCGAAGGCAATGGTGGTAAAATCACCAAAGAAGAAAACGACGGCAAAAAGCGCCTCGCCTATCAAATCAATGGTCAAGATTTTGCAGTCTACTATTTCTATGACTTGGAACTTCCTGCTGAAGCCCCAGCCAAGATTAGCAGTACCCTCAACATCACGGATGAGGTTCTTCGTTATCTTCTCGTTCGTGTGGATGAACGCAAAGCCAAAATGGCCGCTCGTCGCAAAGTCAAAGCCGACGAAGAAGAATCTATCGAAACTAATGAAGAACAAGGAGAATAATCATGCGCGGATTTTCTAAAGCAATCATTGCGGGCAACATCACCCGCGACCCAGAGCTTCGTAGCACCCCAAACGGCGCTTCGGTCTGCTCATTCTCAGTTGCTGTTAACCGTGTTTATCGCGATTCTAACGGCGAGCAAAAAGAAGAAGTCTCATTCATCGACTGTTCCGCTTGGGGCAAACTCGGTGAAATGATCGGTCAATACGCTAAAAAAGGCTCTGGCGTGCTCGTTTCTGGCCGCCTCAGCCAACGCACTTGGGAAGATAAAAACGGCGGCGGTAAACGCTCTCGCGTCGAAATCGTCGTTGAAGATTTCAACTTCACCGGTAGTGCCCGTGACAATAATAGTGGCGCATCATCTAGCCGCAACGATGACACTTCTTCAAACATCCCAGACGATATCCCAGAAGGCGAAATCGATTTAAGTGATGTTCCATTCTAATAACTAAAGCGAAGGAAGGATATAATGAAAAAATACAAGAACGATCCAAATCTTTATTTCGATTATCGCGACACCAAAACTTTGCAGCGATACATCGATACTTACGGCCGCATTGAGCCTATTGCTAAGACTGGCCTTTCTGCTAAACAGCAACGTCAACTCGCAGTTGCTATTAAGCGCGCTCGTCATCTAGCACTTTTGCCATTTGTATCAAATAACTAAGGAGTTTTATGTACGGACCAACAGATCTAAAGAAAAATACCCTCATTACTTTAGACGGCCAGCCGTATAAAGTGGTGGAATACTCACAAAAAGTTATGGGCCGTGGCGGTTCCATTGTAAACGTCAAAGTTAAAAATCTCATTACTGGTGCACTTTTGCCAAAGACCTTCAAAGGCCAAGAAAAAATCGAACCAGCTGAAGTTACCACACGTAAGGTTCAATACCTTTATCGTGATGATGAAAAGTTTTACTTTATGGACCCAGAATCGTTCGAACAATATGAGCTTTCAGCTGATATGGTCGGCGACATGAAGGATTTCATGAAAGACGGCGACGAAATGGAAATTCAATTCTATAATGGTACCCCGATTAATCTAGTTTTGCCAAAGAATCTTTGGCTTGCCGTTACCTATACAGAAACCGCCGTTAAAGGTGACACTACTAGCTCAGTCATGAAAGATGCTACTCTCGAAACAGGCGTTGTTATCAAGGTCCCTGCTTTCATCAAACAAGGCGACACCGTCTCGGTGGATACGGACACTTATGAATACCGCGGACGTAAATAGAGGTTACATCAAAATTGAAGGCGCTGTCCGCGCCTTTAATTTTGATTTTAAAGACAAAGTAGTTTTAGACATTGGCTCTTCCACCGGTGGCTTCACTGAAATTGCGCTTGAAAAGGGCGCCAAAAAAGTCATCGCCGTCGAGAAGGGAACCAACCAGATGAAAACTCCCCTCCGGTTTGACCCACGTATCGATCTTCATGAGAAGACTGACATTTTTGATGTGAGGGCAACAAATACTTCATTTGAGGACCGTAGACTTGGGCGCTCGCTGAAGGCGCACGAAGTAACGCCCCGGAGTGTGTCCGAAAATGAAGTATTTGTTGCTTTGCCGGATGTCATAGTAGCAGATGTTTCATTCTTAAGTCTTACTAAAATCTTAGAACATGCCAAAAACCATTTAGCCGACAGACATACTGAATTCCTTGTGATGTTTAAGCCACAATTTGAAGCTGCGCCACACCAACTCAACAAAGGCGTCGTTAAAAACGAAAAGATCCGCCGTGAAATTATCAAAAATTTCGAATTTTGGCTTAAGACGAACAATTTTTTAATTATTAACAAACGCGACAACGACCTACGTGGCAAAACTGGTAATTTAGAGCGTTTCTATTATTTAAAACTTTCCCACTAAAATTTTCTTGACGCCTACCATTAAAAAACATATAATCATAAACATAAAAGGTCATACAAATAAGCAGTAACATGTCAAATATTTTACGTGTTGTAGTTAAAGATGCGGAGGCGCCAGTTGTTCCAGACACGAGCGATGACGCCGTCTCTCCATACACTGGTAGTTTTACGGTTGCCGATTCAAATGTTGGCTTTTCTAATTTCGTATTGCCGACAGCATCACTCGTCCTATTAATAATGTCTATTCTGATTTTTATCGCTACAAAAATCCGTCATGGCAAAACTAAGTCTAAATTTAAGATTAAAACCAAGAGACTTCTTTGTATTAGTTTTATCACCGGTTTCATTTTTGGCGTAGCCGGGTTTTTTACTAACATCGTTTCAGATTTTCACAACGTTAAAGCAGCTAATGAAACTCTGAATATTACTTCTACCGACACCACTATCAACGTCACAAAAGAGAACGAGGCTAACTACGTTTTAGCTGCGGCCGAAATAATACTCAACGAACCCACCGCCGCCGGCTATGACCTCTATGTTTATGCGCCAAACGGCAACAAATTAAAGCCAGAACTCTCTACGCAAGACGAAAACATTTCACCAGTGGAGTCGGAAAATAGTACTTTGTCATCTAACACATATGGTATTACTGCGTTAGATGATGTAGACATTGATATTGAGGATGAAATCTGGAACCCAATCTCAGAATCTATAGATTCACCGTTGCTTGTTATTTCGCATACAGAAGCCACGGCTACCAACGATAAAATTACTTTTTACTATGGCGTACTTGTAGACCAAGATCTTCCATCCGGTACTTATACAGCTGAAATAGAATACAAAGCAGTACCGCATTATTACACTATTACATTTGACCCAGGTGAAGGTACTCTTAATGATACAACTAGATCCATTGTAGCTGGTACTACATTGGGTGACCTCCCTACTCCCACTAGGGCAAACTATGTCTTTGATGGTTGGTATACCGATCCAACCGATGGTGAAAAAATTACGACCACCACTACGCCAACACGAAGTATCACATATTATGCACATTGGACACCTTCAACGATTACATTTGCGGCTGGAGACAATATCGAAGTTATCATTATCGCGGATTCTTCCAACAACTATAAACCATTCTACGCTACCACGGGCACACCGGTGATATTCACGCAGCCTGCTGTTGGTACAAAGTATATAGTTACGGTAGTGCCGGAAGCAAACTACAAACTCAGTGATTGGAGTGGCGACGTCGATGGTTTCGCAAGCACCTCACTTCTCACTACTACGTATATTGTTTCTGACGCAATCACAAGCAATCACATTAGTTTAACTACTACAGGCGAACCTGGCTCCTATATGGCTATGCAGAATTTATCCACTGCAGATTGTCCCACTGCTGGCGCCAACGTCACAGATACACGTGATGGTAAATCATATACGATTTCCAAATTTGGGAATTATTGTTATATGCTAAGCAACCTGAGATTAGACAGCACCACAGATGGTACTACCGCTAGAGTGCTAACCAGTACCGATTCTGATATCACGCCAAATAGTGACTATACTGCGTTTACTATGCCTACCATAAATTGGACCTCTCATCAGCAAAATTACTATTGTAAAGCTATTATGACAATAGTTAATAGCGAATACTACTATAACTGGTATGCCGCTAAAGCTAATCCATTCGATTATTCTAACCCGAGCAACTATGATTGCGCCAACATTACAAACGACACTAAATCTCTCGGCTCTATTTGTCCAGCCGGTTGGACTTTGCCAGCCTACGATGATTTTATGGTAGACTTTTGGGACAATGATCGCAGTTTACTCACTGCGTCAGGCAATTTCAGCTCTGGCTCACAAGGTAGTGTTGGTGAGTTTGGTTATCTGTGGTTTGGCTCTCGTTATGATAACTATGGAGCCTATAGGCTGTATTTTGACGGAGTAAATAGTAGCCTCGTCAATAATACTAAGGCTTGGGGTCTTCCTGCTCGTTGTCTAAGTAACCTTTAGCACATCCCTAAAAAGTTACTTGCATTTTAAAAAGTTTACGCTTATAATAAACTTATGAATTTATTGCATGGCGTGGGCGATTTCTTCTCCCTTGACATTGGGACTAATTCGATGCGTATCGTTCAGCTTTCTGGTGACGCTAATCATGGTTGGACTCTTTTAAAATATGCTTACGTGCCAGTCGACCAGAAACTTTTAAATGATAGCTCAGAACTTGGCCGAAAACGTCTCGGCGAAGCTATTATGGGCGCTGTCAACCAGGCAGGTATTAGGACCAAAAATATCGCTATCGGTCTCCCAGCTGGCAAGACTTTTACTTCTATTGTCGAGACGGATACTCTTCCAGAGAAAGAACTTGCCAAATCGTTTAAATACGAGATTGATAAATATGTCCCTATGCCCATGAGTGATGCTAAAGCTGATTATATTATTCTTGGCCCTAGTCCTAATGATCCGGCTAAAACCGAAGTCCTAGTCTCCTCCATTGCTAAAGAATATGCCGAATCCGTTATGGAAATGATTGAAAAAACTGGCCTCAATATCATCGCCATGGAACCAGAACCTCTCGCTATGGCCCGCTCACTTGCCATTCCTGGCGCCATGGATGCCACAATGATTGTTGATTTTGGTGAAAAATCCACTGATCTTGTAATCATTTATCGCGACCAACCGCGCCTAGTCCGCTCAATCCCAGGTGGTTTTAGTGGTCTAGTCAAAACTTTAGCTAGTGGCCTAGATGTTCGTGAGGACCAGGCTCGCCAATTTATCTTGAAATTTGGTCTTGCTGAAGACAAAATCGAGGGTCAAGTGCTCAAAATTTTAGGTCACCAATTAGAAAGTTACGCATCAGAACTTACCAAATCTGTTCGTTTCTTCCAGACTAAATATTTGAATGGCAAAGTTGGCGGCATCGTTCTATCTGGCTACGCTAGCCGTATCCCGTTATTTTCAGAATATATCGAAGCTCGCACTAATGTTCCAACTATGAAGGGTAATCCATGGCAATCCGTCCGCACATCTAAGGAGCAACAGAACGCCCTAGCGCCAGTAGCTAGTGAATTTGCTGTAGTAATCGGCCTTTCCGAAAGGAGCAATGACTAATGGCACGCGAAATTAATCTTGTCCCAGATGTTAAAGGTGAAATGATTAAAGCCTTGAAGCTTCGCAATTTCATTTTGTTCCTTTGCATCGTCATTGCTTCGGCCAGTGTTGCTGTGAGCGTTATTTTTGCCGTTATCGCCAGCGGCCAGCAAGCAGTAGTAGATGGCAAAAAGAATACTCTAGATACTCTTTCTAAAAAAATCAATTCCTATAGTGATCTTAGCGATTTTCTCACTGTTAAAGACCAGCTTGGTAATCTCGCCTCTATTTCAGACAACAAAAAGTTACTTTCTCGTACCTTTAATATTTTACCAGCTCTCCTTCCAACGGGCGCCAACACCATTACGGTATCTGAATTAAACATAGATCTTTCTGCTGACGAGCCGACTATCTCATTTGATGCTCAAGCTAATGCTGGCGAACCGCCATATATTGACTACGCCGTGCTAGAATCTTTCAAGAAGAGCATGGACTACATGCGCTACGATTATGGCGATTATGTTGACAAGGAAGGCTCTGTGATCCCAGCTTACTGTATTATAGAATCCGGTGCCGACGGTGCTACCTTTTATGATCGGGCCAAATCTAGCTATTATGCTTTCTGGCTAATCACCGGAGATGGCTGTAATCCAGCTTATAAGACCGAAGGAGCTGAGGAAACCGAGGATAATTCTAATAAAAAAGTTTCTGCGGCCGAACTCTCAAAGCGTAGCGAAGGCTATACTACCGAAGATTATAATGGGCAAACTGTAGTTCGCATTTGGCGCACTCCACAATATAACGATTGGTACAAAGATACTGAGACAGAAGGCGAACCGTATATGGGTCTCAATGGTAGCATTTCAAATGTTGCACATTTTGAAAGCAAATGCGTGACCTACTCTGGCAGCAAAAATTCTAATACAAATAATATTACCTGGTCTAGTTCGAATGATTCTTGTTTACTTGTACCAGGTGGAGCTGATAACGGCATTAAAATTTCTAATTCATCTAATGGCCGGGGATCGAATGATGAATTAGTGCTACGCTTTTCTGCTACCATTATGTTTGCCCCAGAATTTTATAAATTTAGTAACCATCACATGCTTGCGGTTGGGCCAACAGGACGCCACAACGTAACGGATTCTTACGTTCAAATTCAAAATATGTTTGAACAACGCGCCTCAGACTGTTCAGAAGACGATACCGCCTGCAATAATAACACGAACGGAGGGAATTAAAATGGCCAAAGAAATTGCACTATCTAAACGCGCCAAAATCTCCCAAGCCCAGCAGTATATGCTTTTGGCTGTGCTTGGCGCTTCGCTTTTCCTTGGCGTCGCAATCTCACTAGTTTTGCATTTTATCCATCAGATTTCCTTTAACGCTGGTGTAATTTCCGAAGAAGATCAAGCCATCGTAACCTATTCTAACACTATTAAAGGTATCGGGATCTGTAAAAAACCTAGCGGTGAAGTTTATACAGATGAGGAATTAAAAAAGTGCAACCCAGATTCAGTTGAAGCATCCTCGGTGCCCGGTAGTTTACGCGCCAATATTCTTGAGAGTATAGCTGCCAGTGAAGCTCTTAACTCTGTTCCTAAAGAAAACGCTTCGGAGTGTATTAACCCAGCCACCAACAAGAGTTTTACTTACTCTGAAATGATGGAACTTTACAATTCGGCCGAAGATGGCGAACAACGCCGGGCAGCTAGTAGTTTAATTCAAATCTGTTCTGCCTTGCGTGTTATTCCAGATGCATTGCCAGCTTTCAAAAACGAAGAAGCTCTTCTTTCTAGCTTAAATAAAATTTTCTTGATCTCCGGCTGGGAACCCAATTCGCTTAGCCCTACTGGTAGCTCAAGCACATCATCAATCGGTAAGGACCTCAGCACTTTTTCGATTGGATTATCCGTCGAAGCTGACAGCGCTACCACTATCAAATTTCTAGACAACGTCGAACGTTCTATCCGCGAATTCGACATTAAACGTGCTACGATTGAAACCGTACAAGGTGGCGTTCTTAACTTAAGCGCTCAAGCCGATGCCTATTATACATCCCCATCTACCCTTACCGAAACATCAAAAGTTATTAAAAGTGGAGATAACGAAAAGAAATGAAAACTGATTTAGTTACATCAACAGTTGCCGCTATCATTGGCATTATTGTTGCTTATTTTCTTTGTAATATGATTTTGCCACCAGTGGCCGATGTTTCTTTTAAAACCTTAAGCTCTAGCACCACCTATACACTTACCGACCCAGACCCAGAAGTTTTCAACTATCGCGCCATCAACCCAACGGTCGAAGTCTATGTTGGTCAATGTGCCGAATATAATCAATATGGTGAATGTATTGAAAATATAGAATATGTCGAAGAAGAAGTTATTGTAGAAGACGAGACCAAACCAGAAACCGACGAGAACGAAAACTCCAACCAGGATAATGAAAATAGCCAGAATAACCAGGACAATCAAAGCAACCAGAATCAAGAAAACCAACCAGAAGTGAACGGGGAAACTCAGGATGGCACTTCTAACTAAGGCTGCAGAAGATAAGCTAGTTGCCCTCATCGTTGCCGAAGGTTTAGCCGACGATGCGCTTGTTGCTAAAATTAAAGATGAGGTCGAACCAACCGGCAAGTCCGTTTTAGCTGAACTTACCAAACGCAAAATCGTTACCGATGACATGGTCTCCCATGCTACAGCGGTTTTAATTGGCGTTCCGTATGTGGAGCTGAAAAATATCGTGCTCGAGCAAGATATTCTTTCGCGCATACCCCGGGAGGCTCAGGTGCGTGTTACCGCCATCCCGTTAGGCGAAAAGGATGGTATGCTCAATATCGCCATGGCTGACGTTACTAACGTTCAAGCTACAGATTATTTATCGAATCTCGTTAATCAACCAATCCGTGTTTGGATGTCTTCCGAGAGCGGTATTCGTGAAATGATTGAAAAGAACCACGGTGATTTTTCCGGCGTTACTGAGGCCGTTCGTGAAACCAATACTGAAGCTGCCGCTAACGAAAAAGACGTCAAGACTATCGTCCAGGATTCACCGATTTCCAAGGCTCTTACCACGATTTTAAGTTATGCTGCCAAAACTAAAGCTTCGGATATTCACATTGAGCCTTTGGAAGATTCGCTTATCATTCGTTGCCGCATCGATGGTGTACTTCGTAAAATCATGGAACTCCCCAAAACTGTTGCTCCGGCTCTTGTTTCTCGCATTAAGATTCTCAGTAATCTCAAAATCGATGAGCATCGTATCCCACAAGATGGCCAGTTTACTGTCATGGTAGATGACAAGGAAATCGACCTTCGTATCGCAATCTCGCCAGTTACTTGGGGCGAGCAGGTCGTTATTCGTTTACTCGATAAAAGCGGCATGAGCATGGATATCGAGAAAATGGGCATGTCTGGTCGCGCACTTCGCGCCGTGCTAGATGGCATTAAGAAGCCTAACGGCATGATTTTAACTTCTGGCCCTACTGGTTCTGGTAAGTCTACGACTCTCTATGCGCTTATCCAACAAATCAAATCTGAGGAAATCAATATCGTGACACTAGAAGACCCAGTCGAGTATAAAATGGATGGCATTAATCAGATTCAAGTTAATGTAGATGCTGGTCTTACTTTTGCCTCTGGTCTTCGTTCAATCCTTCGCCAAGACCCAGATGTCGTAATGGTCGGCGAGATTCGTGATTCCGAAACTGCTAGCCTTGCCGTTCAGGCCGCTCTTACTGGTCACTTAGTTTTCTCTACGCTCCACACCAACTCTGCTGCTGGTATTTTGCCACGTCTTCTTGATATGGGCATTGAACCATTTCTACTTGCTTCCACACTTAACGTGGTTATTGGCCAGCGTCTTGTTCGTCGCATTACCGAAAAACGCGAAACTTACAAATCTTCCGAAATTGAAACCGAAGGCATTAATTCTATAATCGGAGATTTATTACCAAAAACTAGTGCCGATGTAGCCTCAGTTAGCGATGATCTTGGCTATCCAGGCTTACCAATTAAAAGCGACGAATATTATATGCTATCTAAAGGCATGAACACTAAAGAAACCCCCGGTGGCTATAAAGGCCGCGCCGGTCTTTACGAAACAATTCAAGTTGATGAAGATATTCAGAAATTAATTATTTCACATTCAACCGCTGCCGAAATTATGCGTCTCGCCCGCTCGAAAGGAACCGTTACAATGCGTCAGGATGGCATACTCAAAGTTCTGTCTGGTATTACTACAATCGATGAAGTTAACCGTGTTGCGAGTGATTTATCGTAATGCTTATGGTATAATAATATTATGGAAAATAGTGGGCAACAAAGACAACCAAAAATCGAAGTTCTTCTCGAAGAGTGTATTCGCCGCAAGGCTTCTGATATTCACGTCCAATATGGCTTGCCACCAATTTTGCGCATCGATGGTACGCTAGTGCCCATTAATGGCATGCCAGCCTTAAACGAGGAAATGCTAAAAGATATTATTTTTGCTACCCTAGACGCAGAACAGCAAAAAATTTTCCTTAAAGATAAAGAATTTGATTATTCCTTTGCTTTTGGTGATATTGCCCGTTTCCGTGTTAATGCTTTCCACGAACGTGGTAAAATGGCAGCCGCCTTTCGTCTTATTCCGAATCAAATCAAAAGCATCAATGACCTTGGCATGCCAATTATTGTCGAATCTTTTGCAAACTATCCACGTGGCCTAGTGCTTGTTACTGGTCCTACTGGCTCTGGCAAATCTACTACCCTTGCCGCCTTAATCGATAAAATCAATCGCGAAAAATCTAAACATATTATTACTATTGAAGACCCAATTGAGTTTACGCACAAGTCAGAACGCTCCGTTATTGTTCAACGCGAAGTTCATTATGACACTTTTAGCTTTGCCGCCGCCCTACGCTCCGCCTTGCGTGAAGATCCAGATGTTGTTCTAATTGGCGAAATGCGCGATCTCGAAACCATTCAGGCTGCCATCACCATTGCTGAAACCGGTCACTTAGTTTTTGCTACACTCCACACTAACTCCGCCGCCCAATCTATCGACCGCATGATTGATGTCTTTCCGTCACATCAGCAACCGCAAGTACGCTCGCAGCTTTCCAATATGTTAATGGCGATTTGCTCGCAGCGTCTTGTGCCAGCTATTGGTGGCGGACGTGTCGTTGCTGCCGAGATTCTTATTGCCAATGCCGCTGTGCGCTCACTTATCCGCGATGGCAAAACATTCCAGCTCGATACTGCCATCCAAACTGGCGCCGCTGAAGGTATGCAGACTATGGACCGTACACTAGCTAAACTTGTTAAAACAGGTGTTATTACTTACGATTCTGCTCGTGAATATGCCGTAGATATCAATGAATTAAATCGTTTAGTGAGGGGCTAGATGAAGCGTTTTAAATATAAAGCCAAAGAAAAATCCACTGGCAAGATTTTAAAAGGCGTCATTCAGGCCGAAGACGAACAAACTGCTGGCCGTCTTCTGATTGAACAAGGTTACGTCCCGCAGTCTGTAGTTAACGAAGACTCTGGTTTATTTGGTAATAAAAATCGCGTCACCAATAAAGATCGTATTATGTTTACACGCCAGTTATCTACTTTAATTGGTGCTGGCTTACCACTCGCTACCAGTCTTCGTACCGTCATTGATCAGACTCAAGGTAAAGGCATGAAACAAATCGCCGAGGAAATTCTAACTAACGTTGAATCCGGCAAAAGCCTTTACGAATCCTTTTCGGCTCACCCAGAAGTTTTCAACGGCGTTTACACTGCTTTAATTCAAGCCGGCGAAGCTTCCGGCACACTCGATATCGCCTTGAAACGTCTTGCTGACCAAGAAGAAAAAGACGCCGCCATGCTTTCTAAAATTAAAGGAGCCCTTGTTTATCCAGCTATTATTCTCGTAGTCATTATCGCTGTGCTTGCCTTCATGATGATTGCTGTAGTCCCACAGGTAAAAGACCTTTACGAAGATATGGGCGAAGAACTCCCAGGGCTCACTCAGGGTTTAGTCAATCTTACTGATTTCTTTGGTAATTTTTGGTGGCTAGTCTTAATAATAATTGCGGCTATTGCTGGCTCGATTTTCTATTTTGTTAAATATACCCCCGCAGGGCGTAAAACTATAGATAGTTTCAAAATTCATGTGCCAATCTTCGGCAGTCTTTTTCGCAAACTCTATGTCTCACGCTTTGCTCGTACCGCAGAAATGATGCTTGCCACCGGTGTACCGATGCTAGAATCGGTACAAATTGCTATCAACGCTACCAGTAATATGGTAATTGAAGCAGAATACTCCAAGGCGCTTGAACCAATTAAAGGTGGCAAGGCCCTCTCGGAAGCTTTTAAGGATAGGGAGTATATGCTACCACTCGTTCCGCAAATGGCGTCCATAGGCGAACAATCTGGCAAGATTGACGAAATGCTTGGCAAGGCCGCCCAAGTTTATGAAAATGAACTCGATGAGCAAATTAACAGTATTTCTACCATGATTGAACCAATTCTTATGGTTATTATGGCTGGTCTCATTGGTGTGGTGGTTGGTGGTACCCTACTTCCAATCTATTCTCTCGTCAACAACGTAGCTCAATAAAAATACTTGATTTTTCCAAAATTTTCAGTTATGATAAGCTTAAGCATAAAATCTTAGAAAGGATTTATCTATGGCTAAACAAAATATCAACACTAAACAGGGCTTCACCATTATCGAAGTCGTGCTCGTGCTTGCTATCGCGGGCCTTATCTTCCTCATGGTGTTCGTAGCTCTCCCAGCGTTGCAGCGTTCACAGCGTGATACACAGCGTCGTAACGACATGTCTCGTGTCGATACGTCACTCGTGCAATATCAAACTAACCACAGTAATCAAAACCCAAATTTGCCTAAAGCGGGTTCATGGACAGCGAATGAAGACGGCACATTTCCTAGCACTTGTACTGGCAACGCAGCATGTGAGTTCATCCGTGATTATATGAATACTGGTTCTTCTCAAAATGACGGGAAGGCTAATAACTTTGAAGACCCAGAAGGTGTACCTTACAGCCTTGTTATTACAGATAACTGGGAAACCGAGGCAAACGTCAAACCATACTCATTAGGTACAAGCAAGCTGGCCGCGAACTCAGACGGCAATTATGTTATTGAAGATAATGGCGGTAACGCATTTGACGCTCACGTCATTTATATTATTCCAGGTGGTCGTTGCGTTGGTGATGCAGCAACCTCATCCACCAAGCGTCACTTTGCTATTCTTTATCGTTTGGAAGGCGCTGGCACCTACTGTATCGACGATCAGTAGAATTAGCCTAACCAAAAAAATACTCCCTTATGGGAGTATTTTTTGGTTAAGAGATGTTAGTCATTTTCGCAATAAACCCCAGATCGCTCTAGTCTATAAAGTACCGCATAGCTACGTGGGTTAGAAGATTTTACGGCTTTTTCGCCATCGCAACTAGCCTCAGTTACTATATACATACTATAATCATTAGGGAATGTCGCTTCTGACAGACTCTGCAAGTTACGATTAGTACACTCACTATCAAGCGTTGTCGCTGTACATTGTGTCAAGAACACCTTGTATTCTTCGCCGCTGGGGTCCATAAAATCCTCACCGCCTAAATAGTTATTATAAAAGTCCAAAAAAGTTCCCGTCTCTCCGCTTGGCAATGCCCCACGGTTGTTTGATTGGTAATTTTTAATCTCCCGGACTGTTTTCGTCACGGCTTCACGCCTTTCTGTATCACGTTGCTGCGCCCTAAGCCCCGGCAACGCCACAAACACCATCAAGAAAATCAAGCCTGCAATCGCAATCACCAGCGAGGTTTCAATAATGGTAAATCCTTTTTGAATTTTCATTTCACCCTTTCTTGCCATACTTCTTTTGCTTAAATTATAAGATTATTTCCAGTAAAACACAAGTGCCGTGATAAAATTAAACTATGCAAATTGTATTCTTATGCCTATTATTCGTTCTCGGCGCTTGTCTTGGTTCATTCTTATGTTGCCAGGCTCGCCGCCTTCATCTAAAGTCCAAAAAAACTCAACCCCTTGGCTCACGTTCAGTTTGTCTTTCTTGTAAATATAAACTCAAATGGTACGACAATATTCCGATCTTCTCCTGGCTCTTTCTAAAAGGGAAATGCCGCAAATGTGGCAAAAAAATCGGTCTTGCCGAGTTCCTTTCCGAAATCGGGCTCGCCACAGCCTTTCTCCTTTTTGGCTTTGGCGTTAGTTTGAACGGCCTTACTCTCGACGCTATTCTTGTTAGACCAGCCGAATTAGCTGTTTTCGGGTTAACGCTCACTTTTATCGTTGGGCTCGCCTTTCTTGCAATTTACGATGGCATTTATGGTCAGCTCCCTCTTCACGCCCTAATTTTTTGTTTAATTTGCGCAGTGATTATAGTTGTTTTGCGAGAATGGGGTTATTTCTCCAGCCCAGAAATCCTCCGCCAAAATCTTATTAACATCTTTTTCGCAGTTCTAATTCTCGGTGGTCTCTATCTTGCCCTCTATCTTATCTCCAAAGGTAAATGGGTTGGCGATGGTGATTGGATTCTCGGCGCTATTTTAGCCCTTGTTCTTGGCACGCCATGGCTTGCTCTTATTACCTTGTTTCTTGCCAATTTTATTGCTTGCATCACTATGGCCCCCATCGTTAAAAAAGATCATCATAAAAAAATCTACTTTGGTCCTTTCATGGCCATTGCTTTTATAATAGTTTTTTCGTTCTCGGCCTTCTTTAATTCGTTGCTGGGTTAAATCTAGCATAACCCACCAAGGCGTGATACAATAAAGTTATGCTTAAGTTAAAAGGCGACACTTTAATTGAAGTTACCATAGCTGTCGGTATTTTTTCTATGATTGCCGTTATTATAGTCTCCGTCGTCAATGGCAGCGCTTCGGGCGCCCAGGTTGCCCTCGAGACTACGCTTGCCCGTGAAGAAATTGATGCTCAAGCCGAAGCCTTACGCTTTATTCAGTCTTCATATATTAGCAGTAATGGGGGCATGTCAGCCACAACTGACACTAAATATATCAGGCTATGGGATGAAATTACTAAAAATGCTAAAAATAGCAGCGAAGCCCAGTATGATCCTGGTAATTGCGCCGATCTTTATAACCCGGCCACCAATTTATCCGACCAAGGAGCTTTTATCATTAATACCAAAGGCCTCAAAAATGCCAACCCAAACGACATCATTATTAAAGCCAGTTCAGAGAACGAAAAGATCTTCTTTCCGGCTTCAACTTATCCACGCGTAATTTATCCTAGCAACAACCTATTGTTTACGGACGAAGAAAAAACCGATAATACCAATATAATCAACCGCGTCGAAGGTATCTATATTGTTGCGGTTAAAGATATTAATGGTACCACCATCGTTTCTAACGATTCTACCACCACCGAAAAAATCCCTGCCTACTATGATTTTTATATCCGTACCTGTTGGTATGGCCCTGGCGCCGACCGTCCCTCTACCATTTCTACTGTTATCCGCCTCTACAATCCAAAAATTGGCAGCCTTTAATTATTTAGTCTCAGAATGAAATTTTTCGTGGATCTCTTTCAGATGCGCATCGGTCACGTGAGTATAAATTTGAGTGGTCGAAATATCGGCATGCCCCAACATCGATTGCACTGCTCTTAAATCCGCCCCGTTCATCAAAAGATCTGTTGCAAAAGAGTGTCTCAAAGTATGCGGCGAAACATGTTTGGTGATCCCCGCTAATCGCGCATATTTTTCGACTATTCTTTCCACTGATCGCACCGTCATTCGGCGATAATTTCCCGACGTATCCACCGCCTGCGTATTCCGCGAATTATTCAAAAATAATGCCGGCAGGGAATCAGTGCGCGCATCTAAATAGTCTTGTACTCTGTCCGCCGCCGATTTACTAATAAAAATCGGCCGATCCTTCGAGCCTTTACCTCTTACCACGAACTCCCGTCGTTCCAGGTTTATCGAATCACGATTTAACCCCACTAGTTCTGAAACCCGTAGCCCGCCAGAGTATAATAATTCAATAATCGCCCGATCCCTCAACCCCGATTCAGTCGACGTGTCAATCTGGTTTAGCATCTCCTCTACTTCATCAAAATGCAAAAACGTCACCTGTTTCCTAATTACATGTGGCAAATCAACTAGCGACGGATCAAGCGACTTTATTTCTCTTCGTGCCAGATATCGCAAAAACCCTCGTAGCGCAATCAAATGATAAGCCTGCGTAATAGTTTTAAGGTCATCACTCCCATTCTCCGAGCCATAACGGTTCAATTTCAGCCGATATTTTCTTAGCAGCTCCCTATCAATATCCTCTGCCTTCACATCGTCTTTATTTAAAATTTCTGACGACAGCTCCAAAAACCTCTCTAAATACAGCCGATAATTATCAATCGTCTTTTTGCTCCGCCCCGATTCTACCTCAAGATGTTCCAGAAATTCTTCAATCAAATCCGACACATACATACCCATATTATATCAAAACCTATGTTATAATGAAGAAAAGGAGTTTTTATGGCAAAAGAAAAAGATTTTATTCAACGCACTCTCGTGGTTTTGAAACCAGACACCGTGCAGCGTGGTATTATCGGTGAAATTGTTCAACGTTTTGAGCGTGTCGGTCTCAAGATCGTTGGCATGAAGATGGTCATGCCAGATGAAAAGCTTTATCGCATGCACTACGAAGATATCGGCCAAATGATTACTCGTCGCGGTGAGACCGCTTTCCGCTACAATGTCGAGTACATGATGAGTGGCCCAGTTATCGCCATGGTACTAGAAGGCGTCGAGGCTCAACCACTCGTCCGTAAAATTGTTGGCCCAACCGAACCAAAATCCGCAGAAATGGGCACCATCCGTGGCGACTTCTCTCATATGAGCTTTGGCTATTCTGATGCTAAAGGTGTCGGTGTGCCAAATCTTGTCCACGCTTCTGGTTCTCTCGAAGAAGCCAAGAAGGAAATCGACCTCTGGTTTAATGCCAACGAGCTCTACGATTACAGCGACCTTAACGAAAAATACACTCGCTAATCAAATTAACAAAACCCCCTGTCACAAGGGGGCTTTTTGTTGACAAAATCTCTATAATATGATATACTGTAAATAGGCGAACCAGGCAGTTGGCTTTGGTTTGTACTTTTAGAAAGAGAAGGTGGTATGAGTGACATCTACCGAATGCACACTGGTAATTTTAAAACCAGATGCTCTTGAACGTGGCCTAGTCGGCGAAATTATTCAGCGCTTTGAACGCGTTGGCCTCGAGATTGTCGGTATCAGGGAGATTCTACCAGACAAAGAGCTCTGTCGTGCACACTACGAAGGAATCGGCGGGCTAGCTACTCGCCTCGGCGAGAAAGTCTATCGTCAGGTTGAGAAATACTTGACGCGCGGCCCAGTTATCCCAATAATCTTTGAGGGCGTCGATGCAGTGTCAGAAGTTCGTAAAATGATTGGCCCTACCGAGCCAAAATCTGCCCTTCCGGGCACCATCCGCGGCGATTATGCGCATATGAGCTATGAATATGCCAATGCTAACAATATCGCCATCGAAAATCTTGTTCACGCCTCTGGTTCTTCTGAGGAAGCTGAGCAGGAAATCAAACTCTGGTTTGGTGATGTTTTAGGCACCGAACCCGCCTTATAGCACTTTTCTTAAGAACTCCGCCACGCGCGGAGTTTTTGCATGGGCGAAAAACTCCTTTGGCTCACCCTCTTCAATAATATTACCTTCATCAATAAACACTACTCTTGTGGCAATTTCTTTGGCAAAATTCATCTCGTGCGTCACTATCATAATCGTCATTCCATTATCAGCGAGCTCGCGTATCAAAGACAGCACATCACCAATCGACTCTGGATCCAAAGCCGAAGTTGGCTCGTCAAATAGTAAGACTTTCGGATTTAACATCATTGCCCGGATAATCGCCACACGTTGTTTCTGCCCGCCAGACAAACTAGCAGGGAAGGAATCGACCTTATCGGCTAGACCAATATGTTTCAAGAGCTCGCGCGCCCTTTTTTCTGCCGCCTCTTCGTTCATTAATTTTAACTTTACCGGCGCCAAAGTCAGATTTTCCATCACCGTCAGATTATTAATCAAATTAAAATGCTGGAACACCATACCGACATCTTGCCGAATTTTTTGTATGTTTTTATCCGTGATCAAAGTTCCTTCAAAATAAATCTCGCCCGAAGTTGGCTCTTCCATACGGTTGATGCATCGGAGGAATGTCGACTTTCCCGAGCCAGACGGCCCCAAAACTACCACTCGCTCCCCAGCAAGCAGTTCAAAGTCTATACCCTTCAAAACCTTGTTTTTGCCAAAGCTCTTCTTCAAATCTTTTATAACTAGCATTTTTTCTTCCATCTCTACGCTCTCCGATCACTTTTTCTTAAACGTATCTCAATCCGTTTTACAATGAACGTAATCAAGTATATCGTCACGAGATAGAATAGCGCTGCCACAAACATTGGCACGATATAACTAGACATATTTTGCCCCGAACCGATATCTTTTGCCGCCATATTCAAATCGTATAGTCCCACCATACTTACGATAGCAGTTTCTTTAATCACGGTAATCACTTCATTCCCAAGCGCCGGAATCACATTTTTGATTGCCTGCGGCGCCACAATTCGCCTGAAAATCGTCCATCGTGATAGCCCTAAAGCTAGGCCAGCCTCTGTTTGCCCAGTGTCTACCGATTGGATGCCGCTTCTTATCACTTCGGCCGTATAGGCTGCCGAGTTCAACCCGAATGCTATTATGGCAATTACAATCTGCGGAAACCCGCGTATCGCGAAAATCACGAAGAACATAATAAAGAGCTGCAACGCCATCGGTGTACCACGAATCACGGTCACATACACCTGGCAAATAAATTTTGGCACCACCATCCACCTAGATTTTCGCGCCGTCTCTACCAAAGCGATGATTGTACCCAGTATCAACCCGATAATAATTGCAAAAAATGCAATCTGCATCGTCAATAAGAACCCATGTAATAATGATTCAATATAGCGTGGTGTAGTAAATAACTCCACTACCTTTTCGAAGAAATCATTCATTTTCCTCCTCTAATTCTTCGCTTAGTCCCATATATTTGATAATTAACCTATCCATCTCCGAAATTCCTTTTGGATCTTTTGCCGTCATTTCGGTCAGCACTTCGTTAAACGCTTCAAGTAGCTCCGTGTGCTTTTTATTCACCGCTATAGCGTAAGATTCTTCTGCTGGGTAATCCGGCTCTCCGTCTTCTCCTCGGTAATACAAAGGTTGTGCCGCCAGCCCCTGGTTTTTCTCTACAATAAATTGCGCCGCCAGCTCATCGGCAATCGCACAGTCAATAATATGCGCCCCAATCGCATCCGCCGCCAACTGATGCGAGTCAAACCCCTTAGTCACTGTGTTGGTGTTCGCCAGCACGCCAGATTCTGCCTCATCAGACATAAAAAGATACCCAGTACTACCAGTTTGTGAGCCAATTGTTTTTCCTGCTAGCGCGTCCCACAAAATATATCCTTCTTGCATTTCTGGGGCCTCATCTTTTTTATATATTACGTACTGCGTCGAAGTGTAGTAGGGAATACTAAAGTCCACTTTTTCCTCGCGTGCCGGCGTAATCGTCAAGCCTGCCGCACCAGCGTCCGCAATTACACCATCCGCCACATTGTCAATAATCACATCAAACTCTACGTTTTTGATTTCAATTTTTTTATTCAATTTCTCTGCTACCCGGTTGATAATTTCTACATCTACACCCACGATTTGCCGATTGTCATAAAATTCAAACGGCGCAAAAAACGCGTTAGTCTCTACTATGTAATCATAAAACTCCAGATCTTTTACGAAGAAGAACGTGCTAACACCTACAGCGACCAGAATTAACCCCACGATTATTTTCTCCGCCGAAAAGAATTTCCTCCTTGCCATAAGCTCATTATAGCATAAAAAATAGTGACCCCGGTGCGAGTCGCATCGGAGATTCCTGTTTCGAAGAACGACTCGCTAGAGCGCATCATAAAAAATGGTGAACCTTGTCCAATCGAATTGGAATATCCTCGTAGAGGACTTCTACCGAGTGAGTGGTATTATTAGCATTTTATATCCTACAAACTATATCCCCGGCCTCAGTAGAACTAAAAAATAGCAATATTCTCGTAATGGACTTTTAAGCTCTTTTTAAGCTTTGGCGGTATAATTAATAGTAGGTAAAAGGAGCTTATATGCAAAAACAAGGACAACAACCAGGGGGCACACCACCAGACGGTGGCCCAGGTGGAGCACCTGGCGAACAAGGTTCAAGTAATGTTTCTCATAGTGGCGCTACTGAGCTAACTAGCGACACTACTTTGTCAGATCAAAGTTATTCTAGCACCAGTTCAGCCCAGAACGCACTTTTAGTTTCTGGTGCTACTATCACTATTTCTAATCCTACGATTACCAAAACTGGCGACGATAACGGCGATAGCTCTGATTTCTACGGTACCAATGCCGCAGTTTTTGCATATAGTAATGCAACATTGAATATTACGGGCGGCACAATTACTACCAATGGCTCACACGCCAATGCTGTTTTCGCTTATGACTCTGGCACAATAAATATTACCGACACAAAAATTACCACTAGCTCCAATAATTCTGGCGGCGTTATGGTTACCGGTGGTGGCACACTTAATGCAACTAATCTAACCGTAGAAACTTCTGGTAACTCCTCCGCACCAATCCGTAGCGATCGTGGCGGCGGTACACTTACGGTTGAGAGCGGTAGCTATACGTCCAATGGCATTGGTAGTCCTGCGATTTATTCAACTGCTGATATTACCGTTAAGAATGCTGAACTTGTCGCAACTGCGTCTGAGGGTGTTGTAATTGAGGGTTTAAATAGCGTTACACTCGAATCTACTACTGTTACCGATACGAATAATACCTTGAACGGTAATTCAGAAACCTATAAAAATATCTTCATTTACCAATCGATGAGTGGCGATGCCGAAACCGGTACTGGTACCTTTACAGCCAAAAATAGCACATTTATTACAAACAAAGGCGACCACTTCTTTATTACTAACACAACTGCAGTTATTAATCTATCCGGTAATAAATTTACGAATAATGATACTACCGGAGCATTCTTGCGCGCACAGAGCGGTAAATGGGGTAACTCTGGTTCAAACGGCGGCAATGTAACTTTAAATGCGACTTCACAAGAGATTATTGGTGATATCGTTATCGATAGTATTTCTTCGCTAAATATGAACCTAACTGGGAGTTACTATAAAGGCACTGTTGAGAACGGCGGAAATATAAAACTAACATTAGACGCAGAGTCTGTTGTCGTTTTGACTGGCGATTCATATGTAGCTTCATTAGTGAACGCTACATCTGATAACTCAAATATTTATGCCAATGGCCATAAGCTTTATGTCAATGGGACTGAGATCTCTATCAACCAAGGGGCAGCGCCGAGATCATTCTTTAATGATAGTACGGAAGCCACTACTGGCGAGGTGCAAGACGTTTCTAGTAGCGACGCTGAACCGAGCATAAACATTCCGGTCCTGGTTTCCTGTATTGTTGGCGGAGTCTTAATTATTGGCGCAGTAATGGCGATAATCATAAAGAAGAAGCACGACCGTAAACCAAAAACACCTGAGATTGTTTCTGGCGAAAGCAATCAAAACTCGGGCCCAATCAACCCAGCGCAGGGACTATGATGGCTCAATGAATAAAAAACAGCCCTACGGGGCGTTTTTTATAGAATAATTCTGTGGTGACCCCGGTGCGAGTCGAACGCACAACCTCTTCCTTAGGACGGAATTGCTCTATCCATTGAGCTACGGAGCCACATTACAATGTGCTATAATTATATCATGAAATTACCCTCTAAAAAAGAAGACAAGAAAACCGAGCAGGAAAAGGTCGAAGAACGTCGTGAAGAGGTTCTAGCGGCCGGCCGTAAGTTTAAGTACCCACTACAATGGACTAAACATCGCGTTGTTATTAACACCATCTTAATCGCTTTCGTAGTTTTGGCAATTCTTTTTACTAGTGGTTGGCTGGCACTCTATCAATTTGGCATGACCGACGAGATGCTCTTTCGTGTCACTAAAATTGTACCAGTTCCAGTCGCCAATATCGACGGCGAAAACGTACTATTTTCAGATTACTTGATGTTTTATCGTAGCAGTATGTTATCAATCGAGCGCCAATCTGGTCAAGTAGACAACGAAGGTTCAGTCGCGGATTTGCAAATTCAATACAAACGCGCCGCACTTTCAGAAGCAGAGGACTATACTTATGCCGTTAAGCTTGCTAAAGAACTAGATCTCACTGTCTCAAACGAAGAAATCGCCGAAGAATTCAAACGTCACCTCTCTATTGGCGGCATTGATCGTAGCGAAGAAGCTTTTATGAAAATAATTGAAGAGAACTTCGGTCTTAGTAAAGACGAATACGAAAGGATGCTTTATCTTACTATCATTAAAGCTAAGGTCGAGATGGAAATCGACGAAAACGCGAATCGTATCGCCAATCGAGCAGAAGCCCTACTTGCTGAAAACGGCAATAATTACAAAGCCGTTGCCGATGCTTTAGGTTCAGAAATTAAATATGAGGAAACTGGCGGCATGGTTAGCGACCAAAACATCGATGGCGGTCGTGCTTCGGAAGCCTCCAGGCTTGAGCCAGGCGCTAGTAGCGGACGTTTTGTCTCCATGAACGGCGACGGCTACTACTTTGTTAAATTAATCAATAAAACCGAAACCGACGTCAATTTTGTCTCTATCAAAGTCCCATTTACCGAATTCGACAACAGACTAAATACCCTCCGCGAAGAAGGCAATGTATCTGAGTATATTACTATCTCGCCCCAAGATCCTGGCCAATGAAAAAGCGCGGCTTAAAGCCGCGCTTTTTTGTTTGCTTTGGGATTTAGGCAGCAGAGTCGCTAGAGAATACGATATCGATGGTAAAGTTTCCATCACCATATTCTCCGATCTCGGCCAAAGCATAGGAATCTACCCATGCCGCCACATAAATTCTCACTTCTTCGCCTTCGGCGATAGTTCCATCACCGAGCATGACGGTCGTCGACTCGCCTTTTTCTGGCCCACCCATTACGAACTCCTCAATCTGTGACCTGGTAACCTCAGTACCTTCTTCTTCGCTATAGTACACTGTAGTTATACCAAATCGCATGGCTGAACCAGCCGTCATATCACCAAGTCCAGTGATGTTGAAATAAACATTATTTACATCACCATTCTCAGCTGAGAGGACAAATACGGGCGCCGCTATCGGCGTTCTCCCATTTTCGTCCGTCCAGACGGTTGCGTCGTTAAACGCCGTCTCGCCAACTACATTAGTGAGAATAGGGAAGACTGCCGTATCGTACACCGATACATTGCCATCTTGCCCAACGTCTTCACCTTCTACTTTGAGAATCAGCTTCGGGTCATCCGGATTATTGGTCGTCTGCTCAATGTGTCCACTGAACAGTGTCATACGGGCTTGCTGCGAAATATAAATCGCAGCCATAGTAACGATTCCAAGTGCCAGGATTAGGATAACAGACAGGACAGTAGCAAGGACTTTCTTTTTCATGAGAGATCTCCTCCTAAAAATATTTTGAGTTTTTGCAACTCACACTATCTGTTACATTAATAAACAGAGTGAGTTGCAAAAGCATCTCAAACAGCAAACGTTAAAGGTCTAACCTTGGCTTTATACAAGGTTACACCCTAATTATACCACACAACACGAATTTTGTCAATATAACACTTATGCTACCAATCCTCAACAGATGAAAAAACGCCTCTTAAAGAGGCTGTTTATCAACACTGGTGCGGGTACAGGGAGTCGAACCCTGATCTCATCCTTGGGAAGGATACATAATAGCCGCTATACGATACCCGCTCTACCCCTATTATATCATATCCTTCTAGATATGTTATAATACATTATATATGGAAGAAATTAGGGAACAACTCAAAAAAACCATCAAAAACTTATATGATATTGATTTTGATCCTGATTTTACCACTTCTCCAGAGAGTATCAATGCCGACTATTCCACTAACGCCCCCTTAAAACTCGCCAAATCCCTCCATAAAGCCCCAATGCAAATCGCCGAGGAGCTAAATACTGAACTTGGCGCCAATGTTTCTGCCCCCGGTTTCTTGAATTTCACTTTGTCAGACACTTTCTTGAACACTGCCATAAATAATTTGTCCGATAATTTCTCTAACGCCATTTCTTCCAATGAATTTAACGGCAAAACTGTTATTTGTGAATTTAGCGATCCGAACCCATTTAAAGTTCTTCATGTTGGCCATCTGTATACTAGCATCGTTGGTGATTCCATTTCTCGACTCTTTGAATACGCTGGCGCCAAAGTTATTCGTGCCAACTTCGGTGGCGATGTTGGTCTTCATGTTGCCAAGACCATGTATGTTTTAAGACAAAAAAATATCGACGAGCTCAAAATCGACGATATTGCCAAATGTTATGTTGAGGGTACAGCTGCTTACGACGAAGATGAGTCGGCTCACGCTGAAATTACCAAGCTTAATAAAGAGATTTACAAAATTAATTCTGAAAATCTTCATGATTCTGGCCTTGCCAAACTTTACTGGCGTGGCAGGGAATTATCTTACGATTATTTTAATGATTTTTATGCCAAAATCGGCGTTAAGTTCGACAAATTTTATCCAGAATCTACCGTCGCATCCCTGGGGCTTCAAAAAGTACAAGAACAACTGGAAAAGGGCGTTTACGAATTAAGCGATGGCGCTGTTATTTTCCGGGGCGACAAATTCGGTCTACACACTCGCGTATTTATTAATCAAGAAGGTGTTCCAACTTACGAAACCAAAGATGTTGGACTAATTTTTACCAAATGGGATGACTACCATTTTGACAAATCTGTTGTAATCACTGGTAGCGAGCAATTAGATTATATGAAAGTAGTTTTAAAGTCTATTGAGCAGTATGCGCCGGAGCTAGTCGAAAAAACTAATCACCTAATCCACGGGCTCGTTAAACTGCCCGGCAACGTCAAAATGTCATCTAGAAAAGGCAATTTCTTAAAAGCTATCGACGTTCTAAATTTAATAGACGAAGCTCTAGAATCAGAATACCATTCTAAAGACAACAAAGTTTCTCTCGCTGCCACCAAGTACGCTTTCCTTAAATATAAGATGGGCGGCGACATCATTTTCGACCCTCAAGAATCCGTTAAA
This sequence comes from Candidatus Saccharimonadota bacterium, assembly GCA_017431105.1. Taxonomy (GTDB): domain Bacteria; phylum Patescibacteriota; class Saccharimonadia; order Saccharimonadales; family Saccharimonadaceae; genus Nanosyncoccus. The sequence goes on along the minus strand of JAFRLS010000034.1, from coordinate 69,270 downwards.
ATGACCGGCAACTCTGGCCCCTACCTCCTCTATTCCGCCGTCCGCGCGAAGAAAATTTTACAAAAAGGGAATTTGAAAAATGCTTCACATGAATATATTTTAGCCTCAGAAGAAAAGAATTTAATCAAGAAATGTCTTGAGTATAAGGGCGTACTAAAAGAATCCGTCGCCGAAATGGCCCCTCACAAAGTCGCGAATTACTTATATGAGCTTGCTCAGGCTTTCTCTCGCTTTTATGAAAATTGCCCAGTGGTTGGTTCTCCGGAAGAAGAAAATCGTCTTAAACTCGTCAAAATCTACCTTGATACCATGACCCATGGTTTAAATATTTTAGGAATCGAAATTCCAGAGGAAATGTAAGATGAAAAAAGCCAAACTTTTATGGATTGATTTAGAAATGACCGGTCTTGATCCGAACAAAGACAAAATTTTGGAGGTTGCAGCCATTGCTACAGATATGAAATTCGAGGAAATCGCCCGATTTGAAGCCGTAGTTAAGGTTGACGAAGCCCTCATGAAAGAGCGCATGGTCGGTAAATTCTGGGAAGAAAATTCTAAGTCTCGTGATGCGCTTATTTCGCAGAATGTCTCTGGCAGGCCTGTCGCAGAAGTAGAAAAAGAATTAATAAAATTCGTAGAAGACAACTTTGGTAAGGAAATATATCTAGCTGGAAATTCAATCCATCAAGATCGTAAATTCATTGAGCGAGAAATGCCACAACTCAATCAGCTCTTACATTACCGTATGCTCGACGTTTCTGCTTGGAAAATTTATTTTGAAAACGCGCTAAATAAAAAATTTATTAAGCCCGAGAATCATCGTGCCCTCGATGATATCATAGGTTCAATTGAGGAATTAAAATGGTATTTAACCTTTCTGAAGTAACTGGCATTGGCGATTTTACGTCAAAAAAAGAAAAAAAGCGCGAGCTGTTTTTGAAAGATGACAGAGTTTTTCTAGTCATTAACAAAAATACTATTGAAGTACGCACCGATGACGAGCTCGCTAGGCTCCTAAAAGAAAAATACGAGTCTGTTATGGAGTCGCGTTATTTTGGCCGTGGTGGCATCGAAATCGTGCTTGCTAACCAACTAAAAACGGACGAGCTTTGTGATCTCGTCCGTCTTAGCTATAATTTGAGCTAGGCCTTAGTCGCCTTTTTCTCGTCTCTTTTACGATTGATACGATTCATTGCTTTTACAATCATGAAAATCACCCAGGCAATTATTAAGAATTGAATAACATTTTGGATGAAATTGCCATAGGCGATTACTGCTTCGTCACCAGTACCGAAAAAGTTTGGTATCCTAATCGCTAAATTCGTAAAATCCACGCCCCCCGCTATTAGTCCTACGATTGGCATAATAATATCATTCACCAAGGAATTAACGATTGCCGTAAATGCACCACCTACTGCGACGCCCACTGCGAGATCTACCACCGAGCCACGATTGATAAACTCGATAAATTCCTTCCTGAACCCGGAGCTTTTCTCGCGTGCCTTGCCTAATGTTTCTTTGGTTTTGCCCGCCACTTTTTCGGTTTTACTCATATTATCCTTTCTTTTATTTAGTTTCCGAAAAATCGTTAAAATTATTATACAAATTATTCAAGCTATTATATGAACTCTCTAATATCGATTTCAGGTTCTCATCTTTAGAAGCATCGTATATACTAGTTTCTTCTGCGATGATTAAAGAAACCTCAAGCGCCATTTTGTGTGCGAAAATCCGATCTAAGATTCCATTAATCTTCGCTTCAAACAAATCATTTTCCAACTCATCTTTATGCGTGGTGGCTTCTTCTTCTAGATCTTTAGAATCTTTATCGGAATATTTGCCTTCTATATATTCTGTCAATTTACGGTTAGTGTTAGACAATATACCAGAAAGTGAAGCGCTGCTAGATCTTAAATCTGAAGATTTCAAATTTGTTTGGTATTCAGATACCACGTTCATAGTGTTTTCAACATGTAACTTTAATGAAATCGTCTGCTCTTTAAGACTAGTCTTACCACCAGTTATTACTGACCCAATTATCATAATAACAATAAAAGCTAGTATCCCACCCACCACTACTTTAAAAATCGGCGACGACATCCACCCTCTCGATTTCTTTTCCGGTCTCACCGTTTGTGAGATTTGCTTGAGATATTCCGTATTATCCATACTAAGATTATAACACGGAATGTCCTTTTGAGGACCGTAAGCTTGGCCGAACGGCCTTGAGTGTGTCCTCAAAAGGATATCCGTGTTATAATCATCCTATGAACGACGCGAAGGAAGAAATCAAATCTCGGCTCGCGATCGAAGATGTGGTAGGTGGGTATGTAGAATTAAAGCGGGCCGGCCGGAATTTAAAAGGGCATTCTCCTTGGGGCATCGACAAAACTCCATCTTTCATGGTTTCTCCCGAGAAAGGTATTTGGCACGACTTTTCTGCTAATAAGGGCGGCGATATCTTTTCTTTCGTAATGGAAGTAGAGGGAATTAGCTTCAAGGAGGCTATTGAAAAACTAGCTGCTCAAGCCGGGGTAGATCTCACTAAATACTATGGCGGTGATGCCGGCGTTAGTAAACGCAAAAGTCGTGCTAAAGAAGCCCTTACCCTTGCTACAAAATATTATCAGGCCTGTCTCGTTCGTGATAAATCTGTTTGCGAATATGTATTTTATAAACGCAATCTAAATCGTAAAACTGTCGAAGAATTCAAAATCGGATATTCTCCCGCCGGCGGTAAGGCACTTCTAAACGTTTTAGGAAAACGTGGGTTTACAATAGGCGAACTTGATTCCGCTGGCCTACTTAACCAATACAAAAGCGACCTATTCCGAGACCGCATGATGGTGCCGTTTATCGATACTTCTGGTAATGTGATTGGTTTTACCGCACGCATTTTAAAAAAAGGCGAACCCAAATATCTCAATACGCCAGAAACTATACTATTTAATAAATCTCGTTTTATTTTTGGTTTGTACCATGCCAAAGAAGCTATTCGCCGCAGCGGTTTCGTTGTGATCGTAGAGGGGAACATGGATGTTATTTCTTCTCACCAGGCTGGAGTAAAAGAAGCAGTTGCCACTTCTGGCACAGCCATGACCGAACAACATCTTAAAATCTTATCAAAACTTACTTCAGACATTCGTCTGGCTTACGATGGTGACGAAGCCGGGGTAAAAGCCACCGAACGCGCGATTATGCTCGCTGGCGACCTTGGCATTAATCTTACAGTTATTTCCAATTATCATGGCGCCAAAGATCCAGACGAATTAATTCAAAAAGATCCCAAGCTTTGGCAACAAGCCGTTGAAGAACGTGTGCCCGCAGTAGATTGGCTTCTTAAAAAATACGAAGAGAACCTAAACTTCAATCTCGCCCCAGATAAGAAAAAATATTCCGATGTTGCACTCCAGCTTCTCAGTTATGTCAAGGATGAGGTCGAGCGTGCTAGTTACGAAGAAAAAGTCGCAAAGAAGCTCGGTATCGAAGTAGAAATCTTGCGCGAAAAGGGAGAAAGGTTGAATAAAAAACTAGAACAATCAGCCACCCACAGATATTTGAAAAAACCAAAGACTACAATAATACCAGATAATATTCAAAAACTCGAAAATAGCCTCCTGGCCCTCAAACTATTTGGTGGCATTACTAAAACTAAGATCCCATTAGATATCCCAGAAGACGAAACTAGGCTCAGCGAGTTAGAATTAATATTTAATAATGAGCACAATAGGCTAAAAGATTTAAATTACGAAAAAGAAGCCGCTGAGCTAATGTTACGCTACAAGGATGAATGCAGAAAGCATCGCATCAAGGAGCTAAACGCTAAGCTTGCTGAACTAAGTGAAGATGATGACGCTTATGAAGACATTCTGCGCGAGATTCTTAGCTTGCAAAATTCAGCTAGATAGACTATACTTAGCTAAATGGATCAAAATCAAGAAGATATTTTGAACGCAAATGATTTGGCACTTGATTTTGACGAACCTGAAACTTCCGATCTTGAGGGGGAAGAAGAGCTTTCTGATGAAGATCTTGCTATTACGGCCGAGAATGTTGACGCTTTTGCTGATGATTCGGTCCGTCTTTATCTCCGTGAAATCGGTAAAATTCCATTATTAACTCCCGAAGAAGAAGCCGACCTTGCCCAACGTATAGTTAAAGGAGATAAAAAGGCCAAAAACAAAATGGTTGAATCTAATATGCGCCTTGTAGTTTCCATTGCTAAGCGTTATGGTGGTCGCGGTCTTGATTTTCTAGATTTAATTCAAGAAGGGAATACTGGTCTACTTCGTGCCGTTGAAAAGTTTGACCCTGAAAAAGGTTTTAAGTTTTCTACTTACGCTACTTGGTGGGTGCGCCAAGCTATTACTCGCGCTATCGCCGACCAAGCTCGCACTATTCGTATCCCAGTTCACATGGTCGAAACCATCAATAAAGTTTTAAGAACTACCCGTAAACTCACCGCCGAACTTAACCGCGAACCAACTAACGAAGAAATTGCCAAAGAGCTAGATATGGAACCAGAGAAGATTGATTACGTGATGCGGATAAAGCAGGATATTGCCTCACTGGACGCCTCTGTCGGCCGCGAAGGAGATGATGAAGATTCTGTACTCGGTGATTTTGTTGAAGATGAAGAGCGTGATTCTCCAGAAGATTCTGCCGCCAACCAAATTTTAAAAGAGCAACTTTCTGAAATTATCGCCACCCTGACTGACAGGGAACAAAAAATCATTCGTCTGCGCTTTGGTATTGGTGGTGGACGGCCACACACTTTGGAAGAGGTTGGCAATGAATTTGATGTCACTCGTGAACGTATTCGTCAAATTGAAGCTAAGGCCCTTTCAAAACTTCGCAAGAATAAAGAAACCAAAAAATTACACGAATATTTAAAATAGAGGAGGTAATATGAAAAAAATAATATATGCCGTAATCGCAATATTCATGGGTAGCGCAATGATGTTCGCGCCAGCCTTTGCTGAGAGTTGCACGTGTTCAGACGGTAGCACGGGTGTTAAAACCTCTATACTCGCAGACGGCTGCAGTTGCGACGACGGTAAAGGCTCAAGCGTAATGCATGTCCTTAAACTAGTTGTCGATATCATGAGCGTCGGCATCGGTATTCTCGGCGTCATCGGTATCAGTATTTCCGGCGTTCAATATCTCACTGCTGGCGGTAACGAAGAACAAACTCGCAAAGCCAAGCGCCGCATTTTTGAGATAGTTATTGGCCTAGGTATCTATGTATTAATCTATGCACTTCTCCAATGGTTATTGCCAGGCTTCAACGGGGTCTAATCCCGAAAGGCCATCATGCAACGCCTCCTCATTGTTTATAACGAGAACTCATCACAGTATATTCATGTTCGTACCGAAATTCTAGACCGTCTCCCTGAACTTAAAGGCTACATCATCGGTAAGTATATTATTAAAAAAACCAATTTCGAAGATAACGTTTCGCGCCTAGCTAAAATTATAAAAGACGACGATATTGTGATTTCCGCTGGTGGCGACGCCACCGCCTCTATGGCCATGAATGCTATTATTAGGTCTGATAAATCCACCACCCTTGCTGTTCTGTCATACGGTAATTTTAACGATTTGGCTCGCACTTTAGGCACCAAGAAGCTCGATGATATTCTGCGGAATATCAATCCTAGGCATATTAAAAAGTTATATCCATTAGACATTGCCGTCGATGGTAAACATTGGCGCTATGCTAGCTGTTATGTCACCATGGGGATGACTGGGGAAGCGGTTGAGATTTTCGATCAACCCGAGGTCCGCAAGACTCTTCAAAAAGGCCGCAAAAGTTCATGGCGCTCATATTTAGGCCTTGCAAAATGGTATTTTAAAAATCGCCATACGAAAATTTATTTACCAGGTTTATCAATCAATGGTGTTAAACAACATAGAAAGACTTCAGACTATGCTGCAGTTAATGGTAAATCCATGTGTCGCGTCATGAAGGGTGGTGATGATTATCTAAGGCCAAAAATTTTCCGTAGTATGGCCGCCCCGTTAGCTAATTTCTGGAACCTCACCACACTTATGACCAAGAGCATTTTTCATCGTGTTCCAGGCATTGAAACTACCGGGGACATTTTAGAATTCTCCAGTCCTACCACTGTAGAACTACAGGCCGAAGGAGAATATAAAGTTTTTGAAAATATTAAAAAAATTGAAGTCAAGAAAGGCGAAACATGTCTGAAGGTAATTCAGAATTAGCAAAAATCATGGCGTATATGCGGGCTCACTGGCCAAGCGAGGTAAAACCCGAATGGCAAGTTGGCTTAGCCGAATATCCGAAAATCCTCCCAAAAGTTCTAGAGGATTTTACGCTAGCTGCTACTAAAAACCACCGCTTTATCCGTATCGCTGGCGTCTCTGGTTCCGGCAAAACCACTCAGATTCTCCCCGCCGTAGAGGCTTATTGCGCAAAAAACAATTATGAGCCCATTCTTCTTGCCGCCCGCCGCTTCGTAGAATATCATCCATATTATCAAGAAATTAAAGATTTTTACGGTGATGAAAACCTTCGCAAAATGACCGACGAGTTTAGCACGATTATGCTATTTATGACTTTGTCAGAATTAGTTAAGGGCGGGTACGATATTGTCTTAGATGTTACACTACTTGACCCATCCATGGAAGAAATTTTAGTCAAAATGCTAAAAGCAGGGAATTATGAAGCTCTCTTTCTCATGCTCGCCGTATCTCCGGAAGTCACTGAACATTACCTTACCGGCCGTGCATGGCGCCACACGAAAGAGGCCGAGAAAGAATTTATCCGTGCCACATCTCATGCTTTGGAATTTTATGCCAAATCTTGGGGCGATTTACACATTATCCTTTGGAGCGCCTATGATAAACCACCAATTTACGACGGCAAAATCTCAGGATGCCTAGAAGTATTCAATGACTATTCTTCACGCACCGACTTACCTAAAAAGGACGACGACGCCCGCCGCGAAGCTAAAATTAAATATTTAGAAGGAATGGAGTAATTGTGAAAAATGTTATCTTGATTCACGGTTTTAACGGAATCCCGAAAATATATGAATGGCTGAAGGCTAAGCTGGAAGCTCAAAGTGTTAAAGTTATCTTACCAAGTTTCCCGCCACAAGAAGGCGTAATCTATGAAGATTGGGCAAGAATTCTAGATAAGTATAAAGAGTATATAAACGACAATTCCATTGTGGTTTGTCATTCAATTGGTAATGAATTTATCATTAAATATCTTGCTGAGAAAAATTTGCCGATAGACACCTATATCGGGCTGGCTGGCTTTGCCGAAAAATTTCATCACGAAGGTAAAGAAGCTTTAAATATAGCAGTTGAGAAGTTTTTAGTTAACGACGAGGAGAAACAGAAATTTATCTCTCTGAGCAAAAAACGTTACGCCATATATAGCGACGATGATCATATCGTTCCGTTTAATGCGCTCAATGCCTATCCAAAGGAAATTAATGCTGAACCAATTCTAATCCCAAACATAGGGCATATGGGCAAAAGGAGCGGGATGGAACAATTCCCGGAGTTGCTTAACCTAGTCACAGACAACCTTGATTAACACGAGAATTTACTAAATATCCTATAGCTGATTCAAATTTATCTCCGGAAAGTTCGTCCGAATGTGTTCGGCATATCCGGCATCAATATGTTTCCAAGCGGTTCTCATACGTTCAATTTCGCCGCTATCGTTAAACTGACTTAGTAAAACTTCTTCAAACTCTTTTGGCGCTGGGCGGGAGACCATTCTCGCCACATCCATATTAGGGTTCCCAGTCCCCGCAAAGCAAAAATCAATCACGCCAATTACCTTATCATTTTCATCTAACAAAATATTACCTAGATTGAGATCGCCATGCACCATTTGTCTCGTTTCAGTTGCTTTAATATATTCATGGTCGGTATCAATATGCTTTTTATAATGTTCATAATCTAGCTCGTGCAAAAAATTAGACAATGGGTATTTTACCTCTTCCGGCGCTCTACTTAAATCAATGCCAGAAAGCTCCTTAATAAACTTAGCCACATCGTAAGCCGCCCCAGTGAGCGCCGTATGCGACAAGTGGTAAATTCTATCACCCAAAGTATAACCTTCGATCTTTTGATGCACCGAAAACGGCCGCCCTTTTTCATCGTAATGTAATTCCATCTGCGGCGTATAAAAACTAGTTTTCCCATCCACAAAATTGCATACTGCAGCATCTTTTACAATCATCTTAGACCAAAACGGATTCCGCGGAAATCTAAAGAAATAATTTCCACCATTCGTGGATACCTCAATTACTATATTCGTCCACCCAGTTAAAATATGTTTCGTATCAATAATTTTCTTCTCGGGGAAAGTCGCGGCAATGATTTTGTCCAGGGGATCGTCATTAGTAAAAAAAATCGCCATAAGATAATTATATCATGGTATACTTATTTCATGGAAAATGTAAAAATTCTTGCTATTGTCGGCATGAGTGGTAGCGGCAAGTCTGTGGTGGTTGATTATCTTACTTCTAAAGGTTATCCAAAAGTATACTTTGGCGGTATGATTTTAAACGAAATGAAACGACGGGGGATTGAAATCACACCAGACAATGAAAAACAATTCCGTGAACAAATCCGTGAAAAAGAAGGAAATGATTGGGTTGTCAAACAGGCTATTGCTGAAACAAAGGACTTAATTGCTGCCGGTCAGAAACGTATTGTTCTAGATGGGGTTTATTCTTGGACCGAATATAAAATCCTTAAAAAAGAATTTCAAAAAGCTCTTACTTTCATTGCGGTAATAGTTGACAAAAAGCTTCGCTATGACCGAGTCGCTAAACGCCCAGTTCGCCCATTTGATGCTTCCGCTATTCGCGAACGTGACCGTTCTGAAATCGAAAATCTCGAGAAAGGCGGCCCAATTGTCATTGCTGACTACTACATTTTGAACAACGGTACCATTAAAGACGTGCAAGACAATCTCGACAAAATTTTAAAGGAGATTGAGTTTTGAGCCTCGACCAGCTCAGTAATGTTGCCTATAAAAAAGGTAACTGGATGCGTTATACGCTCTGGGGCCTAGCTGCAGTTTGCATCGCAATCTTAATCTCTACTTTTATCAATGTGATGAACAGCGAAATTTCTGCCGCCGTGCCTGAGGGTTACCGTTTCTCTGTGACTGATAATTATAATGAAGGTAGCAAAGTTCGTACTACTTACTACGTCTACAAAGATCATATTATAGTTGAAGATGAAAGTTTCGACGACAATGCCGTTAACCGTGCTTTGATGATTTATGACGGTATTAGCACGACTAGCCTTAGCTATAATGCGGACGATGTTACAGAGGTTTGTGAGCTCGGAGCCTGTTATGAGCGCCCCAAAGTTCTCGCCGTTATTAAAAATCTAATCTCGCGTAAAGTGGGCCGCGAATATATAGGAGTATAATGAAACGCTTAGTATTGATTGACGGAAAATCGGTTTTCTACCGAGGATATTATGCAATGGGTCCGCTTAGTTTATCCGACGGCACCCCTACTGGTGGGGTCTATGGTTTTGCTGCTATTGCTATGGAAATCGTCGATAAATTAAATCCCACCAAAGTTGTAGTAGCCTGGGATTCGAAAACTTCGGTTAGCAAGCGTCGAGCACTCTACCAAGACTATAAAGCCGGTCGCATTAAACCAGGCGATGATTTTTATGCTCAAATACCTTTACTAAAAGAGCTCGTTAAAGATCTCGGCTGGGAATTTATTGAATTAGACGGTTACGAAGCTGACGACATCATTGGCACGCTTAGCCGTGAAGCCGACGAAGCCAGCGATTATGAGACATATATCATCTCTTCCGATCTCGACATGTTGCAAATCGTGGATGATAATACCCACATGTGGCGTATCCTCAAAGGATTTACCAACATCGAACAAATAAATGTTCCAGAACTTGAGGCGAAATATGGTATCAGAAAATCCCAGTTCCTAGACCTTAAGGCCTTGAAAGGAGACTCTTCCGACAATATTCCTGGCGTTCCAGGCATTGGCGAAAAGACTGCCGCCAAACTCCTAAACGACTACGGCTCACTAGACAGCATATATAATAATATAGATAAAATTTCCGGCTCTACTCGTACTAAGCTCGAAGCAGGTAAAGACTCCGCCTACCTATCCAAAAAACTTGCTCAAATTATGTTCGATGCACCAATCAATCTTAACGATATTTCAGACTTCCAATTTAACCATGACCGCACCATCTCTGGCCTGAGGAAACTCGAATTCAACTCCCTCATCCGCAAACTCGAGAAACACAGTGAGGATAATGGGGACGCTGTCGTTCTTGGGGCATTCCGGAGTGCGGCAGCACGTTCGCCCCTTGGGACGCGCGAGCGAAGCGAGGGATTAGCATCGTCCACCCGTGGCGACGGGCCGGACGGACGCGGCCCCAAGAATGATAGCGCCCACAATATGATAATAGCTTGGGATATTAAGAGCTTAATGCACAGCGATACCAAAGTCGCCCAAGAAATCTTATCCGGCAAACCTTTTTGGGACCTCTCCCAGGCCGCCTTTTTGTTAAACCCTCTAGCTAGAGAAGACCCTCATCTAGCTGTCCCAGAAGAAGAATATGAAAAACAACTAGTAGAACTTCAAAAATACCCTAAACTATATAATATATATACAGATTTTGATCTCCCTCTCATCCCAATCCTTTATAAGATGGAAAAGAAGGGAATGTTAATTGATCGTAATTATTTCACCAAGCTTCAAAAAGAGTACGCTCTGGAGGTCCACCATCTTGAACAAGAAATCCATAAGCTTGCCGGCAAAGAGTTTAATGTGAATTCACCAGTTCAGTTGTCAGAAATATTGTTTATAGGTTTACGTTTGCCAACTAAGGGCATTAAAAAAACTTCCCGTGGCTATTCTACTGGCGCCAAAGAACTCGACAAACTAAAAGATCTTCATCCAGTCATCCCTAAGATTATTGAATATCGCGAAGCCGCCAAGCTATTATCTACCTACATTACGCCTATTCCCGATCTTGCCGATCAAGAAGACCGTATCCATACGACTTTCACTCAAAACGTTACTGCCACCGGTCGCCTTTCTTCGCAAAATCCGAATCTTCAGAATATCCCAGTACGCACTGAAGAGGGGAAGCGCATTCGTACTGGCTTTATTGCCTCTCCTGGCAGAGTCTTGGTCTCAGCCGATTATTCTCAATTCGAACTACGCCTAGCCGCTATCCTTTCTGACGACGCCGATCTAATTTCAGATTTTAATTCTGGTGTAGATATCCATACCAAGACCGCCTCCGAGGCTTTTCATGTACCATTCTCAGAGGTCACTAAGGCTCAACGTCGTGCCGCTAAGGTTATCAACTTCGGCATTTTGTATGGCATGAGCGTCAAGGGGCTTTCAGACGCTACAGGTATGTCGGTGCCAGAAGCCAAGAATTTCATTGATAATTATTTTAAACTCCGTGCCCCTATTAAGCAAAAATTAGAGAGTATTTTAACTCAAGCTCGCACCGAAGGGTTCGTTGAAACTTTTTATGGGCGTCGTCGTCCTACACCAGATGTAAAATCCGCCAATTTCTTAATTCGTCAAGCCGCGGAGCGTGCCGCCGCTAATATGCCAATTCAGGGCACTGAAGCGGATCTTATGAAACGCGCCATGATTAATGTTGATCAGGCCCTGCCACAAGGTGCCGACCTCGTAATGCAGGTCCACGACTCTCTCATTGTAGAGTGTGATGAATCCATCTCCGAGGAAGTAGCTAAAATTCTTAAAACCAAAATGGAGACCATAGCTCCCGAACTCAAAATAAAACTCGCCGTCGATGTGGCCGTTGGTCACAACTGGGGCGAGCTTTGATAGAGCTTTGTTAATATTAGTGAGCGTAGGCGATATTGTGTTCCATCGCCTGAGTTTCTAGTGCTGCTAGACGCTCCGCATCATCAATTGCAGAATTTACGCAGTGTTTTACGCGAGCTTTTTCCTCGGCCTTTTTAGCATCATTCCAACGATCGAGGGTGCCTACAAGGTAGCCAGTAATCCGACGCAACCTCTCAAACTTACCTTCATCAAAGTATTCAGAATTTTCATCGAAGTATTCTTTTGCTACTTTCTCGCCTTTCTTTTCCTCGATAAGCTTCATGCCAACTTCTACTAAGCAGGAAACATGCATAGTCTCATACTGCTCAAAATCAGCCAAAGCTTCTTTTGCTTCCTTTTCAGAAATCTTTGCGTATTTGTTAAGCGATTTTAAAAACCTTTTCATATCAAAGTTTTCGGCATCGTTCTGGCTTCTGTAAATTATTTTCTTCATGGTTTTTCCTTTTTAAATTTATTATAAGCATTACCTGATATTTATTCTAACCCCATATATAGTGTATGTCAATACTTTTTTCACACTAAATATAGCGTTTTTCCACAATTTTCTTAAAATATGCTAAAATCAGGGAAAAGGAGTTTTTTATGCCAGAATTGCCCGAAGTAGAGACGATTCGTCGTGGTCTCAGTAAATTCATTTTGAAGAAAAAAATTCAGAAGATTGATATTTTGTGTGACAAATCCTTTCTTGGCCAACCCACCACAGGCACAGTCGTGGCCTTGAGGCGTTTTGGTAAAGCCTTAGTTATTGATTTAGACAATGGTAATTCTCTCATGATACACCTTCGCATGACCGGCCAGTTAATTTATGACGGCAAAAATCATACGGACGAACGTTATGCCGCTGGCCACCCAAGCGAAAATTTTGTTAGCACCCTGCCAAACAAACAGACTCGCGTGATTATAACCCTCAGTAGTGGCACTTTATACTTTAATGATCAGCGTAAATTTGGTTTTATTAAAGTTCTTAAGACCACAGAAGTAGAGAACGATAGTTTTATCCAAAAATTAGCACCTGAACCATGGACTATGGGTCCAGAGCTGTTTTATGAAAAACTTCAAAAACACAAGAACTCTTGTATCAAGGCTACGATCTTAGACCAAACTATTATTTGTGGGCTAGGGAACATTTATGCCGACGAAGCTCTTTTTGCTTCTCGCATCCATCCGGAGCGCAAGTCTGGTAGTCTCACCAAGGCTGAGGCCAAATTATTACTAGAAGCTGCTCGCGAAGTCATGGATCGCTCGATTGATTCTGGCGGTTCCACTATGGCTACCTACGTAAAAGCCGATGGTACTCGGGGCGATTACCTCGAGAAATTTGCCCAAGTCTTCCGTCGTGAAGGCCAAGCCTGCCCCCGCTGCGGCAACCAAATTATCAAAATTCGTGTTGCTGGGCGGGGTACCCATATCTGCCCACATTGTCAGGAGAAGGTCTATGATTAAAGTTTTTTATGGTGATGACCGAGTTCGCGCCAAAGCGGCCATTAAAGATTTTCTAGGCGAGAACTACGAAATTCTAGATGGCGCCGATATCGATATTGACGATCTTCCCAGTATTTTTTTCGGAGCTTCCTTGCTTTCGTCAGACCGCTCAATCCTAATCCGTGACTTCGCAGAAAACAAGGCCATCTATAACGAATTGCCCAAATTCATAGATTCACCTCATAAAATCATCCTCTTCGAGTCCAAATTAGATAAACGCAGTACGGTCTACAAAGTTTTGAAAGATAAGATTGAGTTCAGAGAATTTGTTTTACCAAAAAACCCAAATTTAAACCTTGTTTTCGATATCTATAGAACCGCCAAACATGATGGACTAAAAGCTGTCGCCATGTTAGAAAAAATCAAACAGGATGAAGACCCGATTATGTTTTTTGGTCTTTTAGCGTCGCAGACTATCAAGGATTTCTCCGCCCGCCAGGGAACCAAAGAAAAGAAAATTTTGAAAGAGCTTTCCAAAGTTGATTTGCAAATAAAAACAACCAAGGTCGAACCTTGGTTGCTAATCGAATCGTTTTTACTTAGACTTTTTAGCCTGAGTTAATTTAACGCCAGCTTTCTTCGCAAAAGCGTAGAGCGCAACTTTGCGGCGCGAAGCGGTGTTCTTCTTTAAAAGATCTTTTTTTACAGCCTTGTCATACTCGGATTGGGCCTTTGCTAAGCTAGTTTTGGTTGGCTTAGCCTTAAAAGCTTTTACGGCAGCCTTGATGTCTTTCTTTATCTCGACATTGTGCTCTGTACGCTTTGTCGCTTGGCGAGCAGCCTTTTTGGCAGATTTAATAATCGGCATTTTTTTCCTATATAAATTAAAAATTAATTATTTTCAAACATTATAACTCTTTTTATCTAAAAAGTAAAGGGAAGTAAAGATAAAATTCTTGATGATATTTCAAGCTTATGCTAATATATTATATATAGAAAGGTAAAAATGCCTGATCAAAACGATACGAATGTCACACAACCAACTATAACTTCGTCCACATCGGATAATCCTGCCGCTGCGGCTACCCCGGTTGCACCAACTGAGCCCGTTGCTACACCGGCTACACTGGCTGAGCCGACTGAACCGGCTGAGCCAGAAGCCCCGACCCCAATCATCCCTGACGAAGCCATGACCCAACCAGATACTCCAGCTCAGAGTGTAGATGTTGCCGAAGCGGGACCAGAACCAGCTGTCGACAATTCTGGCATTCTTGCCGATGTTGCTACTAAAATTAACGATGCCCACAATATTCTTATTGCGCTTTCTTCTGATCCGTCTGTTGATGAAATGTGTGCCGCCATCGGTCTCACCCTCTTTCTAGATAGGTTTGGCAAACGTGTCACAGCTATTTACTCTGGCAATACACCAAATGCACTTGAATTCTTAAAGCCAGAAGAGACTTTCGAACAGGATGCAGATATTTTGCAAGATTTTGTTATTGCGCTTAATAAAGAAAAAGCCGATCACCTTCGCTATAAACTAGATGGTGATTACGTTAAAATTTTTATCACGCCATATCGTTCGCGCATTTCTAATGAAGATCTTGAGTTTTCTTACGGCGATTTCAACGTAGATTTAGTTTTAGCCCTCGACGTTGCTAATGGCGTAGATCTCGACGCTGCGCTTCGTGAACACGGCCGTATTATGCACGATGCCGTAGTCATTAATATCACTACTGGCAACCCAGGTAAATTAGGTGAAATCGAGTGGAGCGATAAAACATCCAGCTCAGTTTCTGAAATGATTGCCGAACTGCTTTATAAGATAGGCGGTAAAGAAAAAATTGAAAAAGAAGAAGCTACTGCATTCCTCACCGGTATCGTAGCAGCTACTAATCGTTTTGCTAGCGCTAGTACCACTCCTAAGACCATGGAAATATCTTCGCGTTTGATGGATTCCGGAGCTAATCAGCAACTGATTTCAAAGAATATTACGCCAGATATAGATAACGAGCTATTCGGCCTTACTAGCTTAAGCAAGGGCAAAACCACTCAAGACGATCCAACCAAATTAGATATTGAACATGGCAACGAAGAAAATGTCGATGAGACAAAAGAAGTAGACACCGTAGTCACCGAAAAAGAATCTACTCTCTTAGAAGACCTCAAAGCCGCAGAAGCTAGTCTTGCCAACGCTGCCGCCGAAGTTACCCCAGAAGCCACTAATGAACCACTTCGTATTAACGACGAACCAGATTTATCTGCCTCATCTACAGCACCAACAATAGAGCCTACGCCAATTTCAGAACCACTTCCAGAACCAACCGTTTCAGAGGCTGCGGAGACTCCCGCGCCAGTGGCACCACCCACAGAATCCACTGCAAACAATGATTTCACCTCCGATATCAAACCTGAAAAAGTTATTACTCCACCAGAAGATTTTGCAACGGAAACGCTTGGGGAGGGAACCAATAAATACGGTCAGATGCTGGAAGATGCTCTCGCCGAAAGCAATAATCAAGATGCCGGTTTTGCCAATCCGGCAATGTCTAGTGCCCCAGCCGTTGCTACCGAGCCAGAGATTAATGGCGTGCCGGAAATTAACTATATGCCAATGCCCGGGGACGAGGTACTTCCTCCTCCGCCTGCACCACCAGTCGATTTCGGCGCTGCAGCGATGCCAGGCTCTACGACTATGACTCCAGAAGAACCAGCTACTTTGCCACCAGTCTCAGACGCAATTGCAACCCCAGAAGCTACTCCAGCCCCGCTCGGTCCTCAACCCGCCATGCAAGATCAAGTTTATGCTCCACAAGTTTCCAATCCAGATGCTTTTAGAATTCCAGGCATACAGTAACCAAATATTGATTTTCCTACGGAAATGCGCTATACTATATAGCGTAGTGGATTCGTAGCTCAGTTGGTTAGAGCGCTGCCCTGTCACGGCAGAGGTCGCGAGTTCGAGTCTCGTCGGATCCGCCACGCGTAACAAAATCGTTACCTAGAATACTAGCGAATGGCTCTTTACAGAGGACATTCGTTATTTTTTTGCCATCAAATTCGAGGTTCGAGAAAATATTTCTTACAATTAAATCTTTTTGAACTATGGAACCTTTCGAATAATTTTCTGATAATTCTTGAACCAAAGTATTAAACCATTCACGACTGACTGTTTTGCTCGAGGTTCTTCTCAATTTTTCCTCATTTTCCTTTATCGTATTATTATTTTTCTCGATTTCGTCTAGCCTATTCGTTATCCTTACTTGTATAATTTCTTTCATTCGTTGGTCTCTAACCGCACTTAATTCTTTTGTGTCTTCACTACACTTTTCTTCCAGCCATTTGTTTCTAACCATAAGCCCCGTATTTGCGTTTCTAAGGGCTTTCTTTTGGACAGACGACAATTCCTTCGTCTCATTCAGATAAACGTCGTAGGCGTCGTTTGAGAGCCTTTTAGCAACATTTTCTAGCACCTTCTCAATGGCATTTGTTACTGTAACTCCTTTTATGTCTCTTGGGGTATGGGGGCAGTCCTTATTCTTGCATTTAAAATAAACATAATACACACCTCTCGCACTCCGAGCCTTATATACCGCCATTGGTCTCGGGTCATGACACGTTCCGCAATAAATACAATCTCTGAAAGGCAAAAATTGCGAACGTATTTTTCCATCTCCTCTCGTAGCAGAGCGATTCCTTTCTTGAACTATAGCAAAAGTTCTCTCGTCAGTTACGGCTTGAAAATCTGGGAGTATCTTTCTCAAATCAACCGTTTGGTCTGCTTGAACGGCAATACCAAAGTAGAAACTGTCATTGAACATTCTCGTTAAGGCTGGTTTATTCAAAACTCGAGGAACATAACTACCATCTTTTTGCCTCTCTGAATAATTATTATTTTTCAAAAACTCGATTATTTCTTCGAACGTTTTTCCGTCGGCTCGCATTCTCCAAGCCTCTTGTATCAGACCAAAGTTGTTATTGTGTTCGTCAGGGAAGTAATAGCCACCCTCTTGTACATAGCCATTTTTATGGTAACCACCGAGACCACCCTCACTAAACTTTTTGCGTATTCCACGTTTAGCCTTTTGTGACAAATCTTCAGAGTAATGCGCTGCGACAGCGAACAAGATATTTAGCGAGAGCCTTCCCGCTGGACTATTGTCAAAAGAGAACGTGCAGAACTCCAGTTCTTTTAATCTCTCCATCTCAAGCAAGTCCATAATTATACTTGCGTCTCTCATATTACGAGCCAAACGGTCAGGGTGCCAAGTTATTATTCCGTCAATCTCGCCATTTCTTACACGCTTCACCAACTCTTTAAACATTGGTCTTTTGCCGTAGGTTTTGGCAGATTTTCTCTCTGTCATTGGCTCGCCAACAACCATTAAGCCCTTGTTTCGGGCGAGTTCCATACAGTCGCTAACCTGGTCTTTTATTGACCGTTGTTGCTTTTCGCTCCCCTCAGTCGATTTTCTAGCATAAATAGCAAATCGTAAGGGCTTTTCTAACCCTGTAAAACTTTGATTTCGTTCCATAGTTCAATTTTTCCGTTTTATATTCACAATTATATCACAAAATGAAAAATAATGCTAGTTTCTCGAACTTTTTTGACAGAGGCTAACAGTATCTCTTGTTCTTGTCGCAACGGTTTATCTGCCACGCCCCACCACGGGTTTTTGGTCCAGTTCCAAAATACTTTTTGTCGTCCAAATAAAAATACCTATATTTATGCCCGTAAAAACTCTCTACTACCCCATATAAGTCCATAATTTCCAACAAGCGATACATTTTCTCCTGGTCATTTTCGTAATGGCAACAATATTCGTGTGGGGCAGTTTTTTCGTATGTTTTCGCACTTCGCCATTTTAAGCTTGCTACAATTTGTCTAGCGTCAGTATAATCTTGATTTTGTTTGTTTTTATTTATCGGGAACATTTCTCTCCTTTCATTATTTTTGGACATCATAAAACCACCCCTTCGGGTGGCTCTATATCTATTTCTTATTTGCCAGTTGGTCGAACTCCTCTAGGCTATTTATCAGAACGGCTCTTGGCTTAACTGAACCATTTGGTGGTTCAATTACTCCTATGTCAGCAAGCCACGTCCCCAAACTTGTAACGTAGTTATGACCTCTGCCAAGATAGGTTTGCAGGAGGGCGGTTGAGAACTTCTTTTTCTTGATACATATCTCGACTGCTTTCCTAACAATCGGGTCATTTGGGCTAAAACTGAGTTCTTCTTCGGATGACGAGGAAATAGGTTTAAGTGTAGATGTGCTGAATTGCCATTGTCCTCCAGAGAAACCGCAGTTTTGACAGATAAATACCTTTTTTGAGCCTACCTTTGTATCTTCTTCGCCTCCTCGTTTGCGAATAAATAGGTTAGACATTCCGAGCGTCCCGATGGCTAGCATAGAGCGCCCAGCGTTATGCGCTTTGCCACCAAAGCCCGTGCTGTAGTTTTTTGTTTTCATTCCAGTCGTAACCATCTGAACGGTTACGTTTTCGCTTCCACATTTAGGACATTGAGCCATAGATTTTTCTCCTGCGAAATACCGCTTTAACCTTATCTTCTAGCGATACTCCTTAAAACCAAATGGAACACTCGCTAGGAGTGTTCGAAGTTCCATTTTCTACAGCAAGCGGTTAAGCCGACTGGAGCGAGTGCTCCACAAGGGACTTAACTCTTTGCTTACCTCGTCGGGGGTAAACTTGTTGTAGAGTTGGGACTTCGAACAGTTCAATTATAACACACTTTGCTTATGATTACCAGCGAGCCACTCTTCAGCCAGTAGATGTCTATGGAGCGTAGGCTTTGGTTGGGCGTCCCTCTACTCGGTTGGTTATTTCCTTTACGTGTTTAAGACTATCGAGACCTAACCAAACAGTAATAAGGGAACTTTCTTCAACTATCGTATGGTCTTCATATGGGTAATCATCAAGGTTTTCTCCGTCCTCCAACCTTATGGCACGATACCTTTTGCCCAATGCTATAAACTCTCGTTTTTCCATAGCCCAATATCGCCTATATTGATATGAGGCAGTCATTCTTTTGTCCCAGCCTCCGCCCTCTCTTCTATTTTCTGGGTGAAAATCAAAACCACCAGTAGTTCTTGTCCCTCTAACAAACTTGCCCTTACTATCTCGCAGAGAACCATCACTGGCTATCTTGTAGCGTTTATCTTGATAATTCAATAATCGGTCGGCGTCTATCGCCATTCGTTCGGCAACAGAGGGGTGACTACTTCTTTTTGCAGTACACATTGAAAAGATTGCCTCCTCTCAACTCTTTCTGCATTTGTTTTACGGGTTCGGTAATAGATATGTATATATTCGAGTCTCGCTGGCGTAAGTCAAGGTTGATAATACCTTGGTCTTCGGCAGTATCAATTTCAAGACGTATTTCATTGCCATCACTATCCGTAAAAGTATCACTCCCACCGCCATTCGTGGCTATATCATCTAGAATATTGACCAACTCGCTCAGGCTCTTATTGAGTGCTTTTCTTTTTTCGGATAAAGTCGTTTCGTTATAGTTCATAGTTGATGGCTCCTCCCTTATATTTTATCATATCTTCGTGCCGTCCGCAGGCTATATCAGATAAGAGTTGTCTAAATCGTCTTAATTTCTCCATAACGTCGGCAATTGGCAATATATTAGCAGTTTCGTGGGGTTCAATTTGTGTTTCACAAGCACCGCCACACAAGATTGTCGCCTCCGGGCGAATTTTTTGTCCCAAAATTCCTTATTAAGATTAAGTATTGTAGTAATCAGTAATCTATGGTATAATACTTTCCAATATGGCTATCAAAGTTACTAGAAAAGATCAGGGTGAAGCAAACGAGAATATTATTCGTCGTTTCAACCGCAAGGTTCTTCAGAGCGGTATTATGCCTCTTAAAAAGTCGCAACTTCGCTTTACAAAACCTATTTCCAAGCGCGAGCGTCGTCTAAAGGCCATTATCCGTGAAGCTCGGAAAGCCGAAAAGACCGAACGTATCAAGTTAGGACTTAAATAAAAATCTCCCCCTAGGGGGAGATTTTTGATGTTATAATAAAGAAAAGGAGACAATATGATCATTCTATTTGGACTAGCAGGCTCAGGCAAGGGAACACAGGGTAAGGCACTTTCAGAGATTTTTGGCTGGCGCTGGCTTTCAGTTGGCCAAGTGATTCGTAATACCGGTGACTATGCTAATACTATTGATAAAGGCAATCTTATTCCAGACTCAGATGTTATTGACCTTATGAATAGACAAATTCAAAAATCTGAAGCTGAAGGTTTTGATGTAATTTTGGATGGCTATCCGCGCACAGAAGAACAAGCTAAATGGTTGATGGATAATATGAGCGATAAAATAGACGGTGCCATTATCTTGGAAGTCCCTAAAGAAGAATTATTTGAGCGCCTTCTTTTGCGCGGTCGCGACGACGATAAAGAACGCAGCAGTATCGAGCGTCGTCTTGAAGTCTTTGAACAAAATATTTGTTCAATTTTACCACTACTAGAAGCGAAAAATATCCCTATTAAACACGTAGATGGAGTCGGTCCAGTTGATGAAGTTACAGAACGTTTAATAAAAGTAGTCAAAGAAATCAACCCAGACGTTTGCGAACAAGAAAACGATGTGAATGGCGAGGAGATTGAAAAAAGTTATGGTGAATAAAGAAAACAGCTCGCCAGCAGAATTGCAGGCTAAAATTACGGCTATGCGTGAAGGTGGTAAAATTCTCGGTAATCTCCTAAGAGATCTTAAAAATTACGTTAAGCCTGGCATGACTGGCAAAGAAATAGATGCCTGGGTACGCAAAGAGATTATTGCCCGTGGGGCTAAAGTAGCTTATGATATGCTTGACGATGAATTCCCGGGCGCTATCTGTATTTCAATCAACGACGAATTGGTTCACGGCGCCCCTAAAGATGAGCCTTTAGAAGCTGGCGATAAAGTCTCTTTTGATTTAGACATTTACTACAAAGGTTATTTCACGGACTCTGCTTTTACTATGTTAGTAGGTGGCACTGGTTCGCCTGCCATTAAAAAAATGATCAGTGTCACTGAGTCTGCTATGTGGGAAGGCATCGAACAGGTAAAACCTGGCGCACGTATTGGTGATATCGCCTCCGCCGTAGAGAAAGTCTTGCGTGCCGGCCACCTTGGTGTCATTGAAAACTATGTTGGCCATGGCATCGACAAAGAGATGCATTCTGCACCCGAAGTACCAAATTATGGCAAGAAAGGCCATGGTTACAAGTTAGTAGAGGGCGACACTATTTGCATTGAGCCGATGTCTTGTCTCGGTAAACCAGCCAACCATGTTGAAGGCGAAGACAATTGGACAGTTAAAATGAACGATGGTTCTACAGGTTGTCACTGCGAGCACACTGTTCTTGTCACCAAAGATGGCTACGAAGTTTTGACACTTCCAGATTAATCGTGCTATAATACGCTTATGGATGAAGCTAGCCGTTTTGTTACAGGTTTGGACGTCGGTACAGAAAACGTCCGGGCCGTTATTGCATCAGTAAATAAAGATGGTCACCTTGCGGTTGTTGGTTACAACGAAGGCAAATCTGCCGGTATGCGCAAGGGTATCCCCGCAAATCTTACTGGTCCCGCCAGTTCGATTGATAAAATGCTCGGCGAAGCCGAACGCATGGGCGGTTATGAGGTTCATTCAGCCTACGTATCTATTAATGGCTCGCAAATTCTTTCTACTAAAACTGAAGGCATGATTGCCGTTGGTACGGTAGAACATGAAATCAACGGTGAAGATTTGGATCGCGTTGAAGACGTCGCAGTTACTGGTCGTATCCCGGCTAATCGTGATGTGTTAGACGTTGTCCCGCTAGAGTATGCTTTAGACGGCCAGGGTGGCATCAAAGACCCACTTGGTATGTCTGGTGCCCGCCTCGAAATTCGTGCCAATGTCATCTCGGCCCTTACTCCAAACTGCGAAAATCTTCGCAAAGCTACCGAAGCTGCAGATGTCAAAGCAGAAAGATTCGTTCCAAGCGTCGTAGCGGCCGCTAAGGCAGTTTTATCTGAACGCCAAAAAGAAAATGGCGTAGCGGTTATTGATATGGGCGCCACGACTACGGCAGTTGCAGTTTACGAAGAGGGCGACTTGCAGTATGTTGGCGTAGTTCCAGCTGGCTCCAACAATATTACCAATGATCTTGCAATCGTTCTTGCTATTGATCCGAATATGGCCGAAGAAATCAAAACCCGTTTTGTTACTGGTAATTTTAAATCCGAAAAAAGCCCGGTTATTAGGGTAGGGAAAGATGGCAAAGGCGAACGCGCTTTCGAGCGTAAGGAGGTTGAAGATGTTGTTAAAGCTCGCCTTGATGAAATTTTTAACGAAATTCGCAAAAAGCTTAAAGCCACTAAATACGACCAGCGTCTTCCAGAGGGCATTATTCTTACTGGCGGTGGCGCTAAAATGCGCGACATAGATTTGTTCGCCAAACAAGTATTAGAGGCAGCAGTCAAAATCGGTGTTCCGCAAGGCCTAGATGGCGTCGCGGATGCCGTGGAAAAACCAGAATTTGCTACCGCGGTTGGTCTCGCTATGTTAGCTGCCGAAGATTCTCACGAAGTTAGTCTCTCAACTAAAAAATCTAAGAAAGATAAGAAGAAGGTTCCGAAAGCCAATATTTTTAAGAAAATCTTCTCAAAGTTCTAGAGAAATCCTTGCAATTAGATAGACGATGGGGTATACTAAAGCTATATAAAGCGAGGAATTATTATGCCAGAAATTAAACCGACAGAGGTGGAAAGCAAAGCAAGCATTAAAGTTGTGGGCGTCGGCGGTGCCGGTGGCTCCGCAGTGGAACGCATGAAAGAAGTAGGTCTTGTCGGCGTCGAGTTTGTTGCTATCAACACCGATGCTCAGGCACTCCATCATTCTTCCGCAGACACAAAAGTTCATATTGGTAAAGGTCTTGGTGCCGGTGGCGACCCAGAAAAAGGTCGTGAGGCTGCCGAGGAAGGCCGTGAAGCCATTGATAAGGCTCTTGACGGCGCAGATATGGTGTTTATTACGCTTGGTGCCGGTGGTGGTACTGGTTCTGGTGCTGGCCCTATTGTTGCCGAAGAGGCTCGCAAGAAAGACATTCTTACTGTAGGTGTGGCTACTAAGCCATTCACGTTCGAAGGTGCTCGTCGTCGTGTCAATGCCGACCTCGCCATAGACAAACTTGCTCGCCAAGTCGATGCGCTTATTACTATTCCAAACGATAGGTTGCTTCAAACTATCGATCCTCGCACCCCACTTCTCGAAACCTTCAAAATCGCTGACGATGTACTTCGTCAAGGCGTCCAAGGCATTTCCGAGCTTATTACCGAACATTCACTCATTAATCTTGACTTCGCCGACGTCAAAGCTATTATGAAAAATGCCGGCTCTGCTCTTATGGGCATTGGCCGTGCTTCTGGCGAAAATCGTGCCGTTATTGCTGCTCAGCAAGCTGTTGAATCTCCACTTATCGAGGTTAAAATCGAGGGCGCCCGTGGCGTACTCTTCTCGGTGGCCGGCGGCTATGATATGTCAATGTCCGAAGTTCAAGAGGCTGCCGAGGTTATTACTGGCGCTGTTTCTCCAGATGCCAATATTATCTTTGGTGCATCAATTCGTCCGGAGCTCGAGGATGAGATTGTTGTTACCGTAGTTGCTACTGGCTTTGATTCTGAATACTACAATGAATCAAACACAGAAGAAAAACCGGCAGTTGAACCAAGCAACGAAAAGCCAACTACCGAGGCTAAAGATTTTGCAGTAGAAAATAAGTCTAACATGTGGGATTCGATCAAGAATGAGCCCGAACCCGAACCGGTAGCTTCGGACGACGAAATGGATGTTCCGCCTTCACTCAGAGAGCGCTTGAGAGGAAAGAAGAAAAAAGATTAAAAAAGAAAGTGGGCGAATATGGAATATAACTTCCGCATTGGTGACAGCAAAGTCTTGGAAAGTCGTGAGACAGTAGATGGCACCATGATTCGTCGGCGCCGAGAATCTACTGATGGGCGTAGATTCACTACTTACGAACGTATCGAGATGCCACAGCTCACTGTCACCAAACGCAGCGGCAATAAAGAAATTTTTGATCGCGACAAGCTTCTCCTTGCTGTTAAGCGTAGCGTTGGTAAGTTTTTTGGTTCCGAACTCGAAATTGAAGAGGTCGTAAACCGTGCATCAGATATTTTGTATAGCTACGGTACGGACCAAATCACCAGTAAACAAATTGGTGAAGCAGTTTTAGACGTATTGGCTGAAGTTAATGAGGTGGCCTATGTTCGTTTTGCTAGTGTATTCCGTGAATTCAAAACCTTAGAAGATTTCGAAAAGATTTTGAAAGAGCAAAAGGGAAGAAGATCCTAGTGCGCGTAATCTGTATTTTTAGGGAGAACGAAGATTATAGTAGAAGCGTCACCGATTGGCTTGAGAATTTTCATCGCCAAACTGGTCACGAAATCGAAGTCATGAACCCAGACGAAAACACTAATTTTTGCGAGACTTACGACATTGTTGAATATCCAACTATTATAGCACTTAGCGATTCCGGCGATGTCCGCGCTTCTTGGCGCGGCCGCACGCTGCCACTAATAAATGAAGTTCTGTATTACGTGATATAATATAAGCATGGGCATCAAAAAGGCTTCAAAAGTTTTTTCTAATAAAAAGCGTAAAACTTATTTGCGCATGTTAAGAAGCATAATTGCTGCCGTTATCTTAATTATTATAGTTTTAGTTGTTCTACAACTTCTTGGGGTTAATGTTAGTTCCATGCTTGCTGGTGTCGGTATTGCCAGCATTGTAATTGGCTTTGCTCTTCAAGATGCTATGAAAGATATCTTCCGTGGCCTTGAAATTGTCTCGGATAATTATTACGATATCGGTGATGTTATTAAATACAACGATAATGTTGGACAAGTTTTATCTATCAATCTACGTACCACCAAAATTCAAGACATCAACACCATGAATGTTGTGTCAATTGCCAATCGTAATATCGACCATGTTGAGGTTCTCACCGGCTATATTTATCTTCCAGTGCCATTTCCGCTCCGCATTAAACCATCCGCTGCAGACAGCATTATGCTTGAAATCGCCAAAGAGATTCAAACTTTGCCAAATGCTACGTCGGTAGTTAATCAAGGCGTTAGCAATATCACGAATTCATCGCTTAATTACCAACTTCAGATTACTTGTGATCCCATGAATCAACTTCAAACCCGTCGCGATTGTCTTGGTATTATAGTTAATACTTTTGCTAATCACAAGATTTTGCTTCCATATAATCAAGTAGATATTCATCGAAAATAATTTGACCGCGGCGGGCAGGCGTGCTATCGTAAAAGCACAAATATTAAGTGTCGGAGTTATTTAGGAATGCATAAAAGCGACAAATTATTGTGCGCTTTGCTTAGCGTCCTTTTACCAGCGGTCTTTGTTTCTGTACTAGGCTTAACTCTCCCGCCTGCCCATGCCAGTGGCAGCGCAACGGTCGATGCGACCGTCACCATCGGGAGCGGAGGAGATTTATATAACCCAGCCTTCATCAGCTGGCTCCACTAAAACGCTACGTTGTTGATAACTAAATCCTTGCCTTCTTACCTAATCTATCTTGACAAAATATGGGGAGAGTGTTAGTATGAAAGCATAAAGGTTATACATAAAAATAGAAAGGCCCAAAATGAAAACAAAAATTAACCCACTGCTACTAAGCATACTAGTGTGCTGCGGTCTTAGTGCGGGGTTATTATTTACCCCCATTTCCGCTCACGCAACGGACGCGGAAGAAACTGCCGTTACGAACGTCATAGAGCAACTAAAAACAGCCATCCAACAAGAAGTTGACGCCTATCATACTGCAAACCCAGGCACCGAATTGCAAGTCGCAGAAACCGAAACGGAAACTTACTACGGCCCGTTCTATAAGCCAGATACATTAAATGCTTTTCTTCGTCTAAACAAGGCCCACTCTGTTTATGTCGAATACGTTCAGGATTGCGTAGCAAGTGGATGTATACGTGATATGAATTACGACGTAATCACGGAGCTCTTAGAAACATTGGGGTTCGAAGAATATGGCACATATTATTACCCCGCTTATAGCCAGTATATCAATGATGAAAGTGGTGTTATTTGCGCGGTTCTCATCAACGGATTTGATATCGGCTGTGGACACATTAATTGGCAAAATAGCTTAAAGGAAGAATGGAAAGATTATATTAATGGCATCGGTAAGGCTTATTACAAAAAAGAGAACGCCTACCCAATTTTACCGGACACTTTTTCAGATAATCTTTCGCCGAAAATAGTTAATAGTGATTATGAGCCATATCAATACACGGAAATTGACATAGAGAACTACGTTGGTATTTTTTACCGTCCAAGCCCTACATCTGAATGGGTGTACTTTGATGGGGTCCAAGCTGTGCTAGACTGCGACGAATTTACCGGAGATGCTCAAAAAGGCTTCGCTGGCTACGCATGCGTAGATTCGGACGGCAAGTCAAGCAAAGTAAAGGTTACACAAGAAGATGCAGATTCTAAGGAGATCTTAACTCCAGATACTGGAGCTTATACCAAAGACGCAAGAGTGGGCATTGCTACATTATCTGTCTTAGCAATCTCATTATTTGGCTTTGTTGCTTACGTGCTCCACTATATCAGAGAACGTCAAAAGGCTAAAGTAAGTTTTAGTAATAAAAAATAAGTTGTTTTCTGGTCCGCACTAAACCCCGCTTATAGCGGGGTTTTATGGTATAATATTCCTTATGAAATACAGAGCTGGAGAGCGCAGAAAAAGCGTAGAATACGAAAAAGCCATCGCCGATTGGTGGAAAAAGAATAAAACTTTTGAACAATCGGTTGAAAATCGTCCAATTGAGAAATCATACGTTTTTTATGATGGCCCTCCATTTATCACTGGTAATCCGCATCACGGCACATTGCTCAGCTCTATTGTTAAAGACGCCGTGCCGCGTTACTGGACCATGAACGGCTACCGCGTTGAACGCCGTTGGGGTTGGGATTGTCACGGTCTTCCAGCTGAAAATTTCGTTGAAAAACAACTTGGCATCATTGATCGCCGCGAAATCGGCACTAAGTGGTCTCTTGAAGATTACATCATTAAGGCTCGCGAGTCCATGGTCGCCAATTCTGAAACTTGGCGCTCTACCATCGACCGTATTGGTCGTTGGGTTGATTTTGATAACTGTTACCGCACCATGAACAAGGACTTCATGGAGTCGGTTTGGTGGGCATTTAAGGAGCTTTACGAAGCCGGTAAAATCTATGAAGGTCGTAAAGTATTAATGTACGATACTAAATTTGCTACCCCAGTCTCTAAGGCCGAAGTCACCATGGACAACGATGCTTACCAAACCGTCACTGACCCCAGCGCTTACGTTAAGTTTAGATTGAAAGAAGCCGAAGAATATCTTCTTGCTTGGACTACTACCCCCTGGACTTTGCCAGCCAACATGGCTCTCGCCATCAATCCAGAGCTCGATTACGGTATCTATAATATAGATGGCGAAAAATACATTGTTGCTCTCGAGCGCGGCAAAATTCTTTTTCCAGATGCAAAACCAGAGCAAGCCTTCAAAGGCGCTCATTTATTAGGCAAAAAATATGAGCCAATCATCGCGGTTGCCGACGGCCTTTATGACTTAGGCCTTCGTGGCGACCAAGGCACAGTTGTGCGCAAAGATACTTATACGGTACTCCCAGGCGATTTTGTATCCGCCGAAGATGGTACCGGCATCGTTCATATTGCCCCCGCCTATGGTGAAGACGACTACGCCCTCGCTGAGAAACACGAAATAGATTTTGTCGACTGTCTTGATGAAAACGGCTACTATTTGCCAGAAATGGCCGAAAAGCTCCATGAGCTTGGAGTTCGTGATACGGACGAAAATGGTATTCAGGCTTGGGCTGGCAATAAATTCATCGCCAAATGCCTCGAGGAAAAGGGAATTATCTACAAAATCGAGTATATTCAGCACGAATATCCGTTCAATCCGCGCTCCAAAGAGCGTATTATGTACCGCGCTTTCCCATCTTGGTTCTTTGATATTGAAGGACAAAAGTCGCTTATGCTCTCCGAAAACGAGAATATCAATTGGTTCCCAGAATACTTAAAACACGGCCGCTTTGCTAAAAATATTGAACAAGCACCAGATTGGAACCTCTCTCGTGATCGCTTCTGGGCTACTGCTATGCCGGTCTGGAAGGGCGACAAAGGCTCCATTAAAGTCGTCGGCTCCTACAAAGAGCTCGAAGAGCTTTCTGGCAAAACCCTCGAAGATTATCATCGCCCCTGGGTTGACGAAATCACCTTTGATATCAATGGCGAGCATTTTACCCGCATCGAAAAAGTACTAGACTGTTGGTTTGAATCTGGCTCCATGCCATTCGCCCAACTCCATTACCCATTTGAGAATAAAGAGAAGTTTGAGCGTAATTACCCAGCTGATTTCATCGTTGAATACGTCGGCCAAGTTCGTGCCTGGTTCTACTATGTTCACGCTGTAAATACCGCCCTTGCCGAGATTGGCGCCTTTGGTGACAAAGCCAAAAACGGCCACAAAAACGCCTATAAAAACGTTATTACCACCGGTACTTTGGCGGGGAACGATGGCCGCAAGATGAGCAAATCCCTTGGCAATTTCACCGATCCAAACATCTTAATGGATCAATATTCAGCCGATTCACTTCGCTTCTTGCTACTTTCCAGCCCAGTCCTCTCAGGTGAAGACTTTGCGCTTCTCGATAAAGACGTCTCCGACGTCAATCGCAAGCTCGCTATGCTCTGGAACGTCTACGATTTCTTTACCACCTACGCCGAAATTAATGATATCGATAGCGAAACATTAGAAAAGATCGTGAGACCTTTTTCTGAGGACCGTAAGCTTGGGCGAGCGCCCTTGAGCGTGTCCGAAGAAAAACGGTCTGAGGTCTTTTCTAATCCTTTAGATATTTGGATTACGTCCAGAGTCCATCAATTGCAGACAGAGATTACCGAAAATATGAACAATTATAATATTCCTACCGCTCTGGCTGGCGTCTTGCCGTTTATAGATGATCTTTCCAACTGGTTTGTCCGCCGTTCTCGTCGTCGCTTCTCTAAAAACGATGACATGGAGGACAAAAAACAGGCCTTCGCCACTCTATACTATGTGTTGGTATATACCACTAAGCTTCTCGCTCCGTTTACGCCATTCTTGGCCGAGGAACTTTACCAAAAAATGACCGACAAAAACGAATCCGTCCATCTCTTAGATTGGCCGAAAGTTGGCACCATCGATACCGACGTTTTAGAGCGGATGTCTCGCACTCGTCAAATCATCACCGATGCTCTTGCTCTCCGTATGCAGAAATCCGATACTGAAGAGCAAATCAAGGTCCGTCAACCACTTTCAAAGCTCGTTTATCCAGGCGACAAACTACCAGATTTCTATGAGCAAATTATCGCTGATGAAGTAAATGTAAAGAAAGTTGAAAACGGCGCTGAGCTCATTCTCGACAAAACCCTCACTGAAGAATTAAGAAGAGAAGGGCACGCCCGCGACCTCATTCGCGCCATCCAATCTGCTCGCAAAAACGCCAAATTAAACATGGACGACCGTATCCGTCTGTCGCTCTCCATTGATTTGCCGACCGGATTTGAGGATTTGGTTAAGACAGAAGTACTAGCGGACGAATTTGCAAAATCCGCCAATTATACTTACGACGAAATTGCCAAAGTTAATGGCGAGAACGTCACTATCTCGCTAGAAAAAATTTAATAAAACCCCAAAATCTGAATAAGTCTGCCATTTTGCAGACTTATTTTTACCCCAGTTAATTTGACAAAATACCAGAAAATAAGCATAAACACTATTGACTTTTTTGGTAAAGTGTGCTATACTCAAACTAAGTTAGAAAATAAAATAAAAATTCTAACAAACAACAAAAATAAAAACTAACAAAAACAAAAAAAGGAACAAAATGACGGAAACATTAAAAATACCAAAAGAAGCAGTCAATTCAAACTGGAGAGATGACATTGATGAAGGCTACGTCACCTACGACAATGAGAAAGAATATATTTCTCCAACCGAAGTAAGTAAAGAGAGTATTAATATGATTAAAAAGCGCAAACTTGGTCGCGTAGCACTCTTTACTTTAAAAGATAAACTTACAGCTTGAGACATAAGCCTAAAACCTTAGTAAAGGAGCTTGCCAATGTAAAATAATATCTAACTTATCACAGATTAGCCATAAAAACTAAAAAACCGAACATAACGTTCGGTTTTTTAGTTTAAGATAATTTGACAAAAGATAAAGCTTACGCTAAGATAAACACTAAGAAAGGTCATCAAAAATTAATAACATGGAAAATTATCTCATTGAGCGCGAGACATTGGCCGAGTTTGTCGATAGTCTTATTGCTAAAAAAACTCAACCAATTGAGGATCCGGACGCTTTGCGCGAGGAAACTATCAAAAAATTGGACGATCGTATAAGTCAATCTATTTTTGGTAGTTTAACCAAAAATCAACTTGATGAAATCAACACTATATTAGACCAAGATGAAACTGATGACCAAGCATTTCAAGATTTCTTCAATCGCGCTGGAGTTGATCTCGAAACAATTATTACGAAAACTATGCAAGACTTCGGTAATGAATTTTTAGGAGGCGAGAATGCCTAATTTTGAAAGTGCCCCAAAAACTAACGAATCTGCAGGCTCTGTCGGCGAAAAGGCAGGTGAAGCCCCGCGTGGAGTAAGCGCAGAGCGTGGCCGCAAAACATTTGAGTCTTATAAGGCTGAACGCTTGAAACAAATCGACAAACGTTTAGCAGAAATTAATGCGGAACTCACAATGCTTCGCGACGGTAATAAGGCTGAACAGGATAAGGCCCCGATTAATACAGAACCCGAAAACACAGAGCCAAGCGGTTCAGTGGCCGAACAACCAGAATCTACACAACCAGAGCCTGAACAGTCGTCAGAGACTGTCCCGCCAGTGGTACCAATTATAAACACCGGGGAAGCAGCTCCAGACAGCAATGTGAGTGAAACGCCAGCAGAAGCAGCAGTGGAGACGGCGGCCGAAGGCAGCGAGGCTACTAGTGAACCTACTCCAGAATCTTCCGAGGAAGGTGAAAAAGAAGAGCCCACTGCCGAGCAAATCCAAACCACTACTGAAAAAGCCAAAAAGAATCGCAATCTCAAAACAGTCCTTACTCACGTAGCAGCCGGTGCTATTGCTGCTGGTATATTAGTAGGTGGTATATTCATTGGTAGCCACAAAAACAACAACGACAACAAACCTAATCCCAATTCCGAGGCGGCAACGGTAACTCAGATCGAGGAGGCTGAGACCGAAAGAGGTATTTACGACGGTTATGGCGAAAAAGGTATGTGGCTCTCAGAAGGCAAAGCCGGGCCATATAACTTTGCTAAAGCCTCGGAAGTTGCAGAAGTCTGCGAAAACGACGAATGCGAAATGATTAAATATACTGCAAAAAATCAGGTAGAGAGCTTTGCTGATTACCTAGCTAACCTCCCAGAAGAATTACAACCAGAAGGATTTAAGGGCCTTAGTATTCTGGAGACCGAAACTAAGCTTGAATCGCTTAGCCCCGAAGATTACGACAAAACCCTAGAGTATTTTAATGATGTTATGGACGACGCTTTCACTCGTCGCGTCACAATTAATGGCTCCCAAAACAATGCCTATATGGCTCTCAAAGATCGCAGTGGAGATGTAAAACACGGCAATATGCAGCTCGTTAAGTGTGTCACTAACGAACAAGGTCTAGAAGTAACTGAATTTTATTGGCCTACCAAAGACGGTGCACAGGAGATGGGTTCGATGCGCGTGAAACTAATACCGGTCTACGACGAAGAAGGTGCCATTGTAGGCTTTGAAGGTTGCGAACAGGTTGTTACCCCAGTTGGTGAAAACAACAAAATTTATGATAACTTGCCAGAAATCGTCCCAGACGATCCAACCCCAACTCCGGAAGTTACCCCACCACCGGTCACTCCACCTCCAGTTACTCCACCACCGGTCACTCCGACACCAGTTACTCCAACTCCAGAAATCGCTCCTAAAGATGCTGAAAACCTCACCCGTATAGATGATAATATTCAGGAGGATATTGCAGAAGATATTGGTTCCGGAGAGGTCCAAGTCGAAAAAACTAGCGTCGACACTAGCACCATTACAGAAAAACCGGCGCCAGAAAGTTACGAAGGCACTGAGGCGACTATCGTTCAGAATGACGCATCTAAAACGGCCGAATCTGTAGCGCCGCCCGCCAGCCCAGAGAATAATTATAGCGAAGACCTTGGCGGCGCTAATGCTGGCGAATATGCACCAGTCCAAGCAGATGAAGCCGCTCAGGCCGCAGCCGATGCCGCCGAAACGGCTATCGAAGAAGCACCAGTTGAGGGTGAAGCTCTTGATGATATTTTGAGTGATCTAGGAATTAATTAATGGTGGAGAAGGAAAATATGAAAAAAATTACATTTAAAACCAAATTACACCTCTGCTGGCTAGGTGCTATATTATTTAGTCTTGCTTTTGGCGTTCATTCGGTATTCGCTTGGGGGCCAGAACGTACTACTTTCACGATGGAAAACCCGGCCACCTATCCTACGTTCAACTCTATCACGAATAATCCAACCATTGGAGATGAGCGTGATTTTGTCCGTATAGGTGAAGTTAACGCCGAGGTCACAGATCTAAAAAATGAAATCAATATTGTGCCAGGTCGGCAATACTTAGTTTATATTTACTTTCATAATAACGCCTCGTCCACATTTAACGATTCTGCTCACAATAACTCTGGCGTAGCTTTACGCACGCGTATGTCGTCAGCCTTTTCTACCGTTATCACACCATCTAATAAGGGTACCATCTCGGCCACCATCACGGCCGACAATTCTGACCCTGGGTCGGTCTGGGATGAGGCTTACATGACTACTTCTACCGAAAAAGTCCTTTTGCACTACGTTGCTGGTTCTGCGCATATTTATAATGATTGGAAAGCCAACGGTTCAGTTATGCCATCTAGCCTTTTCACTGAAGAGGGAACTTTGCTTGGTCTTAATGCGCTAAACGGAGTTATCCCAGGTTGTGAAGAATATCATGGCGTAGTCACTTATGTATTACAAGCTGAAGAGCTTGGTGGTTCGATTGACAAATTAGTTTCTAAAGACGGCACTAATTTTAAAGAAAGCGTCAATATCGCCCCGGGCGAAGAAGTCACTTTCCAACTCGCCATCGCTAATACTGGCGACGTCGCGCTCACTAACGCCACCGTTAAAGATGTTTTACCTACGGGCCTCACCCTAGTTCCTGGTAGTGTTGGGCTTCGCGCCAATGATTCTACTACTATAGAGCCTCTTTCCGACAATATCATAGGCACGGGCTATAATCTTGGCACTATTGGCACTGGTAATACAGTTTATATTACTTATCGCGCTACCGCTGGCGCCGATTTTGACTGCACCGGCACCGAATTAACAAATAACGCCACTCTTACTTATGACAGCGATGTCTCTTCTGGCGATAGCAAGACCGCATCCACTACCATTACTGTTAAGAAGACTGATTGTGAGGAACCAGAAATCCCTCTTGATAATTGCGACACGAATCCCAGTCTTGAAGGTTGTGGTGATCCAGAACCAGATGAGCCTCTCCCAGACGAAATCGTTAATACTGGCCCAGTCGAAATCGCTATGGCTACAGTAATTATCCTTGGCATCGCCGGCGGCGCATTTTACTTATATCGCACTCGTAAAACCCTCAAGAATGTCGAGAAAGAAGTTGTTGGCAAAATCTCGGAAGCCCCAGAAAAACCAACTGTTCCAGAAGATACCGAGGAAAAGAAGTAGCTCTTCCCAAAAACCCCAAGGTATGCTATAATATATCGAAATAATTAAAGGAATAATATGAAGAAAGCAGTTATCCTCGTTGGCGGGAAACAATATCTCGTTGAGGAAAAAGAGACCCTACGGGTGGACCTCCTCCCGGCAGGCACCAAAGAGCTCGAAACTGATGCTTTACTCGTAATCGATGGCGACAAAACTACTGTCGGCACTCCTACGGTAAAAGGCGTTAAGGTTTCAGCCAAAGTCAAAACCGAGGAAGTCAAAGGCGACAAGCTCCGTGTGATTCGCTATCATTCCAAAAAGCGTGTCCACAAAGAAACTGGTCACCGCCAAAAATACAGCGAAATCGAAATCACTAAAATCGCTTAATTAACAATCAGAAAAAACACCTCGAGGGGCTCCCGAAAGGTGTTTTTTGATTGTTAGTATTTGAGTGTGTTATAATATAAGCAGTATGAGTGCGAAGGTAATATGTGTAACTAACCAAAAAGGCGGTGTAGGGAAAACTACAACCGCTGTCAATCTCAGTTATTATCTCGCCAAAGATAAATTCAAGACTTTATTGATAGATTTTGATCCTCAGGGCAATGCTACTTCAGGACTTGGCGTTGAGAAAAACAATCCTGACGAACTTGGCATTACTATGACAGAAGTCGTTCTCGGCACCGCCAAAATACAAGAATGCATTCGTCCTACCAAGTACAAAAATTTTGATCTCGCTCCAGCCACTCCAGAACTCGCTAACGCTGAGGTCGAGATTACCGGCATGCAACGTAAATTCGTTCGCTTACGTGATGCGGTTCGGTCGGTAGCAGAAAGTTATGATTATATCATCATTGACTCGCCACCTTCGTTGTCCTTACTCACGGTTAATGGTATGATCGCTTCAAACTATTTACTTCTCCCGGTCCAAACCGAATTCTATGCCCTTGAAGGCGTTGCGCAGTTGCTAGAATCTATGAAGTTAGTCATGAAGCAGGCGAACCCAAATCTCAAACTTCTCGGTGTACTTGCTACTATGTACGACAAACGCACTTCACTCTCGGCTCAGGTTTTCACCGAAATTAAGAAATACTTCAAAGCCCTCACCTTTAAAACTACTATTCCACGCAATGTGCGTGTAGCTGAAGCGCCTAGTCATGGCGTGCCGGTTGGCGCATATGATAAGTTTAGTAAAGGCGCTAAAGCCTATAAAGAATTCACCAAAGAAGTGGAGGCAAGAACAAAATGAGTTTAGGAAAAGGTCTCGGACGCGGGTTTGAATCTCTCATCCCCACAGAGTTAATCGATGAGGAATTTGACCCCACCGCCAAAGAGGATAAAGATAATAGCGAATTAAAAAAGCTCAAAATTTCTGATATTATTCGCGACGAGAACCAACCACGTCGTGATTTTGATGAAGACGCTATTAACGCGTTGGCTACTTCAATTAAAGAGCATGGCGTGCTTCAGCCAATCGTCGTTACTAAGGAAGACGGCAAATACAAAATCGTCGCCGGCGAACGCCGTTGGCGCGCCAGTAAAATCGCTGGTTTAGATAAGATCCCTGCCATCATTCGTACCTTGGATTCTCAAAATCGCCTCGAACTTTCGATTATCGAAAACGCTCAGCGCGAAGACTTGAACGCTATCGAGCTTGCCACAGCTTACGCCAAACTAAAAACTCAGTTTAATCTTTCTACCGCAGATATTGCCGCCAAAGTAGGGAAGAGTGAGGCTTCAATCCAAGGCACCATGCGTCTACTTAATTTGCCAGATGACGTCAAAAAGATTATGGTGAAAGAAAAGCTCACCGAAGGCGTAATGCGACCACTCGCCACTTCTGATGAATCAATAATCAAGAAAGTTCTGCCCAAGATTATTAAAGAAGGCTGGACTGCCCGCAAAGTTGAACGTTATCTTCAAGACAACAAGAAAAAATCCAGTGCCGCCCTCATCAAAAAGCACGAATCCCATAAAGACGAAGATGCTTTATCCAAAAAATTCGGTGTTACGGTCAAGATTTCCGGCCGCTCCCTCACCTTCAAATGCAAAAACACTACCGAACTAAAATCCCTCATTAAAACTCTGTTATAATTGAATTATGAAGGAAAAAGATTCGCCCCGCATTATCCATGCGGTCGAGGTGGCTAAAAAAGCCCATGAGGGCCAATTTCGCAAAACCGGCGAACCATATATTGTACACCCGTTGGCGGTCAAGAAAATCCTTGAAGAGTGGGGTATGGACGAAGACACGATTATTGCCGGCATCTTGCACGATACAGTCGAAGACACCTCACTTACGTTAGAGGATATCCGTAAAGAATTCGGTGAATCAGTCGCCTTCCTCGTTGACGGCGTAACTAAGCTTTCTACTGCGCGCGCTGGTATGCGCGATATTGATACTTATCTCCCAGAGACCAAAGATAACTTTCTCCGCCTCATGATTGCACTTGGTGACGATATTCGTGTTTTAATTATCAAACTTGCCGACCGTCTCCATAATCTTCGTACACTCTCCGCCCTCCCGCCAGACAAACAGAAGAAAGTCGCCAAAGAGTCCCTTGAAGTTTTTGCCCCCTTGGCAGACCGTCTCAACATGGGCTTGCTTCGTGTCGAAATGGCAGATCTTGCCTTTAAATATGTAGACCCAAAACGTTACGACTACCTTAAAGATTTAATTGAAAAGTATAATAAATCTGCCGCTAAATCCTTGAAAAAGATCGAAGAAGAAGTTTCTGAAGCTCTAGAGAAAGAAAAAATTAGGTTCGAAATCTCTGGTCGTGTTAAATCAGTATACTCTCTCCACAAGAAACTCGCCAAACACAATCAAAACATCGGTGAGATTTACGATTTTACCGCCCTTCGTGTCATCGTTGAAGACGTTACCGACTGCTATTTGACCCTCGGCGTCATTCACGCGCTTTACACTCCGATGGGTGGCCGCATCAAAGATTATATTGCCATGCCAAAACAGAATGGTTATCAATCTCTCCATACTACTGTTATCACAAAGGATAAACATATCGTTGAATTTCAAATTCGTACTCGCGCTATGCACGAATACGCCGAACGTGGTCTTGCCGCTAGCTTTTATTACAACGAGCAAAAGCTAACCGAGAATTATAAAAAAGGGAAGATCGAACATCTCCCCACCAATTTACTCTGGATCACTGAATTGCAGACTACCGCCGCTAGGCTTCGCGAAGGTAAGAAAGTAGATCTCAAAAAACTTAAACTCAATCTTTTTGCCGACAAAATTTTCGTCTACACACCCAAAGGCGACATCATTGATTTGCCAAAAGGCGCCCTGCCACTCGATTTTGCCTACCGTCTTCATTCCGAAATTGGTGACCACGTTGTAGGTGTTAAAATCAACGGCAAAATGAGTAACTTGAATAAAAAATTAGAACAGGGCGACGTGGTTGAGATTCTCACCTCCAAAAATCAGACTCCAAAATCCTCCTGGCTCGGTAAAATCTTTACTTCACACGCCAGACAAAAACTTATTCATCGCCTCAACAGCATTGCTCATCCAAATTTAGGGTCAAAGAAAAAGACAAAAAATAAAGGAGATAACAAATGAGAGGATCTGGCGAAAATTATTCAGTAAATAATGCGGATAATGTTAACGCGGTCGACAACAGCCAAGAAGCAGAAAGACCAAGGAGCTTATTTAAACGTATTGGGAATAAGATAAATGCTGCCATCCAAAATCGAAACGAACAGAGGCGCGAGATAGAGACTCTAGCAAGAATCGCAGAAATCGAACGCCTAGCTCAAAGTGATGATGAATCAGACAGAAAAAGGTTACGCGGGCTGCTTGATTTCGTAGATGTCTCAGACGACAGAGTATTAGAGGCGGTATTGAATTCATACGACACTTTTAATGAATCCCAGCTATACTACGGATTAGTTATTGGTAAGGGCGTCGAAAAAGAAAAAATTTTGAAAAATAAACACGTTAGAGACCTGGCAGTATCTCACTTTACGGGCTTTTTGAAGGGCGACGATAGTTCAGACGGCTCGCATATTCGACTTTCGCTCCACTCGCCTGGAGAACAACTTGTGGACGATTCCGTTCATAGCGAAGAGACTTTGTTGCAAATCATACTCGAAGACGTGATTAACGATGAAGATACTAGAGAAAAAATAATAAAAGATGTCGGAGAGGACGCCATAAACAGGTGTGGTGATGAAGTTTGTGAAGCCGCCGCCTTGAGCTATATTGTTGATGATGAAAAAAGAATGGGAAGAATTAAGAGAAGAGTCGGATTACTGAAGCGACTCGGCTATGATTATTTTTCAAGCGAGGACGAAGGAGAAAGAGAGAAAAAAGTCTCTGGTCTATTTGGTCGTGATACTAAATGTCACGTACTAGATCAGCTTGGTTTCATGGACAGCGGTGTAGTTAGTGCAATGTACCGTATAAAAGCTCAAAAAATGGCTGAATATTCAAAGGGCGATGACGACGAAGATGGGCGATCAGCCCATCTAGGTGATAATAGGAGGCGCCTCAAGGAAGCTTATTCTATCCCAGACTGGCTAGAACCTGAAAAAGACGACGAAATTGCACAATACTGGAGAGAACAAGACAAAAAATGCGGTTTCGATGCTATGGTAGTAGTTGCCAGTTCGATACGTAGAGGTTCAGGATCGAGAAGATTATTTGGTGATGCCGAATCGACTTTTTGGTCAGACAAACTCACGCCAAATGAAGAACTTTTCAATAATAGTGCAATAGGCTCTCCGTTATACGGCTTAAAGTTTATGTTTTATCGTCCCGGTTCTGATCGCGGTGATGAGTATGATGCCGATTTGATGGCTTTCTTCGCTAATAATTTAGATAAAATCGAAGATTGCAACATGAGGGGGTTCATAGCAAATTGGGCAAAAATACAATGTGAAACAGAAAAAGAAACGGCAGCGGCTAGACTGGCATATCTAAATTATATGGCTCAAGGGAGCGATCGCTTCGCATCGGAATGGAATGCAGAGACGGAACAATGGGAAGATATAAAATTTTTCGACGAAGATGGTAATCCCACGGCAGCCTTCTTCGACTACGGCCGAATAGCTCATTGTAATCCTAAAAAATTTTTACCCTTCATTGATGAAAAATGGAAGAACCACTATACCGATAAACAGCTAATAGGTATAGATTTTAGGGAAGAATTTCCAGATTTCCGTTACTGGGACTCAACAGGCTGCAAATCCGAAGAAGATTTTCTGGAGATGTTAGATGGGCATTCAAAAGCATGCAGGGGTCTCGCGGCTTTCACGAAGATATCGTCTTATAAATTAGATTATGTAGCAGAGCAAATAACAACCGACAATATCGACGAATACTTTGACGAAAATGGCCCAAAGCCCACCTTTTGGCAGAAAGCTCTAGAAAAGAAAAGTTTTGATTTCCTCATGAGTCAACCAGAGAAAATTCGACAAAATTTCGGGTTTGATGCTACGACCCAACGGTTCATCGAGCTTTATCGGCGCTACGGTGCAGCAAAGTTACCGAATTTTATACTTGCTGAGCATACATATATTGATGAAAATGGTGAGACAAAGACAGAATCATGGACGAAGAATATCCCAGAATACTTTGACGAAAATGGACCAAAACCAGAGTTCATAAAAAAATGCCTAATTAACGGTGAGTTTGATGCGTTTGGCATAGCAGACGAAGAAACAATTAAAAAATCTGACCTCGATGATCTATCTATGCAATTTGTGTTGGCCGTAGGCAATCGCGTACCCATTAATTTCCCATTGGATTCTTCAAATATTATTATAGCGTTTACAAAATTTCTTAAAATGGATGCAAACGATTGGTATTTGGCAACTGAGAACGCTTTAAAAATACGCGAAGCCTTTGCTGATAATGAGACAAAAAATCTAGTTTTAGAATATCTTAAACAAGAATACAAGCACTACTTACAGAGTGAAGAGGGAACTGAATTTCCAGTTGGGCTGGCGGCGTTGTCGTCATACATGCATCAACAAGATGGAGCCGGTCCACTTGTTCAGATAGAAGCATTCTTGGATTTTGCCGGCGCTCTAAGCTCAACCGGTGACAAGGGTAAAATTTTGACGGCAGCCATTGAAGATAGAATGAAAAAGGATCGCTGGGACAACCAAGATAAAACCAATTTTTATGCAGTTTCTGCAGAAGTAATTCAGGCTAGCCCAGAAATTTATCATGAGTTTGCAGAATTGTTCGTCAACATTAAAGACAAGAAAGATTTCGAAACATTTACTAAAGAAATTTACCCACTCTATCGTGCGAAATTAACGTTGCTTAGAGACTATAATGAATCAAGCTATGGGATCGGCCATGGATTTAGTACAGTGAATTATAAATCTGTTGACAAAGAGGCTCTAAGAGACCAGCTCCATAACGCGTTGTTGCCGTTCAATCTTCAAGAGTTATCCCCAGACAAACGTCGGGAGGGAATAGGCAGAGTCCGTGAAATAATTCTTGGAGAAATTACAGATTTATTCCACACTAAACTCGGCATTCGCCCTGAAGCCATACCAGAAGAGTTTGGCAAATCTGACATCAGACTAATTGAAGACATGACCTTGTATTTGAGCAACGTAGCCATGCCTACGTCACTTAAGAAGAATTTAATCGGATTGTTCCTGGCACTTCGGCTCGGCAAATCTGATGGGTGGGATAAATTACGTATGGGAGAAGAGATTAACCCAGACGGTTATCTAGAAGTTGATTCTAGTGAGCGTTCTGCCTTGCAGGCTGCCGTGTTATTAAGCCGAGCAAACAATCCAGTCAACCAAGAAAACACTAGAATATCAGATACAGAAAGACTACGCGAATTTCGAAGCGCTCTCCAGGGCGAAGTGAGTACTATGCACATCGGGAATACCCAAACCATAGACCAACGTTTACAAAATCTGATTAGCAATATAGAAGATTTGACGGACCCAGACTTGTATCCAGACGAAATAGACAAGAAAAAAATTGCAATCCTAGAACGATACTCTCCAAAATCCGTAGGATCAGTAGCAGCAAAAATGTGGCAGCGTGCCAATGGTAGAGATATTCGATTAAGCGATGAAGAGGAAGCCATAGCGGATGATCTTGCAGAACTTATGAAAGACCAAAGTGCAAGTATGACACCGGAAAATATTAAGACATATTTGCAGGATGGATTTAATGCTATTAAGATGCCGTTTAATATTAGGCAGGTCGTTGAGGATAGCCATGCAATCGAGGCGATATCTGAACTTCAGCGTTCGTTAACGCCCCCTGACGACGTCGCACATATTTTTGGCAAACTCGGTGAAGAATTTCAGCCAAAATCCGGTGTTCTAGCGGTGGGCGCCGACCTGGATTATTTGGAAAATCTTATCGTAAAACACGAAGATCAACTTACGGAGGACGAAAAGGCTGTTGTTAAAGAGTATATTGGTACTATTAGGGCAAAAATGAGCGAGCTAGAAAAAATTTATGATAAAATCGCCCAAAGCTTTGAAAAATTTGAAAAATCCGTACACGGTACCGAAGCAGACCAACTACATACAGAGATAGCAGAGGTTAGCGGCATTGTCCACGGAATAAACTCACAAACAGTTGTTACGACGACGTGTACTAATAGTATGACAACTATTATCGAAAACATGCGAGCATGTCTCAGCGGCAAAACCAAAGGCATTAATAACGACACGGATCTTACTTTTGGTGAAAGCTATAAATTTTATTTATATTCTAGCAATGGGACATCAACAGAAGGTAGCACGTCGGACGAGATAGTTTATTTCGTCCCGAGTGAGCATGATGGTGGCCGTAGTATGAGCTTTGTGATGGACCAAATTTATGGGCGCAAGAATAGCGATATATTTATGAGCCATGTCGGGACTATTATTAAAAAGGCGTCCGAACTAAAAAAGCAATTTCCAGAAGTTCCTATTACTGTATTTATACCAAACACCACGACTGCGAGTTGTAGCGTCACTGTATCTGCCGAGGAATTGGCAGCCAGAATAGAATTCCCAACAGGTGCAACCGTTTTGGATGTGACCGACGGCAGCTTTAACATCCCAGCCTCCGGATTTGGCGACCATTATATAGAATTTGGCGGTAAAGGCGCCAGAACATCTGGCGAACGTCAGGCCTCCGGTATAGAGATTGTATTGTGAAACAAAAATGGAGCCGCTAGCCCCCTGGGACGCTCCGGCGAGATTTTTGTGAAACAAAAATGGAGCCGATGGCAGGGATCGAACCTGTGACCTGCTCGTTACGAATGAGCTGCTCTACCAACTGAGCTACATCGGCATTTGTTACATTATAGCATATTTGTGTTATAATTATAACAGTTAAGGAGAAGCTATGTCTAAGGTGGAGATCATCAAACGCCCAGTTGAAAAGGTTAGTGACAATCTCAAAAAATCCGCTTGGAGCGCAGTTGCCGAGTCGTTAATCACCATGATTCTTGGCATATTACTAATTGTGTGGCCAGACGTAATTATTCAAGCACTTGCTTATGTTATTGGTATATTCTTTGTCGTTAAGGGAGCATATCAAATCATCAATTATTTCCTAGTTAAGGGTCAAAACGATTTCTTCAACAATAATTTGCTATTTGGTATAGTTTCAACTTTGATTGGCATCGCTGCTCTAGTAATGGGGCAAGAATTAGCAGGTGTCTTCCGTGTC
Organism: Candidatus Saccharimonadota bacterium; assembly: GCA_017431105.1. Taxonomy (GTDB): domain Bacteria; phylum Patescibacteriota; class Saccharimonadia; order Saccharimonadales; family Saccharimonadaceae; genus Nanosyncoccus. Next base: position 26,414 of record JAFRLS010000034.1, on the reverse strand, counting down.
ATTATCGGCATTTGGCTAACCTATGAATCTCTTGTCCGTATGAATACCGCCATCAAACTTAACGCAGCTGGCATTGTCATTTGGAAATACGTATTAATATTAGCTCTCGTGATGTTGGTCCTAGGTATTTTTATCACGTTCAATTCAGGAGCAGTTGTTGAACTTATCGGTTGGACTATGGTTATAACTGGCCTTATCGGCATTGTCGACGACGTTATGTTTATCCAGTATGTTAATAAAATAGTAGAAAAAGTCACCGGAAAGAACCAAGGCGACTAACATGAAAAACTTTTTTGCTGACATCAAAACAATCTATCTCAATGAACGGCTAATGCTGATTATGATGATTCTTAATCTGCTAGCATCAATTAGCCTTTTCATTGTTGGTATAATTAAGCTAAGCCCGAGTAGCGCTGTAGTTAAAGTTGGCTACGGCGATATTGGCGGTTATCGTGATGGCTCTTGGGCCGACATGCTGGCGTTTCCATTATTTGCCATCGTTTTCGGCGTTCTTCATAATCTTATCGCTGTTCGTATTTTTAGAAAGCGTGGTGCAGGCATGACTAAATTTTTCCTTGTTACAACTACAGCATTAATCATAGGGGCTTTTATCGTCCTGATTCGGCTTACGAAAGAAGGTTAAATGCGTAAGAATTTAGAAATTCCGCAGGGCAAACGCACGCTGGGATATCGTTTTTTTGAGATTCTCCCAGGCGTTATTTCTTATGGCGCCATAATTTTATTGTTCATTCTATCTTGGGTAGATCCAACACTCGGCGCAATTTATCTTTTTATTCTCATTGCCTCGACATTGGTTAAGGCCATAGGTATTGCTTATCGGACTATTCAGGGCTATAAGGTGATCAAGCGTGCCGGACGTGTAGATTGGCGCAAGCGCGTAGAAGATCTCGCGAGCCCACATGAAGCCTACGAAAGATTAAGAGACGACGATACAAAAAGTTACCATTTTGATGATCATCTCGAAAATTTAAAATTAATCGCAGCAATGGGGAACGAATATCCCAACCCGAGCAAAGTCTATCACGTCGTGATTATCACTGCCTACGACGAGGGGATTGAGATACTCGGTCCATCCATAGAAGCGGTTAAAGACTCCACCTTTCCAAACGACCATATTATTATGGCCTTAGCTTATGAGTCGAGGGGTGGTGAGCAGATGGAGGCCATGGCACAAGATTTGCACAAAAAATTTAAAGGAGTATTTAAAGATTTTCTCTTAGTTAAGCATCCAGCCGATTTGCCAGGCGAAGTAATTGGCAAAGGGCCTAATCTTACCTATGCTGGCGAAGCCGTTGCGGAGTATGTTAGCAAGAATCATCTCCCAGTTGAAAATGTTATAGTTACATCACTAGACAGTGATAATCGTATGGCACCAAAATATCTTGATGCAGTAGCCTACGAGTTTATTACCCATCCAAATCGTCAACGCCTCAGCTACCAACCAGTCTCTTTGTTCATGAACAACATTTGGGATGCTCCAGCCCCCACTCGTGTTATCGCTATTTCAAATTCGTTCTTTAATGTTATTACTACCATGCGCCCACACGCTTTGCGTAATTTTGCATCGCATTCTCAACCGCTCCAAGCCTTAGAGGCCATGCATTTCTGGAGCAAGCGTACTATTGTTGAGGACGGCCACCAATACTGGCGTAGTTTATTTTTCTTCAATGGCGACTATTCAGTTTTGCCAATCCGCATCCCGATTTATCAAGACGCTGTAATAGACGAAACCTTCTTCAAAACCGTTAAAGCTCAATTTGTCCAGGTACGTCGCTGGTATTATGGCGCTTCAGACGTTGCCTATGTTGGCACAAAACTCTTTACCTCGGGAGATAAACGCCCTGTGTCATTCTGGCGTTTGTTCCCGAAGTTCTGGCGACTTCTAGATGGTCATATTACTCTTGCAATTTTAGCGCCCATTGTAGCCTTCGGTGGTTGGGTACCAATGATCATGAATGTCTCGGCGCACACCATGGTTGCCTATAATCTACCCAACATTGTTAGTGTTGTTGAAACTTTTGCTTCTGCAGGTATTATTATATCTGTTTTGGTTTCGTTCAAAATGCTACCAAAGCGTCCCGCTAAATACCGCAAAAGCAAAAATATTCTCATGCTTTTGCAATGGGTTTTGATACCGGTCACCTCTATACTCTATCAATCACTTGCTGCTTTCTATGCCCAAACTCGCCTGATGCTGGGCTTATACATGGAAAAATTTGACGTCACTAAAAAAGTGGTTAAGAAGTAAAGGGTAAAGATGTCTAGTCAAGTTTATTTTACTAAAAAAATCACACCAGAAAGTCTAATTAAAGTCTATCAAGCACTAAAAATAGACCTGCCTGGCAAAGTTGGCATCAAAGTCTCTACCGGCGAAGACGGAGCCAAAGGTTATCTTAAAGCCGATTTAATTGCTCCGTTTGTTAAAAAAATAAATGGCACTATCATAGAGTGTAACACCGCTTATCCTGGCGCTCGTACCAACACGAAAAATCACACCGAAGTCGCTAAAAAACATGGTTTTACTAGTTTCGCTGATGTAGATATTATGGACGCTGATGGCGACTTCAAGATTCCTTTTTCGAAAGGCAAGCACCTTAAATATGATCTCGTCGGCGAGCATTTCAAAAAATACGATTCCATTGTCAATCTTGCCCACGGTAAAGGTCACGCCATGGGTGGTTTTGGCGCCAATCTTAAGAACCAATCTATCGGTATTGCTTCGAGGAAAGGAAAGGCCTATATCCACTCTTGTGGCAAAACTACCAGTCCACGCTTTTGCTGGATATCAAAGCATGACCAAATCGATTTTATTGAATCAATGGCTGAAGCCGCTACTGCGGTTGCAGACTATCTCAAAGAACAGGGAAAACCGATAGTATATATTACGGTGATGAATGCTTTGTCGGTTGATTGTGATTGTGATTCTAAACAGGGTGACCCAGTTATGGCAGATCTTGGTATTGTTGCTTCGCTCGACCCGGTCGCTAATGACCAAGCATTCATTGATCTCATTTGGGCATCAAAAGATCCGGGCGCTAAAAAGCTACAAGAACGTATCGATTCTCGGCTAGGCCGCGAAATTTTACCATACGCTGAAAAACTCGGCCTCGGTTCTCGCGAATACAAACTAGTCGAAATCTAATTAATATGATATAATAAAAAACACGGGTGATTAGCTCAGTTGGCTAGAGCGTCTCGTTTACACCGAGAAGGTCGGGGGTTCGAGCCCCTCATCACCCACCATTCGGGCTATGAAATAATTATCAACTATTTCGTAATCTATAAATGTCTGTTAAATCCCCTGCAAAAATAGAGGGGTATTTTTATACCATTTTTGCGACAAAATATGTCAAAAACCGCAATTTGCCCCTATAATTTTGTCCGTTAAATCCCCACTAATTTTAATTGTTCGACTTATTATATATATCGTAGCTAAATTTTTTATTTTTGGGTTGTTCTTGTGAGACAATTGATATACGGTGGGGTATAGCAAATAATCTTAAAGGGGGAGAAAGGAAAAAATGGCGACGCAAAGTAGTGAAGATTCTCTGGAGCAGATTGCTTTTACTCTTGGTAAAATAGCAAATACTCTCGATTGCATAAAAGCAAAGCTCAAATAGTGGCTCGTATTGAATAACAGACAATATGGTTTGTGGCTTTGTTTTACTAATCAGGAGCTCAAATATCTGTCTTATTTTGAAAATTGTCCTCTTCTACTATTTCTTAAATATAACGAAAACTAGCGAAAGAGGAAAAGATGCGAGAAGCAGAATGAAGGCGAGTGGCATAAAAATAGCATGGTAAACTAGATTTGCATTTATGCACTGTTTATCATATGGGTCAATGGGTTCGACTTTTGTTCTCTTTCTACTACCAGAGACGGATGGATATATGGCCCAATGATCTGTTATTCTGAGATGGTTATCGAAATAATGTCCAGGCATAAATAGGCGAGCCTCAATGGCGCTGAGAATAATAAATAAAGATATAGAAACTAATTGTACTATAAATATAATTGGCATTTATTTTTAACTCTTTTCTTGTCAAAATCACTGTGTTATATAATCATTATACCATTTTTTGATATAAATCTTCTTCATAGTCTGTTAAAGCCTGGCTAAGCAAGCCCCACCAAACGGTTTATAAAATTGTTTTCAACTATTACGTAATCTATAAATATCTGTTAAATCCCTTGTAGAAATAGAGGGCTGTTTTTGTGCCATTTTTGCGACAAAAACACGTCAAAAACCATAATTTGTCTCTATAATCTAGCTGTTAAATCCCCAACAATTTGGTCTAGAATTTGTATAAACGGTTATTGCCCAAGTATTCGTTGGTTGTTGCCATTTATGACGATAACCGCTTCTTGGTTTAGCGGTAAGGCTTTTAGGCCGGCCAACTCGATACGCTTAATATATTCCTTCGTTATTTCAAGATGCTTTGGAGCATCTGCATGAGGAATTAATTGATAGTCTACGAGACCAACACCATCCAACGCCGCATCAACTCCATAAATCTCTGGCACGCGTTCTGGTATGAGGTGGTCATGTCCGTAGTATTTTATTGTTTTACAAATAGCCATAATTCCCGCACTAAATCCACCATATACGTATTTATCCTTCGCAAGATCTTCTCGTAAAATCTCATCAAAACCACTCAGACGATAGGCGGTAGCAAGCAAAAAGACATTTCCACCACTAGCATATATTAAGTCGGGCTTATATGAATCTATAAAATTTCTCAACTTATCTGGCTCACCGAAATAATCACGAAGATTCAACTCTTCGACTTCAAATCCAAGTTCAGATAGCATTGCTAGTTTTTCTTGTAAATCATTTGCGCGTTTCTCATCCGAATAGTAATCTCGTGCATTCTCAATAAAGAGTGCCTTCCTACCTTCTCCCACTAACTTTAACAACTCATTTGTATATGGGCCTAAATTATGGCTAGCTAGATATAGTCTCATTTTTTATCCTTTTATAACATTATATCATTTTCAATATAAATCTTTTTCGTATACCGTTGATACCTGTTAAGCCCCACCAGAAACTAAAGAAAGAGCCAAAGGCTCTTTATTTTGTCTTAGATTAAAAGAGTTATACCTCATTTGTAGCACAACTAAAAACTTCAGAAAGATGCTACCAGGTGTTTATGCTAGAATTTCCCCCATTGGAGGTAGAAAGGATTATCTTATGTTAAAAGTCGTAGTATTTGATAGCGGCTACGGTGGGGAATTATTTGCAGATTATTTAGAGGAGGAACTACCAATACTTGAGGTCATACGTGTTATAGATTGGCGCAACGCTAATCAGATCTTAAAAAGTCCTAAATTTGCAAGAGGGGCTGCCGAAAAAGCTCTCCAGCCATATATAAATAAGGTTGATCTAATTGTTTTCGCCAATTACTTACTGTCGCTCACTAGTCTTAAATATTTCTGTCGTAAATATAAAAGCCAACCCTTTGTTGGTTTAAAACTAAATAATACAAAGATCGTAAACAAACCAACTCTTATTCTTGCCACCAAAAGCCTTACCAAAACCTTTAATTATTATTGGTTTTCACGTCAGATTCAAGCCAAGACTATCATCCTAGACGATTGGCCGACCCTAATTGATGACGGGGAATTAACTGGCCATAAAATTAGACGTGATCTCAGAACTTATCTTTCCCAAAATAATGGTTTTGCACCTGAGCAAATTGTTCTTGGTTGCAGCCAATTCGTAGATTTAAAGAGCGAATTTATTAAATTCTTCGGGCATAACACTAAAATAATTGACGGTTTCGAGTCGGCTTTGCGTGAAACTTGCCAGACGCTCAAACTCCGTGGTGCGCTCAAGAAAATCAAATAAAATTATGTTATAATTTAAGCATATGCAGATAGAGCTCACCGCATTTTATACGCGTCTTGGCTCAATTGCGGTTATTCTTGCGCTGGGCTTCATTTTGGGCAAACTTAAACTGATCAGTAGTAAAACCAATAAAGAACTAACCAACTTACTCCTAGTTGTGTTTATGCCGGCATCTCTTTTTGTCGCCTTCCCGTCTTCTTATGATGAAGCGTCGGCCAATCTTTTCTTCTCCGGCTTAGCTGGTGGTGCTCTCGTGATGGTGCTTCTAATCATTCTTGCCAAGATTATTTTTAATAAAAAATGGTTCAAAGGTGAACTCGGCTTTGAATCGCAGTTTGCTTTGATTTTTAATAACGCCACCTTTCTAGGTTACCCGATTGTTGCTAGCACCTTTGGTTCAAGTGGTATTCTAGCTTATTGCGGTTTTATTATCTCTTTTAATATCGCTTTATTCTCATACGGTATTTGGCTATTTGAACGCAAAATCACCCCTAAGCTATTTACCAGTATCATTTTTAACCCCAACATTATTGCGGTGATATTAGGCATGATTGTTTTTCTTGTCGGCATCAAGTTGCCAGATTTTCTTACCGATTCCGTAAGATATATTGGCGGAGCTACAACACCACTCTCGATTATCTGTATTGGTTATATGTTATCCCAAGCCAAGCTTCTAACAGTATTCAAAAAATGGCGACTTTCTCTTACCGCTATTATCCAGCTCACCTTAGGCCCACTAGTAACTTTTGGCGCCCTCAGATTATTAAATTTCCCGATTGAAGTTGTCCAAGTCTGCACTTTAATCCAAGCTTTACCAACCGCTACGTCACTTGGTCTCTTCGCCGTCAAATATGGCGGTAATGCTACGGAGTCTTCCGAACTCGTCACCATCTCTACTCTTTTTTCAATTGTCACTATGCCATTGATGGTTTTTCTTCTCTTGGGACAGTAACCCCAAAAACCGAATAATATGGTATAATAATAAGATAAAAAGAAAGGATAAAGATGGATTCTGACAATCTAGAAAAAATGCGACACACTTTAAGCCATGTACTCGCTGCTGCGGTACGGGAACTTTATCCAACAGCCACATTTGGTATTGGCCCAGCAATAGAAGATGGTTTTTACTATGATATTGACTTTGGTAACACTAAAATTTCTGATACAGATTTACCAAAGATTGAGAAAAAGATGCGTGGCATCATCGCTCGCAAACTCGCCATGAAGAAGCGCACTACTTCTAGGTCAGAGGCTTTGAAATGGGCAAAAGATAATAATCAGAAATACAAAATAGAGCTCATTGGAGAGCTACCAGATGGAGAAGAGATTACATTTTACGATATGGACGATCTTTTTACCGATCTTTGTAAAGGCCCACATCTTAAAGATTTGTCCAAGATCGGCGCTTTTAAATTAACACGCGTTGCCGGCGCCTATTGGCGTGGCGATGAAAAACGCGAAATGCTTACTCGTATTTATGGTGTAGCTTTTGATACCGAAAAAGAACTCGAAGAGTATCTGAAACGTCAAGAAGAAGCCAAGGCCCGTGACCATCGTAAACTTGGCAAAGAGCTAGACTTATTCTGTTATTCTAATCTCGTCGGCTCAGGTCTACCACTATTTACTCCGCGTGGTACTATCTTGCGCGATCTACTTAATGAGTTTACTCAAAGTTACCGTATCAAGCGTGGCTACAAAAAAGTTTGCATTCCGCACATCGCCAACATTGATCTTTACAAAACCTCCGGTCATTACGAAAAGTTTCCAGAGATGTTCCAATTCATTTCTCAAGAAAGTGGTGACCATCTCGCTTTGAAACCAGTCTCATGTCCACATCACTCCCAGATCTTTGCTAGCTCCCCACGCTCTTACAAAGATTTGCCAATCAAATATCTTGAGACTACGATGGTTTATCGTGACGAACGTAAGGGTGAACTTGGTGGCCTCTCTCGTGTCCGTGCTATTACTCAGGATGATTCTCACGTTTTCTGTACTGAAGATCAAATCGGTGACATCTTCGGCGAGCTAATTGAGTCGGCTAAAGACCTCTACCAAAAGATTGACATGAAGTTGCATCTTCGTCTTTCTTTCCGCGATGATGGTGATGGCTACATTGGTACACCAGAAATGTGGAAGAAGGCCGAATCTGCAATCAAAAAAATGGCCGACAAATTCAAGATGGACTACTTCATCGGTGAAGGCGAAGCCGCTATGTATGGGCCTAAGATGGATTTCATGGCCGTAGATGCGCTTGGCCGTGAGTGGCAACTTGCTACCGTGCAACTAGATTATGCCTTGCCAGCACGCTTTAATCTAGAATACACCGATGCCGATGGCAGCAAAAAGACTCCAATCATGATTCACTGCGCGTTGATTGGTTCTATTGAACGCTTTATGAGTGTCTATTTGGAACATACGGCTGGTTGGCTACCACTTTGGTGTGCGCCAGAGAATGTCCGTATCGTGACAGTAAATAATGAAGTTAAAGATTATGTCGCTAAAATCACCAAAGTCCTCGACGAGGTAATCCTAGATAATCCAATCCCAGAAAACAAATTACGCTATTCTGTAGATGATGCCGATGATTCACTTGGCAAGAAGATTCGTCGCGCCGTAGACCTCAAAATCCCAGTTATTATCATCGTTGGTCCAAAAGATGCCAAGGAGAATGTTGTTTCCATTCGCTTACGCGACAAAGAAGAGAAAATCAAACTTACCGACCTTGCCGAATATCTATGCAAACTTTAATCATTTTGGGGCCTACCGGTTCCGGTAAAACCAGTGTCTCTATAGAGCTTGCCAAAGCGCTAGATGGTGAGATTATCTCTGCTGATTCACGCGCCATCTATAAAGGTATGGACATTGGCACCGCTAAACCTACCCTGGAAGAACAACAAGGTATTCCGCATTATGGCCTGGATTTAGTTATGCCAGACGAAAGATTCACGGTTGCCGATTGGAAAAAATATGCAGAAGACAAGATTAAAAACATTAAAGCGCGTGGCAAAGTTCCGATTATCGTTGGTGGCACCGGGCTTTATATTGATGCACTTATCTATGACTATCATTTCAAAGGCCCCACCGGACATAAAATTGGTGATATAGAACAAAAAACTTGCTCTGATCGTAAAAAAATTAAAGGTAACTATTTATTGATAGGTATTAAATGGCCCACTAAAGAACTCCGTAAACGCTTGAGATCTCGCATCGATAAAATGTTTAATCAGGATTTATACGATGAAGTCCAGGTCCTCAACAAACAATATAGCTGGAACAATCAATCCATGAAAAGCGATATCTACGAATATGCGTGGAAGTATCTCAATGGAGAACTAAGCCTAGATGAGGCCAAAGAGCAATGTTTTTATGAAGATTATCATCTAGCCAAGCGCCAGCTTACCTGGTTCAAGCGCAATAAGGATATAATCTGGCTAAGCTTAGAGGAAGTTTATCCCTATGTTATGGATAAATTTAAATATTTATCCAAACCGTGTTAAAATATATACAAGATGAGTAAAGAAACTAGCACACCAACCGAAAAATTGTTTGGTTCTAAGACTAGAGCTAAACTCTTAAAATTATTTTTTGAAAACCCTGAGAAATCTTTTTACGTCAGGGAGATGACAAGGGTGATTGACGAACAGATTAACTCTGTCCGTCGTGAACTTTTGAACCTCGAGAGCATCGGAGTTATTAAGAATGAAACTTTCGACAACAAAGTTTATTACTCAGCCAACAGCAAACACCCATTTTGTCGTCCACTCATTGATATTTTCTCGAAAAAAGTTGATACAACTCGTGAAAAAGATATTCACGAAACAACGTGGGAAGAATATTGTCGTCCAGTTAAAAATTATCTGAAAGGCCTCATTGTTACGAATCGTTTGCCGGGCCAAGACGGCGTAGATCTTCTTATTATCGGTAATGACAAAACCAAGAAACTCACACGCTGGGCTGAAATAATTGAGAAGAAACAGGGTAAACCAATTAATTACGTAATCATGTCGGCCGATGATTTCGGCTATCGTAAGAGCGTCAGGGACCGTTTTATCGATGACATTATGGAAATGGAAATTTCCGAAATTTACGATCCAGATAAAATCATAAAGTAAGAGGAGCAATATGTTTGAGATTGAGAGTAAAAATCCAGATGAAATTATCATCTCTACCAAAAAGACCACCATCAAGGTTAATGTAGCGGAATCCGTTATCGATGCCAGTCTTCCAGTTGGTAAGATTACTGGTCCAGGCGAATTTGAAATCGGCGACGCCACTATTCGTGGCATTGCAACCGAGAGTGGCAGAACTATCTATGATATAGAGATTGGTGGCGTTCATACTGGTATCCTTGGTGGGATCGAAGAGAATTTAGATGATATCGTTGCCGATATACTATGTACTTCATCTGTTCGTGCAGTTAGAGAAATTGAACCAAAACTAGTTGTTTCGATGGGTAATGTTGATGGCATGGTTTCCGAACTTAAACTTTCTGCTCACACCGAGAAGAAGTTTAAAGTCAAATCCCTAGATAGCTTGCCAACCACTAAAGAAGTGGTAGTATTGAACTAATGGATATTAATTTCGGCAAAGTTGTAATTATACTAATTATCGTAGTAGGCTCCGTTATTTTACATGAGTTAGCCCATGGTATTGTCGCTTATTGGTTAGGTGATAACACCGCTAAGGAAGCTGGACGTCTTACTTTTAATCCCATTAAGCATATTGACCCCTTTATGTCCATTATAGTGCCAGTCGTGCTATATATTATAGGCGCCCCAGTTTTTGGTGGTGCCAAGCCTGTGCCAATCAATTCTCATAACCTTAAATGGCGCGAATGGGGTATGGCACTCGTTGCACTTGCCGGCCCATTTACTAATTTTCTCCTCGCTCTTGTTGCATTCTTGATTGCCCATTTTTCTGGTATCCTCTATAGACCCAGCGGGGAATTATTATATTTTATCTTCGTTGAAATAATTTTTATTAATCTCGGCTTTATGATTTTTAATCTTATTCCGATTCCACCACTGGATGGTTCACGTCTACTTTATGCTATCGCCTCGGACGCGGTTCGCGCTCTCATGATGAGTATGGAACGCTACGGCTTCATCATCGTCTACCTCTTAATTTTCCTCTTCGGCAACGCATTCTCAAATATCATGGTTAGCGGCATGCAGGCAGTGCTTAACTTCTTCTATCTATTGGTGGGGCATTAAAAATATATATTTTTAGGACCATAGACTTGGACGCTCGCCGAAGGCGTACGAAGTAACGCCCCGGAGTGTGCTCTAAAAGTATATATTTAATGCCTCCTTATGATATAATTAAGTTAGCCCTATCGGCAGCATGATTTTCCTGAATAATCATGTTATAGGGATTTCGTGGCTTACATCTGCGGATGTATCGCATAAGATTTTACCCACCTTGTATATATTACGGGGAAAACAGGCCGATAGGGTAACCAAAAAGGTGGGCATGAAACAAAGAATTCGCGTAGTTGGGATTATTAGAAACGAGGATGGGGTACTCGTTTTAAAGCGTAGCCGTGGTCGTTCTGAGGCCCCGGTTTTTTGGGAACTTCCCACTGGTAAAATTGAATTCGGCGAACAACCAGAAGAAGCTATCGCTAGATCGCTTACTGATTATACAGGTCTTGTGGCTAGCTCTATTAAAATAAAAGATGTAATTACTTTTTTGGCACTTGAGGGCTCTAGTCGTCTCAGTAATCTCTATATAGTTTATGAAATCGGTATTAGCGGCGACACTAAACCAACCCCTAGAGATAGATATACTAGCTACAAGTTTGTTAAAGATTTTACCTCTAGTAACGTACGCCTTAATGAAGCCAGCCTTTCGGTGCTCGAAATCACCGAAGGCAAAGTCACTAGCCATGTTGCCTCACGCGATACTGCTAGCGCAGTGGCTATCTATGTTGATGGTGCATCGCGCGGTAACCCTGGCCCAGCCGGTATTGGCTACCACGTTATCGATGTTGACGGTACCACCATCGAAAAAGGCGGCGAGTTTATCGGCTTCGCTACTTCACGCGTAGCCGAATACTTGGCTATGCGAAACGGTGTTGAAAAAGCCATCAATCTAGGCTTCAAAACAGTCCACTTCTTCTCAGATAGCCTGATGGTCGTTAACCAGCTTAATGGTATTTTTACGGTTAAAAATCAGGACATTATGCCTATTTATGAGGGTATCCAAAAACTTCTAGAAAATTTTGAAAACGCATCATTTACACATATTCCACGGGAACTTAATACAGAGGCCGATTCGCAGGCCAACGCCGCTATTGACCAGATTCTCGATGTCGTGGTATAATCACGAGGAGCCTAAAAGGCGATCGCTTTTTTATAAAGAGGAAAGTCCGGGCAACATAGAGCAAGGTAATCGCTAACAGCGACCGTCCGTAAGGATAGGGAAAGTACCACAGAGACAATACCGCCGGCCTAGCCGGTAAGGGTGAAAAGAGTGAGGTAAGAGCTCACAGCGCGCAGTAGCGATACAGCGCGGCGGCAAACCCTACCTGTTGCAAGGAGTGCTACTAAACCCCTGCTCGGGGATGCACGCTCACCGCTTGAGCACTATAGCAATGTAGTGTCTAGATAGATGATCGCTAGCTATATATTATAATATATAGTACAGAACCCGGCTTATTGAAGGCTCACTATCAAAAATCCACCCTTTACGGGGTGGATTTTTGCTGGGGCAACTCTTTATTTCTTTTCGGCCCTAGCTTTTGGTGACTCAATCATCCCCTTTTTCTTCAGAGTCCTAAGTGCTGAGGTGGAAACATTGCACTTAATCTTCTGACCATTGATAACTAGAGTTCTCTTTGAAACATTCGGTTTAAACACCTTGCGCGTATGGCGCTGAGAGAAAGAAACATTATGGCCATACATTTTACCTTTACCGGTGACTTCACAAATTGCCATCTTATTTCTCCTTTACCGTGTTTACAATTGCTTTAAACGCCTCTGGATTATTAACTGCAAGATCGGCTAAAACTTTGCGATCGAGGTTAATATTCTTGGCCTTCATCCCAGCGATAAGTTGAGAATAGGAAAGACCAAATTCTCTAGAAGCATTATTGATACGAGTAATCCAAAGCGCACGTAAATCGCGTTTGCGATTACGGCGATCGCGATAACTATAGCGAAGCGCCTTAATTACACCTTGTTTACCTAAGCGATAGCTACGAGTACGTGCATGTTGCATGCCCTTGGCAGCTTTCAAAATTTTCTTATGTTTGGCCATTGCGGCCACGCCACGTTTTACTCTCATGATTAAACCCCTAATGCAGTCTTAACGTTTTTCTTGATTTTGCCGTTGATTGCGGCAGCAGTTTTCATGTTGCGCTTCCTGGCTTTAGATTTTTTTGCGAGAATGTGATTCCCGTAAGCACGCCCACGCGTAATTTTACCAGAACCGGTAATCTTAATGCGTTTAGCGGTGCCTTTATGCGTCTTTAGTTTTGGCATAGGTTTTCCTTTAGTTATAGTTAATATTTTGCAGATCGAAATCTGCATTTAAATGTGCAACCAGAGAACCGTGGAAGTAGGAAATTACTTCTTCCGTATTCCGACTGATAGGTTACGTCCATTAAACTGTGCTTTTCCTTCAATGACGATATCGTCACCAATTAAACCAAGAACTCTATCTAGTAAATCTTGGCCAATCTCTTTGTGAGCCATTTCGCGACCACGGAATATCACCATAATCTTTACTCTGTCACCATCATCGAGAAACGCACGCATCTTGCGGACTTTGATGTTAAGGTCATTGTCGCTAATCTTGAGGCCAATCTTCATTTGCTTCAGCTCGGACTGCTTTTCACGGGCTTTCTTACGATTTTTGGCTTCTTCCTTCACCTTTTGGTATTGATATTTACCCCAATCGATGATCTTAACGACTGGCGGGTTGGCATTGGCAGCAATTTCTACCAAATCCACTCCCTGATCCTTCGCGAGAAGTTGGGCTTCACGACTCGACATAATACCGAGCTGTTCACCGCTAGAACCTATTACGCGTACCTCCGGATAACGAATTTCTCCATTAATTCGGGTGCGTGATGTAGTTTTTATGGTAGTCCTTTCTTCTCTTGAATTAACCTGTAAGGATTATACCAAATATTTAGGGAAAAAGCAAGAGAATTTGTTATCTTTTACGATAGGTAAGCGCTTCAGCTAAATGTTTAGCCAGTATTATATTGGAATTATCCAAATCTGCGATAGTCCTAGCTACTTTTATAGTCTTGAAATATGACCTCGCCGAGAGGTTTAAATTCTTTGAAGCCTGTCCAAGAAGTTTTTCGGCCGCCGGCTCCATCTCTAACATTTTTGCAACCTGGAACGAAGACAGACTGCTATTATAGATTCCGCTTTGCCTATAACGTGCCTTTTGACGCTCAACCGCCCCTGTTATAGTATTTTTTACAACAATATGTTCAGCAGAATTATCGCCAGAAGGAGCTAGTAAGTCGGCGTTATCTACTTTTTCTACATTGATATACATATCAATTCGATCTAGCAAAGGTCCAGAGATTTTCTTCTGATAATTTTGAATTTGGAGTTCCGTGCATTTACATCCGTGTGTCGGGTCGCCCAGGTAGCCACAAGGGCAGGGGTTCATCGTCGCGACCAACATAAAGTCTGCCGGGTAAGTAGTCTTGCGGCTAGTTCTAGAAATTGAAATTTTCTTATCCTCTAAAGGTTGTCTCAAGGCCTCCAGCACTGAGCGTGAAAACTCCGGGATTTCATCTAGAAATAAAATGCCCTTGTGTGCCAGCGAAATTTCTCCTGGTTCCGCCATCGCTCCACCTCCGATGATCGACATAATGCTAGTAGTATGGTGCGGAAATCTAAACGGCCTTTCTTTCACGACCTCATCTGTAGTTAACCCAGCAATAGAATGAATTTTCGTAATATCGACTTCTTCTTCTGGGGCCAAATCCGGCAACAAATTTGCCGCCGCTTTCGCTAACATCGTTTTACCGGATCCTGGTGGCCCAGAGATCAAAATATTATGATGTCCCGCAACCGCAATCATCATGGCACGCTTAGCGACGTCTTGGCCCCTAATGTGATCCAGAAATACATTGTTATTCTTTGTGTTGCTCGTTCCATATGAAAGTTCGCCACCACTTAATGGTAATTTAACTTGGTTTTTTAGCGCCAAAAATAGCTCTTGGAGACGATTAACGCCATAAATATTAATATCAGTCACCAAAGAAGCCTGGGACAGGTTCTTTAGTGGCACATAAACATCTTTAAACCCTGCTTTTTTGGCCGCCTCCACGACATTTATGATGCCACGCACTGGTCGAAGCTCACCATCGAGCGAAAGTTCCCCCACAAATAGTTTTTTGGCTACATCAGACTTTATAATTTGCCCAGACATTAACAAAACCGATAAAGCAATTGGCAAATCTAAATAAGCTCCGTCTTTTGGCAATTCTGCCGGCGCCAAATTTATAGTCACTTTTTTGCTCGGAAACACAAAGCCAGAATTAGTTAGTGCACTACGCACACGTTCTTTTGCTTCATTCACAGTTTTGTTTGCCATGCCCACAATATTGAAAGCTGGTAGCCCACGATTCATGTCGCCCTCGACTTCAACCAGCCTTCCAATAAAGCCGCAGGGAATTGCAGAATGTATTTTTGCTATCATGCTCTCGTACTTAGCATAGTAGAAAAATAATCACAACCCCCGCCAAAGTTTTCGAATTATTTAACGAAAATGCTTGTGGAAAACTAACACAAAAAATACATAAAATTGTTCAAAAAACGTATTGACATTAGTATTTTTTCACGATATTATAGAGGTAGCTTCTGAATAAAAAAATTATTCAGAAGGTAAAAACAAAAATATAGCCAAAATAACTCCACACTCTACTTTGAAGACCGGTTTTCCTCGCAGTTACCGGTCTTCTTCTATTGTTAAACTTAAGCTAATATGATATAATAAAAACAGTTGGGGCTGACAAAGCTTAGACGGATCGTTAACAGACATCAGGCGTGCCGATTGAATACCGTAAGTATTAAATAAGTGCTAAAAACACGAAAACTGCGCATGTCATGTACATGCCAGCTTATGCCTAATTATTTCTAGGCTGGTTCTCGTTCGAGTTTTCGTAGGTCGGGAATTATCATACAACGAAAATAAGGCCGTTTGCGTGGCGGCAAATGGTTCGAAAATATAGCCACGGCGTTTATTAGTTTTGTTTTTTTGCAGCTAATAATTTTTGCCAAAATGAAACAAAAAGCTACGCACGTAGAATGATGTCCACGTGACAATTCGGACCCGGAGGCAGTATCCGGCAGCTCCACCATTTTTATTTACATTGCCATCTATGTGGCACTTTTTTGTGCCAGAATACAAAAAAACACGTTTATTGTTGTAAAAAACACAACAAGTACAAAAAAATTATACAACAGAGAAATAATAGAGTAACCGTTGTAAAAAATACATTAAAATTATCGAACAAACATATTGATTTTTTGCTATCTTTGTGATATCATGAAAGCAGTCGAGATGACTAAAATAAAAACATCAAAAAGGCGAAAAAATGAAAAAAGGTAAACCAAAAATCAGAAACAAACCATAAAATTTGGCGGGCGAAAAGGTAATTTCTAGCCATAAATTACAAAAGTAGGAATTACCTAGAGCTCCGCCAAAAACGTCGAGCGCGCAGTCAAATCTTTCATTAGCACCTTCTCAAATACATAAACAAGAATGAAAGAAAAAGACAGCAAGGATCAATGCTTCACCTTGTGTGAAGCGGTCAAAAAGGAGAGGACGGGGTTGCGGTCAATAGTTGTGATTTTAGCACCGGATAACCCCCCTTTCCCCTAGATGGGGGATAAAAATCTTGGGGGACTAAACCAGTTATGATATAATAAGGTTATGAAGCATAACCGTATTATGTTATATGTAAGTATTATCGGACTCGCAGCTTTAATACTTATTTTGCTTTTTACATCACCGATGGAGATTGGACCATTCGGTGTTTTATTATTTTTTACAACATTATACATTTCCATATTTGGCATTCTAAGCATCGCCCTACGGGTATTCTATCGACTCGCATTCAAGAAGAACATGTTCACGAGTAAAGATTATCTGTATTCAGCAGTTATCTCATTCGGTCCTATCATGTTACTCATGGCGCGTTCATTTGGTGCGATCAATATTTGGACGGTCAGCCTCATTGTTATATTCTTGACTTTAGCGGAATTTTTAGTAGCAAAACGCGCATGACTATGATAGAATAAGCATATGGATTATAAAAATCAAGGTCAACAAGGAAGCCAAGAGCAGGCCTTCTTTACTGCTGGAGCAGGTAGCATTTCGCCCGATAAAAACAGTTTTGGCGCAGAAAATAACCTTGATTTAAGCAATCAAACAGCTTCCTGGTCCACTGAAACTACCGAACAGCCTCAAGAATTAACAGCAAATCAAACAGACACTACTACCAACGAGACTCTTTCTGGCCAAAAATCTAATAATGGATTAGGCGAAACCATAGATGCCGATCTTCCACCAACCATGCAAGCTTTATCAACCGATTCAGCCCCAGCAAATCCCCCAGTATTCAACGAAAAACTTATTCTTACTAGAGGCGACCGAATTGACAAGAAAGCACTTCAAGAGACGTATAAGACCATCGATAAATTGGAAAAAGATAAAAATACGGCAGATTTTTACTACTTGGTTCGTGGCGATAAAAATAACCCCGAGGATAATCCTGGCTTACTAGGAAGCAATCTCGACAACTCATTTAACAGGAAAATAGCATAATGGAACCTTGGGTGGTAGCAATAATCTTCGTCGCATCAATCATGATTATTATTGCAATCATTTTTTCTGCTAGAGTATCTAAGCTTAGAAAAGCTAAAAGATACGAGCGTGGCCTCAAGATGGTGCCACTATTGATTCATTTGCCGCCTACTACAGATGATATCGAAGGTGGTGGCAGAGACAAACGCGATATTGCTAATGAAGCCATCTCTAAAGCTCAGATTATGTACTCCATCCTCGCCTCCACAATCACTAAAGGTTTTAAAACTAGGTTATACGGCCAACGCCATTTTTCATTCGAGATCATCGCTAAAGATGGTTTTATCAGATATTATGCTATCGTTCCATCTGTTCTTACGGAAACAGTTAAGCAGTCTATCCAATCGGCATATCCTACGGCCCGTATTGAAGAAAAAAGGGAAGAAAACATCTTTGCCCCTAATGGCTCGTTGGACACCGTGGCTGGCGCCGAACTTACCCTTAACAAAGAATTCTATTTTCCATTGGCAACCTACGAAGACACTAAACGAGATGCTTCGATGGCCATACTTAACGCGTTGTCTAATGTGAGTAAAGATGAGGGTGCGGCTGTACAAATCTTATTCCGCCCTGCACAAAAAAATTGGTCTCTGCCAGCCAAAAAATATGTTGAAGATATCCAAAAAGGCAAAAAAACCAAAACTGGTGGTGCCGCCATCGGCCAGTTCGCCATAGACGTTATTAGAGCTCCTTGGGAAGTTCCAAGCGAGCATGAAAAGCCGTCTGAAAGCACCACTATGACGAGCATCAATCAAGACGAAATTAACGCTATCACTAACAAGATGCGTTTTCCAGGCTTTGAAACCCTAATCAGAATAATAGCCAGCTCTGATAACAAGGCACGTTCCGATGCAATTGTTGGTGGTGTTGTGTCGGCTTTCTCTCAGTTTGATTCACCGACTCTTAACGGATTTAAAGTTAACATCTTTAAAGACCCCAAAAAACTTACTATCGATTATACTTTCCGTTTCTTCCCAATAAAACTAAGTTCGAATATCCTGAACAGTGTTGAACTAGCTTCAATTTTCCATCTCCCAGAGCAGAACGCTATACCGAACTCTCAAGTAGAACGTCAGCTCACAAAACAGGTTGATGGCCCAGCCAAGTTAGCGACTGAGGGTGTACTTCTAGGCACCAACGAGTTTCGTGGTGTTCAAAAAGCTATCTATCTAGACGACGATGACCGCCGTCGCCACATGTACGTTATTGGCCAAACGGGTATGGGTAAATCTGTATTTCTTGAAAATATTGCATTCCAAGATATGTGTGACGGACGCGGCTTTGCCTTTATCGATCCACATGGTGATGCCGTAGAAGCGCTATTAAAGCGCGTTCCAGAGGAACGCATAGATGACATTATTTACTTTGACCCAGCCGACATCGAACACCCAGTAGGCATGAATATGTTTGAATGTACAAGCGAGGATCAAAAAGACTTTATTGTCCAAGAGGGGATCTCGATGCTTCAATCTCTTTTCGATCCTCAGAACCAAGGTTTCTTCGGCCCTCGTGGACAGCACATGTTTAGAAATGCCGCGCTTCTCTTAATGTCGGACCCAGCTGGCGCTACTTTCATTGATATTCCACAATGTTTTACTGATCCGGAATTTGTTAAGTCGAAACTAAAATACGTTACAGATAAAGCAGTTTATGACTATTGGACCAAGGAATTCCCAGCCTCACAAAAGAGTAGTGACGCTGGCGAAGTTATTACCTGGTTCGCGTCTAAATGGGGCCCATTCATTTCTAATACCATTATGAGAAACACCCTCGGTCAGGTAAAATCGGGATTCAACATCCGTGAGATCATGGATAATAAGAAAATCTTCCTCGTAAACCTCTCTAAGGGGCGACTCGGCGATATCAACGCTAATCTCCTCGGTATGATCTTCGTGATGAAGTTCCAACAAGCTGCCATGAGTCGCCAAGACATCCCCGAAGATCAGCGTAAAGATTTCTGTCTCTACGTCGATGAGTTCCAAAACTTTGCGACTGATAGCTTTGAATCTATCCTTTCTGAAGCTCGCAAGTATCGCCTCAACCTTATTGTTGCCAACCAGTTCATGACTCAGCTTACCGACAAGATCAGGGAAGCACTACTTGGCAACGTCGGTACCATTATCTGTGGTCGTGTAGGCGTTACAGATGCCGACCTCATGGTAAAAGCCTTTACTCCTACTTTTACTGCCGAAGATCTTACTAAGACACCAAATCATGCTGCCGTTTGCAAAGTCATGATGTTTGGTATGCCATCGGCTCCGTTTACTATGAACCTTCCACCACCTATGGGCGAGCCGAATGACGATTTAATGGTAAGCCTCAAAACTTACTCTGCTACTAAGTATGCCAAAACTCGCGCCGAAGTAGAAAAAGAAATAAACGAGCGTTGGAACGCGGCCAATAAAGAGAAAAACGCCACTAAGTCGTTGGCTGAAGAACTTCCTTCGCCAAGTGCTTCTAAGGCAGTAGCGGCAAATACAGAGCCTGAACCACTAATCAGTGCTCCAGATGATGAGAAGAAAGGTTTTTTGGATGACTGGATGGCACAAAAGAAATCTCCTGCCCCGAAACTAGCCCCTATGCCACAACCCGCTACTCCAGAGCCAACTCCCACGCCGCAACCTACCCCACCACTCACACCGGAACCAAAGCCGACCCCAGTACCAGTTTCAGTGCCAGCCCTAGCGCCAGAGCCAAAATCAGCTCCGGAAGCCCCTGTTTTAAAGCAATCAACGCCGCCCCAAAACGATTCAGGAGAAGTCGTTCTTAGAATACGCTAAAACACCCATCTACTCTTGAAAAATCTTTCTCTAAGGTGTATAATAGAGAAAGAATATTTAAGATGAGGTATAAAAATGGCCGAAAAAGCGGAAGCTTATGATTCATCAGAAATTCGGGTGCTTGAAGGGCTAGAGCCGGTGCGTCTTCGCCCAGGTATGTATATTGGCTCCACGGGTTACGATGGTCTACATCACCTAGTTAAAGAGATTGCCGACAACTCTATCGATGAAGCAATTGCTGGCTTCGCCAACAGAATAGATATCACTATATTAAAAGATGGTGGCGTGCGCGTCGATGATAACGGACGCGGTATCCCTGTAGACATCCACCCTAAGACAAAAAAATCCACCCTAGAAACTGTTTTAACTGTCTTACACGCTGGCGGTAAGTTTGGCGACGGTGGTTACAAGGTATCATCTGGCCTTCATGGTGTTGGTTCCTCTGTGGTCAACGCTTTGTCTACCCGTATGATTGCCGAAGTTTACAGAGATGGCAAAACTCACCATATTGAGTTTGATACCGGTAAACCCACTATGGATCTCAAAGTCACTAGTGGTTCTCCCCGTGAACATGGTACAGCTATCACGTTCTATCCGGACCCTGCCATTTTTAAAGAAACTACTGATTTCGACTATGACTGGATTTCTAGCTACGCTCGCCACCAAGCCTACCTCACCAAGGGCATCCTAATTACCGTTTCAGACGAACGTACAGGCGCCCACGAGGCCTTTTACTTTGAAGGTGGCATCAAGAGCTATGTTAAGCGCCTAAACAACGGCAAAGAGCTTTTATCGGACGATATATTCTATGTTGAGAAGCAGGTTGGTGATACTGGCGTCGAAATCGCCCTCCAATATAACGATACTTTTGCTGAAATCATGAAACCTTTCGCCAATAACGTTCTTACCCCTGATGGTGGCATGCACGTAGTTGGTTTTCGTACTGGTTTAAACCGTACTATTAATGATTATGCCCGTAAGAATGGCCTCCTTAAAGAAAAAGAGGATAATCTCACTGGAGATGATATCAAAGAGGGTCTCACCGCAGTTATTTTAGTGAAGCTCCCAGATCCACAGTTTGAAGGCCAGACCAAGAATAAATTAGGTAACCCAGAGGTCCGTGGCTACGTCGATAAGGTTATGACCGAATACTTCGGTTATTATCTCGAAGAAAACCCTGCTATCGCTAAGAAAATCGTTGGTAAAGCTACTCTGGCCGCCAGGGCTCGCAAAGCTGCTCGAGCCGCTCGTGACAACGTTATCAGAAAGGGCGCTTTTGAGGGGCTTAACCTCCCATCTAAACTAGCCGATTGTTCCTCTAGGAACGCTGAAGAATGCGAATTATTCATCGTAGAGGGTAATTCTGCTGCCGGTTCTGCTAAAGAAGGTCGTGATTCACGTATTCAGGCCATTTTGCCTCTTCGTGGTAAAGTGCTGAATACTGAGCGCGCTCGTCTCGACAAGATGCTTGCTAATGCCGAGCTAGTCTCTCTTATCAAGGGTCTAGGCGTAGGTATTGGCGATCAATTTAATATCGATGGCTTAAGATATCATAAGATTGTTTTCATGACTGATGCCGATGTCGACGGCTCACACATTTCCACACTGTTGCTTACTTTCTTCTTCCGCTATATGCCAGATGTAATCAAGGCTGGGCACGTCTATTTGGCCAAACCACCACTCTTTGGCCTCATAAAAGGCACTGGCAATGGCCGCAAAATTGATTATATTTACGATGAACAAGCTTTGGAGGAAACTCTTACTAAGAAAATAGAGGAGAGAAAAGCCGAAGGTGTCAAAGTTGATGAGACCGCCGAACGCTTTAAGCAGGCTGGTTACACCGCTCAACAACGCTTCAAAGGTCTTGGCGAAATGGATGCTGCCCAACTCTGGGAAACAACCATGAACCCAGAGAATCGTATTTTGGTTAGAGTAAACATAGAAGATGCCGAAAAGGCCGACGCTATTTTCTCTAAGCTCATGGGTGACCAAGCCGAACTTCGTAAAAACTTTATTCAGGCAAGAGCAGCATCTGTTGATCTTGATGATTTGGATTTCTAAGGAGGAGATATGGAAGAAAACAACGACAAGATTAACAACGTACCAGAAACCGGTATTGAACTCCGCACTGTCGAAAATACCATGGAGGACTACTTCCTTCGCTATTCGCTCTCTGTTATCGTCGACCGTGCCTTGCCAGACGTTCGTGACGGTTTGAAGCCAGTCAATCGCCGTATCTTATATGCTATGAACAAAAACGGCTGGAAAGCTCCTCACGCCACCGTCAAATCTGCTCGTATCGTCGGCGAGGTTATGGGTAAGTATCATCCACACGGTGACTCTTCTATTTATGATGCAATGGTTAATCTAGCTCAGCCGTGGAAAATGCGCTACACCCTAGTGGAAGGTCAGGGTAACTTCGGTTCTATGGATGGCGATGAACCAGCCGCCTCACGTTACACCGAGGCTCGTCTCGATAAGGTCGGCGCTGAACTACTTGCTGATATCGAGAAGGAAACTGTAGATTTCCGCGACAACTTTGATGGCACCGAAAAAGAACCATCTGTTTTGCCATCAGCCGTACCGAATATTCTCTTAAACGGACAGATGGGTATCGCCGTCGGCATGGCCACTAATATTCCACCACACAATCTTGGTGAGCTTGTTGATGCTACCGTCGCCCAGATTGACGACCCAGAGATTACTCTCGAAGGCCTCATGAAATACGTTAAAGGTCCGGATTTCCCAACTGGCGCCGAAGTTTACGGTGGTGCACCGATGAAACAAGCCTACGCTACCGGTAAGGGTTCAGTCGTGATTCGCGCTGTTGCCAACATCGAAGAGCGCAAGAATGGTAGATACAACATCGTAATCACAGAGGTGCCTTACGGCATGAGCAAAGAGGACTTCATCGAAAAAGTTCGCGACCTTGTTTTGTCTAAAAAACTTGATCACATTGCTGATGCCAGAGATGAGTCCGCTCGTGGCAAGGTTCGCGTGGTGGTAGAGCTTAAAAAAGACGCTTTTCCGAAGAAGATTTTAAACCAGCTCTACAAGCTCACCCCTCTCCAGACCGCCTTCCATTACAATATGTTGGCTCTCGTAGATGGCATTCAGCCCCGTATCCTTGGTCTTAAAGAGATCTTAGCTGAATTTATCAAACACCGCCAAAAAGTGATTCGTCGCCGTACTGAGTTCGATTTAAGAAAAGCAAAAGAGCGCGCCCACATCTTAGAGGGCTTAAAGATTGCACTTGATAATATCGACGAGGTCATCAAAGTTATCCGCGCCTCTTATGATGATGCGGACAAACAACTCATGAAGAGGTTCGGTCTCTCTGAAATCCAGGCCAACGCTATCTTACAGATGCAACTTCGCCGTCTTCAGGGGTTAGAGCGTGACAAGATTGAGGAAGAGTTGAAACAGCTCCACGAGTTAATTAAGAAACTCGGGGCTATCCTTGCAGACGAAAAAGAGGTTCTCCGCGTGGTTAAGGAAGAGCTCCTTGCCATCAAAGAGAAATACGACGATCCACGCCGTTCCAAGATTATTAATCACGAGGTTGGCAAATTCTCTGAAGAGGAGCTAATTCCAGAGGAAGAAAGTGTTATCCTTCTTACTACCGAAAATTACATGAAACGTGTTCCGCAAGCTGATTTCCGTCGTCAAAACCGCGGCGGTAAGGGTAAAAGGGGCATGACCACCAAAGAGGAAGACGTTATTGCCCAGATTCTCACCGCTAATTCGCACGATTATCTCTTATTCTTTACTAACCAGGGCCGTCTCTTCCGCATGAAGGCCTACGAGGTTCCACAGGCTTCACTTGCTGCTAAAGGTACTGCCGCTGTCAATCTCCTCAATATGCATCCAGAAGAAAAAATCACCGCCATCATCAAGCAGGGTGATGCTGGTGCTGACGGATACCTCTTTATGGCCACCAAAAAGGGAACTATCAAAAAATCTGCCATCAAGGATTTCTTCAATGTACGCAGCAATGGTCTCATAGCTATCAAATTAGATAATAATGACGAGCTTAGGTGGGTTAAAGAGACCACCGGCGAAAACGACATCGTAATTTCTACCTCTGCTGGCCAAGCCACTAGATTCAACGAAAAAGAAGTCCGCGCTATGGGCCGCTCCGCCATGGGCGTTCGTGGCATGAGGCTTCGTCCAAAAGATGAAATTGTCGGTATGGATGTTATTACTGACCCGGGCCAAAAGCTCATCGCTGTTTCGGCCAACGGCTATGGCAAAGCTACCCTTGTTTCCAACTTCCCGCCCCATAAACGTGGCGGCGTGGGTATTAAAGTTGCTGCGGTAACCGATAAAACCGGTCCAATTGTCGCCGTTCATACGCTAGATCCACTCGCTAAAGAGGTAATCATGATGTCTACCAAGGGCCAAGCTATCCGCGTAGCCATGAAAGAAATTCCAACTCTTGGCCGCGCTACCCAAGGCGTTCGCATCATGAAGATGGGCGAAGGTGACACCGTAGCCTCTATTGGCATTGTCTTGCCAGAAGAAGACTCTGCGGAAGGCCAAGATACGAAGAATTAAGCCTAGACGGAATAGAATTCTAGATGGGGGGTTGCATTTTCCCACCTTTATCCATACACTCCGGCAAAATAATCAAAGGAGTATATGGAGAGAAAAATTTTTCTACCCCTATTAGTATTAACCATAATTAGCAGTCTAAGTATCAGTATGCCAACTTTTGCGGAAACACCAGAGGGCAACAATAAAAAATTCTGGACCATACCAGAGCTGATTGAACTGAGAGAAGAGGACATCATGGAAAGGGACTCTCTCTGTGATGAAGATCTCGAATGCGAGAAAAATCGTCATTTTGAGCTTCTAGCGCGAGGAGGAAAATACAGCGTCCTTAATAGTTTTAATAACATGCTTCTCCTGGTGACCTCTATTAATCCTAGCAACTCCACTATAAAGGTGCTCTTTCATGACGAGAACCCGATGATGCGCAGAATGGGTGAGACGGAGCCGGCAATACTAGACGAGATTTTTATCGCCTGGTTTTCGTCTCAACCAGTGATATTCAATAATTATTATGCTAAACATAGCCATTATGATATGGAAATGTATTTTCTTTTCTCCGGTAATGCTAGTACCAATGGTTACGGATGGTTTACTCCAAATCAAGAAGTAGAGCTCCAGATTGATCACGCAGAAGCATTACTAAATTCACCACATTACATCTTCTTCACTATGGAGGGTGAAAATACCAGTGTATCGGGGATGCACGATTACGGTAGCTGTATCGAGTCGCCTTTTTTCGAAGAGGGAATGGAGTGCCGAATGGTCTTTGATGGGACAGGCAATTTCAGTTTTCTCCCGTTTTGGCCAGGCTCCGACTCTCCAGTCTATAACCCCTATTCTACTGAAGAAGGCTACGGCGGAGCAATAGGCGACAATACCGGGGAAAACAACGAAGATATCGAGGGCGGTTCAGACGAAACTATAGACAATCCTGAAACAGCCCCCACCCCTACAGAAGATAACAATGCTCTAGCTACTCAGCTAGCAGACAAAACCTCCAATACAATACCCAATCATCCTAATACCGGCAGCTTTACGAAGTCAGCCAGCTCATCTAAAAGAAACAAAGAACCTATTTGGTGCCCAATTTTTGTCATCTTTTTAAGCGATATATTTATCTTTTGGTGGTTTTTGCCCGAGGAAAGATCTCATTAGTTTATTGCAAAGGCGCATTTGAGAAAATTTCCCAAAAAAACTCTTGACAAAAAACACCGCTTTTGATAAGATGATAACAGTCTAAAGCTGCGAGAACTTTGTTATTTTAGTAGTCTTTAGAAATATTTTAACAATTTAGTTGTGCAATTAATCATCGTCAGTTTTATTTTATGAACTATGAGTTCAAACTTTAATGGAGAGTTTGATCCTGGCT
>JAFRLS010000033.1 GCA_017431105.1 Candidatus Saccharimonadota bacterium | reverse complement strand
TTTTTAGGCCCGGTAGAATTAATAAAATATCCAACAGCGGTTTTGCAAACTTTGCCTACCGGCACCATTTCTTTTCTTAAATCTTCTGCCCCGAGAGTTTTTAGAAGCGAATAATTCTCATAAATAATTTTGCGGTTAATCTCGCCAGCCGAGAGTGTCTCTAGTTCTTTTTTGGTAAAGGTTTTTTTAGCCATAGCTTCATTATAGCATTTTTTTAAATTTTATGGTAAAATATAGGGGAGCTAACGTAATGTTGGGGATTCGCCAAGTGGTAAGGCACTGGGTTCTGGTCCCAGCATTCGGGGGTTCGAATCCCTCATCCCCAGCCACATTGAGTTAGCAATAAAAAACGGCCGCGTTAAGCGACCGTTTTTAAGGTACTACAGAGAGTATTTGAGTTTTAGCCCACGGTTGTTTTCAAACATTTTAACCAAACCATATGCAGTTTTTGGACCTTCTACCATGCTATCAGCCAACATGTTATAAACTTTGCCATATACTCGGTATTTCTTGCGTGGATCAATTAGCGCGAAAATATCGCAGTATTCCCTAGGCGCATAAATCCTCACCACAATCATCGGCAAAGCTTTCCATTGTGGGTGATTACGATATTTCACCATAATCTGCCGCTCTGTGTGAGAAACGTAGGGTTCTTTAGTAGCCTTTTTGATAGCGTCAAAGCCGTCGATTGGCCCAGCCAGGCGATTCTTAGAGATTGACCACATTTCAAATGAAGAATAGACATTGTAGTCTTGCTCCGTAGTAAAAACAATGGTGTCGTCATCTAGCTGACAACGATCGGGCCTAACCACAGCGCGAGAGCTTAAACCACAAGAGTCCACATCCCAAAGAAACTTTCCGGCTGTATTGCGTACGAATCGCCTAAGCCTAGTCGGGGAGTCCACAAAACGCCCAGTCGAGGGCGGCTCAGTTAGGGCTAAAAATTCGTTTTCTCCCGTGCGCATAACCCCAACACAGCGTTCGCCGTACATCTCCAGCCCGCAAGTCTTGGCATTTTTCTTATCCTCTATGATTAGAACCTCGTTTGATAGATCGATAAAATAATCTTCGTCATCAACTCCTTTTCTAAAGAAGGGGCAAGCATCAGCAGGCAGTCCCGGCACTAAATTGTTAGCTGCCAGTAACTTTCCAATAGCGACATTTTTGAAAAAGTCATCCGGATGAAATTCGTACTGGCCATCATTTTCCGTAAAGATTCCTTGTACTGCCACAGAACTATTACCTATATAATACCCACCACATTTTTCATAGTATTCTGCGACTTTAAATTCTCTACATCTCATCTGTGCTTTATAGATGAAGTCTGCACCGAGACCACATTCCAAGTTGCTTTCATTTTCCAGTAATAAATCTAATGGGAAACGATGGCTAAGCCCATGCAATTCGACCAGAATTATTAAAGAATGCGGAGCATCCTCAATTGATACATTTGCAGCCGGATCAATGATTTCACGGACAAGATTAAGGAGTTCATCCCTATCAGATACAGAATAAATATGGGTAGTGTAGGAACTGTCCTCAAAACGAAAAAACTTCTTGCCATTATTGCCAAAAATACTTCCAG
>JAFRLS010000032.1 GCA_017431105.1 Candidatus Saccharimonadota bacterium | reverse complement strand
GGGTAGAGGCGGGTACCTTTACCGCCGGCTAGGACGATGCCTTTCATTGGGTTTCTCCTTCATATTCTAGATTTAATGTTATTGGTAAACCATAGTAATCGTTGACGGCGCTTTCGACCCAGTCAATGCCGGCTAGACCAGTGAAGCCGTAAAGTACATTGTACGGACGAACAAGGTAAAGTGTTTCTGGAAGTTTGCCAGTTTCATCGTAAGTAGTTTTGGCGTTGATGATTCTGGTGATGTTTTCTTCGTCGATAACGCGATTACGATGATAGTTAATCAGTATTTTAGCATAGTTAGTAATAGATATCATAGTAAAGACGCTAAGGAAGAGGTAGATTTGGGCAGTAGGCGTGAACTTGGCTTTAGGGAGAATAAAGATGAATATGGCGTAAAGAATCAACATGATTAAACCGAGATAGAGATTAAGGGAGGTAAAGACGATAGTGATAATGCCGAAGGTATTGATGTCGTCTTTTTTGGCGATGAGAATAAGATAAGCGATAGCGACCCACATAAACGCGATGGTATAGAAAGTGGTGCGAATGGGGCTATATGGCGCCATGACCATGGCGAATTCGGTAAGGTAAGCGATAAAAATCGCAGTGATGAGAAATGGGTTCTTGTGTTCTCTACTGATGAAATAGCCACTAACGAGATTTGATATGGCGGCTAGAGCAGCAATCAAAAGCGGAATGATGCCGAAATAGCCTAAGATGCCATGTTCGCCGGCAGTTAGGAGGTTGATATATTTATAAATATATTGGAAACCTGGGCTGAGGGGTAGGATATCGACGACGCTAAACATAAAACTGAGTAAGAAAAGGATAGCATAAGCGGAACAAATCATGCGAAAAATTTTGAGTTTTTTGTTTTTTGTTTTTAATGAGTATTTTAAATCTACAATAGCGGTAAGGCCGATGGTGAGATAGACAAAGATTGGGGCGGCGGTAAATTCGGATTGAGTATTGTTAAGAATGTGGCTAGTGACGGAGCCGATACGATAGCCGATTTTTTGGAATAGATTGTAGCTTTCGTATTCAGTAAAAGTGTCCATGCGAACAGAATTGCCTGGCGCGAAATAGAAGATCATGAAGCCAATGAGGCTCAGAATAGCGGAGATATAGTAGAGCTTTTTGATGGGTTGCTTGTCGATAAAGCGACGCCATAAGATAAGTATGACTGTAATGGCTACCGCTGCGAGGCCGCTTTGGGCGCTACTCCAACCGCCAAAGAATGTGACAATTGGTAAAAGGACGATGTCGTACTTTTTGGAGACGTCCTGGAACAAGCGAGTGTACATAAAATAAAATACAAGAAAGGCTTGGAACATGGAGAACAGATAAGCCATGCCGCCATCTAGCCAGTAAATAACTTCGCGAGAAACTAGGATCGATAAAACGAAAACAGAAGCCCAGAGTATTAGAGCGGTGAGCCATTTGTAGGTTTGATGATTTTTGCAAAGCATTTTAGTGGTGAGCCCTACAAAACAAGCGAGCATGATAGTAAAAAATGTCTTCCAGAGAATGCTGGGGAGCCCCAAGGCGATAATGACTAAAACACCGGTATAGCCGCCGCCCCATGAAGTATAGTGGGTGGTGAAGTAGCGGAAAAGAGTCTCCGGATTGCCATCGGCGTAGATACCGAGGGAGTAATCGTCGGCGTAGAGAACAGTCTCGTGTAACTGAGCAAATAAGGCAATGGCGCCGAGTGCCATAATAAGGACAAAAAGCCAGTTTACTTTAATATAGGTTTTCGCCTTCGCCAATAGACCTTGCATAAGGTAATTATATCATAGTTTGGGCGTTAGAGTGCGAGAATTTGCGAGCTATCGATAGCTGGACGATTTGCGTAGTAGGACTCGAGATAATCATAGCGATTGTGAACCCAGCTTTTGAGGCGGTCGGCGGCGGTGTCAAAATCTTCGCGTTCCCATTTTTCATTATTTAAGATGGCGGAATCGCGAATCTGGTCGATGAGGTTGTTGATAAAAGCTAGAAGGTCATTGACGTGGCCGTATAAATATGTCATATAGAGTTCTTGGACGCGAGCTCTGAATTCGGGAATACGGATAAGATAATACATGATGAGAGATTCGGACTCACCGGATTCGCCGAGGCCGGCGCGGGTGGTGAAGGCAGCGGAGACATCTTCGCCGTAAAAAGCTCGGTCGGCACCGGTGCTGTAAGGAGAAAAGATATCAATACCGTAATTTAAATCTTGTGTAGCTCCGGTACTAAAGGAGAGATCAAAATCCCAGCCTGGGCCTAGGTGGATTTTGTCTTCTGGACCGTTTTGATAAAAGAAATAAGACGACATGTAGGCGTCGGGATTGAGAGTGAAGTCGCTGAGTAGATAATATTTAGCGAAGGAATCGACGTCGATGAGCTCTTGGATTTTTGCATAGTCGGATGATTTGGCGGCAGATTCTAGCTCGCTGTATTTTTGCAAGAAGCTGGCCATGGCATCGGATTCTAGAGCTGGGTCATTAATGTCTTTTACGACTAGGCAGGCAGAATCGGTAGTTTCGTAGCAGTAATCTTCAAGATGAGAATGCAGGCCTTCGTGTTCGACTAGGATGGCGGATTGGCTAGATAATTGGATGCGATTTTTGCCAAGCTCGATTTTTTCGGTGAGGAAATAAAGCCCCTGGTAATCGCCGTTAATATAAAGATCTACATATTCGCCAGAGAGGGAAAAATTTTGGTTTAGCATGTTTTCGAGCTCTAGGGCGACGGCATTTTTAAGATTACTGGCGTCGAAGTTGTTGGCAAGCAGGAGATATTTTTTGGCTTTCTTAAAACCGAAAAGACTGGTTTTAGTGCTGAATTTGATTTGGAAAGGTTTTTTGTCTTCTGCCCAAGTGGAGTTGCCATGGCCTTTGATGGTGAGATTTTGATAGGTAGTAATCGTGCCACTCGCGTTTAGTTCGAGAGACGATAGATCGTAAGTTTGGTCTTTGGGGGCAGATAAAAGGTCGTCGGTAGAGGCTTCAGCAAGGGTGAGGTACATGATAGGGACTTTTGGGGCGGCGGTGGTATCTTCTTGAAAAGAAATACTAAAAATAATAATGGCAATAACCAAAAAGAGGGAAATAAGAGCGAATCCTGGAAAAAAACGATTCCGCATATCTATATTTTATCATATGTAGTATAATAATGGTATGAAAGATGTAGAGCGGAAGGTGTTTTTAATTAGAAATGTGAACCCGGAATTTTACGGTGGGGCGGAGACGTATCAGTTGAAATTGGCGAAGTTATTGACGGAGGCGGGGTTTTTGCCATATATTGTGACGTCGTCCGATAAATTAATTATGGAAGCGAAAACAATGGGTTTTTCTGTGATTCGGGCGCCGTATAGTTTGAAACAAAATTATAGCGGATGGAAAAATATAGAACTTTCGGAATATTTTTTGAAAATACATAAACTTTCAAAATGGTATAAGAAGCTATTTTATGAATATAAACCAGAAGTGATAAATATACAGTCGCGAGATGATTGGATTGCGGCGAGTGGTGTTGCAGAAAAAATGGGAATTAAGGTTTTATGGACCGATCATATGGATTTAAGGTCGTGGGTACTTACAAATGTGAATGTTTGGTATAAGAATATAATTGGCAAGATGGTACTTCAAAGTGCGGAAGATGCAGATAAAATTATTATGATAAGTGATTTTGAGCGGAAGTTTTTTGATAAAATAGTGGCGCCAAGAAAATATGATAATGTTGTAACGATTAAAAATGGCGTGATAGATGAATTCAGTAAATATAAAAAAATAAAAAGTGTTAAAAATAGTTTTTGTTTTGTAGGGAGAGTGGTGGACTATAAAGGAATTTCTGAATTAATCGAAGCTTTTAAAATGGTAGCTTTAAAATACCCGGATGTGAAATTAAATATTTATGGCGAGGGCGAAGATTTTGAAAAATACAAAAAAGTGGCGGAAAGCGTTAAACAAATCGTTTTTCATGGTCAAACAAGCGAACCCTTAAAGGCTTTAGCGGAGAATGAAACTTTTGTGTTGCCTAGCTACAGAGAGGGGCTGTCACTATCGCTACTTGATGCGGCGATGATGGGAAAGATTATTATCGCGTCAGATGTGGATG
>JAFRLS010000031.1 GCA_017431105.1 Candidatus Saccharimonadota bacterium | reverse complement strand
CCAGGAAGATTTTTAGAATTTATTAACGAAAATTTTTACGTCTTACGCCGGATGGGGGTCACGCTGTAAAAATTTTCTAAAATTCTAAAAATCTTCGTGGGTTTGTAAAATGCTTTGAAAAATTATGTAAGAAAATGGAAAGGCCTGATAATAACTAACGTAAAAAATTGGGTTGAAGGTGAATTTTGATTTTTCTTTCTGATTATGATGCCAAGATATCTTTTGAGGGTTGGCGCTCATGCTCTGTCTCGGGGCGCGTTCGCTCAGCCCGTCGCCACGGGTGAGCGCCGCTCTTCCTCGCCTTGCCAGGCTCCTAGCCTTGGGACTTCTTTTGGAAAAGAAGTCCCAACGAAGAAAACTCATGATGAAAATTTTCCGAAAAGCGCGGTTTCCGGAAAATTTTTGATTATAAATAAGGTGTTGAGCGACACAGCGGATTGGAAAGCCGCGCTGACGGTTACTGTTGCCGGCTGGGTAGACATAGCTACTACCGTAATACAGGTTGTACGCGTAAGTACCTGAGTTAGTAGTACCAGACCACAAGAAGCCGTTAGACGCCTGATAGTAGAAGCTGCCGCCACCGAACCAGCCGCTCCGAGTAGTATAAATTGGATTCGTCTGTATGTTATTATATCCATTCGTTGCCCATGTAGCATTCAAGCCATCCCCCACATATTTCACCGCAATACCATATTGGACTAGAAGGAAGTTGATAGTAATGGGACATTCTTTTTCAAAAGTCATATTGTTAATGGTTCTATTATGGCACGTAAAAAAATCTTTGTGCAAGTGATTATTTTGCTGATATAATAATATATATGAAAATTGCGATTTTAGGTGCGGGGGCGTTTGGTACGGCGCTTGGTGGAGTGCTGGCCGATAAAGGTTTCGATATTGATTATTACGATAGCAGAGTAGAGAAAGAAAAGCTTTCCGATGTACTATATGACGCGCGGATGATGGTACTTGCGGTGCCATCGAGTGTCGTGCCGCATATTTTGCCACATCTGCCAACCTCTAAGCCAATGGTTGTGGCAACAAAAGGTATTTTATCTAGCAAGACTTTTGATGGGTTTCGCGATGTGATGGTACTGTCTGGGCCAGGTTTCGCTGACGATATTAAGAAACGAAAAGTCACAAAACTCACTGCCACAGATTATCGTGTAATTGAAATGTTTGAGACTGATTATCTGACTTTCGACTACACGGATGATACGAATGGCGTACTAATGTGTGGCGCACTGAAAAACGTCTATGCGATTTACGCCGGTCTGCTCGGCCTAAAGCGTGATACAAAAATTTGGAACGAATACATAAAAGATGTACTAGAAGAAATGAGAGATGTATTGACGCAGAATGGTGGTGACTCAAATACGGTAGAACTAGAATGTGGCGTAGGCGATTTAAAATTGACTTGCGGTCTGCCATCGAGAAATTATGAATATGGCCTAATGTTTAGACAAAATCCGAATGCGAAGCCAACAAAAACAGTAGAAGGATTATCTGCCATTCGTAGAATCAAACGCGGTGAGATAGAAGTGCCAGACAGTGCCATAAAATTAAGGGAGATTGTAAAATTATGCAACTAAACGAGAATCAGAAAAAAGCCGTAGAATATCTAGATGGACCACTCCT
>JAFRLS010000030.1 GCA_017431105.1 Candidatus Saccharimonadota bacterium | reverse complement strand
TGTCCACTCTGGTTTGTTCAGTAGTGTCGCGATCACGAACCGTGACGGTGTTATCTTCTAATGTATCAAAATCTATTACGATACATTTTGGTGTACCGATTTCATCTTGTTTGCGGTAGCGTTTCCCGATATTGCCGGAGTCATCCCATGTTACGTAAGTGTATTTAATGCGGAGTTGGTCGTAGACTTCTTTGGCCTTGGCGACTAATTCTGGTTTGTTCTTTAGGAGTGGGGAGACGCAGAATTTATACGGTGCTAAGTTTTCTGGAAGTTTCAGCACGATGCGCTTGTTCCCGTCAATCTCTTCTTCTATATAAGAGTTGGACAATATAGCCAAGAATAGCCTTTCTACGCCTATGGATGGTTCGATCACGTGAGGAATGAAAGTTTCGCCGGTAACTTTGTCGCGGTACTCCATGGATTTGCCGGATTCACGTTCTATATTGGCGAGGTCAAAATCGGTACGATAAGCCAAACCCATTAGTTCTTCTTGGCCGTTTGGATAGTCGAACATAAAATCTACGGTGCGTTTGCTGTAGTGGGCGCGGTCGTCTGCTGGGACTTCGTAGTCGTGCAGTTTATCTTTGGATAAACCCATGATTTTTTCTAAGAAGTGATGATTTTCGGATAAGAGTTTTTCAAAGTTTTCTTGCCAAGTGTCGGGATGCACAAAATATTCAATTTCCATTTGAGTGCATTCGCGGTCACGCAAAATGAAATCGCGAGGACTGATTTCGTTGCGAAAAGCTTTACCTTGTTGAGCGATACCAAAAGGCAAGTTAGGGTAAATGGTATCGATGACGTTTTTGTAATTAGTAAAGATGCCTTGGGCAGTTTCGGGGCGAAGGTAAGCGATGGAGCTATCGTCATCTACGGCACCAACGTGAGTTTTAAACATCATATTAAATTTGCGAATTGGTCCCCAATTTTCTTTACCACAGACTGGACACTTGGTGTGAGTAGCCAGAAATTGCTCTGTAGTAACTGACTCGCTGATACCATCAGCGATTTTGTCTGCGCGGAAACGAGATTTGCATTCTTTACACTCTACTAAAGGATCGGCAAAAGTGGCGGTGTGACCAGAGGCGACCCAGGTCTTGGGGCTCATGATGATGGCGGCGTCTACTCCGTACATGTTGTCACGTTGTTCGACGAAGTAGCCCCACCAAGCATCCATGATTTTTTTCTTCAACATGATGCCGAGAGGTCCATAGTCCCAGGTTCCAGCCATACCGCCGTACACGTCAGAGCCTGGAAAAATAAAACCGCGACGTTTACATAAACTCACAATATTTTCTAGACTATTCATGAAGTAATTATAGCACAGTGTAGGGAATTATTTTTTAGGTTAGAAAACGATTTTGTTAAAATGAGAAATTATGGTATAGTATGAATATGACTGGGAATAAAAAGAAGAAATATAATGTTACGAAGCGGACGTTGTATTATTTTTGGAAGGCGTTGATGCGATGTAAGACCAGAACTATTTTGGTGCTGCTTTTGGTACCGACTTGGATTTTTGTGTCTAACGTAGT
>JAFRLS010000003.1 GCA_017431105.1 Candidatus Saccharimonadota bacterium | reverse complement strand
CTTATTAAACCCACTAAAGAGGGCGGCCGCGAATACGAGATCAGCTTTGAAAATAGTGAACTGACTCGCGTTACTCTCGAACAAATGGATCTTGCCGGACTTCTACCGATCCGAGTGGACCGCTAAAAATAGTGCGAATTTTGGTGAACTTAGCCGGATTCGCACTTTTTTATTCAATTTATGTTATAATAGATTATAGGAAGCCGCGACTCGTTTGAGTTCGTGACCTGTCACTTAATAACTAAGACATCAATTGCGGTTCTTAGGGTTAAGTGTCTATACCCTTATTATTTATTGTCGAGGAGTCGATGATAACCATGGTAAGGATGAGGTCACCGGTTCAAACCCGGTTCGCGGCTCCATTTTTTTGTGCAAAACATTTTTCATTTGGGGTATTAATAATAGACTTTATTTTGACAAATTGATGATTTTGTGCTATAATTAAAGCATTGGGTATTTTAGCCTTAACTTAGCACCAAGGAGGTGAGTACATTGAAAATTTTAAGAAAGGATGACTACTAGTTTCTTGTAACTTTTTTATGTCCTAAATTAATAATTTGGGATTTTATATACATTTTGGATTTTGAGTGAACTATATTTGGGGGAATAATGTATGAAAACGGTAAAGAATACTAGTCCGGCAAATGATTTGGTTGTGAGCACTATTTGTATGATGATTTATGGCGTGTATTGTGAAGCTAGCAATATTACAGATGAACAAATCCAAGTTATCGACTTGGCCCTGAAGCTAAAATTAAAAGATAAGGAATACGAAGTTATTAAACGCCAAATCGGCATGGAAGATGGTAGGCGATGGGGTTTTGACGAAATTGCGAAATATTTTCATACTTCACGGGAGTCTATTTGCCATATAGCGTCTCAGGCTGCAGATGTAATAAAACGCCCAGATTTTATAGGCATATTACCATCTGGATTAACCAACTCAAATTATGGTGAGAAGAACCTTGATGATCTGACTGAGCAGTTAGATCGACTTCATCGGGATCCTATTTTCGAAAAGGAGCGTGAGCTCAAGAGTTCAATTAAGCAACTGATGATTCTAAGAAGACCATTTAAATATGTTACGGAAGCTAAGATTCATTTGTTGCGTCGCATTCCTATCGAATCCATCGATTTTAGCGTGAGCACATATAATTCTTTGAAACGTGCTGGTATTAATACGCTGGGCGAAGTTATTGATTTAATAAATCATCAAGATTTATCAAGTATTAAGAATCTCAGTAAAAAGGCCCAAGATGCAATTGTTGACAAAGTCAACGAATTTAAGCGCTTCGTGCTCACA
Source organism: Candidatus Saccharimonadota bacterium (assembly GCA_017431105.1). Taxonomy (GTDB): domain Bacteria; phylum Patescibacteriota; class Saccharimonadia; order Saccharimonadales; family Saccharimonadaceae; genus Nanosyncoccus. The sequence continues at coordinate 240,509 of JAFRLS010000003.1, read as the reverse complement.
AATAACATCCTTTATTAAAATAAAGAGTCCCCGGCAATTATCCGGGGCTTTTTATTTTTTGTGACAGTGATCGTGGTCGGGGTCTGACTCAAGATGATGATGATGGTGGCGTGTTAGATGTGGAAAGATAAATTCGAGGCCGACTTTGATAATAATTAAGGAGATTGCTAAACTAATGTAGGAATTGATGTCTACGTGCCAAATTAGAAAAATGATGGCAGAAATTAAAACAGTCACAGAAATCCAGGTATCGTTCATGGTTTCGGCGCCGGATGCTACCAGAACGTCGGATTTAACTTTTTTACCGGTGTTTTTTAGGTATTTTGCTAATAGAAATTTAGCCATAATAGAAGCTATTAATACAATGATAGTTGGCACAGAATAGTCAACTTCTTCTGGCGAGATAATATTTTTGATTGATACAACTATGATTTCTACACCGACAAGAATAATGATTAGTGCAATTACAATCGTAGTGATGCGCTCGATTCTGTCGCGATGATTAGAAAGTTTCTTGTGGTTGGCGAGTTTTTCGCTGATTAGAATTAAGAAGCCCGAAATGGAATCGGTGAGGCTATGGAGAGCATCAGAAGCAATAGCGATAGAGTTGGAAAGTAGGCCTACGATAATATTAAAAATTGCGAGTAAAAAGTTAATTAGAATAAATAGATAACCTGATTTTATAATTACTTTACTACGCTCTTTTTCCATGGTTCGATTTTACCATATTTTGATATAATGGGGTTAACGAAAGGAGATTAATGTTTAACTTAAAAGGAAGAGTGGCTGTGGTATCTGGTGCGTCGAGTGGACTTGGCCAACAGATGGCAATGGCTTTTGCAAGACAAGGTGCAAATTTAGTTATTTTAGCACGAAGATTAGAACGATTGGAAGAATTCAAACCAAAATTACTCGAAGCTGGCGCTAAGGAAGTTTTGGCTATTAAGTGTGATGTGACATCAACAGATGATATTAATGCGGCAGCCGAAGCGGCAGAAAAAGAATTCGGAAAAGTCGATATTTTACTTAACTGTGCCGGCTCATCGAAAGATAAAGGTGTGGTCGAAATGTCGGATGAAGAGTGGGATTTTACAATTGCGACAGATGAGACAAGCGTGTTTAAGATGACACGAGCATTTGCTAAAATTATGCAAAAGAATAAATACGGTAGAATTATTAATATTGCTTCGATGTATGGTTTGGTTGGCAACACTGAAATTCATACGGTTGCGTATCATACTTCGAAGGGCGCCGTTGTTAACTTTACGCGAGCCGTAGCGGCAGAACTAGCTACAGATGGCATTACTTGCAATGCAATTTGTCCTGGATATTTTGAAACTGAGTTGACAAAATCTGTACTTGATACGGAAAGATTTCAAGAGTTTGCTAAAACTCACGTACCAATGCAACGCTATGGTAAGCCTGGTGAATTGGATGCGGCGGCTGTGTTTTTGGCCTCTGAAGAAGCTTCATATGTAACTGGCTTAATTATGCCAGTAGACGGTGGCTATACTTGTATTTAATAAGAAAGGAGAAATATGAAAACTAAATATGATGGTACCAAAACTAAGGAAAACCTAGAAAAGGCGTTTGCGGGTGAAAGCCAGGCACGTAATAAGTATGATTATTATTCGTCAAAGGCTAAGAAGGATGGCTATGAGCAAATTGCGGCGATTTTTGCGGAAACTGCCTTAAATGAAAAAGAGCATGCTAAGATGTGGTATAAAGAACTTCATGGTGGTGCAGTGGAAGATACGGAAATCAATTTGGAAGCTGCGGCTGATGGCGAGAACTATGAATGGACTGATATGTATAAGGAGTTTGCCGAGACGGCGCGTGAAGAAGGTTTTACTGAACTAGCAGAGAAATTTGAGGGTGTAGCAGCAATTGAAAAGACGCACGAAGAGAGATATCGCAAACTACTTTCTAATATACGCGAGAAGAAGGTTTTTTCTAGAGATGGCGATGCGATTTGGGTCTGCCGTAACTGTGGTCATATTGTAGTCGGTAAGGAAGCGCCTGAGGTCTGTCCGGTTTGTGCACACCCACAGAGCTACTTTGAGATTAAGGCTGAAAATTATTAAAAATCAGCGGTATGTGATATAATTTATTGCATACCATTTGCCGACTTAGCTCAGCTGGTAGAGCAACGGTTTTGTAAACCGTAGGTCGTCGGTTCAAACCCGACAGTCGGCTCCATTTTTTATGTTTTAAAAAATAGACATAAACATAAACATTTTATATAATTATCGTGATGAATGATGATATGGATTTTGAGAATTCAAAAATAGTCGAATATAAAGAATATCTTGACCATATTTTTGATGATGTGAGTCCTGACATCCATCTCGACGATGATCAGCGAAGAGTTGTAGTAAGCAATGCTGACAGGGCTTTAGTAATTGCTGGTGCTGGTACTGGCAAAACTACTACAATGGTTGCTCGAGTGAAATATCTAGTTGATAAAATACATGTAGACCCCCACAAGATTTTAGTCTTGAGCTTCGCAAGAAAAAATGTGAAGGAACTAAGAGATAGGATTTGGACTGATTTAAATATTGATGCAGATGTTTCGACCTTTCATTCACTGGGTTTCAAATATCTAAAGAAGGCCTGTGCCGATAGAGGACATAAATGTTATGTGATAGATGGTAGAGATAGGTATAATTTCTTTGAAAAATTTCTAAGAGAAAAAGTCTTTATTTCTAATGATAGAATAAAACAATTTTACGAATCATTTAAAGACGTGATTGTTGGGACTAATAAATCTGTTTTTCGAAGTTTCTTCGTGGAAAATTATGATAAATTTTCAAGCTTTGATGATTATTTTGAGGCCTTGATTAGGGAAAAACTTATAGAATGGGGCGACGTTGAAGAAGTTATAAAAACCATTAAAGATAAAGGCATAAATGCCGAAATACCGCGCAATATGAAGCACGAATGGTTTCGATCTAAAGGTGAGGCTGTAATTTCTAATTTTTTGCTTGAGCATGGGATCAGTTATGAATATGAAAAAGTGTACGAAGAAATTTTGCCTGAAGACGTGCAGATGAAGCCAGATTTTACTTTGAGAATTGGTGGTGAAGAAATAATTGTAGAATATTTTGGCTTATACGAAGAGGGTTATGACGTATATTTCAAAACTTATCAAAAAGAACGTGATTTGAAAATTGAAAGATTCAAGCGTGATCATAAACGTTATATTGCATTAGAATATGAACCGGATTTTGGATATCTAAATACTCTAAAAGCCAAACTTGAGGAGTTTGGTTTTGCTTTGAATAAGCTTAGCACTAATGAAATCGCTGGAATAATACTTCGTTCAGATCCGCTTTGTGATTTATACCGGCTCTGTGAGCTATTTAATAGGTGTATTGAGCAGGTTAAAGCATCGCCCGACCGGAATTCATTTAAAAAGGTTGTCGAGAATGAATTAGAAAAGCCTGCAGGCGATGATTTGGGTGTTGATAGAAAGGTGATGCGGGCGCAATTTCATTTTATATATGAATATTTTTTGTTTTATCAGGAGCAATTAAGAGATTCTGGTTCTGGCGTTGGCGTAGACTATTCAGATATGATTTATTTTGCGAAGAAGTATATCGTTTCGATGGATAAAAGATATTTCTCTTACGAGCATGTGCTGATTGATGAGTACCAGGACATCTCATATGACAGATATGAATTAGCCTTAAAGACGCTCGAGCATGGTGGTGCAAAATTGATGGCGATTGGTGATGACTGGCAGTCAATTTATGGTTTTACTGGTTCTAGGATTGAATATACATACAATTTTGCGGAGTATTATTCAGGTTATAATATAAAAACATATAGAATTAATCGAACTTATCGCTTTTCAAATGAACTTGCACAGATATCTGGTGAGTTTATTTTAAAAAATCCGGATCAAATTCAAAAAGAACTATATTCGGATAAAAATTTACAAAGTCCAATTCGAGTTCGTGAATTTTCGAAGGGCGATTCTTTCGAGGAAAGACAACGTAACGAGTTGGAGGCGCTTAAAAAATTAATAATCGATATTCATTCTAAACACCCGGATGATAAGATATTACTTTTGTCGAGAAACAATTATGCTATTTCGCAATTATTTAAATACGAGGATCTTGGTTTTAAGGATGAAGTGGAAAACCGTGTTTCGTTGAAAGAAATGCCAGGCTATTTATTCGAAACTCGAACTATTCATAGATCAAAAGGTATGACCTCAGATTGGACGATAGTATTTGGGCTGGGTTCATTTTTCCCGAGAGAGCATAGACCGGATTATTGGTTAATAGAATTATTTATGCATAAACCGGAACCAGAAAAAATTTTGTTTGCAGAAGAGAGAAGAGTGTTTTATGTCGCATTAACCAGAACGAAAAATTGTGTTTTCTTAATGAAATGTGATGACGACAAATATTGTAGTCCTTTTATAAAAGAAATAATGGATTTGCAAGATAAAAGATATTTGTTGCCTGACGATATGTTATAATTTTGCTATGGATATAGCGTTAATGGTTGTGGGGGTGATAATAATAATTCTACTGATTGTTTTGATCGTGCGGAAACCAAAGCAAGAGCAGACTGCCGATTTCAAGGCGATGGAAGAGCGTTTGATTCGAATGGAAGGGCAGGTTAAGGAAATTAACCCGGCAATTGATCGGAATTTTCGTGAAAATCGCAAGGAAATTGCCGAGAATTTGGAACGGTTGCAGACTGGCAACGAGAAAAAATTGGAAGAAATGCGCGAAACCGTAGATGAAAAGTTGAAAGCGTCGGTTGAAAAGCGTTTTAATGAGAGTTTTAAGTCTATTTCTACACAGTTGACTCAGGTTTACCAAGGTTTGGGTGAAATGAAGAATATGGCGACGGAAGTGGGTGACCTAAAGAAAGTAATGGAGGGGGTGAAGACGCGTGGAATATACGGCGAGGTGCAACTCGGAGCTATTATTGCTGACATGTTGAATAAATCTCAATACGAAGAAAATGTTGCCACTAAACCTGGTTCTAATGATAGGGTGGAATTTGCGATTAAAATGCCAGGAAAAGACGATAACGTATATTTGCCAATAGATTCGAAATTCCCGGTTGAGAATTATTCACGTCTAATTGCAGCGTATGATAGTGGTAATAAGGCAGATATTGCCACTTATCAAAAAGCATTGGCGAATGATGTAAAAGAACAGGCCAAGAAGATTTCGACTAAGTATTTAGAGCCGCCTATGACGACTGAGTTTGGCGTGATGTTTGTGCCAACCGAATCTCTATATGCGGAAATTATTCGGATTCCGGGGCTGTCGGACGAAGTGCGTAAGAAATTAAAAGTTACCATTGCGTCGCCTTCGACTTTGCCGGTGATGTTAAATGGTCTAGTGATGGGTTTTCGTACGTTAGCAATAGAGAAGCGTTCGGCTGACGTATGGCAAACCCTGGGAGCGGTAAAAACTCAATTTGGCAAGTTTGGTGATCTTTTGGAAGGTGTGCAAAAGAAATTACAGGAGTCTGCAAATAAAATTGAATCAGCTAGAACTACTTCTAGACAGATTGAACGTAAATTGAAAGATGTGGAAGAATTACCGGAATCAGATTCAGTAAAACTCATCGGCGAAGTTTAGAATCCGCGGATTTGATCGAATGGAAATAGTCTTAATATGACTGGGCCAATAATACGGCAATAAGGTATGGTGCCGAGACCATTACGGGAGTCCCAAGAATTAGAGCCTTCACGGTTGTCACCAGAAACGAATAATTCGCCAGATGGCACAGTAATATCAACTTCACCGGAGGTATGTTCTTTGGGGCCGTCAGTTTCTGAAGTACGCCACTCTTCATCGTAAACAAAACCGTCTGGGTGTTCGTCATTATAAATTTTCATGACACCATCCTTGACGGTGACACGTTCACCGGGGAATGCGATTACGCGTTTGATAATGTATTGATCGCTAACATTGCCTGGTACAGTGCAAGTCATCGGATTCTTTACGCCAGCTGCCTTGTATTCGGAGACCTTTTGTTCATCTTCGTTCATGAAGACGATAATTTGTCCACGTTCAGGGATATATTCTTGGCCTAAAAAGTGAGCCCATGACACAATGGCACGATTAACGATTACGCGATCGTCATTATGAAGTGTATTTTCCATACTAACGCCAACGACGTTGTATGAGCGATAGACGTAAGTATTCAAAAATAGCGTACCGAGCACAATAGCGATAACAAAACCACCAAGACTTAATATATCTTTAAGTAATGGATGTTTTTGAAAAAATGTTGGTTTCATGGAAATAATTATAGCATCTTTTTAAGCTTAATTTAAATAATCTGATATAATATATAAATATGGCAGACTATGTTTTAGCTAGGAAATCACGTAATATCGCGAGCAATGCAGTACATGTGTTTTTAAATATATTGCTTGGTATTAGTGCTGTTTTGATTACTGTGTTTAGCGCTAGCCCGCTTTTGGGCATCTTATTAGTTTTAGTTTCGAAGTGGCGAATTTTTGCAGTGCGCAAACGTTATATTTGGGTAAATTTAAAGTCAAACTTAGTAGATTTGATTGTGGGGCTTAGCATAGTTTTACTTACTTATTATGCTGGTAGCTCGTTTTTGCCAGTAGATTTTATTTTAATGGTGATTTATGTGGTTTGGCTACTCTTTATTAAACCGCTTTCTACGGAGACGGCAACTTTGGCGCAATCATTGATAGCGGTTTTCTTGGGCGTGTCGGCAATTACGATTATGGCGGTGAATATTAACGTTTTGATTTATATAGCCTTGGCATTTTTGATTGGATATGCGGCGAGCCGACATGTATTAGCGCAAGCTAGTAAGGATTTCACATTGACAACATTGGTTTGTGGATTAATATTTGCCGAAGTAGCATGGCTATGTAATTCTTGGGGAATAATTTATACCTTTGGTTCTACTGGGGTGAGAATTCCGCAGATAGCAATAATTTTGACGATTTTTGCGTTTATCTATAACTACGCTAGACAAGCGATGATCAAATATCAGGATGATTTTAGATTTAAAAACATTTTGGTTCCTGTATTATTTGGTGTGATTTTGGTTGGCATTATCGTGATTTGGTTTAGTAATCCAATTTTTAATATATAAGGAGGAAAATGAAAAAAGAGATGGAAAAAGTTTCAAAAGAAGAAGCGAAAGTTGCGGAAGAAGCGGTTGTTGAGGAGAAAGTGGAAATTTCGAACGAAGTAACGCCAGTGGCTGAAAAGAATGTGAAATCCGAGGAAGAGTCGAAACCTCGTAAATCGAATAACGTACTAGCCGTTGTAGTAGCATGTATGGCTTTGGTGGTATCTGGCGTAAGTGCTACGTTTGCTTATTTAGGTTATGAAAAAGCTTCGACTCCGATTACTTTCCTGAATAGTGGCACCGATGGTAATTCGGCTAACTTTGTTGAAGGTTCGGTGGCAGATATTGTCGACAAGGTCTCTAAGAGTGTTGTATCAATTGTGACTTCTGTAAAAACTACAAGTTTCTTTGGCGGGAGTTATGATTCGGAGGCGGCTGGTACAGGTATTATTGTTTCGTCGGATGGCTATATTTTAACTAATAAACACGTTATTGATGGGGCGACTAAAATTTCGATAGTACTCGATGATGGTACGATGTTCGAGGGCGTAGAAATTGTTGAGGTGGATCCACTCAACGATGTGGCTTTCTTGAAGATTCATGATGTTTCAGATTTACAGGCTGCAACTTTGGGCGATTCGAAAACGATTCATGTGGGACAACAAGTAATTGCGATTGGAAATGCACTTGGTCAATATCAGAATACGGTGACTTCTGGGATAATTTCTGGTACTGGGCGTTCTTTGACTGCTACTGATAGTACTGGGTCGATGAGCGAACAGCTTTCGGACATGATTCAAACTGATGCGGCAATTAATTCTGGTAATTCGGGTGGTCCATTAGTCAATGCGGCTGGCGAGGTGATTGGTATCAATACCGCTACCAGCTATTCAGCAGAAAATATGGGTTTCGCAATTCCAATTTCCAGCGTTAAAGGCATGTTAGCACAATTAATTGAAAAAGGTGAAGCGTCGCGTGCATACGTTGGTGTTTACGGAATAGAAATTACTCCAGAGCTAGCTAAGAAATATGGTTTACCGGTGACTTCGGGTGCTTATTTATATAACTCAGCGATGTATTCGGCGGTAATTGCGGATGGTCCGGCAGCTAAAGCTGGTCTTAAAGATAAGGATATTGTTACGGCAGTAAATGGTGTTAAAATCGGCGAGGCTGGGTCGCTATCATCTTTGATTGGAGAATATAAACCAGGTGATACGGTACAGCTTACGGTGGTACGTGAGGGTAATGAAGTTGCAGTAAATGTCACGCTTGGTGCGTATAGCGATAAATAAAACTTAAGATATAGCCGTCTGTGCGCGATAAGTTGTAATATTTAGCATATTTTATAATTGCTTCGTGCTGGCAAGGATCGGCTTCGAGGATAAGATAAGGAATTTTTAGTTCAGCGGCTTCGTCGATAAGTTTTTTAATAAGAGCTAGGCCATGGTCTTCGGCATAGAGAGCAATAGAAGGTTCATACGAAAGGGATTTTTTATCTAGCCAATCCCAGTTTTTATCGACATAAGGTAGGTTTGCGACTATAATATCAGGGGTAGAAATGTCACCTGACTTGACTTTTTCAAGTAAGTGTGATATAATGGTAGTTATAGGAGCGCCATGTTTAAGGGCGTTTTTTTGTGCAATCTTAAGGGCTTCCGGTGATATATCGGAAGCGTACACTTTCGTTTCTTTCAATTCTAGTTTTAGAGTAATAGCAATACAACCTGATCCGGTGCCAACGTCTAGAATAACCGGATTTTCGGGTAAAACACGCGGAGAAGGTTTGATGCCTGTTAGATATGGTTTACCAGCTAAGTTTAATACTGTATCGATAAGTTGCTCTGTCTCTGGACGGGGAATTAAAACATCTGGTGTAACAATAAAATCACGACCATAAAAATCTTGAACGCCTTCTTGGTAGGCAACAGGTTTATTCGGCGAGGCTGCGTTCATGTTTGGTTAGCTCGTGGATGAGATCGTCGATATCACCATCCATAACGGCTGGGATATTGGAGCGGGAATAATGAATGCGATGGTCGGTAACACGATCCTGGGGAAAATTATAGGTACGAATCTTCTCTGAACGATCACCAGTACCAATGAGAGATTTGCGAGCTTCGGAGGCATTTTTAATTTCTTCTTCTTTTTTGCGTTCTAAGAGACGGCTACGCAGAATATTCATAGCTTTAATACGATTTTGCTGCTGAGAGCGTTCATCTTGCATGGCTACGACGAGACCAGTTGGTAAATGGGTGATACGTACGGCAGAGTCAGTAGTATTGACGCCCTGGCCGCCATGACCGCCGGAACGGTAGATATCGATACGGAGATCTTCGGGCTTGATTTCGAGATCTTGTTCAGATGCTTCTGGCAATACAGCAACGGTGGCAGTAGAAGTATGGATGCGGCCCTGAGACTCAGTAACTGGGACTCGTTGTACACGATGTACTCCACCTTCGAACTTGAGTTGACCATAAGCATTGTCGCCTGAGATTTTGAAAATAACTTCTTTCATGCCACCGGCCTCGTTCTCGTTTTGAGAAATAAGTTCAGCTTTCAAACTATGGTTTTCGGCGTATTTTAAGTACATACGGTAAAGTTCGCCAGCGAAAAGGGAAGCTTCGTCGCCACCGGCGCCAGCACGGATTTCGATGATGGCTGGTTTATCATCTTCTGGATTACGTGGAATTAATAGTTCTTCTAACTCAGCTTTTGCTGTTTCGATGTCGTTTTTGAGCGATTTAATATCTTCACGGGCAATTTCGCCGAGCTCTGGGTCATTAGCTAAGGATTCGGCCTCTTCTAGGTTGGTAGAGAATTGATTTATTTTATGATTTAGATCAATTATTTCCCGTATAACAGCAGCACGTTTACTTTTAGAGGCAAAATCTTGGTGGCTATAGGCGTCTGGCTTAGATAGAAAAATTTCTATTTCGGTTAGCTCAGCTTTAAATTTTTGAATATCCATGGTATAATTATAACATAAGTTTGGATCTTTAGCTCAGTTGGCTAGAGCGTACGATTCACATTCGTAAGGTCACTGGTTCGAGCCCAGTAAGATCCACCAGATTTTATGTAACTCGGCATTATGGCCGATTTTTTAGTAACAAATTTCTGTTAAGTGCCTTGCAGATTCTAGGGTGTTATTTTTACATCGATTTTACACAAAAAATGCGCCCGAAAACGCATTTTTACTCCTATAAAATCGTCTGTTAATACTCTAAACAATTTAATCTACGACCGTACGTCTTTTAATATCTCCAAAACTCGCTTTTCTCGTTTTACCATTTGTTTTTTGATAGATTTTCCCTGAAAAGCACTGTTTGTTTTAATTGCTTCTTCTATCGGCACAAATTTCAGAACAAACTCGGCATCTTTTTCTTCGTCATCCAAGTCTTGCTCGCCTATCTTATCCTCAACCTCGCAAGTGTAGTAATAATTATACTGAACTAAGATGATATCTTCATCGGTTTCATCTTTTTTCTGTATTCTTAGAACTTCCCCAAATTCTTTTGCCGATTCTGGTATAAGTGTTAAACCAGCTTCTTCTTTTAACTCTCGCGCCAAAGTTTCGATATGAGATTCATTGCCTTCGATTCCGCCACCTGGGAACTTATAATAGTGGTATTTTTGACTATAAACCATTGCAATATTACCATCGTTATCAAAAATAATTCCACGGACTGATGGTCGATAGAATTTTTTTCCACTCGGGTCGTAATCTTTTAAGTCGATAGTAAAAAGTCGCTTCATAGTATGAATTATATCACGAGATGCAAGATAGTAATTTTACTTTATTGTTTTCCCTACAGAGTGTTAATGCCTGAATAATTTGCTCTTATCATTCAGGTTATAAAAAATTTAGATTAGTTAGTTGGTCCTTTATTTTTATCCTTAAAAATCCATCGATCTACCCAAAAAAAGATGCATCCACCAATTAGGTTTGCAACAATTGTGGCTATTACTATATTCCAGCCACCCATCCATGCTAAGCAGATTGCCAAAATTGGCGAGCTAAGTTGCCACCTCACCAAATAAAGTAAAAATTTCTTCATGATTTCGTTTAGTATACCACAAATTTTATTAATGAAAAGTGCCCGGACAAAAGTCCGGGCAGAAGATAAAGTGCTAGGTGGTATGTTAGATTTTTGAACGTTTGGCATCGGTCATGCATTGATGGCAATAGATTCTGCCCCTACCACGCGAATCTCTGGCATGCTCTACCCACTCCTCGAGATTGGTCGACCGACGCATGATGCACCCGTATTTATCGCAGTGTCTATTGGGTCTGTCTTTAGCCATTCCGAGCAGATGTCCGAGTACATGCCAAATCATAGCTTTGATGGCTAGTTTTTGTTCTCTCGGTCGGAGTTCTCTGTAGCGGTATAAGCTCTGGACGGAATATCTATCCCGGGTTAAACCATAACAGAAGTCCATGCCATCCCTCGTCAGATCGTAAGATGTCAACAAGAATTGGATAAACGGTGCCATCGTTTGCTGTGGTGTTTTCTTAACTTCCGTACTTTGAACCCATTCCATTGCATCGATGATACTGTCGGCATCAAGCTGTTCAGTTGCTTCTTCATACAGACCACGAGCCCTATAGACTTTTCTCGCAGCGCTAATATACCAATCAGCCGAATCTCTATCTGTATTTACACCCCAGCCTACATCTTCGAAGTCGATAATCCGTCTTTCCGCAAACAGGCTTCTGAATTCACTGACTGCTTCCATTATTGCTACTCGCTCAGCTAAATCCATCTTGTGATCGCACATCATGAAAATCGGTAACATATCGCACCTCCTTATAAAATTTTTAATGTACAATTTGATATAAATTTTATAATAAATTCTTCGAATGTCAATGGCGCAAACTAATAAAAAGGACAAAAATTAAGCATAAAAAGTCTTGAAAATCCATATTTAGTGGTGTATATTAGATATTAAGCACTATATATGGCGTATAACAAAAAGCTTTGTATAGAGAAGAAGGTATATAATAATCATTTGAACAGACTGTTGAAGGAGGTAAAATGTTCAAGCGTATAGTAAAACGTGATGGGAAGATCGTTAAATTTGACCCCGAAAAGATTGTGGAGGCGATCGCGAAAGCTGGGCTGGCGACCGAGGAGTTTAAGCGCGATCGTGCCAAAGCGTTGGCTGATAAGGTTCTAGAGCGTGCAGAAAAAGAGATCAAGGCTCGTACACCAAATGTAGAACAGATTCAGGATATTGTAGAGGAAGTTTTGATGGAATCAAGCTTCAAGAAGACGGCGCGTGCATATATTCAATACCGCCAAGAGCGTTCAAGGCGTCGTGAAGCTAAATCTGATCTTATGATGATTTATCGTACAATCTCACACGCAGATGCTTCTGAGGATTCAGATGTAAAGCGTTCTAATGCAAACGTTGATGGGAACTCAGCTATGGGTAAGATGCTTCAGTTTGGCGCCGAAGGTTCAAAAGTATTTGCGAAGTCACTATTGCTTCGCCCTGATATTGCGGCCGCACATGATAATGGCGATATTCATATTCACGATCTAGACTTCTATGCGACCGGCACTTTAACTTGCTGTCAGAGCGATCCGTTCGTAATGTTCGAAAATGGCGGTTTTAACACTGGGCACGGACATCTACGTACACCAAATTCAATTAGTTCATATGCGGCATTAGCAGCGATTTTATTGCAAGCTAACCAGAATGAGCAGCACGGTGGTCAGTCGATTCCGAATTTTGATTATGCGATGGCACCAGGCGTAGATAAATCTTTCCGTAAGGCTTTAAAACGTAATTTAGCTAAATATAATAAATTCACCAAGAAAAAGATTGAGCTAGAAGTTAAAGATGACACACAATACGGTGATGACAAAAAACTCGAGAAGGCAAAATGGCCAAAAGAAGTAATTGAGGCTTCAAATGAGGATGTGGAGCGTGAGACATTGCAGGCTATGGAAGGCTTTGTCCATAATCTGAACACCATGCATTCACGCGCTGGTGCACAGGTACCATTTACTTCTATTAACTTCGGTACCGATACTACACCTTCTGGTAGATTAGTTTCTCTGGATTTGTTGCAAGCTACCGAAAATGGTCTTGGTAAAGGCGAGACGCCAATTTTCCCAATCTCGATTTTTAAGGTTAAGTCTGGTATAAACTATGAGCCGGATGATCCGAACTACGACTTGTTTAAGAAAGCAATGGAAGTTTCAGCCAAGCGTTTGTTCCCAAACTTCTGCTTCGTGGATGCGCCTTATAATCTAAAATATTACAAGAAGGGTGATTATCGCACCGAGATTGCAACCATGGGTTGCCGTACGAGAGTATTTGCATCGGTATTTCCAGAGTCCGATGGTATCGTGACGGGGCGTGGTAACTTATCATTTACAACTGTTAACTTGGTACGTATTGGTATCAAGCATGGTATTTGTCTAGGCGAACGTAAAGAAGCTGATTGGGAAGGTTTTTATAAAGAACTTGATGAGAAGATGGACTTAGTTAAGGATGAACTTCTCGAACGTTTTGAATTCCAAGCCAACCAGCATGTACGTAACTTCCCATTCTTGATGGGCCAGGGCAACTGGTTCGGTTCAGAAAAGTTGGGACCAAATGATACATTGCGTGATGTTATCAAACATGGTACGCTCTCGATTGGGTTTATTGGCCTTGCTGAAACTTTGGTTGCGATGACTGGCAAACATCATGGTGAAGATGAAGATTCTCGTGAGCTTGGTCTTGATATCATTACTCATATGCGTGAAAAATGTGACGAATACTGCAAGAAATATAAACTAAACTTTTCACTTCTTGCAACTCCAGCCGAAGGTATTGCAGGTCGCTTTACCAAGATTGATAAAAAGGAGTTTGGCGTAATTAAAGGTGTGACAGATCGTGAATTCTATACTAACTCATTCCATGTACCAGTTTATTATCCAATTAGCGCGTTCGATAAAATTGATATTGAAGCACCGTATCATAACCTATGTAATGCCGGACATATTACTTATATCGAGCTTGATGGTGATCCATCGCAAAATATTGCGGCATTTGAGTCAGTAATCCGTAAAATGCACGATTCTGGCATTGGCTATGGTTCAGTTAATCACCCAGTGGATCGTGACCCAGTTTGTGGCTTCTCTGGTATTATTACTGGTGAGCGTTGTCCGCATTGTGGTCGTCTTGAAGGTGACGTACCGTTTGATAGAGTTTGTCACTGCGCAAAAGGTGATGCTGAATGAATCAATGGGATCAAATAGCTGTTCAGAATATTAAAACCGCCAAGCAGCCGCCGAAAGGTAAGATTCGTTTAAGCGGTCCACTTGAGCATGATAATATTGTGAATGGCGACGGGCTCAGGGCGGTGGTTTGGACACAAGGTTGTCCGAATCATTGTAAAGGCTGCCAAAATCCAGAAACTTGGGATTTCGATGGCGGATTTCTCATTGATATAGACGAGATTGAGCAGCGTTTATCTGAATTTAAAGGCCAGGCTGGTTTGACGTTTTGCGGTGGTGAACCTTTTGTCCAGCCAGAAGCTTGCAAAGAGATTGCGGATTATGTACGTAAAGAATTGGGCTGGAATGTCTGGAGCTTTTCGGGCTTTACATACGAGCAGATTAAGGCGGCTGGTGGTACAGCTTGGGAATTCCTGACATCCCTGGACGCATTAATTGATGGCCCGTTTATCTTAGGTCAAAAAGATTTGAGTTTGAGGTTCCGTGGCTCAAAAAATCAACGTTTATTGCACCTTAGGCTTGGTACTGGCGAAATTTTGAAAGTGGAATAATTTACTTTGTATCTGATATAATACATATATATTATGGTGTATTTGGATTATGCAGCGACAACGCCGCTATGGCCAGAGGTATTGGAAGCTATGCATGAAGCGGAAAAAGAATATTTTGCTAATGCGTCGGCTTTACATACGCCTGGACATTTGGCGATGAATCAGATCGAAGAAGTTCGGGAACTTTTGGCTGAGATGGTTGGCGCGTTGCCGGATGAAATTGTTTTCACTTCTGGAGCGAGCGAGTCTAATAATACAGTGATTCGTACTTTTGAAGGGCATAAAATCGAAACCTCCCCTTTAGAACATCACTCGATTTTAGAAAGTGCTATGGTTTATGGTGGCGAAGAAAAACCGAAGTTATATTCTTATATGATGGCAAACAATGAGACTGGGGAATTGCTCGATATTGATAGTATCATAACTAAGGCACATCAGGATGGTGATTTTGTGCATTCAGACTTAACACAAGTCCTGGGTAAAATACCGATCAATGTACACGAGATGCATTTGGATTATGCGACTTTTTCAGCGCATAAAATTGGTGGACCTGTCGGTGTGGGAGCATTATATATACGAAACGGAGCACCATTTAAACCATTGATTATTGGCGGGAACCAAGAAAAGAAGCGTAGAGGCGGGACATATAATACGGTCGGGATTGTTGGATTTGGTGCAGCGCTGAAGAAGGTAAAAGATGATAATTATTATGATGCTTACGCTAACCACGTTAGAAAGTTAAGAAATTTATTAGCGGAAAGAATTTTAAAGAAAATTCCTGGGAGTAGCCTGAACACCGATATTGAGGACAGCAAGTCCTTACCAAATATTTTAAATGTTTCATTTCGGGCGGCTGAAGGTGAGTCGATTCAACTGTATTTGGATGCTGAAGGCATTATAGTTTCTACTGGTTCGGCTTGTGCGTCTGGCGATATTAGGCCGAGTCATGTATTAATGGCAAAGACTGGTGATGCCGAGGTAGCACATTCTTCGATTAGATTTTCTTTTGGGATAGATAGCAGTATAGATGATATAAATAAAGTTATGGACGTATTGCCAGGCATTATATCAAGATTACAAGGCATCAGTACGCTAAAGATGGAGGAAAAATGAAAACATGTAAAAGCTCTGACGGCAAAAGTGACGGGCAAGAATGGATTTATACCGATATCGTAAAAGATCACTTCTTGAATCCACGCAATTTTCTGATGGGGGATGAGTCAAAATTTAAGGCTGATGCGGTTGGGCTAGTCGGTAATCCAATTTGTGGCGATCAAATGAAGATGTTTATCAAAGTGAAGGATGATAAGATTATCGATATCGCCTGGAAAACCTATGGTTGTGCCTCGGCGATTGCTTCAACTTCGGCTCTGTCGGAGTTGGCGAAGGGGAAGACTTTAGATGAGGCTTTAAATATTACAGCTAAAGATATTGATAATTATCTAGGGAATTTACCCAAGCATAAATTTCATTGTTCGATTTTGGGGCATGATGCTCTTAGGGACGCAATAGAAAAATATAGGAGTGGGAAATGAAAATAGCAATAATTGGTGCGGGAGCTTTTGGCACTGCGCTAGGTGGAATATTAGCTAATAAGGGATATGACATCGATTATTATGATTCAAAATTTGGGCGCGAAAATTTAAATGACGTTGTAGACGGGGCTAAATATATTGTCTTGGCGCTTCCATCTAAGTCTACGCCATATGTTTTGCCGCATCTTCCGAAAAAAATACCGTTGATTATAGCAACAAAAGGAATTTTATCTAATCAGGCTTTCAAAGATTTTGATGATTACATGATTTTATCTGGGCCGGGTTTTGCTGATGATATTAAAGCTAAGAAGTCGATTAAATTAACTATCACGGATAAACGCTTAGCAAAAATGTTTGATGCTGAATATATTGCTTTTGATTATACTGACGACGAGAATGGCGTGTTGATGTGTGGGGCGCTAAAGAATGTCTATGCAATTCTGGCTGGTATATTAGGGTTAAAACGTAGTGGCAACGATTGGAAATACTTTGTCGAGATGGCCGCTAGCGAGATGAAAAAAATCTTAGCTTTTAATGGGGCGAATCCGAAGACTGTAGATTTAGCTTGTGGATTTAGTGATCTAAAATTAACTTGTGGCTACCCTTCAAGAAATTATGAGTTCGGTGATAAACTGCGTAAAGATCCTGATTATTTGCCTGAAAAGACTGTGGAAGGAGTATCGGCTTTGAAGAGAATTAAGCGTGGTGAGATAAAGCTGCCAGATAATGTACCATATTTAAGAGATTTAATTTCTAGGAGTGACAAATGGGCTTAAATGCAAAACAAAAAGAAGCGGTAGAATATCTGGATGGGCCTTTGTTGGTTTTGGCTGGTCCTGGTACCGGGAAAACTCAACTTTTATCTGAGAAAGTAGCTTATATTTTAAAAAATACTGACACAAACCCAGAAAATATCCTATGTCTTACTTTCACTGATTCTGGCGCCAATAATATGCGAGAACGTTTAAAAACTATTGTCGGTAAAGAAGCAATGAAAGTTAACATCGGCACGTATCATGCTTTTGGGTCGGATATTTTGGCGCAATATAAAAATTATTCGCCAGATTATGATCGAAGACTCGATGCGGCGATTGACGAAGTGACGCAATTTAAAATAGTTAAAACAATCCAGGGTAATTTATCTGGTAAAGATATTTTGAGGGGTGATAATGTAAAAGATATTATTAGTGTAATTTCTGAGACCAAGGCAGCTGGACTTTCGGCGGCTGATTTACGAAAAATTGCCGAGCAAAACATTGAAGACTCAAAGATTTTAAGTAGCGCTATTTCGCCGTTGCTAAAGAATATTGTACCTAGAGTTTTTAAAGAATCTTATGACAATGCTTATAAGCCAATTTATGAAATATTGAAGGGTTATGATAATGATTCGGTGATTTTGGGTTCGATTGAGCGTTCGATTGTTGGCTTAACTGAGGACTTGAAGGCTGCCATAGCCGAGGCCGAGTCGGATGAAAAAATTAAACCGTTGTCGGACTGGAAAGACAAATATTTTGAAAAAGACGAAAAGAACAACTATCGTTTGCGCGACCGAGTGGCAAACAAAAAACTACTTTCAATCGCTAATGTAATGGAAGAATACGAGGCCCACCTCTTAAAACACGGATTGTACGACTTTAACGATATGATCGAAGAGGCGGTGAAAGTATTGCAAAAAGACACCGGTTTTAAGTTGACGCTTGAAGAACGCTATCAATTTATCTTACTGGACGAATTTCAGGATACTAACCCGTCACAATTTATGATCGTGAAGAAGTTGACGGATTATGAACAGCCAATGATTATGGCGGTAGGTGATGATGATCAGGCGATTTATGAATTTCAAGGGGCACTCAGTTCTAATCTAACTGACTTCCAGAAGCACTATAATGCGAACGTAATACCTTTAGTAGAAAACTATCGTAGTACGCAGGAAATTCTAGATTTTTCGCGCCATATTATAAATCAAGCGCCGGATCGTTTTGCAGATAAAGAGCTAATCGCGCATAAGCCAGCACCTGAAAAATCACAAATTTATCGTTATGAGTTTGAATCGTCTGATGCTGAGTATGGATTTGTGGCTGACAAAGTTGCCGAACTGATAAAAAGTGGCGTAAAACAAAACGAAATTGCAATTATTTCTTATAAAACGAAATATTTTGAGCCGCTACTTCCATATTTAAAATCTCACGATGAGATTAAGATTGCTTATGAAAAACGCGATAATTTATTTGAAGATGAAAAGATCCACGAAGTTTTGACGATTGCCCGGTTTATTTATGAAATTGCCAATGATAAAAAATCTACAGTACAAATACTTGAGATATTATCGTACCCATTTTTTGATTTGCCGATTTTAGACGTAGTCAGAATGGTTGGGCAAGCTAGAGTTGACCGAAAGGCGGTTTTTGACTATTTGAGTGGAGCAGAAAATCCAAAGATTAAGTGGGTAGCGGAATTTTTTGCAAAACTAGTGGCTGTGTCTTTAACTGAGCCTCTGAATGTGTTTTTAGATGAATTGGTTAAAAATATGCATGTAGATAAGTTAGACGACTTTGAAAGATTTAGTTTTTATGAAAATCTGGCATCATTAATGGGTAAATTAGCTAAACATTATGGCGATAAGGTGCTGAAGCTCAGTGATTTGATAGAGATGGTGGATGATTATCTGGATGCAGAGATGCCGCTGAATGTTTCTAGCCCTTATCGCGATGCTGATGAAGCTGTACAAGTACTCACTGCACACAAAGCTAAGGGCCTAGAATTTGAACACGTGTTTATAGTCTCAGCTGATCATATGGCTTGGGGTAAAGGAAAGGGGAACAATAATCTCTTAGCTCTGCCAAAAAATCTCACACAAATTCGGCATACTGGTATGACTGATGGTGAGAAGTTAAGAATTCTCTACGTGGCATTAACTCGGGCAAAACAATCGCTTTATATTACAAACTCGCTGCATGATTTTAATGGGAAGTCGCCAGACAGATTGGAATATTTCGATGAATATATTGATGACGATGATGTAATTTCACCGTTTTTACCAACCAAAAAAGTTATAAAAGTATACAACACGACAGACGTAATGAGAAGAGAGAGCAATGTTAAAAATTGGCTGACCGCATATACGGCTAAATCGCCAGATATGCGTTCGCTTTATAAAGAGCGCGTAAAAAATTGGCGAATGTCGGCCTCGGCGCTCACGACTTTTATTGACATTATTTATGCAGGGCCGAAAGTATTTTTCAAAAGCTATATCTTAAGAGCGCCGCGTGAACCGGAGACCGAGGCGCTGGCCTTTGGTGATTTAGTACATAAAACTTTTGAGGCAATTACGAATCAGAATATTTCTAATGAGGAAGCTTTTGAGTTTTATTTGAATGAATTAAATAAAAAAGATCTGTCGACCGATATCGTGAAGAAAGTGCGAGAAAAAGGCTTGGCAGATCTTGAGGTAGCGCTTGATAACTTCGGCGAGATTTTACGTTGTGGCAAAGCGGAGGTGGATTTTGGCCCAGAAAAATTAGTAATAGATGGGGTACCAGTTACTGGTAAAATCGATCATATTATCATGGACGATGATGCTAAAACGATTGAAATTTATGATTTTAAGACTGGTGGCTACCATAAGGAAAAATGGCAATCCCATGCAACACTTTATAAATATATGCTGCAACTGGGGTTTTATAAATTACTACTAAATAATTCTAAAAAGTATGCAAAATATAAGGTAGAAAGAGCCCACATTTTGTTTGTGACTCCAGATAAAGATGGGCAAGTTTATGATAAAGTATATGAATTTGATGATGACGCCGAAAAAGAACTAAAAATTTTAATCAACGCAGTCCACACTGAAGTTTCTTCGCTTAGCTTTCTTGACGATCCAGAATTAATGATAGAGCCGAATGATAATCTCGGGCTTAAAGATATTTTTAAATTTATCGAGCTTCTGCTTGCAAAAGTAAAAAGTAATTAATATAATATTGACAACGTTCAAAAAATATTGAGGAACGAGTTCTTTTTGGAAGGAGGTGATATGCTTGACCTGGACCTGCAATAGATGTGGTAAAGTTCTTCTAACTGAAGAAGAATACAAGCGCCACGTTTGTGCGGGTAGAATAATGTCTACCTGCCCTCGATGTAGAGGTAGTGGCAAACTTGTTCAATTGCTTGGTCCGGACATTGATTGTCCGAACTGTGGCGGGAAGGGTAAAGTTTAATCACCGTTGAGGGCGTGAATCAATTATTGATCTCACGCCCTTTTCTTTACATTTTTTAGAAACTGTGGTATCATTATAGATAATTATGGCAAAAAAGAATAATACTAAGCGAAAACTCGTAGGCCTCGTTTCTGAGGAGTCTGGCGTGCGTGCTTACTACACGAAGAAAAATACGATGAATACTCCTGATAAACTAAGTTTAAAGAAGTATGATCCAGTACTTCGTAAGCATGTACTCTTTACGGAAACCAAGAAAAATCTTGGTCGTAATGAAGTCAAGGAAAAGAAACGCTAAAAAATTCCCCTTCAGAAGAGGGGATTTTTTGATATATAATATATATTTATGAAAATAGAATTTCTGCCGATTAAAACCCGTATTGTGAGGCCACCAAAAGATGATATATGGGATATTTTTGATAAATTAAAGGTACGGGATGGCGATATTATTTTTATAACTTCCAAAATCATTGGCATTCATCAAGGCAGAACTGTAAAAATTGGTGACAGGACCAAAGAGGATCTAATCCAGGAAGAAGCAGAAAGATATCTGCCATATATAAATAAAACAGGGAATTTTCATGTGAATTTGACCGTAACGCAGGGTGTGTTGATTCCGTCGGCGGGAATTGATGAAAGCAATGCTGATGGATATTATATTCTGTGGCCAAAAGCTATTGATAGTTTTTGCCGAGAGGTGCGGGAATATTTAATGAAGAAATTTAAATTAACTCGACTTGGTGTGGTAGCGACGGATTCTCACACTACACCGCTTCGTTGGGGCGTAACTGGTATTGCTATTGGATTAGCCGGTATAGAACCCCTAGAAGATATTCGTGGCAAAGAAGACATTTTTGGGCGAGCGATGCATATTACGCAAATAGATATGATTGATCCGCTTGCGGCGATGGCGGTAAATTTAATGGGCGAAAGTAACGAATGTACGCCAATCGTGATTTTAAGAAATTACAAAAATATTAAATTTTCTAATAAAGCTTCGATGAAAAACTTTAAAATTGATCCGAAGCTTGATCTGTATCAAGCGTTGATTGATGTAATTCCAAAAGTCGATAATCAAGATCACGCAAAACATTCATAAAATACATAAAACTTTCATATGGCGAAGCGTAGGCCGAGAAGTAGGCATGGACGTCGCCATCGTTCCAATATTTGGTACACATGGAATATGAATGATCTGACGTAGTAAGACAACGCCAGTCTGAAATAAGTTTGGCGTCTTTTGTGGCTAAGATATTTTCGCGAATGCCGTAAAGACTATCCATAGCAGAAGTTTGCATTGCGTTGGATAGCCAGGCCGAAAGGTCGCGCTCAGTGTCGGCCCAAGTAATAGTATTTGGCATTGAAATTTCGTCAACCGGTTCTTCTATCTCGCAGGCTTCTGATACAGTAACGAATTTATTTTCGTATTCATTTAGCCAGGATGAGATGAAATTATTCATGAAGTCAAAAATGCCAGTGTCTTTCCATTGGTGTTCGCCGAATGTTTCAAAATCCATAAATAGATTGACGAGATTACCGCGCAGACAATCTTGGTTGATCCAATCTTGGTATTTTGGTACCGTAAGCGGCCACTCGCTCCAGGCGCGATTAGAAAAACGAAAAGCGATGTCATCAGAAAGACGATAATTTTTGAGTAGGAGCTTGAGATTTTTGCAACCGATTGGGCGATAAACATGGTTTGGACTGCGCCAACCAAGGATTTTATCCCAACCCTCAGCTAATATACCGCTATAATTATGTTCTTCGGCCCATTTTGCTAGACTATCATTGTAAGCCAATTCTGTATTACGAAAAACTTTAGGACGAACACCGAAAAGTCGATTGATTTTATTGGCATGGAGTTCGACTTGGTCGTTGAATTCATCTAAATTATAAAAAAACGCAAGCGAGTGATAATAGGTTTCACCAACAATTTCAGCTTGACCACGACTCACCATGAAACGAATTTTGTCGATTAATTCAGGAGCCCATTTTTCAGCTTGTTCTAACCATGTGCCAGTAATAGAAAGTGAGATTTTGAAGTCTGGATGTTTTTTTATGTTGTCAATGAGTAAATCTAACATTGGATAGTAACTTTTCTCGGCTACTTTACGGAAGATACGTTCATTAGATTGTCGACCATTATAATTATCATTAAAATAGTCCGAAGAATTTGAAACATCAAAAATTGAATATTCGCGGTAACGAATTGGTTGGTGGATATGGAGGTACAAACAAATAGCACGCATTTTAATACTTCTTATGTTTTATTGTTTTATTGTATATCCGGAGACACTTTTTTGCAACTTTATCCCAAGATATTTTGTGATATTCTTCGCGGACATTGTCTTGTAAGCTTTGTCTCAGGGCTGGGTTTTCGACAATGGCAAGAATTTCGTCAGCAAGTTTTTCTCGATCCCAAAAATCGTAAGTCATAGCAGACCAGATAACTTCAGAAACACCAGATTGCCTAGTCAAGATTAAAGCATCGCCATGATGAGCGGCCTCGAGCGCTGTCAAGCCGAATGGTTCTGAGATTGAACTCATAACAAAGATATCTGAAATAGAATAGATATCGCGGATTTTTTTGCCACGGATGAACCCGGTAAAGATTACATTTTTGGAAATGCCAAGATCGGCGGCAAGTTCAATTAGCTCGTTGCGTTCCTCGCCATCACCAGCAAAGACAAACATGAGTTTAGGGTTTTTGGAAACGGCGAGAGCGGCAGCGTGCATTAAATTGGTAAGACCTTTTTGAATTGTAAAACGCCCCACCGTAGAAATTACCGACCAGCCTTTTTGCTTAAGCGAGGTTAAGTATCCGTAAATATTCTTATTAAAATGATAATCGTCTTTTTCGTAGTTTTCATCTAATGAATTGTAAACTACATTGATTTTGCTTAGTGGAATATGGTATTTTTCGTGAATAATACGCTTGGTTGATTCAGAAACGGCAATGATTTCGTCAGCCATCATTAAGCCTTCGTGTTCAATCTCGTGAATTAGGGGATTTCCGGTATGCATGCCGGCACGATCATACTCGGTGGCATGTACATGAGCGATGAGTGGGATGTGATACTCTTTCTTAGCCAACATACCAGCTTCGTAAGTCAACCAATCATGCGCATGAACAACTTCGGGCTTAAAGTCTTTGAGGTATTTTTCAACGAATTCACAATAACTTTTTTGAATGTCGCGAATTGAAACTAGTTTATCCGAATCAAAAGTCGGGATGATTTTTTCGAGAATATGGAGTGATTCGTAAGAACCACCGCCGTAACGATAAATCGGGTCTAACTTGGTAGCAGAAACCACGTGCATAAAATTAATTTCAGGATGTTCAGCCTTGTAGGGAACCACAAAATCAATGTCAGCGCCTTGGCGGGAAAGAGCTCTAGCCATATTTAAGCAAGCTACACCAAGACCACCGCTATTGTGCGGCGGCAGTTCCCATCCTAGCATAAGTATTTTCATCTATACCATTTTAGCACATTTTATGTTAAAATGTTAAGGGAATCATGAAGGGGCGTAGTACAACGGTTAGTATAGCGGTCTCCAAAACCGTAGATATGGGTTCAATTCCTGTCGCCCCTGCCAGAATTTATTATGTCTAAACCAAGAATCCATTTATCTAGAATAATATTAGGCACAGTCTGTACTTTAATTATAGTGATAAATGTCGTCATCTTTGTTTCAGCGAAAGTTATAAATGCTAAAATATTCGAAAGGCCGGCTAATTTGCCGGCCAGTTTTTGTGCAACGTCAGATAAGACAGCGCCAGAGATTACTTTAAATGGCGATATTTATACTACAATTTTAGTTAATACTAACGAATACGAAGAACTGGGTGCCGTTGCAATTGATGATTGTGATGAGGTAGAATTTAAAATCGATGGCGTAGTAGATACTAGAGTGGTCGGGACCTATATCATTAATTATACCTCGGAGGATAAATCTGGAAATCTATCCACAGCAATACGCACGGTTAACGTGATACCAGAAAATCATGGCACAGTATACTTAACTTTTGATGATGGGCCTGGTGACTACACGGCGGAGCTTTTGGATGTTTTGAAAAAGTATAATGTGAAGGCTACATTCTTTGTGACTGGCCGAGGTAGCGACGAGATGATTTTACGAGAATACCAAGAAGGCCATACGGTCGGCCTGCATACATATTCGCATGATTATTCATATATCTATCAGAATATAGACACTTTCTTTGAAGATTTATATAGCGTGCAGGAGCGAGTAAAAAATATTACGGGTTATACTTCGTATTTAATGCGGTTTCCGGGTGGAAGCTCGAACACGGTGAGCAGGCGTTATGATGGCGGCACACACATTATGAGCCAATTGGTAAACGAAGTAGAGAACCGGGGCTTTACTTACTTTGATTGGAACGTTTCTTCTGGAGACGCAGATACTGCCAATTTCTCCGAGGAAGTTTTTGAAAATGTAGTATACGCATTAAAAGAATACGGCGACTCTCTAGTTTTGCAGCACGACATCAAAGGTTTTTCAGTGGACGCCGTAGAACAAATTATTACATATTGTCTGTCAAATGGATATAAGTTTGCTACACTCGACGCTTCATCTTTTGCCGCACATCATGGTGTAAATAACTAATTATGGTAAAATAAAATTATGGATTTTAAAGACGTTGAATCAGCTCGACAAAAATATAATGATAAAACAAAGAAATATTGGCGTGTAGCCTGGATAATCCTAGCGATAATTGTACTATTTGCCGTTTTATTTGTTATTATTTCAGGAAAAATATCTCTTTTTTCGATTATGCCAACCATAATGATGTTATTTATGGGTCTAGTTATTTCTGCGGTTATTATTTCACTTTTAACATCTAAAGATGCTGCGCTGTATCGTAAAACGTATAAGGCTTATTTCGTCGAAAAAAATTTGCAGCAAACTTTTACAAATCTACAATACAATCATGATGCCGGGATTGGTAAAGAAGTTTTAAAAAATACTGGCATGGTTAACACTGGCGATAGATATAGCTCCAACGATTTAACTATTGCAAAATATAGAGACGTTTCATTTATGCAGGCAGACGCCCATATCGAAGAAGAACATACAGACTCTGATGGCGATACGACTTATGTAACTATTTTCCGTGGGCGTTTTATGATTTTCGAATTTCCCAAAAAATTTAATTTTCGTTTAGAGGTAGTTGGCAAAGGTTTTGGAGCCTATAGAATTTTTGGCAAAGATGCTAATACCGGAAGGAAAGCTTCAAAAATCAGCACTGAATCAACTGATTTCAATAAAAGCTTTCGCATTTTTGGTGATGATGGGTTTGAAGCCTATTATATTCTCGACCCGGCTTTTATGGAAAAAATACAAGCCATTGGCGAAAGGTATAAATATCGTTTAATGTTTGGATTTTTAAATAATCAGCTAATCGTTGGCTTAAACGATGGCAAAGATTCATTCGAGCCGCCAGCAGCAAGAAAACCACTTGATGAGCAGGTAGAATTAAAGAAAATTTCTGATGATATTCATGTAATCACGGATTTTGTGGATAAACTGAGCTTAGACCGTAAACTATTTAAGAATTAATTTGTCTTCAGATAAGTTTTTGTGATACAATATATTTATTATGGAAGGTAAGAAAAACAAACCACGTGCTCTCTTGGTATTTGGTGCGCCATGTAGTGGTAAAACGACTTTTGCAGAGAAGTTTGCGAATAAATTCGATTTAGCTTTTTGTGATTTGGAAGAATATAAGAGACAAACTGGGCTGTCGGATGATCAAATTCGTCTTGCGCTAGAATTAGTGACTAAAACTAGAAAAAATGTAATCATTGAAGGAATTCTAAGCACTGAAGAAGATCGTAGATTAATGAGGAATATCTTTATTAATGCTGGATACACTAGTGCTTTAATTTGGATTCAAACTGATGTTTCTACCATCAAAAATCGCATGAAATTCCGTTACAAATCAATGACTAAGGCTAAAGATGCCTATGAGGAGTTCGTTGGCTCTACCGAAGCACCTACCGATTTAGAAAAACCGATTATCCTGTCTGGTAAACATACTTTTGAGACTCAAACCAAGCATGTACTCGCTGGTCTAGCCAATGGTAATCGACGATAAAGAATTTGGTGAAGTAATAGTCAGGAAAAGCCCGTTAGCGCGTGGGGTAAGATTTTCGATTTCGACGTCCGGTAGATTGCAGATGTCGGTTCCGAAATATACTTCAGATTTTTTGGCAAAGCGGTTTTTGAACTCAAATCGTAAAATCATTCGTGAAAAACTACCGATCAACAATCCGGAAACTCAACGGGCGCGAGATTATCAAAAAAAGATTTTAATGAAAAAAGCGAAAGAATATTTACCTTATCGTTTGGAATATTATGCCAAATTATATGGCTACAAATATGACAAATGTCGTTTAACGCACGCCAACACGAGATGGGGAAGTTGTTCGTCTAACAAAACAATTTCATTAAATATTGGTTTGATGAAATTGCCGGAAATTTTGCGAGACTATGTGATTCTACATGAGCTCGCACACTTAAACCACATGGATCATTCCAAAGCTTTTTGGTCCGAAGTTTACGAGCATGATAAAAATTATAAAGTGCATGAAAAAAAGCTAAAGCTGTTTACCCCTGGTGTATGACACAAAAATCTCGGAGTATGTTTTAAAAAATGTTGAGTATAATTATTCGATCGTGACTGTAGTACCAAAACCGACGCGAGACCTAACTTTAACGTGCTCACTGGAAATTAATTTAGCTGTATCTTTACTAAGAGTAGTGCCGTTGTCGATAATAGTGACTTTGCCGGGGCGAACAGAAATAATAATGCGGGCGTTTTTGGTGTCTTTGCTACGGTCAACAGCTAAGCGCATATTTTTATCGATACTACTTTCTAGTTTAGCCTTTTCATGCACCGTAAGAGTAACATCTGGAAAGTCCAAATCCAGCGTAATCCCAAATTTCTTGGCAATCGGAAGATATTTTTGATAGATATTACTGATAACTTCAGATATGCGTTCCATTAACAAAATTATAGCATATTAAATAATTCTTATGTTATAATGGAACAAAAGGAGGAGTGTGGAAATCCGGGCGAGGTTAGATTTTCGCAAAATCGTCATACCACTTTATGCAGTTTGTTTTGTTGTCTACTTGATATTTGGGCTAACTCCAACATCTGCAGGGGCGACGTATTATGAAATTTCTGGAAATCTTGAAATCCCAGCCATCGACCTAAATTCTGACGTAACGACTCTTAATATAGAAGATCATCAACTAAAAACGCCGAGGACTATCGTTGGAAGCTATTCTCGGTCAGAAAACAAAACCCTTTTGATTGGACATTCGAGTACTGTTTTCAGCAAGTTAGATCAAATTTGGGTTGGAGATATCGTAAACTACAATGGTTATAGTTACCTAGTAAAGGACATCATCGTAGATAAAAAAGAAAATATCAATATGCGAGAGTTGCTGCGTGCGGCCGAAACTGACACTCTAATAATTATGACTTGTGCAGGAAATGATTTAGAAGATGGTGATGCAACACATCGATTGATTATCACCGCCGAAATCATGTCTTCTTTAGATGAATAGCAAAACCGCCACCGGGGGCCAAATAAATTTTAAGCGTGTCGTTTCTGCCGACATGCTTTTTTTGGATTTCGTGACCAAATGGGTTATCACGATAATGCGCGTCTTCAGAGTCGGCGTAGATTTTCGCTTCGTAGGCACCGGAGTCAAGAAAGTCTAAACTAATATTAACACGACGTGAATTCTCGTCCGTGACGCCACCAATATACCAATCTTCACTATTTCTATCTTTACGGGCCACAATATAATATTCACCAATTTCGCCAAGTAGGGGTATGGTTTTAGCAAAATTAGTCGGGACATCTTTAATAAACTCAAATAAGTCCGAGAAACGCTCTTTATACATGAATGGACGATCAGCAGCCATAGCCATACCAGAATATATCGTGACGAAATAGGCTAGTTGTCTCGAAATCGTAGTAGAAAGCCGTTTGATGCTATTGGTTATATCAAAGATCCCATTAGTATAGTCCATACCACCGGAAAGTAGACGTGTATATGGCAGAAAGCAAGCGTGAGATGGCGATAAAGCACCACCCTCATATTCTTGGCCACGAGCACCCTCACGAGAGAGGAGATTAGGCCAAGTGCGCTCAATACCTGTACCTTTAATCGGCTCATGGATATCTAGGCAAATATGCTTTTTGGCGGCTAGTTCGAGAGTTTTTTGATAATGATTAACGCCAAGCTGAGAATGATGGTATTCACGCCGGCCATTTATTGTCATCATACTACCAGCGTAGCCGGTTTTGATATAGTGGATTTTATTTAAGGCGTAATAATTATAAGCATCTTCAAGTTGGTTCTCGTAATTATCGATAAAACCAACTGTTTCATGGTGACCGACAAGTTCAATATTATGTTCTCGAGCGTAGCGCGCTACTTCGTCTAGATTAAAATCCGGGGTCGAGACGGTAAATTTATTATTAATGCCATTTTCCAACCAATTACCTTCCCAGCCATCGTTCCAGCCTTCAATTAAGAGCCCTCGGATACCAAGCTCAACGGCATCATTGATATATTCTTTGGCGTGTTCTGTAGTGGCTCCATGGCGCTCGCCGGGCGCCCAAGTCCATTCACCTACATACATAGCCCACCAAATGCCAATGAATTTGATAGGTTCGACCCAAGAAAAATCTTGCGCAGGCGGATCGTTGAGGCAGAACATAACACGGTTAGTAGTAAGCTCAATAGCCGAATCAGCTATCATAATGAGGCGCCACGGTGTTTCAAATGGCAAATTAACGTGGGCTTTTGTCCCATCTGAAAGTGGCGTAATATCGGATTGGAGACTATTTTTATCGTTTAACTTGACTGTCATAGAGCCATAATTATAGAGTGCGGCCTCATGCAAGGATAGATAATATCCGTTTGGAGTTTTGATAGTAAGTGGGGTATGCACGGAATGTATTAACTCGTGGACACTGGCCTTTTCATAATTATATTCGTAGCGGTCTGGTTCAAAAGCGGGAATTTTCCAAGCGATTGAGTTGGTATTAATATTAAACTCTGTGAGCTCATCGGCTATAGTAATGCGTTGAAATTTGGGCTGAGGGGGGATTTCGTAGCGAAAAGCAACCGCGTTATCAAAAACTCTAAATTTTAAAGTCATAATACGTTTGGAGTCTTTAGTCTCAGCCAAATAAAACGTAGTCTCATTATAATTATTTTGCAAAAATTGATCTTCACCCCAATGTAGTTCAACCTTTTCGTCGCAACGCTTGGTGTGATAGCGAATTAATTTCAAATTGTCACCTAGAGATTTTTCGCCGCAGATTAAAAAACCTAATCTCGATAATTCAACGATGGGTTTGTTGTCTTTTTCTATGCGATAAAATACTCCGCTATTTTTTAGAATAAAAAAGCAGCGGATGCGTTTATCTGGTGATAAGATTTCTTTTTCAGCATTATCCTGACTGAACAATTTTGCCCACTTGAACATAACCTTATTATAACATTTTATATGTTATAATAAAGGTATGGCTAAAGGCAGGAAGCGTGGTAAAAAAATCTTTTGGTGTGGATTAGGAATATTCGTGTTGGTTTTTGTAGGGACTTTTTTCGGTGTGCAATACTTCACAAAGACCGGGGTTTTCAGAATACCAGGTGTAGTTTATTATGACGAATCATTAAATGACGATGAGTTAGCAGTTTTGGCAGAGATTTTTACGGATGAGATTGATTTAGATAAAGATGTCACCATATCAGCTCGAAACGAGCTGGCATTGCCGGAGCTTCACGAAGGAGAATTTCTCTATAATATATATGTACCAGTGACGGATTTCTATAGTATAGAAAACGGTATCACGGTCGCGTCGGCAGATGAATTATTTACTAATTGCTTAGACTGTAGCTATAAATTAATACCGGTAGACGATTTGGATTTTACGCGCAGGTTGTTAAAGATTAATGACCAATACTATTTGGATGATTTCAAAAGCGGAGCGGTATTTAGAATCATTAGTTTTGAATCGGAGCTGTACGAGGAAGAAATTGCGCCACTAATAGGCGATGCGCTGCAAAAAACCTTTCCAGAAAGCGACACGGTTTTAACATTTGCGCAGACGGGCGTGACGGCGCTCTCGCGTGGGATGAACCAGAAACTATATCGAGTGGGCGACGCGACATATTTTGCAGAGAATATTAAAGATTTTCTTTCTCAATTCGATTTAACTCATACTTCGAATGAATCGTCGTTTACAGACTACGCCAGTGCAAGCAATATTTGTTCCGATAAAAGATTTGTAGATACTTTACTGTCGATAGGCTTGGATATAGTAGAATTAACTGGCAACCATAACCAAGATTGTGGCGACGTAGCGGCGCTTGAAACAATTGATACCTATATTGCTAATGGAATTAAGATTGTCGGTGGCGGTAAAACTGCTGACGAAGCGGCTGCGCCACTCGAAATTGATGAAAAAGGCACTGGCATTACCATGTTAGCTTATAATCTTTCTACTGGTGGAGCAACCTATGATGATACACCGGGTGCCAACCAATATTACGATGAAGTAGCGGGAGCACAAATCGCCGAAGCTAAAGCTAGAGGTGATTTTGTGATTGTAGATATTCAATACTACGAGTGCAACGCATACGCTTCAACCTATGAAGATGCCACTTGCGACTATGCTGATTCATCGGCAGGTGACCAAGTTGGCTTCTTTAGATCTCTTATTGATATGGGGGCAGACGTGGTAGTCGGTACCGCGGCGCATCAACCACAGACCTTTGAACTTTATGGCGATGGAGCAATTTATTACGGGCTGGGTAATTTATTCTTCGACCAAATTTGGTGGCCTGGCACTACTAGAAGCTTGGTGCTGGTGCATCATTTTTACAACGGAAAATTATTACAAACCGAAATCGTACCAACGGTGTATGGCGATGAAATGCAAACACGTTTAATGGATGAGGAGACAAGGGAATGGTTCCTAGAAAGGCTAATCAGCGTAAGACCATAAGAAACCGGCGAGTCTTTTGGTCGAAGTTCGTGCTGATTTTGGCTGTGGCGGTAATGAGTTTCGTGTTTGTTTTTCTGATATTAAAAATTATGCGATCAGATAATGAGGAACAGTCGCCCGTAGAGCCGGAAATAGAAATTGTACCTGAGCCTCAGCCAGAAGAACCGGTGATAGAAATTACGCCGATAAATTTTCAGCCTACAGTTGACGAATGGGTAAACTCTATCGGTGGCAGGAAAGGTGTTATGATTTATGACCTAGACCGCGAAGAGGTCGTAGGAAAGTATAATGCCGATATGAAATTTGAAACTGCTTCACTCTACAAATTATTCGTAGTATACGAAGGCTATCGTCGTGTACAAAATGGTTTGCTTGAACCAAATGGGGTGATTAACTGGACTGGGCACTCTGCATTGGAGTGTCTAGATTTAGCAATCCGCGAATCCTATTCGCCATGCGCTGAGACATTGTGGGCAATAATAGGGCGTGATGAATTAGATGAAATTGTACAAAATGATTTTGATATTACAGACGTAATAGTCTCGAACCTGGAAGCTACACCAACTGAAATTATGCAAATCATGAAGCTTTTTTACGAGCACCCAGATATTACCAATGAGACATTGATAGCTCAAATACAAGATTCGTTCTTAAATCAGCCTACTACTACTTATGATTGGCGACAGGGGTTACCGAGTGGATTTTCAGAGAACGTAAATGTATATAATAAAGTCGGATGGAATTGGAATGAGGAATACTGGACAATTTATGACGATGCAGCGATTTTAGATTTCGTAAATGAGGATCGTCATTTTATCGCAGTAGTGATGACGAGCGGCGTACGCTATCAACAAATTAGAGATTTTGGCGCTCAGATTGAAGAAGCTTTTTATAATCAGAACGTACTAAAGAATTGAGACCAGTAGGTGCGATAAGTAGTATCTGGCTCGTAAACAAAGCCGACGGCAAGGTTAGTATATTCTGGGTTTAGAATGTTGGCTCGGTGCGATTCAGAACCCATCCAGAGCGCCACTACGCTAGCTGGAGAGACGGCAGCGTTACCAATGGCAAGGTTTTCACCACTTACGCCACCGGAAGTTGGGGTGGGGCAGACTGTATCCCAACTGCGCCCATCTGGACGCGTATGAGCATAGAGTGTAATAGTTTCGGTGGCGCGGGTATCGGCGGCGTCCTCGCAAGTTGTTCCCCAAACGAGTTGGCCGAGATTGTTTTTAGTGCGGACTTTATTAACCAAAGTTAAGACCTCATGTTTCCACTGTTCAACTGGTGGATCCATCACTGTAACAGAAATTGAATCTTTACGTCGACCGTCATAAGTCCCTGCAATAATAGTAGTAGTGCCAGAGCCTTTAATGACTGGGTAGCGGCAGGTCTCATCGCTATAGCCAAGCCAAGTACGGGCAGAATCGTAAAAACCTGAAATCACATTCGTATCAGAAGTTTGCCAGTACATAGAGCCTAAATCAGAAAGGCTACCACTAACACAGATATCGATATCCGGTGTGGCATAAATAATAATGGAATTTTCGTTCCACAGCTCACCGTCTGGTACTTCTGAACTATCAAATTCATGACTAGACGTAGAAATATAATCATCATTTCCAGTAACATTAACGGTGTCAACTTTGGCGTTAGAATCAGAAACGGATTCGAGCAGGGCCATCTCACCAACACTATCTTCCACAATGTCAGAACGTTCACCAACCACACGGAATTCGGTGCCGCCTCCAAACCAGATGGCGCTGGCGATCAAAATGCCAGCAATCAACACTGCTACAGCATTAATAGATAGCAAAATGGTCCATCTAGTCTGCTTTAGCATTGCTGCCATTATTTAGCCTTTCTACGACTACCTGAGTCAATAATTACGGCTACCAAATTAATGATTGTCTCAACTTGTACTAAATCTTGGCGGGTGAAACTGGTTTTACTAAGTGGTTTGCCAACCATCACTTGGCCGAAAGTTTTGCCGCCAGACGTGCGTAAAGCTGCAATGGCGCTAAGATCGAGCTTTTGCCAAACCTCAGAAGATTCATCGAACTCTTGCCAAACACCTTGTTCTGGCTCGCCAAGACTATCGATTAGTTTAATGCCGTCGGCAGAAAATCGGCGTGGAGCGGAGCCATAAATTTGATCATCAATCATAATGCCGATATATTCGAAGTGCATATGCTCCGCAAGAAAAGTAGCTAGTTCGCGTAAATCAGTATTGCTGCTGAGATTAACTTTACTTAGTTTTTTAATAATATAAACCATATCAATTTGTTGGTTAGAAATGAGCGAGCGTACAAACATGTTGAGCTCACTCATTGCTGGGGTGAGGAGTAATACGATTAGAATCATAACGAAGTTTAACACAATTACTTCTACCGATGGCGTAGAACCACGGAACATAGCGGCAAATATAACATAGAAAATAACCATATAAATGACCGCAGATGAAGTAATGATAACAATGTATGATAAAACTTTAAGCCAGCGCGACGAAAGATTTAGCGCGCGGAAGCGTAAAATTGTATAGTAGAAAGCAATAATGGTGGTGCTTACTGCAAGTGGGCCAAGCCAAACGAGGTTCCAGGTCCACAGGGGAAGAATGAGATTAAAGATAAGTGACATTGTACCGGAAATCGCAAAGCCAATTAATAAGACTAGGTCGCCACCGCGTATACGCTTAGAAGTAGATTTTAGAATTTGACAAAGCAAAGTAATAATGATGGTTGGGACCAATAAACAATAGAAAGCAATGTAGATGAAGTAGAATGGCCCGATATTAGTGACCAGGCTGTTACCAGTATTAGCTAGAACTATATCGGTGTAGAG
Organism: Candidatus Saccharimonadota bacterium; assembly: GCA_017431105.1. Classification (GTDB taxonomy): domain Bacteria; phylum Patescibacteriota; class Saccharimonadia; order Saccharimonadales; family Saccharimonadaceae; genus Nanosyncoccus. The sequence continues at coordinate 205,981 of JAFRLS010000003.1, read as the reverse complement.
TAGGCTTGGATCGTGTACGAAAAATCCGGTTAAAAATAACCCTAAAGCTAGGAAAGTAATGGTAGCAATTTTGCCGGCTTTGTAGCGCCAGCTGATGTAGCCAAGGAGTGCTACGTCGATAAATATGGAGCTAATATAAGTCCAGTTAACGTGCCGTGGCATAATATCATACCATTCTGGCTTAGCAATTAAGAAAATAGAGATTGATACCATCCAGACGGTGGCAAAAACCGTGGCCATAAAGAACCACGCCGAGCGGGCACGATCTCCTTTCGATGCCCCAAAAAATACCGCTACACCAGACAATAGTGTCAGGATAGAGACGGTGATAAGTAATATCGCAACTAATTGCACATGACCTCCTTTTCTTAATTATAGCATAAGTAGAAAAGACAAAAAAGGATTATTTAAGCACGCAACGCACAGAAAAACCGTAGTATTTAGTGTTAATATTGCGGGCAATACTCCCACCAGTGAAGGTTACGTTATATGATTCGGTATCATTGCTATCATATCGTAAATTAGACCACCAATCGCCGAAATTACCAACAGCGTATTGAGACCCACTGTGAGAATAGCCAGTAGTAGCAATCATACCAGTGTTAGTGTTACTATTACTATTCCAAAGGTGTCCCACGCCTATACCCTGAGTTGTGTAGCGAGGCAAAGTCCAACCATTCGGGCAAATGGAGCCAAGTGACTTGGCGTCATTTTCACTAGTAGCGTTAGTACTAGCAGTAGGATTATCACATACATATGGATTAGCCATAGCGGCATACCAGTTATAGTAGTATTCATTATTAATTTTCTTCATAATAGCTTTGCAATAGTAGTTTTGGCTAGAGGAAGTCCAGGCTTCGATAGGAGTGGTAAATGATTGGTAGGTATTATTTGGGGTAATATCAGAATTAGTACTGGTTAAGGTAATGCCTGGATCTAGTCTTAGGTTGCTTAGCATATAACAATAAGTGTTAAGGTTCTTTACTGCATAAGATTTGCCATCACGGATATCGGTGAGATTAGTAGCGGTACTACATGTAGTGGTTTCGTGCATATAATCATAATGTCCAGCAGTACCTACAGCTTCTAGCACAGCCGGTTCATCTAGCGCCGGCGAAGTGAAATATGTGGTTAGAAGCGTATCGCTATCTAGGAGGTCATAGTCACCTTCCCATGCGTCTAATATGTAGCCTTGTCTTGGTATAACAGTAACTATAAATTTTGTGCCTTCGCCTGGGTTAGTAATAACTAATGGTGAACCAGGCGTGGCATAAGCGGGCGCAAATTTATTACTACCATCAGCAACCATAATTGCTTCAATGCCATCACCGGCCTTAAAAGCAATAGCGTCCTGATGAGCACGTACGCAACGCACTTTGGCGCCTACATATTTATTTGAGCTTGCTGTGGATACATTTTGGGTTCCTCCATAATAATAAACCTGAAATAGTGTAGAATATGCACCCTCATTGCTTGCTCTAGTGCTTAGCCAATAGTAGCCTTTACCGATGTCTGTTGACCCCATAGTATTGTTCCTGCCGTCAGTATAAGCTCCAGATACAACGTAACCGGTATCGGGGAAGTACCAATTTACTTCATAATCAGATCCTGTGAATATTGTAGCATTTTGCTGGGTTGGTAATGTCCAGCCTTTAGGGCAAATGGAGCCAAGTGAGCTGGCGTCGTTAGAGGCAGTAGCATTGGTGCTAGAAGTTGGATTAGCGCAAGATGTTGAGTTGGCAGTAGCGGCATACCAGTTATAATAATATACCCCATCAACAACTTTCATGATGGGTTTGCAATAGTAATCTTGATCAGAAGAAGTCCATTCTTCGGTAGGTAAGGTAAAGCTTGCCGAAACGTCTGAATCGGCGGTAGTCAGTTGGGTGCCAGCAGGAACTTTTAAATCATCCGTCATGACTAATAGACCATCTTTCTCTGTTATAGTGTATGAATAACCAGTGCGACTATCAATGACATCAAGACCGTCAATATCATCACCTACTATATTTTCCCACGTGGCAACATCTTGCATATAATAAATCTCGGGCGGATTAGCAACTGCACTAAAAGCAATGCTGCCCTGGTACATACCAGCCGCTTGGCTATAATCGACTTTTGCACCAAAATTAACAACTGAAGCACGGCTATTGATTGCGCTATTATAAGACTCAATGGGCGTATCAGCGGCTAATGGGAAAAAGTTACCATTGCCAATTGAATAGCCCCACTTATTAGTAGTATCATTACTACTTGCAAATGCACTAGCGCTATAACCACCGGAGATGTAGGGAATAGAGCCGATTGATGGAAGTGGAATATCTTCTTCTATCCGCTCTACTCGATATATACTGCCACCGCCAGACATAGACAGGTTATAACCATTAGCATTATTGGTTCCAACGTTAACTGTTATACTACCAAATTCTGTATCAGGGGTACTATTAGTTGGTGCAAGTTCTATGATTAGATTATTAGTTGATAGATTCATTTCGAGTACAGTATCAGTTACGTTGAGCGAAAAGATTGCAGTTTCGGCGGATGCGGAAGGAATATTATGGCTTAGCAAAACGATAGCGCCCGCTAAGCATAACAATGACACTAAGCTAAGTTTCATTCTAAATAATCGACTTTTAAGCACTTTTATATGCTACTCCCTTATGTTTATCCTTATTATAACGCGGTAAAGCTTTTTTAGCAAGATTTTTGTGATGAGTTTTGGGCAATGAAGATTAATATTTATATTTATATAAGCAAAAAACTTTGAGCATGATATAATATATATATTATATGTTGGAGTTAAGGGGAGTTACAAAGGTCTATGAGACTGGTGGGTTGAAACATAAGGCCCTCGATAAGGTGTCGATTAATTTTCGTGCTTCGGAATTTGCGGCAATTTTAGGACCATCCGGTTCTGGCAAAACTACCCTACTTAATATAATTGGTGGGCTCGATCATTACACTACTGGCGATTTAAAAGTCAACGAAATTAGTACGAAGGATTTTCGTGATAAAGATTGGGATTCGTATCGTAACCACCGAATTGGATTCGTGTTCCAAAGCTATAATTTAATTCCACATCAGACGGTGTTAGCAAATGTGAAGTTAGCTTTGACTTTGTCTGGGATTTCAAAACGCGAAGCGAATCGGAGAGCCAAAAAAGCACTAGAAGACGTGGGGTTGAAGGACCAAATCAACAAAAAACCAAATCAACTTTCGGGCGGGCAGATGCAACGCGTGGCGATCGCAAGGGCGCTCGTCAATGATCCAGATATTCTACTAGCAGATGAGCCAACTGGGGCTCTCGATTCTGATACCAGTTTACAAATTATGGATTTATTAAAGGAGATTGCTAAATCTAAATTAGTAATCATGGTTACACACAATCCAGACCTAGCAGATGAATACGCGACTCGCATTATTAAATTGAAGGATGGCAAAATTACTTCCGATTCTAATCCATATGATGGTAAAGTTAAGACTAATTTAGATGTAGCGGAATCAATTAGAAAGCGCCGCAAAACTAAAATGTCGTTTTTGACCGCACTCTCATTATCACTCAATAATTTATTAACTAAAAAAGGACGCACAATATTAGTAGCATTTGCTGGCTCAATTGGCATTATCGGTATTGCATTGATTTTGGCGGTATCGACTGGTTTCCAAAATTATATTGATAAAATCGAAGAAGATACTTTAACTTCTTATCCGCTCGCCTTAATGAAAGAATCTGCTGATGTGACTGGCATTTTGCTAAATTTAGCTGGTGGTAATAGTGACGTTGGTGACGGAAAATTGCATGAGAATCAGGTTTTAACTTCTACGCTAGGCACAGTTTCAAATAATGATTTGGTGAGTTTTAGAAAATATCTTGAAAAACATTATGATGAAGTTGAGGATGATATTCGTTTAATGGAATATGAATATAATGTAGACCCACTAATTTACACCGTGGATGCAACTGGTGCAATTGCCAAAATGAATCCAAGTACATTATTTACGTCTTTAGTCGGGGAAACATCATTACTTAGAAATTACTCTTCAATGACATCTGTGTTTAGACAATTTGAGCTTGAGAATTTGAAGAACGACACCGAACTTTTAGCCGGACGATATCCAGAAAAATACAACGAGCTATTAGTTGTCTTGAATAATCGTGATGAAATTTCGGAAGTGTTAACATATTCGCTTGGGTTCCATGATACTGACGAGCTAAATAAAATTGTTTCTAAGATTATGAGTGGTGAGAGCGCTGATATCCATAACGAGCCTTTGGTGCTCACTTACGACGATTTATTAAACGTAGACTTGCGTTTGGTGGCTGCTACGAATATTTATAAATTCAATAGCAAATATGCTGTTTACGAGGATATGACTAGTGATAAAGAATACATGAAAAATGTTTATCAAAACGCAGAAAAATTAAAAATTACTGGTGTAGCCGTAATGGACGCGGAACTTATGTCTGGCGGTAGTGGCGTAGCATATTTACCGTCATTAGTTACACATATTGTAAACAATGCCTCCACAACCGAAGTTGTAAAAAAACAACTAGAAAACCCGGAAGTTGACATTTTTTCTAATACTAAATTTGGTGAGGAGGGGAATGATTTTGACTTTGAATTTTCGGATTTAGTATCAATTGACAACGAGAAACTTGCGCAGGCTTTTGGCGTGAAACTAGACCAAAATGCTATTACTGCAGAAACCACAAAATATCTAACTGAAATATTAAGTGATATAACGGCAGATATTTCGCCAATACAGGATGAGTTAAGTAATGAATTAACGGAATTAAAGACGAATTTTGCGACTTTTATCGCTAACAAAATGGCAGAGCCTGATTTTGACCCGACTAAAATGAACGATTACGCGGACGAATTTATGGCGACACAAAATTTTGTAGAACTAGAAGAAAAATATCAAATTCCAGAATCGGAAAATTTTAGCTTCAAGACGATTTACACCGGGCTTTTAAAGGCCTCAATCCTCAATATGCCCGAGACTAATGCAACAATCGAGCAAATTATTAAAACTTTGGCGATTAATTTAACCGAACTGACGATGAAGGCTAAAATTGCGTCTAGTGTGATGGGGCTAACTTCGTATCTTACTAGTAGTTTTGCTAATGCCTTCCATGTGGACCAGGATGCAATTATTGGTGCATTTAAGTTGAATTTTACAGAAGATGAACTGTCGCGCGTAGTGACAGCTATGTTCACCAAGAAAAAGTCTACTCTGGCAGGAAATTTATCAATGTTGGGATATCAAGATTTAAACGATCCGACTCAAATTTCATTTTATTTTAATACTTTTGATGGTAAGACACATTTTATTGATTTTTTGGATAATTATAATGATTTGATGCGCTCTTACGACCAAGACGACAAAGTAATTGATTACACTGATACGACAGGGATCTTAATGTCCAGCGTAAAAACTATTGTGGATGCCGTATCGTATGTTTTAATTGCGTTTGTTTCTATTTCGCTCATCGTGTCATCAATTATGATCGGGATTATTACTTACATTTCGGTTTATGAAAGAACAAAAGAGATTGGTATTTTACGTGCAATTGGCGCTTCCAAACGTAATATTTCCAATATATTTAATGCCGAAACATTCATCGTCGGGTTATTGTCTGGCATATTCGGTATAATTATTTCGTATATCTGCATCCCGATCATCAACTTAGTTTTACATCATTTTACTGGAGACATACCTTTATCAGCAACATTAGTGCCAGTAAGCGCATTAATATTGATTGTCCTTAGCGTAATTCTGACTTTGATTGGTGGCTTAATCCCAGCAAAGGCCGCAGCAAAGAAAGATCCGGTTGAAGCGCTCCGTAGCGAATAAAAAACGCCGAGTTAAACTCGACGTTTTCTGGTTTTAGGTTGTGGCTTTACGCTTTTTCATAGATTTACTATTTCTTAGTTCGAAACAGTAATTTACTTCGGCCTCGCTGTATTCTGTTTGGGCTACTTCAAATTCATTTTTCTTGCGATCACGCTCACGCCTGGCAGCCCTAAGTTCACCTTGAATAGACTCATATCGTGCCTTAGCACACCTGAAAGCATTCTTTGCTCGGTTAAACTCATCAGAATACTTCTTAGGTTTCATACTATCAACCTTCCGCTTTACTGATTCCTTTTCCTTACAAAGTTCAGCAATTTTTTGCTCAAGAAGCTCATAGATATCTTGATGTTTACGAGCTTCATCGTGCCAACGTCGTGCATCTTCTTCGTTCCTATCTTTCTTCTCCAAACGTTTCATTTCGTCATAAGCATAGGCCTTTTCATCGAAAATCTGCCGAGATTCGCTATACAGGTCGTCTATACGTCTTTTTATGTCTTTACACTCTCTAAATAGTGTCTGCTTCTTTATAAAGGCGTCCTGTTTCTTTGCTTTCAAACGATCCAATTCGGTTTCTGCTAACATCCATATCACCAACCTTTCAAAAAAAATAAAAGAACAAACTTGAAAACTAAGTTCATGCACTATATTATAACAGATTTTGTGTATTTTTGCAATAGATAAAGCTATTCTTATCAGTTAGGACAATTCTCGTGGCTGGGGATGAGGGATTCGAACCCCCGAATGGTGGGACCAGAACCCACTGCCTTACCGCTTGGCGAATCCCCAGCGTGCTTATATTCTATCATAAAAGGATAAAAAATGCTATAATGGTCTCATGCCTATGAAGAAAAAAATTTTCACAAAAACCGAACTACAAAAACTATCCGCTGAAGAAATTATTGATAAAATTCAACATGAAAATTATTCGTTGTTAGATTCACTTGGCGCTGAAGATTTACGCAAAGAAATGGTAAAAGTCGGTAAAGCTTGCAATGCTGTAGTGAATTATTTTTTTCGTACTACCGGGCCAAAAAACAACCCTACTAAGCATAATAAAGCAGCACAAGAGAAACTAGTCCGAGTTTTATCGAAAATCGCCCCGGGCTCATATGATAAGATGCCGAAAAACGTTGAAAATGGTTTAGTCATAGGCTTTAATCATCCGTCTCTGGGTGAAATTGGTCGTATTATGACTATGAAAACTGATCTCATGGGCGATAAAATAACCTGTTTTCCTGTAAATTTGCCTTGGTATGAAGCCTTGGCGCCAAATTACGAGCGAATCAAACGACTTGGATTTATTATTACGCCGACTATCACGCCTTCAACTTGGAAAAAGATGAATCTAAAAGAGGGTACTCCGCTTTACGATGCCGGCAATCGTATTAAACGTGAATTTCGTGATATTTACACTAATCTATCGCACGATATTTTAAAAGAAGGTGGCGTAATCTTTGTGGCACCTTCAGCTACGCGTCAAGCTACGGTATTCAAAAATAAGGATGTCTACGACAAAAAAGAAGATATCATCCCGACCATGTCGATGCTGGCCGTAAAGCTCTATCAAGACAAGGATATAGATTGCGACTTTTTGCCGATCGCCATAAAACCGCCCAAAAACTATGGACGTGGGCTCAATATTAAAAAGCATTATGACTTGATACCTGGCGAAATCATGACCGCAGACTACATTAAAAAGACCTATTTTAGAACCAAAGATACTAAGCGACTAGATGGTTTTGACTGGGACTTTCATAAACGTATCGCCGATAAATTACCAAAAGAATTTTGGTACTAATATGATATAATCATAAGCGGAATGGAAGACGAACCATATTTTTATCATCCGCTAGAAAATATCGAGGATATTGATGATTTTGAAGAAGCAGTTGAACGTAAGCGTCTAACAAGAATGCTTTCGCCAGAGCGACCTTATACATATTGGACAATTGAAATTTACGACCAAGAAAATGGCATCCGCGGTGGTGGTGGGCTCGGTGTGTTGGCAGCTGATACTAGACGTTTGGCCGAGCAAACTGGAGTACCTTTTGTACTAATCACGCCATTTTACCCGAAAGAAATACATCAAATAATTCAAGATGGCAAAGTAATAGACGAAAATATTAATGTCGATTACCACAAATTTGGTTATCGTTTAGTAGATACAGTAAATATCAAATGTTGCGATAATCTCTGTCCATTAGAAGTTATTGAAAAAAAATTCAAAAACACCCGAATTATTTGTATTACTGAGCCAAATTTTGGCGAACTATATTCTAATATGAGCGGATCAGACCATCGTTTGTATCAAGAAGTGGCGCTTGGGTTTGGCGGATATGCAGCGTTGAAGTTATTAGGTTTAAAACCAGCCATTATGCAATTAAATGAAGTAGCAACTTTTTTTGCAGCGTTAGCAAGGCTTGATGAATTAACATCAAATGGAATGGATTTTTACGAGGCAGTAGTTTATACGCGCAAGCATACTTTATATACTAATCATACTTTGGTTCAGGCCGCGGAGGCCGAGTTTGATGCTTCGCAATTTGAGCGCTTCGTTTATCCTAACCTTAAATCTCCGGCCGTCAAGAAATGGCTAGAAGACAAATTCGTGAATAGTAAAATTCGATTATCTTCTATAACGATTGAAATTGCAGAACTTAGGAGTGGTGTTTCCAAACTCCATGCGCGCGTAGCAAATTACAAAGACGTGGCCGGAAACAAAGTAAAATTCAAGGCTGTGACCAACGGGATTGACTTGGAAAAATGGACGATGCCGGACACTTTGGCATTTTATAAAAAATCTGAAATTTTAGATAATATTAACTACCCAAGTGTAAATTATGTTGAAAACCTAGCGTTATTAACGGCTAATAAAATCCGTGAATTAAAAAGCCTTGGGCGAGAAATTTTAAACGAAACTTTATCTACGCGCCCAGACCAAAATGGTGAAATTTTAAGTTTTACTGATGAGGATTATATTTTCGATTTTAAACGCCGATTTGTAGACTATAAACGGCCTGAGCTACCGTTTAAAGATTTAGTAAAATTGAAGCAGATTTTATTGAACCGCGACGCGCATTATATTATCGCTGGCAGAATTCACACCGGTGATAATGTGATGTCGCGGAAATTATATGATATTCTATCTAGAATTCGTGAAGATGAATTTTTGAACACCCACGTGCATTATATTGCTGATTATGATGAAAAACTAGCTTATGGGCTATCTTGTGGTTCCAATACCGCTATAAATATACCAATTGTCGGCCTGGAGGCTTGTGGTACGTCTTGGGAAAAAGATATCGCCAACTTAAATCTTTTAATTTCAACTCATGACGGCGGTGTAGCAGATGTATCGGCAGAGAATTACCTAAATGTGCATGGCACTAACGAATTAGAAGAGTTGACCGAGTTATATAAACGCATGGAAGAGGCGATTAGCGTCTGGAGTAATGATTTTGATTTGGAATTTTTGATTCAAAAACAACTTAAAGCATATTTGCCAATTATTTCCGGCACTAGAATGCTCAAAGATTATTTAAATTATCTATTCGGTGACGTAGAATTTTTCAAAGAGCATCTTGACGAGCACAAAAACGCGTAGTATACTATTGACAAGTCTGGTATCAGACTTTTTTGATGCAAAGGAGTAAAATGGCAAAAAAAATTACCAAAATCAAAGCCAGCGATTCTTCCGAAGATAAGGACGAAAAACAGGCTTCGATTACTCGAAAAAAAGTTGTAATAAAAGACAAAAAACAAGTCAAAGCCAATCGCAAAGCTACCAAAAAGGTTGAAAAAGAAGCCAAAAAGGCCGAGAAAGCTAAATCTAACAAGAAAGTGTTCATTCTCTTTAGGCCGTTTGTGGCTTTTGGACGCTATATACGTGACTCATGGCGAGAAATCCGCCAAGTACGCTGGCCAAACCGCAAAGCAACCTGGAAAATGGTGCTAGCTGTAATAATCTATACGGCATTATTCGTAGCACTTATTTCACTACTCGATTTGTTCTTTACTTGGTTATTTAGTTTAATTATAAAATAAGGAGTTTAAATGGCAGTAAACCGTTATGATGATACCCGTGCATGGTACGCAATCTCTACCTATAGTGGCTATGAAGATAAAGTGGCCGATTCGATTAACCAGCGTACTGGCACTGTTGAAATGGCTGATAAGATTTTTGAGGCTATTGTGCCAAAAGAAAAACAAATTGAGATTAAAAATGGTAAACGTAAAGTTGTGGATCGTAAAATTTTACAGGGCTACGTACTAGTAGATATGAAATTATCTGATGAAACCTGGTATATTATCCGTAATACTCCTGGTGTAACTGGGTTTATCGGCACCGGTACTCAACCAACACCAGTATCTGAAAAGGAAATCGCTAAAATCAAGAAACGTATGGGCGTAGAGGATCCAAAGTTCTCGGTTAAATATGAAATTGGCGAAGTGGTATCAATCACTGATGGACCATTCAAAGGATTCGATGGCACAGTTTCCGAAATTGATGCCGCTAAAGGCAAACTCAAAGTCATGGTATCTATGTTTGGTCGTGAGACACCTGTTGAGCTTGATGCTTTACAAGTAAAACAATTGTGATATAATAAAGCTGTTACGTATTGCTTCTAAACTATTAAATATAATAAGGATTTTACGATGGCAGAGAAAAAAGTTATCGGTAATTTGAAACTTCGCATCCCTGGCGGTAAAGCTACAGCTGGGCCTCCAGTTGGTTCTACGCTTGGTCAGTGGGGCCTTAATATGATGGATTTCATTAATCCATTTAACGAAAAGACCAAAGAGTTCATGGGAAAGAACGTAATTGTACATATTCGCGTGTACGAAGACCGTACTTTCGATTGGACCTGCCTTGGCCAACCAGTAGATGATTTGATTCGTGAAGCTATTAAGATCGAGAAGGGTTCTGGCAAGCCAAACGTCGATAAAGTTGGCAAAATCACCCGCGCACAACTCGAAGAAATCGCCCAGAAAAAAATGGACCAGCTCAATGCAATTGATTTGGAAGGCGCTGTAAAAATCGTTGCTGGCACCGCTCGTTCAATGGGTGTAACCGTAGAAGATTAATCAGTCTCTAATAAAAAATGAGCCTTGGATGGCTCATTTTTTATACTTAGGTGTTATTGACTTTTATCTGTAACTGTGATATAATTAAAAGACGGTGGTTTTTTGTTCACCGAATCTAGGGAGGGTAGAAAAAATGGCACATTTAGAGTTTTTCGACAGGACAAAATGCGAGCTAATGGTTATGCATTTGTGGCGACGGTTGGCCGAGGATTATCGTACTAAGGTAATCAAATACCGGTTTCTGGTAGCCACAAAAAGGGAAATGGGGATTTTGCCGCTCCATAAAGTCAAAGAGGAGGATATTAAGAGTTATCCTAATGTCCCTTTCTTCAAAGTGTTCGACGAGAGTGAGGCAAAATATTACCTTAGTCGCCTACGGAATCATGAACTTAGTTCTCTTTTACGAAAGATTGAAAACATGATTCAGTATAACCATTCGTATTGTACCTTAACGGCGCGTATCTACGATTTCGAACGCGAAATCGAACAAAAATGCAATGGAAAAAGTTACGTATTCGGAATGGACCCAAGCCGCTGCTCTAGCGAGGGGCGCAGACAAACTCGAAAAGGAGTCTACAACGGCTACGACGGGTAAAGTGCCACGGGAGGTCACAAGACCTCCCTTTTTCATTGATTTTTTTAAAAAAATTTGGTATAATTTAGAAAAATTAAGGTTGGGAGAGCTACGGCTCGTTATTACCACAGAAAGGATAATTATGGCTGAAGAAGAAGCCAAAAATCTTGAAAAAACTGAAGTTGTCGAAGAAACGACTAATACTAAAGAGGAAGTCTTTGCTAAATCTGGTAAAAAATCCAAAAAACATATTGAGGAAGTAAAAGCTGAGGAAGAACGCCAGGCTCGTAAGGCTGAGCGTGCCGCTGAAGGTTCCGTCGAGAAACCAAAAGGCGCTAAACCGATAACACGCCCATTAATTGAGCGCCGTGGCAAAAAATACCAAGAGGCAGCTAAATTAATTGAAAAAGGTAAAACCTATAGCCTTAAAGACGCAATTGAGCTTGCAATTAAGGCTAGCCCAGTTAAATTCGATGCTACTCTTGAAGCGCATGTGCGTCTTGGCGTAGATCCACGCCAGGCTGATCAAAATATCCGTACTACTATCGTTCTACCAAACGGTAGCGGTAAAACCGTACGTGTCGCTGTATTTGCTCCAGCTGACGTTTGTAAAGTAGCTAAAGCTGCCGGTGCCGATATTGCTGAAGATGAAGAATTTTTGAAACAATTAGATAAAGGCACGATTAATTTCGATGTTTTAATCTCTACTCCAGCCTACATGCCAAAACTTGGTAAATATGCTCGTCTGCTTGGGCCAAAAGGCTTAATGCCAAATCCAAAAGCTGGCACTGTAACCATGGACGTTGAAAAGGCTGTAAAAGAATCTAAGGCTGGTAAAGTTGAATATCGTGTAGACAAACAATCAATAGTACATATTGGTCTTGGTAAGGTTTCGTTTGGTTCTAATAAATTGTTCGAAAATGCCAACGCCTTCTTTGAGAGCTTGAAATCTCAGAAGCCAAATTCGCTTAAAGGCACCTATGTGAAGTCGGTATTTATTACCACTACTATGGGACCATCAATTGCAGTAGAAAATCTCTACAACTAGTTTTAAAAAACCAAGAATAGCCCTTTTGAGGACCGTAGGCTTGGGCGAGCGCCCTTGAGCGTGTCCGAAAAAGGGCTTTCTTGGTTTTTTGATTAACTCTTGGTTTTTTATACAATGTGATATAATGTGCTTATGAATTTAGATTTTACTCGCATAGAAATACCAGAATTAATAATCATGGCTGCTGCTGGCCTTGCGGTGCTCCTGTTTGGTTACCGTATCAAAAAAATAGGCTTCTTTATCATCTGGTTTTTGTTGGGCCTTAATTTGACGGTTTACCTCTTACCATGGATTAATAGCATGGTCCCACAAATTGCTGGCAATAGTTTGTGGCAAAGCTTACTGCCAATTGCTGGCGGGCTACTTCTGGGTCTGCTCGGGTTTTCAATCGAAAAACTCTGTCTAGGTGGCATTGTTTTTGTCTTGGCCATGTTGATCACGGTTCAATACTTTGGTAGCGATATCCAAACGTTGGCCATCGGTGGTGTTATTGGCATCGTTCTAGCTGGTGTTGCCGTAATGATGATGAAACCAGCTATTATTGTTGCGACGGCTATCACTGGTGCATATGCTTTAACTTCTTGCATCCTGAAATGGGGAGCAGGTAATATTGATGCTGCAACTTTCTATTTTCCGATCTTGATTGGCTTGTCTATCGTAGGGGCAATTTTCCAGTTTGCCACTTCTAAAGGTGTAGATTAATTGACTATTTTATTAGTTTTTGATATAATAAGGGGAGTTACCAATGACAGTGGCGAGGTTTACCTTTAATTATGCCACCGAGGATATTCTTCAATTTATTTGGTGACGCTATTTAACAATTAGCTAACTAAATTATTAAATAACCAAAGGAACTTTTTATGGCAATTTCAAAAGATAAAAAGAACACGTTGGTTGCTGATTTAACCGAACTACTTTCGAATTCTAAGATGGTGGTCTACGCTAAATACGAAGGCCTAACCGTAAAGGAGCTCCAAGAGCTACGAAAGTTAGCACGTGAATCTGATGTTAAGATTAAGGTCGTCAAGAACCGTCTTGTCAAAGTTGCGATGAAAGAAATTGCAGCATACAAAGATACTGACGCTTCTAATTTGACTGGCCAATTGCTCTACGCAATGGGTACTGATGAAGATTTCGATGCTGCGAAAGTTTTGACGAAATTCGCTAAAACTCACAGCAAAATGGAACTTATTGGTGGCTTCAACGCAGAAGGCAATAATCTTTCAACTGAAGAAGTCAAAACTTTGGGCTCACTCCCAACCAAGAACGAGCTTATCGCTCAGGTGGTGGATACCTTACTCTCTGGTATCAACGGCATCGTTTCTGCGCTTGAAAACAAGCCAGAAACCGTAGCTGCAAAACCAGCAGAAGAAGCTAAAGCTGAAGAAGCTAAAGCTGAAGAATCTAAAGAAGAAGCTCCAGCTGAAGCTCCGGCCGAAGAGCTAAAAGAAGAAGCTAAAGCTGAAGAATCTAAAGAAGCAACCGCTTAATTTAACCTTACGAAAGGAAATTTATGGCAACTGATATTAAAAAGTTGGCTGAAGAGCTCGTCAACATGACTGTGCTCGAAGTTAACGAACTTAAAACCTTACTCAAAGATGAATATGGTATTGAGCCAGTGGCAGCTGTGGCTGTTGCTGCTGGTGCTGGTGATGGCGCTGCTGCCGATGAAGGCAAATCTGAATACGACGTCGTCTTGAAAGACGCTGGCGCACAAAAGATTGCAGTCATCAAGGCCGTCAAGGAAGCTACTGGGCTTGGTCTTGGCGAAGCTAAGGCTATCGTCGATGGCGCTCCTGCAACTGTAAAAGAGAAAGTCGCAAAGGCTGACGCCGAAGCGATGAAGAAAGCCCTCGAAGAGGCTGGTGCGACCGTAGAGCTCGCCTAAATCTTCATAAGTTAGCTAGTTGTACAAAAGACCAGAGCTAATATAGCTCTGGTTTTTTGTGATATAATCGGTAGTATGAATGATTTTGGGTATTTAGGTGAAGGTGAAGTATATTTAGACGCGGCGTGCCAAAGTTTAAGGCCACAACCAGTAATTGACGCTCTAAATAACTATTATATTAATCATAATTCTTGCGGCGAGCGTGTGAAATATAAATGGGGACGCATCACAGATGAAAAGGTCGAAGAAACCCGTGAAAAAGTTTTGAAGTTTTTAAAATTAAAGCCAAAAAAATATACTGTTTCTTTTACTTTGAATACGACTTACGGAATTAACTTAATTTTGTCGCAATTAAAAGCTAGTGAATTCAATAAAGTAATGACTAGCGACATTGAACATAATTCGCCATTTTTAGCCACGATGGCGTTCGCTGATCGGACAAAGCTACCACGTGAAGTAATGGAGCGAAGTGATGATGGATCAATTAATACAAAAGACTATGACTTTACACGCGCAGTCGTAGTCGTAAATTGTGCCTCAAATTTTGACGGGCGCAAATTATTAAATATTTCAGAGTTGATTAAAACCGTGCATAAAGTTGACGGCATCGTCATAATTGATGCCGCACAAGCGATGGCGCATTCAGTTGATATTATTCGCGGGCTTGAGCCAGATGTAATCTGTTTTTCGGCACACAAATTATATGCACCTTCACTTGGCGTGATTGTTTGGCGTGATGAATTGATGGAAAAACTCGATTATGGTTTTGTGGGCGGCGGCATGGTAGATGATGTAACGGAAAAAAATTTCATAGCGTCGGCAGAGGGAAAAGAACATCGTTATACACGTTTTGAATCTGGCTTGCAAGCCTGGGGTGAAATTGTGGGCCTCGGAGCCGCGCTTGACTGGCTCGAAAAATTGCCGAAAAAAGATTGGGAGAATCTTTGGCAAAATACCAATAATCTGTATGATTTTTTGAAGAGCTCACCGAAAATACACCTAGTTAATCGTGAACCAAACCCCACCATGACATTCTATGTAGGTGGTATCGATTCACACTTACTTGGCGAAGCGTTGTCGCGCGAAAATATTATGGCGCGCACTGGATATTTTTGTGCGCATTACTATCTCGATCATGTGCTGGGGCTGCCGCCACTAGTTAGATTTTCGTTGGGCCTACACAATAAACCAGCAGACATCGATAAAGTTAAAAAAATACTTGGAAAAATATTAAACTAACGTTTAACGTGTTATAATATTGTCATTATGGTGTGTATAGCTGCGTTTATTATTTTGGCCATCATTGGTATTTTTGTGGCCATTATATCAATCTTTAAACCCAAAGTTGGTAAGGCTTATCTTAAGATGTTCAAAAAGGCTTGGGGTTGCTTATGGAAAAAGGTGCGCCTGCAAAAATGTGAAACCGGCTTTAAGGATGATGTCAAAAACACAATTTTAAGCCGCGTAATAGTTAAACATCCAAAATGGGTAAAGCCCTTGTCGATAGTGATTGAAGTTATTTCGGTTGTGATAGTAGTAGTGGCTGTGTGGGCAATTCTTACTGCAATTAAATCACTACTAGCGCTCTGGGCACTAGGGAGTTGCAACGTAACTAAGCCGTCAGCCTGCTCACTCGGTGCAGAGATTTGTTCAATTGATGAAGAAGAGCCTTCTAATATCTTCGAGGCTACTGGGCGTTGGTTTACTGAATGGGCCGAAATTTTTGAGGCCATACCAGATAAATTCAAAACCTACAACGCAGAAGACTATGATTTTAATTATGTCAGCATAGATACGGATACGTCTGGTGATAAGACAATTGCAATTGATATATTCGACCCCGGCTGTTCAGCCTGTCTTAGGTCATATGTAAACCAAAAAGCGGCTGGATTCTTTGAAAAATACGATGTACATTTGGTGCCATTCGCAATTCAAGATGTAGATAATAATTACAAATTCAAAAATTCCGAAATTGTAGTAAAGTATATGTTCGCAGTGGAACAATTGCGTTCTGGTGTAGCTGTTGCTATTCTCGACCATATCTTTACAGAAAAAAATGATGATGGAATTTCTTATCAAATGTTATTTAACGATGAATTCTCCCGCGAAGACGCAATCAAGCAATTAGAAAGTTGGTTAAAAGATGCCGGGTTCGATGAATCTGGTATTGCTGAAGTCCGTAAAATCGTGGATTATCCAGAGACAGTTGATAAAATGGCAGAGAACCGCCAAATTATCGAGCAACAAATCCGCGTCAAAGGTATTCCGACCATGATTTATGGCGGAAAGAGACATACTGGGCTTTGGAAGGCCGATTAAATATGTAAAAATTACAACATTTTGCAAGCTACCGATGAAAATCTGGTGGAAAACTTTGTTAGAAAAAACTTGACTTACATGAAGTTCAGATATAATATAATATTAATACTATATTTAGACAGGATGCGAGGTGATGTCTGAAATACCAGAAAAACAAATAAAGAGATTACGTAGCCTTATTAGTGAGGCTGAGACTAATTTATCAGCAGCTAAAGAGCTTTTAGTTTCAATTCTTGGTGACGGTGAGACCATTACTGCTCCACGCGAGACAGTTGTTTCGGGTCCGGAAGGTAAAATTATTGAAGGAATTTTCGATGGCCAAATTATGATTGGCCCTGACGGCAAGAATTATCCAGTACCAGCCAACTATGCTTCAAAATCTAAGTTGGTGGAAGGCGACATTATGAAGCTCACCATTACTGAAGATGGCAAATTCTTATATAAGCAAATTGGCCCAGTTGAGCGTCGTACTGTAATTGGTACATTAATCCACCATGATGATAAATATTTTGTAGAAGTAGCTGGCAAAGAATATCAAATTTTGTATGCTTCCGTAACTTATTTCCATTTACGTGATGGTTCGCAAGTTTCCGTAACCATCCCAGCTAATAATGAAGACGCGACGTGGGCTGCTGTTGAGGCCGCTCTGTAGGCGTCGCTTATGACGAAAGCCTTATACCGAAAATATCGTCCTAAAACTCTCTCGGAAGTAGTTGGCCAAGAGCAGGTTACCGATGTTTTGTCAAATTCGCTCAAACAAGGCAAGATTTCGCATGCCTATCTTTTTACTGGCCCACGTGGAACTGGTAAAACCTCTGTAGCGAGGATATTTGCACATGAAATTAATGATTTTAAATATGAAATTGAAGATGATTATGTAGATATTATCGAAATTGATGGCGCATCGAATCGTGGAATTGATAATATTAGGGAATTAAGAGAAAAAGCGGCTATTGTGCCAACGAGTGGCAAATATAAAGTATACATTATTGACGAAGTACATATGTTAACGAAAGAAGCCTTTAATGCACTTCTGAAAACACTTGAGGAACCGCCAAAACATGTAATTTTTATTATGGCGACTACTGATGCGTATAAAGTACCGGTGACGATTACTTCGCGTGCGCAAACTTTTACCTTCAAACTAGCTGACCGCAAAGTCATGCTTGAATTTCTAAAAAAAGTCGCCGATGAAGAAAAAATTAAAATTGATGACGATGCGCTCTCTATCATTGCTAAGCGTGGCGGTGGCTCCTTTCGAGATTCCTTGTCATTGCTCGACCAGATTTCTACACTATCGTCCGAAATAATAACGAGAGACTCAGTAATTTCGGCGATGGGTTTACCGGAAGATGAAAAAATTGTTGAGCTTTTAAATAATTACATGTCTGGAAATATGAACAAGATTGCTAGTGACTTGAAAGACATCCTGTCGTCTGGTGTAAAAGCTGAAACTTTAGCTAGTGAAATGATAGAAAGAATTATCGAAAACCCAAGACCGGAATTGTTGCGATTATTATCAAGACTACCAGAAGTGAAGGCGCCGTTTGCAGAAGCAAAATTACTAGTAGCATTGTCCGAAAATATTCCTACAATTTTGGCTGAACCTAGTGCTATTAAACCAGTTGCGAAGCCAGAAAAAGAAATTACTAAACATGAAGAGAAAATAGTAGAACTAGAAAGACAAGTTGCTAATGCAAATTTTAACTGGAATGCTTTTCTTGAAACTGTACAAAAGATGAATGATGCTATTTATTCACAATTAAAAAATTGTAAATATGACGTAGTTGGCAATTCACTTGAAATCTATCCGGCCAAAAAAATTTCTAAAACTATTCTGTCGCGTGATAACAATAAGCGTATTTTAATTGAAGCCACGAATGGAATGAATGTAACAATTTGCGATAAAGATGAACAGCCAAATTCAGCCACAAAAGACAAATTGCTTTCAAAAATTTCTGATATAATGGGTGGAGAGGTATCAAACGATGGAGGAAACAGCCCGTTCTAAGAGTCCTAGTGGTCGCGTGCCACCACAGGACGTTGTAGCCGAGAAGTCTTTGCTCGGTGCTATTATGCTTTCTGACACTGTCTTACCAGAAATATTGACTATACTAAAGCCAAAGGATTTTTACGAAGAGTCACATCAGATTATTTTCCAAGCAATGTCAAATTTATACAACCAAAGTCGTCCTGTAGATCTTTTAACTATTACTTCCGAACTTAAAGCGTCAAAAGAATTAAAGAAAATCGGTGGGGCTCCATATTTGACCGAATTGACTAACTTCGTTCCAACCGCATCACATGCCAAAGCTTATGCTGAAATTATAGAAAAAGCATCTGTGAGACGAAAACTAATCAAAGCCGGGACCGAAATTGCCAATAAGGCATATGAAGATGATGCCGACGTAAATAACCTAGTGGGCGCTGCGGAAAAACAGTTATTTGAGGTTTCCGACAAAATTGTAAAAAGCGACTATACGCCAATGGATGAACTTTTAGCTGATGCGTTTGATCGTATTGAAAAATTGCGTGAAAATAAAGGCACTCTGCGTGGTCTCAAAACCGGTTTTAAAGATTTAGACAAAATGACGGCTGGACTTCAAAAAGGCGACTTAATAATCGTTGGAGCAAGGCCGGGTATGGGTAAAACAACTTTTGCGCAAAATATCGCATACAATGTTGCTAGTATCAATAAAAAAGGTGTTTTATTCTTTTCGATGGAGATGGGTAAAAATGAAATTGTAGACCGCATGATTTCTGATGTTTCTGGTGTTGATAACTGGAAAATGCGAACGGGAAATTTGTCAGACGATGAATTTTCGCGTATTGGCGATGCATTAGGCGAAATGGACGAAATTCCTATTTACATTGATGATACTAGCTCAATGAATGTTATGGAGCTCAGAAACAAGGCACGTCGTGCCATGCATGATCATGATATTGGGATTGTAGTAGTAGATTATTTGCAGTTGATCCAGGGTTCAGATCGTTACGCTGGCAACCGTGTACAAGAAGTTACTGAAATTTCGCGCGGGTTAAAAATTTTGGCACGTGAATTAGAAATCCCGGTAATAGCTTTAGCTCAGCTTTCCCGTAATGTGACTGGGCGAGACGACAATCATCCGAGGTTGTCAGACTTGCGTGAATCTGGTTCGATTGAACAGGATGCCGACTTGGTAATTTTAATGCATAGTGAAGATTATTATCACAAATCTGATGATAATTATGAAGAAAACCATATTACAGAGCTTTTGATTGCTAAGCATCGCCATGGTGCAGTCGGCAAGATTGAATTATACTTCCATCCGGAATTACTACGTTTTATGTCGCTCGACAAAACACGCGAATAAATGTTATAATGTTTATGTGAAAAAGATAATCATCTCGAAATTATTTTTATATCGCTATAGATTTATAATTGGATATATCTTACTCGGCACGGCTTTTGTGTTTTTACTGTTTTTACTACCGCTTTTTTCACAGAGTGGTCTGTCTGAAGCAGAGATGGAATCCGCTACCCATTCTTATTATTTAAGTTTTGATGCACCACTAAACGGAGATTTGGTTAATTTGCCTTATAGAGTATTACAAAAGCTCTCTATTATGATCTTCGGATTGACACCATATTCTATTAAATTGCCAAGTATCATAATTGGTCTGTTTCTAGGTTTACTTCTAATCCTTCTATTAAATCGTTGGTTTAAGAGCAACGTTTCGCTGCTGGCGTCTTGTCTAGTAGTACTATCTACCCCATTCTTATTCTTAGCTGGTTCTGGAACGCCATTAATTATGATTTTGTTCTGGCCTACGCTATTACTTTGGCTTGGATCTAAGATTCAAGGTGAAAAAAGACCAAAACCAATATATTCATTCTTTTTTGCTATAGCATTATTGCTTTCAGTTTTTACACCATATATGGTGTATTTTGCGATTTTTTGCGTCATCTTTGTGTTTTGCCAGCCGCACCTGCGTTTTGTTGTAAAAAGTTTGCCAAAATTACCTCTATTCATTATAGGTGCATTTATTCTTTCTGGAATTTCAATACTAGTAATGAATATAATTAACCATCCCGATACAATTATGGGATTATTATTTACGAACAACTTTGATGCTTCTCATTTCTTTGGAAATATCGGCAGCGGATTGGCGCCTGTATTCTTGTGGAGTGGCTCGCTCGAGAGCGTGTTTTTGACGCCGCTGTTAAGTATGCCAACTCTCGCATTAGCTTTAATTGGTCTTTTTTCAACCACGAAAGGTTTTTTTGCCTCACGCAATTCGATCGCTTCGTTGCTTTTGGTTTTTACAATAATTATTACTGGCTTCAATCCAAATGCCATCATTTTCTTTATTTTGCCAATCGCAATTTTGGTAGCCCATGGTCTTAAATACCTATTGGAGAAATGGTATGGATTATTTCCAGAAAACCCATACGCCAGAATTGCTGCGATTATACCGCTTTCCATTTTATTCGCAATAACCATAATACCTAGTTTATTGCAATATATATACGGATATAGATACAACCCAAATGTTGCTAACGAGTTTTATTATGATTTAAATATTATTCGCCATAACTTGTCCAATGAAACATTACTTGTATCCGACCACTATGATTTTTATAAAATCTTGGAAGACTCGACTGATATTTCCGTGATAGATGAACTACATGATGAAAGGCCGTACAACTTGGCAATTCTATATGGTGTGAGTGAGGACAAAAACTACCGGCTTTCTCGAATTATTACTTCACCGATGAGGGAAAACTCTGATATAATATATCTATATACAGAAAAAGGAGAATAATATGGGTCAGACAATGGACCAAATGAGGCTTGTTAATCAGCTTCGCAAGGCACAAAAAGAATTGAAAAATGAAATTGTAGAAGTAGAGGCTGGCGACGGCGCTGTAGTGGTGCAAATCAGTGGCGAACTTAAAGTAAAAAAAGTAAAGCTTGATCCAGAGAAAATCGATTTTGATGATATTCATGAACTAGAGCGTTGGATTGAAAACTGTATGCGAGATGGCTTTGCAAAAGCACAGGAAATCGCAACCGATAAGATGAAACCTTTGATGGGTGGTCTTTCTGGTCTTGGAATGTAAAATGCTACCAAAAGCTCTCGAGAATGCGATTGAAGCGCTAGGCATGTTGCCTGGTGTGGGCCCACGAACAGCAGAACGTTATGCTTACTATCTTTTTAAATCTAGCCCAAAAGTATCTGAGGAAATTATTGAAACTTTATCAAATATACATACAAAAGTTAAGTCTTGCCCTGTAACTTTCGCTTTGATCGACGAAAAAGATGAGGTGTCACCACTATATTCAGATAATTCACGAGATAAAACTACTATACTAGTAGTCGAGGAACCGTTAGATATTTATGCAATCGAAGCTACGCATGGTTATAAAGGCACATATCATGTCTTAGGCGGAGCAGTTTCACCGATTGATGGGATTACGCCAGACCAATTGCATATTGAAGAATTGGTAGAACGTGTCAAAAAAGATAATGTCGGAGAAGTAATCATTGCGACAAATCCATCGGTGGAAGGTGAATCAACTGCACTACTACTTGAAAAAATTTTACACGAGAAAAATCCAAAATTAAAGTTGACAAGATTGGCGCGAGGCCTGCCTCTCGGAGTTGACCTATCCTATGCTGATCAAATTACGCTTTCAGCAGCGCTAGAAAATCGGACGAGATTGTAATTATATATTTTTGGGACACGCTCAAGGGCGCTACTTCGTGCGCCTTCGGCGAGCGCCCAAGCCTACGGTCCCAAAAATACATAATTACAATCTTTACAGATTCTCTAGTGCTTTGAAGTCTACTTTGGCCAGCTTGGTTTTCGGGAGCTCTGGGATGAAGCGAATCTCGCGAGGAATTTCATATTTTGCGAGGTATTTCTTGTAAATGTTGGCTAGTTCTTTTCTCGCGGCGCGTTCAGAAGCTTCTGGGTTTAATACGGCAAAAACTACAACTTTTTCACCACGTAATTTATCTTCGCGCCCAACCACAGCGCAACTATTGATCTTATTACACTTTAGTGTAATGTCTTCTATGTTAGCTGGATATATATTATATCCGTTTGATACGATCATCCGTTTAAGACGCGAGCGGAAGTGGATAACACCACGTTCATCGGCATAACCAATGTCGCCAGTGCGGAGATATTTTTTATTACCAACCATAATAAAGGCTTCCTCTGTTTCTTTTGGTTTGTTAAGATAACGTTTCATGACCGAGAGCCCTCGAACTAAAATCTCACCATCTTCACCTAATTTAGCCCCTTTTTTAGTCTTGAGATTCATGATAATAACTTCGTTGTCTGGGATTGGGTAGCCAATGGAATCTGGCTCTTCGGCTACACTTCTTGGTGAGAAAATAAATCCGCCAGATGCTTCAGTTAAGCCGTAACCGTTTTCGATAATAGCTTTTGAACCATGCGCCGCTAGAAATTCGTTGATTTTTTCTTTGCTGGACATACTAATCATATCACCGCCAGATACTACGAATTTAACGTTTTTTAAATCATCTTTTTTAAATTTAATTTTGGTAAGATAATCAAAAACTGTTGGCACACCAACTAAAATATCGACTTTATATTTAGTGATATACTTCTTAAATTTTTTAGGGTTAAATTGTGGGATCAAAAAAGTACGGGCGCCAAAATATAAAGGCATATGTATGCAACAACCTAGACCAAAAGCATGGAAGTTCGGCAAAAAAGCCATAAACGAGTAATTAGATTTAAATAACTCTGGCACTAAATATTTAGCACCAAGAGCCTGAGCGTTGAAGTTTAGATTTGAAAGTACGATACCTTTAGGTTTGCCAGTAGTACCACCAGAATACATTATTACGGCGTCGTCTTTAGAGTTAACCCTGGCGTGAGGATTGCCGACGAACTTGCTAGCCTTATTTAAGAATTGATCCCAAGTAACGACGTGTTGAGATTTTTTAATATGGTTTTTGCGGCCTTTGGTAATTTTATAAATAGCACGAACGAGAAAGTCCATGGAGCGAGTTGGTGAAACCACTATTACTTGTTCAGCTGCAGTGTTTTTAATAATTGCTTCGACTTTCGGATAGCTAATATCAACACAAAACATAATTTTAGATTCGGATT
The DNA here is from genome assembly GCA_017431105.1 of Candidatus Saccharimonadota bacterium. GTDB lineage: Bacteria > Patescibacteriota > Saccharimonadia > Saccharimonadales > Saccharimonadaceae > Nanosyncoccus. The sequence continues at coordinate 182,076 of JAFRLS010000003.1, read as the reverse complement.
GATTGAGATAATCTTCAATCTCCTTTTCGCTTGACAGCGGGTGGACCATGTTGGCGACGGCACCAATTTCGTTTACTGCATAAAACATATAAATAGCTTCTGGTGTGTTAGGCATGCAGATGGTGATTCTGTCACCTTTCTCGGCTCCAAGAGCCTTCAGAGCGGCGGCCACACGATTAATTTTTTTAATTAAATCTTTATAGACAACTTGGGTATTAAAAAATTCCAGCGCGACGTTGTGCGGCCATTTGCATGATGATTCATAAACTACGTCATAAAGCCCGCCATCAAAGTATTGGATATCTTTAGGTAATTTATCAATGTAACCATATTTGGCGCGCTCAATCCGCATATCAATCTTACGCAAGGTATTTTTAATTTTATTATAGATAAATTCGAGCATACAACTATTTTATCATCTTTGGTGATATAGTGATATAATTTAATTATGGACAAGAATTTTAGAGTGCGAATCATCGTGGGGCTCGGAATGTTCATAGTGGCGTTAGTGGCGTTATATACTTTCGATTCGATTCCTTTTAAAATTATCTATGGCGTCTTTTCTTTAATATCATTGATCGAACTTTTAAGCTTCTTTAGTAAGAAAAAACATACTTTGAATATACTTTTAGCCATCGTGGAGACACTTTTCTTGGTCGGAGGTACGATTTTTGTCGCTAAAATAGATTTAGCGCACTTTTGGTATATTATACTTGGCGTTTGCGGCTATGATATTTTTGCATATCTTTTTGGTAAAGCGTTTGGCGGCAAGGTATTTAAAAAATCCAGACCATTTCCACGTATTTCTAAAAACAAAACTTGGGAGGGAACATTCCTTGGTTTAGCTTCATCAATTGGGATGGTGGCAATTTTGATGATGGTGCGTGGAAGTTCCGCTACTGATTGGCTATTTTTACTCTGTGGGCCACTGGCTTTAATTGGTGATTTGTTTGAAAGCTTCTTAAAACGAAAGTTTAGCGTAAAAGACTCTAATGAAATATTGATTCATAATAAATTCTTCGCAAGACTAGAACTTTTAGTAGGCGGTAGCGAAGGACATGGTGGATTTTTGGACCGCGTTGACTCAACGGCTTTTGCGGCAACTATTTTGTTAGTTGTTTCCAGCCTTTTGTAAGATAATCGGCGCCAGAAAAAACTGTGAGTATGATTACAATATATAATAGTATGATGTTTATAGTTGAAAGTATGTTATTGTTAAAGTTGAGATTAAAAATAATTAAAGCAAGTGTAATCATTTGAACCATGGTTTTGATTTTGCCAAAGATTGAAGCTGAAATCGTGGTGCCATTTTTAGCGGATACCATACGCATACCATCCACAGCAAAATCACGCACTAAAACAATAGCAAATATCCATAATGGGACTACGCCTAGGTAGACTAGCGCAAGAAAAGTTAAATTAATCAACATTTTATCAGCTAATGGATCTAAGAAAGCTCCTAAATCTGTAACTGAGTGTGTTTTACGAGCCCAACGACCGTCAATAAAATCTGTAACCGAAGCAATAATGAAGCAAATTAGAGCGATGATTTTGGCAGGTAAGTTATCTTGGAAGATCAAAATCATGAGTGGTAAAACTAAAACTATACGAATGATGGTTAATATGGTTGGCCCGGTCAAAATAGGCTTTTTCTTCGCCATGTTTATATGATATCCCTTCTGTGATCAACTTTCCAGGCGCGAATCTTAGCAAATCTAGCTGCTAGAACATCGGTTGACCATTTGTCGCCCAACATGACAGTTTCTTCCGGTTTAGCACCGTATTCAGTCATAGCTTCGGTTAATTTGGTGCTCATTGGCTTTTTGGCCCACCAAACACAGGGCACACCGATTGGCTCACAAAATTTCTGCATCATTTTTTTGCGACCATTATTGCTGACTATCACAATCTTAACTCCCGCTTTACGACAATCACTAATCCATTCAATAAGTTCGTCTGCCGGCTCTTTTTCAGAGTGAAGACGTAAAGTGTTATCAAGGTCACAGAGGAGCAATTTAACTTTTTCTTGCCGCAAAATTTCAGGCGTGATGTCTTCAAATTGTTCAAATCTACGATCTACGTGAAAAATACTCATGCATTCATTTTACCACAAAATAAGGTATAATATAGTCATGTATCAAAAATTTACGAGTTTTATTGATGGCAAAAACACAATCTGTATAATTCAAGCAGAAAATCCTGATGGTGATTCGCTCGGCTCAGCAATTGCGTTGGATCATTTGTTGCCCGAAAAAACCATTAGTTTGTATTGCCCGGTAGATATCCCGAAATATCTACATTATTTTAGTGATTGGTCTAGAGTGACTAATGAATTCGATTTCAAGGCTGATGGATACATTATAGTGGATACGGCGGCGGAAATTTTGCTGTCTAAATTACTAGAAGATTCGGCAATCAAGAATCGTTTGTATTCGGCACCAGTTTTAGTGATCGATCATCATGAGACCGAAGATGATATCGAGTTCTCGCATGATAGCATCATAGATGTGAAGCCGGCTTGTGCGGAATTAATATATGAAATTGCAAAAGGGCAAAACATCCCTATTGAGATTCCGGCCGCTGAGGCGATATTTCAAGGGATACTGTCTGACACTTTGGGATTAACCAGTTCATCGGTAACAGCGCGGACTTTTGAAATCGCTGCCGAATTGACCAAGCTAGGTGCTGACATCTCGGCTTTAGAAGAGCGTCGCCGAGAATTCATGAAAAAATCACCAAGAATTTTGGATTATAAGGCGGATTTGATTAAAAGAATTGAATATTTTTTGGATGGCGAGTTAGCGACTGTACATATATCGTGGGACGATATTCGTGAATATTCAGATGAATACAATCCGAATGTTCTGATTTTGGAAGAGCTTCGCTTAGTAGAGGGTGTAAAAGTGGCTGTAGCGATTAAAACCTACCCAGATGGTAAGGTTACTGGCAAAATCCGCTCGGCTTCGGATGCTGGAATTTCCGAGAAAATAGCCGGTTATTTTGGTGGGGGCGGGCATCCATATGCGGCCGGATTTAGGACTTATGATACGAGTTACGAAGAGGTGGTACGAGACCTTGTAAAAATTGTGCCGGGACTTTTGGCGGAGCTTAAAAATGAGTAAACTGCCATTAGCGCTAGCCAAAACTTATGACGTATGTAAAGCTGGGGAGCCAAAATTAACCGTAGTATTAATCCATGGAATCGCGTCCGATTCAAACAGTTTTAAAGGCCTGCTTGAACATTTGGAAAATGAAAAATCAATGAATGGTATTAGGTTTGTGGCGTTCGATCTTCTGGGCGCAGGGAAATCTAGCCATTCGGATGAATTAGAATATAGTTTTGAGGAACAATTAGGAGCACTGGATAATTCGATAAATGAGCTAGGCGTTAGGACGCCATTAATCATTATCGCTCATTCTATGGGTACTATGATTGCAGCACGTTATGTTGATAAAAAGTTGATTGAAGGTTTGATTTTAGTATCGCCACCGATTTACCGTGAAGATGAAGTCAAAAACCCAATGTTTAAAAAGGCTATGGATGGATTTAGCGAGGTAGTCGCGCGTAAAAATAGCGAGATAGTAAAAACTAAAGCATTTAAGAATGAAATAAAATATATTATACCGGACCCAAAGAACTATAGTTATTTTGAGAAGATAAATTGTCCAACCACCGTAATATATGGCGAGCTTGATAAGATAATTGCACCGCTCAATATACCGAGAGTAGCAAAAGCCAACCCGAATATCCATATAATCAAAACTGTTGGCGCTCATAGTGTAACCCCGGACAAATATAATAAAATAGTTAGTACATTGCAAAAATATTTAAAGGAGGCAGGGAATGAAATTGTATAATACCGCAACCAGAAAACTCGAAACCTTTAAACCACTCGGTGACGAGGTAAAAATTTATACTTGTGGCCCAACTGTTTATAATTTTCCGCATATTGGGAATTATGCCGCCTATACTTATTGGGATTTATTAGTGCGTACTTTGAAAGCAAATGGGTATCAAGTTAAGCGTGTGCTGAATTTGACTGATGTCGGGCATCTAGTGTCTGATGCTGACGAGGGTGAAGATAAACTAGAAAAAGGTGCCGCACGCGAAGGGAAGAGTCCGTTTGAAATTGCGGATTTTTATAGCAAGGTCTATCTTGATAATTACAAAAAACTTGAACTTTTGCCGGCCGACATTATCGCGAAGGCCACTGATTATATTAAAGACGATATGGAAGCGGTGGATTTGATGACAAAAAATGGTTTCACTTACGAAACCGAGGACGGCATCTATTATGATACTTCGAAATTCCCAGGTTATGCAGATTTTGCTAAATTAGATTTGGCCGGCTTACAGGCTGGGGCGAGGGTGGAATTTTCGGTTGAGAAGCGTAACGCTACGGATTTCGCAGTTTGGAAATTTATTAAGCCGGGAGAGAAGCATGCTATGCGCTGGGATTATCTGGGGCGACCAGGTTATCCTGGATGGCATCTTGAGTGCGCCACAATTATCCATAAAGAGTTGGGTGAGCCAATTGATATTCATACTGGTGGAGTTGATCATATTCCTGTGCATCATACAAATGAAATTGCTGAAACTTATGCGGCGTACGGTAAAAACTTGGCGAGATTCTGGCTACATTGTGATTTTATTATGATTGATGGACAAAAAATTTCTAAGTCACTTGGAAATACCTATACACTTGAAGACTTGGAAGAAAAGGGCTTTACGCCAATGGATTATAAAATGTGGTTGCTTTCTGGCCACTATCAAGGTACACGCAATTTTACTTTTGATAGTCTGGCTGCTGCAAAGCAGAGGCGTTTGAATTGGCGAAACCGCATTGCGCTTTGCTATCAGCAAGACGTAGTAAACGAAGATGGCGTATATGATCGAATCTTAGAGGTTCTAAATGAAAATCTTAATTCGGCAGAGGCTTTTGCAATTATTGATAATTCTGTAATCAGCTTTGAGGATTGGAAAAAAATTGATGAACTGTTTGGGTTGAGGCTAATTGAAGACACGCCGAATGTGGATGAGGGAATATATAAACTAATCCACGAGCGCGAAGATGCAAGAGCAGAGAAAGATTTTGCCAGTTCGGATGGAATTCGTGACGAATTACTTGAGCGTGGTATTGCTTTACACGACACGCCGGATGGTGCAGTATGGGAATATAAAAAATAGCTAAATTATGACTAATGAAAAATATTTTATAATTCATGGTAGTTTCGGAAGCTCTTCTAGCAATTGGATTCCATTTTTGAAAGAAGAAATTAAAAAGCGAAGATTGGAAGTTTATACACCAGATTTTCCGATTGGAGTGGGGCGTCAAAGCTATGAAAGTTGGTCTAGATTATTAAAAACTTATTTAGACGAAGGTAAATTGAATGGAAATACGACAATTTTCGCTCATTCAATTGCGCCTGTTTTTGTTTGTAAATTTCTGATCGAAAATCAGGTAAAAGTAAAACGACTGGTGTTTGTGTGTGGATTTAATAATTATCTTGGGATAAACGAAGAGTATGATTCCGTAAATAAAAGTATGTTTACGGATGAATTAAGTGGTATTAAAAAATATTGTGATGATATTATTTGCTATTATTCCGACAATGACCCATACGTCCCGTTTGAGGTTGAGAAAGATTTTGCTGATGCCATTACTGCAAAGCAGCATGTAATAGAAAATGGTGGACATTTAAATAGTGAATCTGGATATACGGAATTCGAGGATTTGACTAATTATATATAATAAGCCTAGCGGGATGATAAATTTAGACCGGGGTTGTTTGAAGGAGATGAAATGACCATAGAATTTAATCTTCTATGCATCATAATCCCAAGACGTAGGTCTAAGCTGAAGAAAAAACCTAACTAGTGTACGCTAGTTAGATTAACCCATTTTATAAAAGCTCTTCCTGGAGGGTCTTTTCTTATGTTTTCTGTTATAGCACATTCTTTTTGTAATAACGAGAAAGGAAAGAATTTTTATAGTCGGCAAAGGTGCCGTCTAAAATGGATGCGCGGATTTTATCGACGATGGTAACCACGAAGTGTTCATTATGAATACTGGCAAGAACCTTGGCGGTGATTTCATCGGTTTTAAATAAGTGATGTAAATATGCGCGTGTGTAATTTTTGCAGCATTCACAATCACATTCTGGCATTAGCGGCGTGAAATCATTGGTATACTTGGCATTTTTGATATTAATACGACCATCTAACGTATAAAGCGAGCCATTGCGCGCCATGCGAGTAGGGCCAACACAGTCAAAAGTATCACAGCCATTCTCAGCGCCGACAAAAAGGTCAAGTGGTTCTTGGCCCATGCCGAGCAAATGGCGCGGTTTGTTTTCTGGCAATATTTTGTTTACCACTTGAAGCATTTCAGCCATACCTTTAGCAACAAAAACTCCACCGATACCGAAACCATCAACGTTTTTGTTAGCGCAATACTTAGCAGACTCAGCGCGAAGGTCGTTAAAAGTTCCGCCCTGCACCACAGCATATAAATATTGCTCCGGCCTCTTATGTTTTAAGGCTTCTTTTTCTAGTTTATCGTGTTCTTTTACGCAGCGATCCAACCAGGCGTGAGTGCGCTCCATGGCTTTTTTCATGTCATCGTATTTTTCGGATTTGGCGAGATGGTCAAACGCCATGTGAATATCGGCGCCAATATTCCATTGAGCCTGCATGGAAGATTCTGGCGTCATTTCAAACTTGTCGCCATTAATATGAGATTTAAATTTGGCACCATTTTCGGTGATTTTGACATCCGGCAGAGAAAAAATTTGGAAACCACCAGAATCAGTAAAGGTTGGGCCATGCCAACTAGAAAATTCTGCTAAGCCACCAGCGTTTTTAATTAGTTCTGTGCCAGGGGCTAAGAATAAATGATATGTATTAGCCAAAATTGCCTGCGAACCGAGCTCGCGCATTTCTTTCATAGTGAGCGCTTTAACGGTGGCACGCGTAGCGGCACCAATAAAAGCCGGGGTTTTAATATCCCCATGTGGCGTATGGATTACGCCGGCGCGCATCAAACCATCTGATTTTTCTACATCAAACTTTAACATATAAACATTGAATCCCCGTAACTTAAGAAATTATATTTTTCGGCAACTGCATGATTATATGCACCATGCAAATGTTCCCAGCCCGCAAAAGCGGCAGTGAGCATTAAGACAGTAGATTTAGGAGCATGAAAATTAGTAATCAGGGCATCAACTAGTTTAAATTCGAAACCAGGATAAATAAAGATATCATCTTCGCCACTAGTTTTGCCAGTTTTGGCATAATATTCCAGAGTACGAGCTACGGTGGTACCAAGAGCGATTATTCTTGGACGGGTCCTGTCCTCGCATCTTCCCCCATCTTCGCTATAGCTCAGATGGGGGGCCCCCAAGCTCGGCCACCCGTCCACGTTACGCCTGGGCCCTCCAGTAAGGACAGCTCCGTCACCCGCTCGGTTAACGCTTTTGATTGCTTCTATAGTATCATCTGGGATATTGAACCATTCTGAGTGCATATGATGGTCTTCGACGTTGTCGGAACGAATCGGGAGAAAAGTACCAAGACCGACGTGGAGAGTAATATATTTTATAATCACGCCTTTTTTACGTAGTTTTTCGAGAAGTTCGTCGGTCATATTTAAGCTAGCGGTAGGCGCAGCGGCGGAGCCCATATTTTTGGCCCATACAGTTTGATAACGCTTTTTATCATTCTCTGTAGCATCGCGATGAAGATACGGTGGCAAGGGAACGGTACCATATTGTTCAGCGAGCTCGGCAAGTGGCGTAAGACAACTTACTTCAGCTATACCATTTCCTAGAATTTTTTCGACGGTAAGTTCCGGGATCAGCGGAGTATGATTTTTTTCGCCTCTGTTAAAAGCCGGAGTAAGTTTTAACTTGTCTCCAGTATGAAGTTTACGGCGATACATAACACGCTGCGGTTCGTCACTATGTTTTTCCAAAACTACTAGTTCGCGCTTGCGACCATCTGGTAGTTCGCAGAATAAACGTGACTGCATAACGCGCGTATCGTTCAAAATTAAAACATCGCCTGGATTCAAAAAATCATCAAGATTGCGATAGTGACTATCTTCAACTTCGCCAGTTTTGCGATTTAGAACCAAGAGCCGCGTGGTACCACGTACTTTTGGGGGGAACTTCGCAATTCTTTCCTCTGGCAAATCATAATTATAATCAGAAACTAACATGTTTCTATATTATACCATCTTTTAGGTCTTTTTCAATCTGTTTGCGATAGCGGTCTTCTTCGCTAAAAATGCAACCACAATATTTTTGCATATACAGGCCTAACTCGCGGGCTTTGGCTTGGCCATCACGAAAACCAACTCGAAAATCACGGTATAAAAATTCAATACCAGACATAGCGGCCAATTCTTCACAAACCTGTTTCAATTCCTCATGTTTTTGATATGGAGAAACCAGCAACGTGGTGGTGAATGCTTTGTAACCGTGTTTTGCGGCATAGCGCACAGTCTCGGTGAGGCGTTTTTTATAACAATAATTAATGCAACGGTTTGGAATATCTGAGACTACATTTTTACAAAACTCATCCAATCCATAATCTTCGATAAAAATAGCCTCGGCGTTAACTTTTTTAGCATATTCTTTTAAGCAATCACGGCGAGTTTTATATTCTATATAGGGGTGAATGTTAGGATTGTACCAAAAAATTGTCGGTTCGATACCTTCAGCACGAAGACTATCGATACAATAAACGCTACAGGGAGCGCAGCAAGTATGCATTAAAACTTTTTTCATAAAACTTCTTTGGAATATTATACCATTTATGCTACAATTAATCTATAAAGGAGGTACATGTCTAAAGTAATTGAAACCGACACTTGGACTTTTATTAAGTTTTGGTCAATCCCCGCGGTCGCGTATTTAATTTATCTGTTTTTAGGGCAGGCTGCAACTGGTTTAGTTGTGGTTGGTATATCGATTTTTCTAGCCCTAGCACTAAAGCCACTAGTCCGCAAAGTAAATGATTTTTTCAACCGGCGATTTGGTACTCAAAAGAAACATCAGACGACCTCTGCGGTATTGGCATATTTGTTAGTGGTGTTAGTGATTGGTGGCATCATTGCGACTATCGGCCCAGTAGTAGTAAACGAGACTACTAAGTTCTTAAGACAAGCACCTGAGATGTTTGAAAAGAACTTTGGTGGCTGGGAAGGGATCAACGATTTTGGCAAGAATTTCGGTATAGCTAATTTGCAATCTGATATCACCAATACAATATCCTCACTTTCGAATAATTTATTGGGGAGTTTTGGCACAAATGTCGTAGCAAGCGTAGGTGGAGCTGCTTCAGTAATTATGAATATTGCGCTCGTGTTGATTTTGACATTGCTGTTCTTGTTAGAGGGGCCAGGATTAATGGACGTGCTATGGAGAAGTCTTAGCGATGGCGAAGAGAATAAAAAGCCAATAGCTGTAGCAAAGCGGGTTGTGGCACGGATGGCCAATGTTATTTCTACCTATGTCTCACATCAAATTATCGTAGCGGTGATTGATGGATGTGCATCTGGTCTTATTGTCTTTATTCTTTCGCTATTTACAAACGTTCCTCCTACTTTAGCTATCCCAATGGGGATGATTACAATGCTGTTCTACCTTATTCCAATGTTTGGACAATTCATTGGCGGAACACTTGTAACGTTAATTTTATTATTTAATAGCCCGATTGCGGCAGTTATTTTTGCGATCATATATATAATATATGCACAAATTGAAAACAACGTCATTGCGCCAAAAATTCAAGGCAGTGCGTTGAACTTACCAGCTGTCATAATACTTGTAGCGATAGTGATTGGCATGTATATGTTTGGGCTTCTTGGGGCTATTATCGCAGTTCCAATTGCTGGTTGTATTAGAGTCTTAATTGATGAATATCCAAACATTCGCACTGCTAGAAAGGTCTGATGAAAAAACATAAAAAAATTATTGGCATAATCTTATTTGTGCTCCTCAATGCAGTAGTAATTGTTGCTACCGCGTTTTCTGAGTTCGGCAATTCAGAAAACGCAGCCGAATTGTCAGAGGTTAAAATGAACTGGTGGCTATTAATCCCAGCAGTTCTATGTTTTATTATTGCAATTAGTTTTGAGATTTTTAAATACGTATTGATGATAAGAAGACTTTCGGCAAATAATGAAATATCAAAGAACGAACATCGTACTATTTGGCGTAACGCTTGGAAAGTAGCTAGGCGCACCGTGTTACTTGGAAAATATTATGACAATATTACCCCTGCTGCAATTGGCGGGCAGCCATTTCAGATATACTATATGCGACACAATAGTGGATTAACTGGGGGGAACTCTACTTCTGTGCCAATTTTTGGTATGATTTCTAACCAGATTGCTTTTTTGATAATAGCTATTCTATGTTTTATTTTTGGTGGAGTGGCCTATACGAAACCGACCTTAATGGTAACAGCATGGCTTGGTCTACTGTTTTATGCCTTTTGGCCAGTTATGGTGGCCGGGGTGAGTTTCTTCCCAAAGCCAACTACTAAGTTTTTAAAATTCTTAATCAGGGTACTTGCTAAAATTAAAATTATTAAAGACCGCGAGAAGGCTTTGGCAAAAATAGAACATGAAGTTGATGAATATGCTAAATCTATCAAGAGAATCCTAAAAACGCGCGGATTGTTTTTTCAAGTTGTATTATCGTCATTAGTCTTTAATGGGTTAATTGCGATGATACCGTTTTTTGTATTAACTGCTTTTGGCGGTAATATAGGGTTCTTCGAGTGCTTCACTCTTACGATTGCCGTGATGAGTGCTGTATACTTCGTGCCAACGCCAGGCAACGCTGGTGCAGCTGAGGGAACTTTCTTCTTGGTATTTTCGTCATTATCGTCTGGTTATGTATTCTGGGCAATGTTGCTTTGGCGCTTCTTCTCTTATTATATATATATAATTATTGGGCCGATTATCTACTTCTTGATGCATTTAGAGAAAAAACAAGAAGGCGCAGATATTAAAAAATGGTATAATGGCTAGAGTCTATGCTGAAACTTTTAAAATTTCTTAGACCATATTGGTGGCAAGTCCTGATTTTACTCGTGGCGATTGGCGGGCAGGTTTTTGCGACTTTGCAATTGCCGGCGCTCATGGCTGACATTATTAATAATGGTATCATCAAAGAAGACATGGGACGAATCTGGCAAGATGGCGGCCTAATGATTCTCTTAGCATTATTATCCGCGGCAGCATCTTTTGTGGCGAGTTTTTTCTCTGCACGAGTAGGAGCTCATTTTTCACGTGATCTTCGTGCGGCTATTTTTCAAAAAGTTATTAATTTAAATTTAATCGATACCAAAGATTATAGTACGGCAAGTTTAATTACCCGCACTACAAACGATGTCAACCAGATCCAAATGATAGTTACTATGATGCTGTCCATGATGCTAAGAGCACCAATGTTTTGTATACTTGGGTTGGTGATGGCAATACAAACTGCGCCGGAAATGAGCTGGATCATTGCGATTGGAATTGCTGCAGTAGTAGTTTCTGTAGTAATAATTATGTCACTAGTGGTGCCGAAGTTCAAAATTTTCCAAAAAATGGTAGACAAAATTACATTAATTACGCGTGAAAACCTAACTGGTCTCAAAGTGATTCGCGCCTTTAACAATGAAAAGGTTGAACAAAAGAAATTTGCTAAAACTAACGATGAATTAACCAGACTATTAATTTTCGTAGATAGAATACTTGAATTACAGAATCCATTAATCGCTATCATCTTTAATGGCACGACTTTGCTTTGTTCTTGGGTTGGCATTTCTTTGCTTAGCAAAGATTTTGCCTATCTCGGTAATATGACGGCATTCGCTGAATATGTGACGTTTGTAATGATGTCATTCTTAATGTTGTCAATCTTCTTCGTAATGTTGCCACGAGCTAACGTGTCGGCGGAAAGAATCAATGAAATATTGAAGATTAACGAAAAGATTAGATTTCCTAAAAAGACTATCGGCATACCAAATAAAAGAGCCTCAGTCGAATTTAAAAAAGTTGATTTCAAGTACCATGATGCGGCCGAAAAAGTTCTGGATGACATCTCCTTCGTAGCGGAGGCTGGGAAAACCACAGCTTTTATTGGCTCTACTGGCTCCGGTAAATCAACTTTGATAAATTTAGTGCCGCGATTTTACGATGCAACTAGTGGCGAAATTTTGATTGATGGCATCAATATCCGCGATTTTGAAAAAGACGATTTAATGGGTAGGATTGGTTTAGTGCCACAACATGGTGTATTATTCGCCGGTACGGTTGCTTCAAATATCCGCTTCGGTGCACCAGACGCTACAGACAAACAAGTAAAATTGGCTGCAGAAATAGCCCAGGCAGCAAAGTTTATCGAAAAAATGCCAGGTGGATACAATGCGCGCATTGCACAGGGTGGTACCAATGTATCGGGTGGACAGAAACAAAGGCTATCGATTGCACGGGCGATTTGCAAACAACCAGATATATTCATCTTTGACGATGCGTTTAGCGCACTGGATATGAAAACCGATGCAAAATTACGTGCAGCCTTAAAACCAATTACCACCGATGCCGTAGTATTGGTAGTAGCACAGCGCGTTAGCACAATTAAAGATGCCGATCAAATTATCGTATTAGACAAGGGCAAAATGGTAGGGCACGGAACACATACTGAGCTTTTGAAAAAATGTAAAGTTTATCAGTCTATTGTAAAATCACAGCTTTCGGATGTCGAATGGAGAAAGGAGATGCATGGGTCCACAACACGGTAGTCCAACAGCTGGTAAGGCAAAAAATTCAAAGTTAGCATGGAAAGGTTTCTTGCACTCAATCAAACCCTATTGGTTTTCGATAATCTTTTCTATTTTGCTTGCAATAGGTTCGGCTATTTTAAATTTATTCATCCCGAAAATATTGGGCGATATGACAAATATTGCTGTCAATACCTATCCGGGCATTGATTGGGGTACGATTTCTGGTAAAGCAATTACTATTGTTATATTATTTTGCATCTCTGCGGCTTTAAATTATGGTCAGGCCTTCATATTGGCTATTGTTTCGGCCAATTACACCAAAGATTTACGCAATAAGATTATTGATAAAATTAGCCGATTACCAATTTCGTATTTCGATAAACATAAATATGGTGATACCTTGTCACGCATGACTAATGACATAGATATACTCACTACATCAATGTCGCAAGAAATTGCCGATATTTCACTTAGCTTAACGACGCTTATCGGCGTGATGACTATGATGTTGCTCATTAGTGTACCGCTTTCATTGATTTCGTTTATAGTAGTGCCAATATCAGTTTTGGTAGTCGGGAAAATTACTGGCTTTGCACAGAAGTATTTCCGCGAACAACAAGCAACACTTGGCGTGCTAAATAGTAAAATTGAAGAAGACTACGCTGGACAAATTATTATTAAATCAAATTCATATGAAAGAGCCGCGAAGGCTAGTTTTGATGAAACTAACCAAAAATTAACTAAGGCCGCAACCTTAGCGCAAGTATTTTCGTCTTTATCATTCCCAGTGACACATATTTTTACTAACTTGGGCTATATCGCAATCTGTGTAATGGGTGGGATGTTCGTGATTGAAGGGAAAGTGAATATCGGCAATATTCAGGCCTTTATCCAGTATGTTTCTAGATTTAACAGGCCAATTACCGAAATCGCCTCAACCACTGCAACTATTCAGTCGTTGCTAGCGGCGAGTGAAAGAATTTTCGAGTTCTTGGCTGAACCAGAAGAAGAGCCAGACACAGAGCCAGCATTAACTATTGAAAAAGTAAAAGGTGCTGTAGAATTTCATAATATTAATTTCAGTTATTTGCCAGATACGCCAGTGATTAAAAATTTCTCAGCCAAAATTGAGCCTGGTATGAATGTAGCAATTGTAGGCCCAACTGGTGCTGGTAAGACCACTATCATTAATCTATTAATGCGCTTTTATGAACCAGATTCTGGATATATCACGATTGATGGCGTGCCAACGCGTGAAATGAAACGTGCAGATGTAAGAAAATTATTTGGCATGGTATTGCAAGATACTTGGCTATTTTCTGGAACAGTGGAAGAAAATTTGCGATATGGGAATCAGTCGGCTAGCTTAGATGATATTATAGTTGCAGCGAAAGCAAGTAATGTTGACCACGTAATTGAAGCTTTACCTAAAACATATAAGTCTGAAATTTCAGAAGACTCAGACAATATTTCGGCTGGCGAAAAACAGCTGATTACGATTGCTCGTGCTATGGTAGCTAACCCGCCAATGATGATATTAGATGAAGCGACGTCTAACGTTGATACGCGGACGGAGCACTTAATTCAAGATTCGTTTGAGAAATTAACTCATGGGCGCACATCGTTCGTGATTGCGCATCGACTTTCGACCATCAGAAATGCTGATTTGATTCTCGTAATGCGCGATGGCAATATCGTGGAACAAGGAAATCATGAACAATTACTAAAATCAGGTGGTTTCTATGCCGAATTGTACAATTCACAATTTGCCGATAATTAAATCAAATACTTCTTCTATAGTGCCAGAAGCATCAATAATTTGAAGATTAAAATCTTTGGCAATATGTGGATAGGCAGCGTTGACTTTTTGCTGAAATTCACTAGGTTTTGCTTCGAAAGTTTCAGTGACTTTGCCCCGACCTTTCTGACGCTCTAACCTAACTTCATCTGACACAATAAGGATAAAACCAAAATCTGGCGTGAAATATTTCTCTGGCAGAGTCTCTTTAGTGAGACGAATAATCTTGCTGCGCGACAAGCCTTCGCCGTAGCCTTGGTAAGAAAGTGTATACCAATAATTACGAGCAGATATTACGATACCGCCACGCTTTAAAACTGGCTCGGCAATTTTTTTCCAAAGTTCGACACGAGCAGCGGTAAATAATAATACATTTGTCATCGGTTCTAATTTATAGCCGCGTGCCAGGATCATATCATGAAGGTCATGAGCTTGTGGCAAATCGCCATCTGGCTCGTCCATAACGACGACTTCTTTGCCTTGTTTTTCGTAGTATTCTTGTAATAAACGTGCCTGGGTAGATTTGCCGGTGCCGTCTTGGCCTTCAATAACAATATACATTATTTAGCTCCTTCTAGATATTTTTGATAGCAAGCTGGACAGAGAGCGCGATATTCAATCTCCGTAGTGCCATCGATGAGAACATCTGGACCATCACAGACAAACTTGCCGTTTAAGAAACGGGAATTATAGGTAGCTTTTTTGCCACATTCGCAAATTGTTTTGATTTCCTCAATATCGTGAGCGATTTGGAGAAGACGAGTAGCACCTTCAAAGCCACCATCTTCTTGGCGGAAATTCAATCTTAAACCATAAGCCATAACTGGAATATTTAATTTTATAGTCACCAACATAAGCTGATCAACCTGTGCTTTGGTTAAAAATTGCGCTTCATCTACTAAAACACATTGGACGTCTTTGTATTTTTTTGAAATTTCCTTAAATAAATCAGTGTTATGGTTAAAACAGAAATTAGTCTCCCGTTCTGGGCCAATACGAGTTAAAAGTTTAGTGCCATTTTTGGTATCGGTTTTTGGTTTAATCACACAAACTTTATGTCCACGTTCTTCATAGTTAAATGCAACTTGTAAGAGTTGCATCGTTTTGCCGCACCCCATTGCTCCGTAACGAAAATATAGTTTTGCCATGCTATAATTATAGCATGCACGAGAGCTGGAGGCCATTTTTAAAAAGTGAATTTGAAAAACCATACTTTAAAGATTTGGCGGCATTTTTACATGATGAATATGAACATAAAACAATTTATCCAAAAAAATCTTTAGTATTTTCAGCATTCGCAACAGACTTAAATGAAGTTAAGGTGGTGATTTTAGGACAAGACCCATATCATACACCTGGTGCAGCTGAAGGGTTAGCCTTTTCGGTCCCTAACTCGCAACCCATCCCACCGTCTTTAATTAATATATATAAAGAGATTGACAATGATATTGGGCACCACGCCAACAAGACTGGTAACTTAAGAAATTGGCAGAAACAAGGCGTGCTGCTACTAAATACTGTATTAACCGTAGAGGCGCACCGAGCTGGTTCGCACCGTGGTAAGGGTTGGGAATTTTTTACAACTGAAGTAATTAAATATTTAAATAAAGAACGGCCACATTTAGTTTTTATTTTGTGGGGAAGAGATGCGCGCAATAAAAAGAGCCTGATTGACGCATCTAAACATTTAATCTTGGAGTCGCCACATCCTTCACCGTTGTCGGCTTATGCAGGCTTCTTTGGGAATCATCATTTTTCAAAAACCAATGATTTTTTAAAACAACACGGTATGAAACCTATAGAATGGTAACTAATTCCATGGGTTATCTGGATCTGGATCAGTAGGATCCCAACCTCGATTCGGGTTGTTTTCGTCTATTTTAATGGCGGGTGGTTTTACTACGCCGCTTGGAAGAGTGTCGGAATCATAGATTTCTACAGTGGTACCATAACTAACATTATCGTAAATCCATTTGGCGTCGGCCGCCGCTAATCTAACACATCCAGCCGATGCTCCATTACCAAGCTTATTATATTCAAGATATTCTAGATCATTCCAATAAGGATCACCCTTGGAAAAATACGGTACTGAGTGGAAGAAATATGGACCGCTAATACGTACTGCATAATGTCCCCAGACATCGCCCACGAGATAAAGCGCTTCGTATCTATCAGAGATAGTATAAGTCCCAAGTGGCGTTTCAGAATCAGGAGCACCAGTGGAACTAACAAATACTTTTGCGATGTTTGAATAGTCGCCGTTTCGATCTTGGGAATAAACGATAACTACATTTTGTTGACGATTAACTTTTATATAATATGAAGTAGGGTAAGGCTGAGAGGATGATCTGGTTATTTTTAATAAAACCTCTTTTTTGGACTCGTTTCCGGACTCATCTTTAGCGATGATTTGAATTGTATAATCACCTGCCTCAGTGATGTTATATTCTCCGCTAATTGAAAGCTCGACTTTTCGCCCAGAATTATCCTCAGCTTGATAATGATTTAAAATGTCAATTTCTGTATCAACATCAAAAACAAGTTCATCGTCTCCAGTTAATATGGGTGCAGTAGTGTCAACAACATTATAAACAACATCAAAAACCTGTTTAGTACCAAGTTGACTAATAAAGGTAACTTTTTGAATTTTTTCACCAACACTGGTGGTGTCTAGTGGTATATCGCCATTTTCAATAACGCCATGATTAACTTGTGAAAATAGGCTAGCAATAGTATTTTCGGTATTTACTTCGTATGTCGGGTTGTCTACTAATATATAATCAATTCGTGATAATAAAGACATAGTTATTGCTACAGCGCAGCCAATAATAAGAGCGACCCAAAAAACTAAAAAGAGTATTATCTTACTTTTTTTAGTTTTCGATTTTGCAAATTTCATACATCTACATGTTTTCTATACCCATTTAGACAAATGACTATATTCTTCTGAATCTTTTGGATAAGAATCTAAAATATCTTCAATGTAAGTCTTGCCATTAGTGAGATTAAGTGTCTTAACTTCTGGAACCGACGCAAGCAAACGAACGATGGCTTCATCGGTCTCAACATTAGTCATGGAGTGTTTAGGATCTGTAGAATGCGAATGTACGCGAAGATCACGATAAACAAAACGCTTAATCCCGGCTTGCAAACAATATTTGAGGCAGTTTTCACAAGTAGCAATGCGATTATAAACTGTGCAGCCGGTAAGATCTTGATGAGCAAAAAGCACCGCATTCATTTCGGAATGAATCGAAAAATAATATTTCATTGGGCGTTCTGAAAGTGTCATTTTAGACTCGTCGGCACCTTGAATTAAGCCATTATATCCAAGAGACACTACGCGTTTATTCTTGTCAACAATAACGCAGCCATTTTTTGATGATGGGTCTTTAGATTTAACCGCAACCGCTTCGGCGATTCCCATGAAATATTCATCCCACTCGCGTTGTTTTTTATCCATATTTCCTCCGATTCTCTCTATTATAACATGAAAACCAAGTGGGGGGGTTGCGTTTTTAAATCTTGGATGGTTATAATCTCCAAAAATTAAAATGGGAGTTATTTATGCCAATAAAACTGCGAGAAAAAGTTAAGACTAGGTTTTTGCTTTTGGTCATGCTTTTTGTCGGAAGCACTTTAATATTGCCAGTAAAGGCTAGTGACGAGAAGTGTTTGGATTTAAAAGTAATTTTTGCACGAGGTTCGGGCGCCGAGCAGGGTGGTGACCAAAATTATATTGATTTTAAGGACAGGCTATCGACTAAACTGGCTACTACATATTTAACATATGAATTTATTGATCTTGAATATCCCGCCATAGGAATAGGAATCGATAAATTAGGTGTGGCCGTCGGGGCGTATTTTGGCGGTGGAGATTCCTATGAATTTGGCGAGAGTGTTGATACTGGAGTAAGAAATTTAATTAGAACTGTTAATGATGGCGGGTGTCAAAATACTAAATATATAATTGGCGGTTATTCACAGGGTGCGATGGTGATCTCAAAAGCTTTGCCATATTTAAGCGCCGATAGAATACTTTATGCGGCAACTTTCGGCGATCCAAAAATTTATTTACCGGAAGGAGGAGGAATTAATCCAGCAGCTTGCAGGGGTGAAAACTTGTCTGATTATCGAGTTTATGTACCAGATTGCCAAGCCTATAAGGGTTTACTCGGTGCTTATATACCATACGAGCCAGAAAATTTTCTGGGTAAGCTGGGAACTTGGTGTAATAAGGAAGATATTTTCTGCAGTTCATACTTAAACATCAATGATCATACTTCGTATGTATCAGACAATTTATACGAAGATGCTACGCGAGTAATTTTTAGTAAAATTATTGAATATTTTGGTTTAGATAACCAAGTGTTATCACCCCACGATACGGTATTTTTGTTTGACTCGTCTGGGTCAATGAGTGACATAATTGATAAATTAAGGCGCGAGGCCTTAGAACTTGCTGCTAGAACTTTGGAGTCTGGTGGACGCATCGCATTATTTGACTATCGTGATTTGGCAGATCCATACGAGCCAGTTAAACATTGCGATTTTGACGATTGTACTTTTGAAAAATTCGAATCAGAATTGATGGCAATTGAGCTTGACGGTGGTGGTGATGCGCCGGAGTCATTACTCTCAGCAGCAAAATATGCGATGTTAAACGTTGATTGGCAAAAAGGAGCAACCAAATCAATATTAGTGGCGACCGATGCCGGATTTTTGTCACCGGATCGGGATGGTACGACAGTAGAAGAAGTCGTGGAGCTAAGCAAAATAATTGACCCTGTAAATATGTACGTAATTACTAAGGGGGCCGAAGTGCCATATTATCGAAGTCTAACACGAGCGACTGGTGGTAAGGCGGTATCGATTTTATCTAGGCTCGACGATCTTTTTGACTATATTATGAGCCGATATGACAGTCTGCCTAGAGTCGAGGAAAGAGCTGCTGAAGAGCTTCCGGAACTTATAACTAATAATTTTGAGACTAATACGAGTGGTGAAGTTAAAATTAATTTTGAAACGACCGGAACGCGGACTTTGGTGATTTTAAATGATAGTATTCTTGGCGTGACAGAGGATTTAGGTGTTACAATTAGCGGCCTGAAAAGTGGAGTACAAAATAGAGTTACTTTGGTGCCATTATCGGAACAAAGGCGCGGTGAAGCACAAGAAATTATAGTAGAGATAGATGAAGGATATGGGCAAATTAATGGGATGGTAATTCCAAAAATTCCAAAAACTCCAAATACTGGAAAGTACTAATTTGAGCTAAGATGCCAATGTTCACCATATTCACATTTATAAACAGTTAGACCTTTAATGTGGTGATCGTATTCGGCAACTCTGGCAGCAAGCTCAGCTTCTTCACGAGTTTTGTAGCTAATTTTATGGGTTTCCCCAACCCAACAACGTTCTGGTTCGTAAGAATTATACTTAGGATGTTTATTTTGTGCCATATCTTTTCATTATATCACAGATTGGCAAAAATGTCAAATTGTGCTATAATTTGATGATGGCTTTAAATAAAGATCTAATCCGAAATGTAGCGATTATCGCTCACGTCGACCACGGTAAAACTACCTTGGTGGATGGTCTTTTGAAGCAATCCCATACTTTTCGTGATAACCAGGCCGAGATGCAGCAAACATTGATTATGGATTCAATGGATCAGGAACACGAGCGTGGTATTACAATTACTGCCAAACAAACTTGTGTGTATTATGATGGTTATAAAATTAATATTATCGATACACCGGGACACGCAGATTTTTCGGGTGAGGTTGAACGTACACTCAATATGGCAGATGGGGTACTTTTAATTGTGGATGCACAAGAGGGTCCGATGCCGCAGACGAAATTCGTGTTGCGAAAAGCTCTAGCTTTAAAATTGAAACCTGTAGTGGTTATTAATAAGATCGACAAACCAGCCGCACGAATTGAGGAGGTTAAGGACGAAATTGAAAGTTTATTCTTGGAACTTGCTACTGACGAATCGCAGTTGAATTACCCAATTTATTATGCAATTGCCCGTGAGGGTAAAGCTGGGAAAACTACTGCGCTTGATAATGATTTACATGTAATTTTCGAATCAATTATTCATGATATTCCGGCGCCAAATGTAGATACTGATAGTGATTCAACGCAATTATTGGTAGCCGCGCTGGCGGGCGATAATTATCTTGGCAAATATTGCATTGGCAAGATTTTCAAAGGTAAACTGAAAAAGGGACAAAGTGTCAAAATCCTCCATAATCAGGAAATTAAAAGCGGCAAAATTGACAACCTATTTACTTATAAGGGTTTGGGAAAGGAAGAGGTACAAGAGGCAGTCGCAGGCGATATCGTAGCGATTACTGGCGTAGCGGAGGCTAATATTGGTGATACAATTGCAACCGGTGATAGCCCAGAAGCCTTGCCAACTATCGAGCTTGAGGCTCCGACTTTGTCGATTTATATTGGGCCAAACACTTCACCACTTAAGGGCCGTGAGGGTGAGTTCACGACTTCGAGGCAAATTGCAGAGCGACTTGAAAGGGAACTTGAAACTAATATCGCACTAAAAATCCAGCCGGATGGTTTAGGCTACAAAGTCTCTGGCCGAGGGGAGTTGCATCTTTCTGTTTTGATTGAAACCATGCGACGTGAAGGTTACGAACTAGAAGCTGGACGTCCGGAAGTAGTCTACCGCGAAATTGATGGTAAAAAATGTGAGCCGATTGAGAGCTTAACAATTGAAGTGGCACCAGAGTTTGTGGGTGCGGTTTCGCAAGAGCTCGGCATCAGAAAGGCCGAACTAAAATCACAAGAAATTACAAGTTCTGGCACAACGAGATTCGTGTACGAGATTTCAACTGCGGCTTTGATTGGGCTTCGCAATAATTTGCTTACTGCTACCAAAGGTACCGTAATCATGTCTAGTATTTCAAGCGGTTATCGTCCAGTGGAAGAGAGATATCGCCCAGAACGCAATGGCGCCCTAGTTGCCTTTGAAGATGGTGTCTCTACTTCTTATGCCTTAGATGCAGCGCAGGCTCGTGGTATATTATTTATCCCACCACAAGTGCCTGTTTACCAGGGTATGATTGTGGGGCTCTCAAATAAAAAAGAAGATATAGACATTAATATTTGTCGCGAAAAGCAACTCACCAATATGCGCACGCATGCTTCGGATGGTGCAATTCAGTTAACCCCATATACGCAACTGTCATTGGAACAATGTTTAGATTTCTTGTTAGATGATGAACTTCTTGAAGTAACGCCAAAATCTTTGCGTTTGCGTAAACGTCAACTTGATCCAATAAAAAGAAAGCGTGAAAACCGTGCTAATTGATTCGCATTGCCATCTGCATGATAGAGCGTTCTTCACCGAAGAACAAGCGGAGACGATGCTAAAACGCGCACGCAAAAAGAATGTAAAAAAAATCATTTGTATTGGGACCGATCCGGAAGATTCATTTGTGGCAAGAGATTTTGCAATGGCACATGATGATGTTTATTGGACATATGGTATCCACCCAGAAAATGCTAAAAAACTAAATCATTATATGCTTTCTAAAAAACAGGGTGCTGAGCCTATTGCTATTGGCGAAGTAGGACTGGATTATCATTATGAAGGATATAATCGTGAGGCACAGATAAAACTATTTGAAGAAATGCTACAACTTGCAAAGGACAATGATTTGCCAGTGTCATTCCATGTAAGGGAAGCATTCGATGATTTCTTCGCGGTTGTTAAAAATTTTCCAGAAGTAAGAGGGGTAGTTCACAGTTTCACGGACAGCAAGAAAATATTAAAACGCATTTTAAATGAAACAGATTTTTATGTAGGCGTAAACGGTTTAGCTACTTATTCCACTTTGCCAACACCACCACTAGAGAGAATTTTGCTAGAAACAGATGCGCCATTCTTGACTCCAACTCCATTTCGTGGTATAATTAATGAACCGGGTTATGTTTATGAGGTAGCCCAGTGGTTAAGCCGAAATTTGGCCGTAGACTTTGAAATTATAGAGGAGGAGACTACTAATAATGCAGAAAGATTATTCTGTTTTCCCGATTCCGTCCTTCGCTAAACGCGAGGCCTATAATTTTGATACCACTTCTGAAAATTACGAAATATATCGTGAACTTAACGAAATTGCTGAGGAGATTGAGTCGTGTCGCTTAAAAAATTGTTAGGTTTCGAGCCAAAATATTCAGCTAAATTGACTTATAATGATTTAATAAACGCCGAGAGTGAACTTGGTCGAACTCTGTTTGGACCGATTCCGGTAGGGCATCAACGTGAATTTTTTGAACACAGAAAAAATATCTGGATTTGGCATGAAAGTTGGGTAGATGATACTAACGTCATGCACAATTTGACGATTCGCTACGAGGTAAAACCTGAAGGAGTGTTTAAAAAAATTGCCGGTCAACAATACGAAAAACTAGAAGGCGCCGAGCTAGACAATTTCCGTTTAGCAGCCAAATCTTATCTTAATTTGATTAAAACAAAACTCTATTCTTAAAGTTGCCTTTAGGCAGTTTTATTGCTAGAATAGGCTTATGAATAACGAAGAGACTAGTGATAAACCAGAGGAAAATAAACCAAAAACGGATGCACCCCAAAAACCGGTTGACAAGAAAAAACGTTTCAGTTTTGTGGTTTTTGTCATCGGTCTAATGACTTTGGCTGCAGGAGCTACGTTTTTGTTGATAAATATTTTCAAGGCGCCAGATGTGCGCGATGCAGAATATTTGGTACAGATTGGAGCCTGGCAGCTCGAGGACGAACCAACAGTAGTCTGGCATTTTACTGAGATTGGTAAAGGTACACTGACAACTAATTTCCATATTAATGATTATGATTTTATTTGGGCAATTGATGGAAACAGAATAAAAATTGAAACCGACTGGTTATATACTATGGACGATGAATATGTTTATGAACTTAATCAAAATGATAATAAACTAGTTTTAATGGGCGATGACGAAACTTTTACGTTTATCCCGGCCCCAATACTAACTGAAGAAAGCGAAGAAGAGGCTAATTAATATCAATCTCGGTACCACAAGTAGCATCAATGCCTAAATTTGAGAGAACCACCATTTCGTCATCCGAAATCATGTGGGTGGAGTGAAGCTGTGTACCACGAAGTTTATCTAGACTCTCTAGAACTTTTTTGACGAGTGGATTTGTGGTAGAACAGATCGAAAGCGCAATTAAAACTTCGCCAAGTTTTAAATAACTTTCTTTAAAATTAGAAGTTTTATTTTTGATTTCCAGAATCGGTTCTAGTACAACACTAGAAATCAAATCAATTTCGTCTGGGATTTTATTGATAGTTTTAAATGCATTCAACATCGTGCTGGAGACTGGCGAAAGGCAGCCAGTTTTGCGGCCAACAATATATTTTTTGCCGATACAAATACTCGCACTTGGTAAACCGCCGGCTTTAATACGTTTTTCGGCAGCCTTTTCAGCGACGATACGGTCTTTTTCGGAAATGCCGAGTTCGTTCATGAGAAGCTTGATGCGCTCTGGCACGTCTGGCGTGACAATACCTTTTTTGAGGTCGGTAAGCGCACGATAATAGCGGCGAACAATTTCGTCTTTAGCGGCTTTTTGCACAGCTTTGTCGTCTGTGATACATTCACCAATCACGTTAACGCCCATGTCGGTAGGGGAATAGTAGATAGTCTTGCCAGTGATGCGGGTGAGAATTTCTTTGAGTACTGGGAAAGTTTCAAGATCGCGGTTGTAATTTACGACTGGAATACCGTATTTTTCAAGATGAAAATAATCGATCATGTTTTTATCGTTAAGGTCTGCAGTGGCCGCTTCGTAAGCAATATTGACCGGGTGTTTTAACGGCAAAGACCAGACTGGGAAAGTCTCAAATTTAGCATAGCCAGCATTGACACCGCGTTTAGATTCGTGATAAAGCTGACTAAGCGACGTGGCCAACTTGCCAGAACATGGTCCTGGTGCCGAAACCACTACGAGCGGGCGTGCAGTCTCAATATAAGGGTTCGCACCATAGCCTTCGTCCGATACGATTGTGTCAACATCGGTAGGATAACCTTTGGTAAAAGTATGGAAATAAGTTTTGACTTTATAGTCTTTGAGTTTTTCGGCAAAATCTTTGGCTTTTTTCTGGCCATCGAAAAGGGTAATTACAACCGAACTCACTAAAATACCCTTGGAACGAAGAAATTCAATAAGACGCAAAACTTCGGTTTCATAAGAAATCATGTGGTCGGCACGAATTTTGGATTTTTCTATAGCGTTAGCGTTAATGCAAAGAATTACTTCGGCGTCGTCCTTGAATTCTTGGAGAAGACGGATTTTGAGATCGGGTAAAAACCCCGGAAGAGTGCGTGCCGCATGCTGATCGTCTATCAATTTACCACCAAATTCTAGATAAAGCTTATCAAACATTTTGATACGCTGTTTGATTTTCTTTTGTTGGATTTTCAAGTATTTATCGGCATCGAAACACTTTTTCACCGTGACCTCCTTTACAAAAATTATAGCATGGATGGAAAAACCCGCCTAGTAAGGCGGGTAGGGGGAGGGTTTTCGTTGTCGGGAATATTCAGCCGTCAATTTTAGTGGCGTCTGGGAAAAATTCGTCCAGGATGTCATTAATAGTATCTTTGACGTCTTCTATCCAAAGTTGATTCCCTAAGAAAATACGCATATAGGCAAATAGGATGCTGTACGGGAGCATACGACGATCATAAATATAGAGGATGAACAGGGCATTGAAACGGTGGTCGAGTTCGTTGGTTGCGGCGTAAATTGCATAATTGCAAATTCGCACAAAATCTTTCTCATCAAGCGCAGCAATCTGGGCCTCAGTATTATCTACATAATTGTTATAAATAATTGCGCCCTTCAGAGTGATGTCGATGTTCCCACCGTTTATGCCAAGATCCTTATATATGTAATCATGTTCAGCCAAATACGATACAAATAACCGCAGGAAATCTAAAAGATCAATATACCTTGAGAAGCGCTCTACTATGGTTCGAAAAATAAAATTAGCTTCGTCGGTGGCACCACTATAAGAGACCATCTGATGTTTTTTTGCGGAAGAACGTTCAAGCAAATGCGCCATTAAATCAAAGTGCGAAGAAGACATTGACGACTCTTTTTCGGTACCCGTGATACCAAAATCATCTAGGATTTTAGTAAGCGCCATATTGTCACGTACTGTAATGACGTGATCTAGTTCATCCTTTGGAACAGAAATGCGAGATTCGTTTTCCATAACAAATCCCTCCTTTAAAAATACTGGGCCTCTAACAAACTCTAAAAGCCTCGTTGTGATTTTAACACACTATTATCTGATCGTCAAAATTACTCATCTGGTTTTTAGCAAAAAATATGTTATAATATTAAAATGATTTATCTCGATCATGCTGCAGCAACGCCGGTAGCTAAAAAAGTGCTAGAAGCGATGAAGCCGTATTTTACGGAAGATTTTTTTAATCCTTCAGCAGCGTATTTGCCAGCCAAAAAAGTGGCTTCTGATTACGAAGCAGCTAAAGCTGAGATAGCGCATGCGATTGGCGCAAAGGGAAACGATATTATTATTACTGCAGGTGCGACCGAAGCGAATAATTTGGCGTTTACAGCCATAGATGGTGGGGGTGGGGTGTTGTATCTATCAACAGAACATGATTCGGTACGGGAAGTGGCGAAAAGACTAGGTGGAGAAGAAATTCGCGTAAATTCTTATGGGTTAATTGATATTGAAGATTTAAAATCAAAGATTAATGACGATACGCGTTTAATTTCGGTAGCATTAGCCAACAATGAACTTGGAACAATTCAGCCGCTAGCAGAAATTTCAGGTATTATTCGTAACGTAAAAATCGATCGTTTAAAACGAGGTATAAAAACACCACTCTATTTGCATTCTGACGCTTCACAGGCAACAAATTTACTTGATATCAATGTGGCACGATTAGGCGTAGATTTATTAACATTAAACTCCGCCAAAGTATACGGACCAAAAGGTGTGGGCGCATTATATGTTTCGCACGATGTACGCTTGAAACCTTTGACCGTGGGTGGTGGGCAGGAAAACGGTTTACGTTCTGGTACCGAAAATGTGGCCGGTGTAGTTGGTTTTGCAAAGGCTTTGTCTTTAGCCAAAGAACACATAAACGGAAATCGTAAAAAATATGCCAATTTTAAAAAGATTTTGCTTAATGAATTACAGGGATACGAATTAGTCAATAAAAAGCATGCACTTGACAATTTCGTTGTTTTATGCTATAATGGTATAGATGCAGAGAGATTGATTTATCTCTTGGAAGACTTGGGGGTGTATGTATCTACTGGAGCCGCTTGTGCGGCCTCAAAAGGCAAAAAATCGCACGTGTTAGAGGCGATTGGGCTTTCTGATACTGAGATTGCTGGGAGTTTAAGAATTACGATGGGGGAAACTAATACCGAAGAGCAAATCCACGAAGTAGCAAAAATCATAAACTCTGTCGTCCAACAAGAGCAAGAGAGGATTGAGCTATGAGGTCCGTTTTTGTTGGGATGAGCGGAGGAGTAGACTCTAGTGTGTCAGCGTTGCTTCTAAAAGAGCGGGGTTATGACGTGACTGGTGTTTATATGAAAAACTGGTCGCGGGATTTACCGGGCATGAAATGCCCATGGGCTGAAGATTTAGCCGATGCCAAACGTGTGGCCGTAAAACTTGGAATTCCGTTTGAAGTTTGGGATTTTGAAGATGCCTACCGTGAAAAAGTTGTCGAATATATGCTCGACGAATTTAAAAAAGGTAATACCCCGAACCCGGATATCATGTGTAACCAGGAGATTAAGTTCAAACTATTCTACGAAAAAGCAATGGAATGTGGGGCGGATTATATTGCCACTGGACATTATGCAAGAATAATAGACGGAAAATTATCACGAGCTAAGGATGAAAATAAGGACCAGACTTACTTTCTATACCGGATTTCAAACGAGGCTTTAGCGCATACGATTTTTCCAATTGGCGATATGCTAAAGCCGGATGTTAAACGGCTCGCCAAAGAAAAAGGGCTTCATAATGCCTATAAAAAAGAATCTATGGGGGTTTGCTTCGTGGGTGAAGTGGGGATGAAAGATTTTTTGAAGGAATATATCGAAATCCAACCGGGTGAAATTCGTGAAATTGAAAGTGAAAAAGTACTCGGGTATCATGAAGGCGCAGTGTTTTATACGATTGGTCAGCGCCATGGGCTTTACCTTTCTGGTGTGGCCGGCGAAATAAATGATGGTATGCCGTATTATGTAGTGAAAAAAGATTTAAAAAATAATATCGTTTACGTGTCGAAAAATCTAAATCATGAAGCAATTTGGACGAAAGAATTAGAGCTAAACGGTGTCATAGTGAGAACTAATAAGTCTGATTTGCGAGCATTTGCGACAACGGGAGCAAACGACGAAGCGAGTCCCGTAACGACGGGAGCGAGCGAGGAGGCGAGCAAATCAAACTTATTAGTTCGCTTACGCCATCGTGCGCCACTAATCCCAGCAAAATTTGATGGTAAAAAATTGGTGTTTGAATCAGAAATTAAGCGCCCAGCGGCTGGACAGTCTGCCGTCATTTATAACGGTGAATTCTGCCTAGGTGGTGGGATTATCGTATAGTTTACGAAATTCTATTGGATCACGAGTGATTTTTTCTACTTTTTCTAACCCAGCTTCAAAATCTGGATCTTCAAAATACATTTTCTTGGCCGCATAGCTAGATTTACCACCATATTTTTCGCGAAGCACTTTACGAACGCGCTCTATGATTTCGTCCTTAGTTTCCTCTGGATAGTCTTCACGAATTTTCTCATAACAACGCTTCAACATTATGTCAACATTGGTATTACGATCGGCAGATGACGCGATTCTGCCATAAATACTACGTGGATCATGTTTAGATGAGGCACGATGATCTTCCACGGCTTCAGCCATAATTCTAATCTCTTCTTTGTTGAAAAATTCTGGTAACATAGAATCAGCTAGTAACATCTTGGCAGAAATTTTTTCGTGTGTTTTATCATCGACTAAACGCCCTAAATCGTGAAAAGCCGCGATTAATCTGATCGGCAAAATTCAGGCTACGCGAGATGACCTGACGAATATGTTCGTTGCTGTGTCCAGGGATCTTATAGCGCGGGATAATTTCATTTTCAATATAATCGAAAATTTCCGATTTAATGCCAAGGGGTTTTTCAGCTGCTACAAAAAACCATTTATTGTTATCCTGTCCACCAAATAAGAAAAAATCTACAATATGAAAACCGGCGGATTCTATAATTCGACGAATTTTTGGTTCGTCAAAGTGTTGATAATAACGTTCAGCCCCCATGTGATGATCACCTGAAAAATCAAACCAGCCGCTTTTTATGTTGTCCTTAGCAGCTTTATTCATAAAGTTTGCAACAATTCTGCCGCCAGGGACAAGCGCATCGTAGATTTTATCAAGAGCCATCTTAACGTCTTCTGGCGTGAAGTGTACAAAAACTCGATAAGCCAAAGCTCCATCATATCGATATTCAATTTTGTCTGTTAAAATGTTGAGCTTGACTGGCTTAAACCCAGATTCTTGAATAGCTTTCAAAAAATCGTCGGCTACGTCTGTTGGAAACGGGTTAAACCCTAACTCTTTTAAGATTATTGATGAAGAACCGTCGCCAGCTCCAATTTCTAAAATTTTAGCGCCCTCAACAAGGTTAGAGAATCCTCTTTTGAAAATCTTTTTGATTTCTGCGCGTTTTTTCTTAGCTTTAGCTGGATTTTTTGTATCATGTTTTATTATATTTTCGAGGTAAACACTGGCTAATTTATTATAAACTTCGAGAGTTTTCTTGTTTTCTGTGCTCATAAATTTATGATAGCACAAAAATACCCCTTACCGGGGTATTTTTTAAATCGCAGAATTAAGCCGTCATCAAAAGAAGGTTAGCGAATAATAAAGTAGCGGCCAAGAAGCTCATCGAAATAACAAAGACCATATTGGACTTCTGGTTTCTATCATATTTCTTGTAGCATATACGCTTCTTGCTACCAGTACAGCGTTTCGCAGAACTTCTTTTGACAGCAGTTTTAGTTGCAATTTTCTTTTTCGCTTGAGCCATTTTAATTCCTTTTTTATTTAAAATAATGCTTGTGTTTATTCTAGCATAGTTTTTTTAAAAATGCAAGGAAAAGTCTGATATAATTATCTCTATGGACGCAAACGAAATTAGACAAAGATTTTTGGATTTTCAAGTTAGAAAAGGTCACAAGATTATTCAGCCAGCACCTTTAGTGCTAGAGAATGACCCGACGACACTTTTTACTGGTTCTGGTATGCAGCCACTTTTACCGTATTTGCTAGGAAAAGAACATCCGGAAGGGAAACGTTTGGCTGATTCACAACCATCCATGCGTTTACAAGATATTGAAGACGTTGGAGATCCACGTCATACTACAGTCTTTGAAATGCTCGGTAACTGGTCTTTGGGAGACTATTTTAAAGAAGAGCAGATTCGAAATTTCTTTGAGTTTTTAATTAAGGAAGTAGGTCTTGATCCAAGCAAAATCTACGTAACTTGCTTTATCGGCGACGCAAAATATGGCATACCAAAAGATACCGAAGCGGCAGAAATCTGGCAAAAAGTTTTTAAGAAAGTTGGCATTGAAGCTAAAGTCGCTGAGATAGGTTCCGCAAAGGATGGTGATAAACGTGGGATTAAACCGGGCGAGAGAATTTTCTTCTATGATGACCATGAAAACTGGTGGAGTCGTGGTGGTGGTTGCGAAACTACGCCAATCGGTGACCCATGTGGGCCTGATTCAGAAGTGTTTTATGATTTCGGTGAAGATAAGCAAGACGTCGAGAAGTATGGCTTGGCACATCCGGCTTCGGATGGGGCCAGGTTCATGGAAATTGGCAACCAGGTATTTATGCAATATCGTCGCAATGAGGACGGAAGTTTTTCTGAGCTTGAAAAGAAAAACGTCGACTTTGGCGGCGGTCTGGAACGCATTGCCGCAGCAGCGATTGGTAGTTTTGATGTATTTAAGATTTCATTAATGAAGCCAATCGTGGATAAGCTGGAAGAAATATCTGGTAAAAGTTATGACAATAATACGGACGAGATGCGTGTAATTACAGATCATATTCGTGGAGCATATCTTTTGGCCGCTCAAGGTTTGGTGCCATCTAATAAAACTCAAGGTTATGCAATGCGCCGTTTGATTCGCCGAGCGATTTTGAGGGCCCTAGATCTTGGTATCTCGACTAATTTCTTATCTGAAATCGTACCGATTGTAGCAGAGAATTATCGTGATTTACCAGATTCAATCTTGACGCACCGCGAATCAGCGCTAGAAGTATTATTAAAAGAAGAGCGGGCTTTCCGCCAGACTCTAAACAAGGGTCTGCGCGAACTTAAAAAGCTAGCTAAAGAGCACAATGCTTTATCTGGACGGGATTTATTTAAGCTTCAGGATACTTATGGGTTTCCGTTGGAGCTCTCGGTGGAAGAATGCTATCGCGAGCATATCGAATTAATCTCTGATTATCGCAAGGAGTTTGAAAAAGCATTGAAAGAGCAGCGCGAACGTAGCCAAACTGCATCTAAAGGTATGTTTAAGGGTGGGTTAGAAGACCATGGCGAACAAACCGTGAAATATCATACAACCTGTCATTTATTGCTTGCGGCTCTACAAAAGTTAGTAGATCCAACAATTTGCCAGAAAGGCTCTAACATCACCACTGAGCGCGTACGTTTTGATTTTAATTTAGACCATAAGATGGCACCGGAAGAGTTATCGGCGGTAGAGAAGCAAGTCAATGAATGGATTAAAGCGGATTTGCCGGTAACATTTGATGAATACGATAAAAAATATGCTCGTGATACATTGAAAGCACACGGACAGTTCTGGGACAAATACCCAGATGTTTTGAAAGTTTATACGATTGGCAATTTTGATAATCCGATTTCGCGCGAAGTGTGTGGTGGACCACACGTCGAACATACTGGCGTGCTAGGTAAATTCAGAATCGTAAAAGAAGAGTCTTCTGCAGCCGGAATTAGGCGCATTAAGGCAATATTAGAATAAAGTAAAGGCGCCCCGTGAGGGGCGCCTAGGGCTTAACTGTCTACGGGAGCAAACTCGAAACCATATGCCCTGAGAGTTTTTTCGAGTTGCTTGGCATTTTTAAAATAGATGCTTGCGATTCCTGCGAGTGAAGCTGCTGTAGTATTATAGGCGTTATCATCGACAAAGATGAATTCGTCTATTGGCATATCAAATACCCTTAGCAACTGCGGGAAAAAAGTTTCATCCATTTTAATATTGCCAAGCTCGCATGACCAGAATGTTTTCTGTGCCACCTTGAAAATGTCTGGATGGTACTGATAGATTTCTTCAATTCGTTCCTCAATATGGTCCGAAATGATGTAAATCTCTGGCGCACCAAGCAAGATATCGTGTCGATGGAGCAGAGAACGTGGGTGAGACGTGATTCTTTGATAAACTTGAAGCGTGTCAGGAACATCTCGTCTTAAATTTTCCGAGAAAATATCCTCGATTTCTCGGATACCAAACGGCCAATCATCACCTTGCAATAGCCGCTGCCAATAGTCATCCTCGCTCATCTTGCCACGCATCAGTTCACGAAAATCTTCCTCCGTTTCAAGATGTCGTTGCCAGAATGCTTCTGCTACATTTTTGCCATAACGCTCAGCTATAATCTCGTCGGCCCCGTAAAGCCCATGGATAAGTACGTCTGACAAATCGGTCAAAATTACCAATTTTAATCCCTCCTTTTTTTGTCAGAATATATCTATCTTATCTTAGATGCTTGCTATTGTCAATTTTGGAGCAATTTGGCAATTTTGGCCTTGATTTTGTTTTCTTCTGGTGCACCAGCTAATGTATCGACACCAACTCTAAGAAGGCCTAGTGCCGTAGCAAAAGAATGATCGAGTTCGTTTCCGCCTTTTAGAATCAAATTTGGAAGTTCAGCTATGTCGATTAAATGAATAATTGGGCGACGCGAAAATGGTAAAGCTGTGTACCAATCGGTGAGCGCAAGAGTTTCCTGGAGGGAAGAAAGACTAGCTCCGCCACCACACAATAGAATATTGCGCGGCAAACTGCCTACCGTTTCAAATTCTTCGAGCGCAACTTCTACACCAGTAAGCCAGACGCTAAGATTACGGGATATGGCGGTTTCAACTCTAGCTTTAATATGGTCGTCTAATTTGCCAGAATCAAAATCTAATTTATATGTTTCGGCAGTTTCATCATCGACGCCAAGACTTTCAGCAATTTGATGCGTAAAGCTACGGCCACCAATACTAAACATTTTAGTTCCTTCTACTCCGCCATCATCAATCACCGCAATATCTGTAGTGCCACCACCAATATCCATGACTATCCCCGAAAAACTTGAGTCCGGATTGTCGCCGAGGCAAGCACGACAAACAGCAAATGGTTCAACCGCTACCGTGAGAAGATCAAGATTAAGCTCAGCGCAGACTTTTTCGATTGCAGCAACATGAATTAGTGGCGCAAAAGCAGTATAGAATTGAATCGAAACCTCAGAACCCTTAAAACCAATTGGATTCATAATCTTGTAACCATCAATCGTGAGCGAAACGATAGCAGAATTAATTAATCTGACTTCGACATTTTCGTTGCCAGTTTCAATAGCAATAGTTTTACGAGCTACTTCGCCAGATTTTTCTTGAACTTTCTTGATAATTTCGTTCATTTCGGCTTCGGAAATTGGTTTGTTGGAATTCTTGCGATTATAATTAACCGTGGTAGTATTTCCTTTGACTAATTCACCAGCTACGCCAACCACCGTGGTGTCGGCGCGTTCACCGGCCTGTTTTTCTACTTCATACAAAGCTTTTTCACAAGTGGCCACGACGGCAGGAATATCTGCAACGGCCCCGGCATGCATGCTGCCTTCAGATTGTTTAGCTTTACCGATACCCAAAATCTCGAGATCACCTTTTTTATTTGGGCGAGCTAAAACAGCTTTAACAAATTCCGTGCCAATATCGAGACCGAGGATTGTGTTCATGGTTTAATTATAACATATTTTCCTGGCTCTAGGCCGCTTAACTGATACTTGCCAAACTGAGTGCGATGCAGACTTGTGACTCTATAGCCAAGCGCAGCAAAAGTACGGCGAATTTGACGATTGCGGCCTTCGGACAAAATCACAGTATAAGATTTTTGATTCTTTATTATAGTAAATTTGCTAGGGCCGTCATCGAGCATGACGCCGTAGTCGGAGATCATTTGCTGGTGGAGTGGTTCTAGCAAGTGGTCGAGAGTAACTTCGTAGGTTTTTTCCTTGTGAAATTTCGGGTGCGTCATTTGATAGGCAAAATCACCATCATTGGTCAATATAATTAAGCCGGATGAATCTTTATCGAGGCGACCGACAGTTTTTAATTTATCGTATTCTTTCGGTAATAATTCGTATAGTGTAGGCGTGCCACCCTGGGCGCGACGCGAGCAAACATAACCAACTGGTTTATTCATCGCAAGATAAAAAAAGTCCGTTTCAAACGGAACTATCTTTTTATTATAGCACACTTCATCATTTTTGTCAATGCGCGCCCCTAAAATTGCTGGTTTTTTATTGACTAAAACTTTGCCAGCAGCAATTAAATCGTCGGCTTCACGGCGAGAAAGGCCTAGACGTTCGGCAAGAAATTTATTGAGCCGGACTGGCTGGGGGGACGGATTGCTCATAATTTACCTGTTGAACTGGCTGCGGAATAGGTTGTGGGGTTGAGGCTGCTGGTTTTTCTTGGGGAGTAGGCTCGGCTGGCGCAGCTGCTGGGCGATCGCCTAGTACTTCGTGAATAGCGTTGATTACGTCCTCGATGCCAACCTGAGATTTTACTAAATAACGATCGGCGCCGAGACGCTCACCACGTTGGCGTTGATCATCGGAGGAAAGCGCAGTCATCATGATGACCTTAATACTAGCAGTTTCTGGTGTAGCACGCAAAATATCTAGCATATCAAAACCGGAAATCTTTGGCATCATCACATCGGACAAAATCAAATTTGGTTTTTCGCGCACAGCCACGGCAAGAGCCTCTTCACCGTCACCAGCCGATACTACATCATAGCCTTCTGCGGTAATTCTAATACTGTAAATTTCACGAAGCGCCGCATCGTCTTCTACTACCATTACTTTGGTCATTGTTGTCCTCCTTGGTTTATATTATTAGCTGGTGCCTGTGGCGCCACCATTTTAGCATTATTAATTGCAATCATTCGCTTTTCATATTCCTCACCGCTAATGCGAGGTAATGAAACATAAAAAGTTGATCCTTCTCCAAAGGCCGATTCAGCCCAAACGCGACCGCCCATGGCTTCTACGCGTTGCTTAACTAGATAAAGCCCAAGACCAGTGCCGCCGATAGTGCGAGTGTCTGAATTGTCGGCGCGATAGAATTTCTGGAAAATATGATGGATATCGTCAGATGAGATGCCGATGCCGGTATCAGTTACATTAATAAGTGCACGATCGCCGTCACCTAGCACATTAATGTAGATTGAACCCCCGGCTGGAGTATATTTGATAGCATTTTCGATTAAATTGTTCATAATCTCTTGCAAGAAATTTATATCTACATAACTATAAACCACCTGGTTTAACTTACTGATGCCATTAATAGCGGCTGGATTATTAGACCCGAACTGAAAATTTAGTTTAGCATTTCTGGCAGCCGTAATATAGTTATCAGAAATCCGCTTGACCGTACCAACCATCTCGACTGGCTCGAAATGTGGACGTAAATGACCGTCGTCTAATTTGGTCACATCGAGTAAGTCGCGGAATAGTCGGCCGAGATGCTGTGAAGCGTTGTGCGCAGCTGTGATATAATTGCGAGCACGTTCATCGATGGTAGCAGTCTGAGGATTAAGTGCCAGAGAAAGGTAACCTTCGATCGAGGCAACTGGCGTACGCATCTCATGTGAAGCAGTAGAAATAAATTCAGCTTGTTCGCTCTCTTCGGCGAGTTCTTTCGTAATGTTACGGAAAGTAATTATTTTATTATTTTCATTATTGTTTGCGACAACCACAGAAATCGCAATTGGAATGCGTTTAGCGGAAGGTCCAGCGATTAAGCAGGCTGCGTAGTTTTCGAGTTGCTGGTTGGTACGCATGGCCTGGATGAGAGGGTTTTCATTTTCGGAAAGTTCACGACCTTCTATGCTCTCTAATTTCAAAAGTAAGCCATAATCAAGACCTAAAGCATTCTCGGCACCGCCACAGTCTAGCATAATGACGGCGGCTGGGTTAATAGATTGGATTACGCCAGCACGGTTAGTGATAATAACGCCATCATGAATCGTAGCCAAAGCCAACTCGGCAAGAAAATTATTACCGTTATTTACTGGCCGTGTTTGAGTTTTGCTATTAAAAAGACTCATCTTATAATTATTTTAGCACAAGCTAAATAAAATGTGTTAAAATTAAAGTTATGAATAAGGACGTCATCTATATTGAGCCCGAGGATGATATCACTGATATTATTACTAAGCTCGAGAATTCTAAGGAAAAAATAGTCGCATTGGTGCCGCCTAAGAAAGCTGGTGTGTTCCGTAGCGTTGTTAATATCAAATTGATCGCTAAGGCTGCTGCCGGTACTGAGAAGACTGCGGTATTAGTTACGACTGACCCGTCCATTGTGAAATTGGCGGCTGCTACACGTATACCAGTAACAAAAAATTTACAGACTCCGCCAACTATACCAAATGATATCGAAAGTGAAGAACAAGAGTCTGTGTCAACCGAGGAAGTAGTAGAGGCAACTGATGAAGACGATATGGAGAAAAACGTAACCGAAGAGGTTGAAACCAAAGAAGATGTCGTAGAAGATGACAAGGATGATGACCAGGACGATAAAAAATCTGACAAAAAAAAGTTAGCTAAAGAAAAGAAAAAATCTTCTGACGGCAAAAAGTTTAATAATCCTGTATTTTGTTGGATTGCTGAGCATAAAAAGATTTCTATTGCTTGTGGAATTGGATTTGTTATATTAATTTTGATATTAATTTGGGCTTTCGTGATTGCCCCGGCTGCCACGATCACGGTAGGTATTCGTACTACAACTAGTAACTTTTCCGAAAATGTAACTTTTACAGATAAGCTCAGTGATGAGAATATCGATGAAGGTAAGTTTTATTTGGAAGAGAAAAAAATTGAGTCTAAATCTGAAGTCGAATTTAATGCAACCGGTTCAAAAAATATAGGCGAAAAGGCAACTGGTGAAGTAGTTGTTTACACATATTTCAGAGAAAAGGGTATGGTCGCCGTTAATGCCGGTTCAATGTTTACAATCGGAGGGCTAGCTTATACGGCTAATGAGGAGACATCTTTGTCGTGGAATGGAGAAAGCCAAAATGAGTGCGACAATAATGGCGAAGCCTCAGCCATCACGTCTGGTTGTATGATTGCTAAGCGCGTAGCAGTAACAGCCACTATGCCAGGCAGTAATTATAATATTGCCGCTTCTAACACTGGTTGGAGTACGGTGGCTAATGTGGCTGGCGTCTATTCAGATCAGGCCATGAATGGGGGTACTGATGAACTCGTTACTATCGTGCAACAATCCGATATCGATGGAGCGGTGGCTAAAATGAAAACTGAAAATGAGGTCACCAATAAAGAAAAGCTATTCGACACAATTGAAGAGGGCGCTTTTATTATTGAATCGAGTTTCAAACAAACTACTGGCGATGCCGTATCAAAACCAGCGTTAGGAGAAGTTGTAGAAGAGGGTAAGAAGGCTAAATTGACAGTAGTGACGACCGATTCAGTATACATCATAGATAAAACTAAAGCCGAGGAATTCATTACTAAAAAGGCTAAGCTTGCTGAAAACTATAAAATTTATTCAATGAATGATCCGTTCATTGAAAATTTTACAAAAACAGATGATGGGTATGTTGGCAAAATGAAGACCTCTTATGTCTCTGGCCCGAAAGTAACCGAAAATGATATCGTTGAAATGGTGCGAGGCAAGGGAACTGGCACCGCACAACACGACCTTAAAGACGCTTTCGATGGTATCAGTAGCATTGATATTAAAACCTCTTTCCCATGGGTAACATCAATACCAAATGATGAAAATAAGATAAAAGTAGAAATGAATATTGAGGGACAATAAAATGCGAATTCTCGGTCTAGATGTTGGCGAGAAGCGTATTGGTGTAGCGAAAGTAGATTCTGATACGCGAATTGCTGTACCGGTCGGTTTTGTATTGGTTGATGGTAGCGAATGGCAAGAGATTGCTAAATTAGCCGAACTAAATAATACTAGCCTTTTTGTGCTGGGGCTACCACGCAGTAATGAGGGTAACGAAACTAAACAAACTCTTTTTGTACGACAATTTGCTAAAAACTTGCTCGAGAAAATTCCTGATGCTAAAATTAGATTTCAAGATGAATCATTAACATCGGTTGAAGCCGAATCAAGACTTAAGAAACGTAAGAAAAAGTATGAAAAGGGTGAAATTGATGCCGAAGCAGCAACTATCATTTTGCAAGATTTTGTAGAAAATTTTAAGGTAGCAGATGTAAGATCTGAAGAGGGCGCGTCTGATTTTTCCGAAAACACCAAAAAAATCGCTGAAAAAGAGGCAAAAAAAATTGCTTTAAATGCTAAAAAGGTTGGGAACCAAACCAAAAAAATCTCTAAATTCTTCGTAATACCACCAATTCTATTGGTGGCTATCCTGGTTAGCGTAACAGTGACTTTAAAGTATCGTGACTACGTGCGGCAACAGCGTGAGGAAGAATACGCTAGGCAAGAAGCCGAAATGCAAGCCAAAACTTTTGATTTTACAATCCGCCCGGGCGAGACAATTTATGACGTGAAGAATAATTTAC
This sequence comes from Candidatus Saccharimonadota bacterium, assembly GCA_017431105.1. Classification (GTDB taxonomy): domain Bacteria; phylum Patescibacteriota; class Saccharimonadia; order Saccharimonadales; family Saccharimonadaceae; genus Nanosyncoccus. Next base: position 143,573 of record JAFRLS010000003.1, on the reverse strand, counting down.
TAAAGGTAAATCGAAACGGTGGAGTAACAGATGAGGAGTTATTACCAAACTATACTGAATCAGAGATAGATGCAGCCTTTACAGCTGATTATGATTTTGATTTTCTAGAAAGTCGGCCGGAGGGAGCGACACTAGAAGGTTATCTATATCCCGAAACACATAATTTTTACGGCGAAAGCACAGTAGAAGAAGTATTGGAAGTTTTCTTGAGTGAGATGGGGGAAGTAATAAATGACAACAATCTTGAAGCTGTATATGCAGAACATGGGTTAACATTGCATGAGGGAATAACTTTAGCGTCGGTAGTACAGAAAGAAGCATCCTCGCTAGAACAACCTACCGTGGCGCAAGTCTTTTTATTGCGATTAGATTATGGTTGGAGGCTCGGGAGCGATGTGACAGTGACTTATGCTTTGGACGCCGTAGACCCGAAGCGGGAAATCTATGCCGACAACCAGGCAGCCCTACAGATTGATTCTTGTTATAATACACGTTTATACGCTGGTTTGCCGTGTGGCCCGATTTCAAACCCGGGACTCAATGCTTTGCTAGCAGTAGCTAACCCCACTGATACCGCTTACCTCTATTTCTTGACAGGAGATGATGGCGTGATGTATTATAGTTATACAGAGGCTGAGCATAATCAGAATGCTTATCTCCATTGCCAGACTCTCTGTAATGTTTCGTTATGATGAAGAAAAAACGTAAAATTGATATACGACGACTCAGAACAATTTTGCCCTATTTTATTGCTGGCATTGTTACTTTGTTATTGGTTTTTGTTGGCTCAATTGAAAAACAAAATTCCAACATAAACCTCAGTTTGAACACTTTTGCCGAAAATGGATATAAAGTTTCAGTCGACCAATTATCAGCATTATATGTGGTAGCAGATTTATCCGACGTATTAGGCTTAGCCAGTGCCTCTGACGTGGCCTCTAACTACGTAGTGGTTACTTCTATGCGGGATGCTGGACAAACCTCTCTCAGTAAGCTCGAGAAGCCAAACATCACCAATATAGCCGTCTCGCGCGGAGTTATAAAATACACCGTACAAGAAGGTGATACTATGGAAAGTATTGCATCCAGATATAAAATTACTACTGACCAAATAAGGTGGTCCAACGATAAAAAAGATACCGATATATCTGTTGGCGACCTACTATATCTACCAAGCGTTGGTGGTATTGTATATATGGTACAATCTGATGATTCAATCGATGATATAGTTTCTAGATATGGGTCATCGGAAGCTGAGATTATCGCGTTAAATGATCTAGAAGTATCTGGCATATCTGAAGGGATGCGGATTTTAATTAAGGGAGGAGAGTTACCCGAGGAAGAACGACCAGAATATGTCCCACCAGTGCAAACGACGACCTACTACTACACGTACCTAGGCGATACCTCTATGCGGCAAAATATCGAAGTAATCGGTTGGTTCTACGATTTAGGCGGTCCATATGGGCGTGGTCAATGTACGCAATGGGCTTGGTATAACCGTCAAGACTTACCATCTAATTTAGGAAATGCTAGTTCTTGGGGGGTTCGTGCTGCTGCGGCCGGTTACTTAGTGGATCACAATCCAGCACCTGGTGCTGTATTCCAAAGTAGCGCGGGTTGGTATGGCCACGTTGGCTATGTCGAAGCGGTAAATCCAGACGGGTCTATCGTTGCTACAGAGATGAATTATAATTATCAACCTTTCCGTGCGATTCGTTCTATAATCCCAGCAAGCGCCGCTGCTAGTTTATGGTATATCCATTAGAACTTTGACTTTTTAGCTAAAGTATGATATAGTTAGGAGATATTATGTTCACTGACACTGCAAAGGTAAGTTTGAAAGCTGGTAAGGGCGGCGACGGCGCCGTTTCTTTTCGACGTGAGATTTATATTCCGAAAGGTGGACCAGACGGTGGTGATGGTGGTAAAGGCGGAGATATTATTTTTAAAGCCGACAAAAACACAAATACTTTAATTGATTTTAGATTTACACCGATTTTAACTGCTGAGGATGGAAAAAACGGTTCCGGCACACGTTCGGCTGGACGGTCTGGAAAGGATTTGATTGTAGAGGTGCCGATTGGGACCATTGTGTATAAACTCTTGGCGGGTCCTGCCATCGCATCTTCTCCCGCCCTCGCAGAGACTCGGGCGGGAGGCCCTCAAGCGACGTCACCCGCCAGTGTTGAACACGTTGGACGTACCATCATTGCCGATCTGATTCGCGATGGGCAGACGGCGGTGATTGCGAGAGGTGGTGATGGGGGGTTTGGTAATGCACATTTTAAAAGCTCTACAAGACAAGCGCCAATTATTGCCGAAGTAGGTGAGCCAGGTGAGGAATTCAAGGCTGAGCTGGAATTAAAACTACTCGCCGATGTTGGTTTGGTGGGTTTACCAAACGCTGGTAAATCTACCTTTTTATCTGTAGTGTCTAATGCGCGACCGGAAATCGCAGATTATCCGTTTACGACTTTGACTCCGCAACTAGGCGTAGCAACAATTGATGGACGAGATTTATTAATTGCGGATATACCAGGTTTGATAGAGGGCGCTTCTGAAGGTAAGGGGCTTGGGCACGATTTCTTAAGGCACGTTGATCGTACTGCCGTGCTATTACATTTAGTCGATGTTTATAATGATGATGCCGGTGAGGCCTACCGCGTGATTCGTGGGGAGCTTGAAAAATATTCAGATCTGAAAGATCGTTCAGAAGTAGTGGCATTAACGAAATGCGAGGGGGTTGATCAGGAGATTATAGAAATGCAAATGGCGTCAATTCTGGCAGTAAACCCCGATGCGCAGATTTTTGCAATTTCTTCGGCGGCGCATACTGGATTGAAGGAATTACTAAGGGAATTAAAAAATAAGGTTGAAAATCAAAAAGAAAAAGATGAAGTCGTAGAAGAAGCTAACGACGAAATTCCTACTATTTCATTATCGCCAGATGCTATAAAAACCACTTGGAAAGTAGAAAAAATCGATGATAAATTTGTGGTAACCGGTGAAAAAATTGAAAAATTCGCTCGCCGCACAGACATGAACAACTATGCCAGCGTTAATCGCTTGCGTGATATTATGAAAAAACTTGGTATCAGGGCTGAGCTTACTTCCATGGGGGCCGAACCAGAATCAATTATTTCGATCGCAGGGAAAGAATTTACTCTAGTAGAAGATTGGTAAAAAGCGCTCTTGACAAATTGCCGCTTATGCTTTATTATAGAGGTAAGCTGGTACGCTTCACAAGGGGTTCCACTGACTAGTTAGTGGAGTGTGGAGACTTACATTAATAAAACAAACAGCGGATTAAAACAAACCAATGTGCCCCAAGGGTGGGCGCGCATCAGCGCGGAACCGGTCGGAAGACCGGTTTCTTTGTGTTATAATCTAGAGTATGATTAAATTCACCATTATTACATTGTTTCGTGAGGCGATTGAGCCTTATCTTAAAACTTCAATGATGTGGAAGGCAGTAGATAAAGGTTTAGCCGAGTTTGATTTTGTAAATCTAAGAGATTTTGGTTTGGGACCACATAAATCTGTAGACGATACACCATATGGTGGTGGTGATGGAATGTTGCTTAGGTGTGAGCCAGTGTTTACAGCGATCGAATCAGTGAAAGCGAAAGATCCGGAGGCAAAAGTAATCTTGCCAACCCCGGTAGGTGAAATCTGGAATCAAAAGTTAGCAAAAGAGTTGCCTATAGATGCTCATTATATCATTTTATGCCCGCATTACGAGGGGTATGATGAAAGAATTCTGTCGATTGTGGATTACAAAATTTCACTTGGTAAGTACGTGCTCACGGGTGGGGAATTGCCGGCACTGATTATTATCGATTCGGTGGTGCGCTTGATCCCTGGAGTGCTTGGGGGCGAAACTTCTGCCGAAATTGAATCATTTTCGGACGGAGATAATTTAGAATACCCACAATATACTAAGCCAGCAGAATTTCGTGGTATGGAAGTACCAGAAATTTTACTATCTGGTAACCATGGCGAAATAGATAGGTGGCGCAAGGAACATTCTGGCAAATTATGAATTTGTTTGCTGACGTAGAGGAGCTAAAGGGTATCGGACCAAAGACGGCCGAGATATTAAAAAAATACGGCATAAAAACCGTAAGGGATTTTTTTTACAATTTACCGAGGACTTACGAAAGCTTTCAGGCGGCTACTTCTATTCAAGAAATGCGCCCCGGAAAAGTAGTAATAAAAGGTAAAATAGATTCATTATCAACGAGAAGGGCAAGAAAACGCAACCTATCAATCACCGAGGGAATGATACACGATGCGACTGGTGACGTAAAGGTAGTTTGGTTTAACCAAAGTTATCGTTTACGACAATTTACACTAGATAAAGAGTACTATTTTGCCGGTATGTATGAATTGAAAAATGGGCGATTCCAGATTACATCACCATCAGCAACATTAGTAACTGATGTTGATCCAACTTCAGCTTTAAACCCAATTTATATAGCTCATGGGGCATTAAAATCAGCAAATTTTAAGAGATTAATCAGAAATTCGCGTAATAGGTTTAGCGAAATACCAGATTTGTTACCAAATGTGAAATCAGGGGAACGTAAAGAGGCGCTCTTTTTGGCACATTTTCCAAACTCTATTAAAGATACCGAGGAAGCCCGTAACTATCTGGCCTATGAGGAATTGTATGAGCTAATCCTGGCCGCAAAATTAAATCGACGCGAAAATGAAAAATTAAAAGCTGTAGATATACCATTTGACGCTGAAAAAATCCGTGATTTTGTTGCAAGATTACCGTTCAAATTAACCAATGCTCAGAGGTTAGCGGCATGGGAAATATTTAAAAACATGGAAAAAGCAACGCCGATGAATCGACTTCTACAAGGAGATGTAGGTTCTGGTAAAACTATAGTGGCAGCAATGGCTGTTTACGAGGCATATCTATCACGTTGCCAAACCGCGCTGCTTGCGCCTACTGCGATTTTAGCAAATCAACATTACGAGGGGTTATCAAACTTGCTAAATGGATTCGGCGTAAAAGTCGCCCTCCTTACCGGTGCAACCAAAAATAAAGCCGAGTTAAAAAAGCGGATTGTAACTGGGGAAATTGATTTAGTAATTGGTACACACGCATTGCTAACGGACGACACGGAATTTAAAAATCTAGCGCTTGTAGTAATTGACGAACAACATCGTTTTGGTGTAGAACAAAGGCAAAAATTACTTTTAAAATCACCTTCCGGTTTGGCTCCACATTTACTCGCGATGACAGCCACGCCAATTCCGCGTTCTTTACAGCTCACGGTATTTGGTGACCTAGATGTTTCGGTACTAAACGAGCTGCCGAAAGGTCGACAGCCAATCGAGACACATATTTTGGAAGGGGTTGAGGCAAAACCACAACTTTATCCAAAAATGCAAGAAATTTTGAATAGTAGGCAGCAGATTTACTGGATTTGTAAGGCAATTGACGACAACCCACGTACCGAAACTACTTCGGTGAAATCGCGCTGCGAGAAGTTGAGAAAAATCTTTCCAAAAGCCAAAATCGAATTTTTGCATGGTCGTATGAGGCCGGCGGAAAAAGACGAAATTATGGATAAATTTTCACGTGGGCTAATTCAAATCTTAGTCTCTACCACTGTGGTGGAAGTGGGTGTAGATGTACCAAATGCAACCTTGATAGTGATTGAAGACGCTGAAAACTACGGCTTAGCACAATTACACCAATTACGTGGCCGCGTAGGGCGTGGGAGCGTTAAATCGTTTTGCTATTTACTTACGAATGGTGACGCCGAGCCATCTAGGCGTTTGCGCGAACTAGAAAAATCGACCGACGGCTTTCATTTGGCCGAAGTAGATTTGAAATTGCGTGGGCCAGGCGAGATTTATGGCGCTTTGCAACACGGGGTGTTAGATTTAAGAATTGCGTCCTTATCTGATACAAAATTGATTCACCAGGCCCAAGCTGATGTGGAGAAGTTTTTACAAAGTGGCGAAAATATGTTAAAATATAAAGAGCTAATGGCTGGCATTTCTAGGTATCAACAATTAACAACTTTGAATTAAGATGAAAAATAGTATTAAAATTACTTCTGGAAGATATCGTGGGCAAGAGATTTTGACGCCTGGGTCTGGTACGCACCCAATGGGAGCAAGAGAAAAGCTGGCACTTTTTAATATGTTAGCTTTTAATCTTCCTGGCGCAAAAGTCTTGGACGCCTTTGCTGGTTCCGGTGCACTTGGGATCGAAGCGCTGTCGCGCGGGGCAGAATCTGTTACTTTTATCGAAAAATCATCTGCTGCCGCACAAATTATTAAAAAGAATTTAGATAAACTAAATTTGAATGGCCAGACAGAGGTGATTGTTGGTGATGCTGAAAAATACTTCAACAACAGATGTTTTGATATTATTCTAGCTGATCCACCCTATAATAATTTTGATACCGCGAAAGTGCAACATTTAGTTGAGTTACTGAATAATGGTGGAGTTTTGGTGTTATCTCACCCGGGTGAAGCGCCAACTTTTGACGGTGTCACTCTTCAAAAAACCAATACCTATGCTGGTGCTAAAATCTCTATTTACTATAGATAATACTTACGCTTTATGTTATCGTAATTGACTTTTTAATTTTTGTGTGATATAATTAAAGTATAAGGAGTTTTTTTATGTATTATTATAGTGAGGCAGAGAAAAAAGAGCGTCGCAAAATCATTGCCATTATAGTAGTGACTGTGATTTTGATTTTGCTACTCATCGTTTCAATCGTGGTAGTAGCAACAAATAAACCAGCTCGCCAGAGTATTAGCGAGACGGAAAATTCTTCTTTCTCAATTAACACCGAAATCGAAGGTGAAGAAAATATTAAAAGCGAAAAAGATAAAAAAGACGAAGAGGGCAAAAAAGATTCTGGGGAAGAATCGAAAAAAGAAACTGAGAAAAAGAGTGAAGATAAAAGTTCTACGATTGGTAGTATTTCTACGAAGACCACTGAATCTTCTGAATCTAGTACTAAGACAAGCTCAACCAGTTCTATGCCAAATACTGGTCCAGAGGATGGTCTAATGTTGGCGATTGTAGCTGGGTTAATCACTGCTAGTGCCACCGCTTATGCGATGAGTAAACGCGAGATATAATATGAAAAGGCGAACGTTAAGTTCGCCTTTTTGATGCTTTATGCTATAATAATAACACGCCCGGATGGTGAAATTGGTATACACGTATGCCTTAGGAGCATATGCCGAAAGGTGTGCAGGTTCAAGTCCTGTTCCGGGCACCACGATACTTATAGCCTCTAGTGAGGCTTTTTTAGTGGGGACTTGGCGCTTCGCGAGCAAGTCCTGTTCTGGGCACCAGAGGAGCCGAGTAAAAATCCAAAATTTATTTTGGATTTTTTGAGGCGACGAATGGTGCCATAGTTTTTGCGTAGCAAAAACGTCGCACCAGATTACAATGATTCTTGAGATTTTCGATAAAAAATGCCCCAAGATTTAATCTTGGGGCTGGGGTTTGCATGATGGATCAGATTACCAAGTGGAGCCATTTTCCCGCCAATATTCGGCGTCACTCTTAAGAGTGTAGGCATTTTCCCGAATCCAATCCATGGCCAGTCTACCATCTTTGCCGTCCAATGAGCCCGCCATAACCGTGAGCGACTCTAAATTGACAGAGGCAATTCTGGAATAACCAGATACTACATGGCAGTGAAGTCCATGTCCTCTGTGATAGTCGTCGCGATTGTGATCGAACGTGATGCTTAGGCCAGTACGGGGGATATCATAGTCTCCTCTCATGCTTTTCACCTCTTTCTATAATATTCGCCAGTCGAAAAGCGATGTTTTCGATCAGGACTATTTAATTATAGCGCATAATTGCATTTTTGTCAAATTAGTTTTGTGAATATCACATTAAGCCTGGTATATGGCAATTATTTATCGTATTAGATCTTATCTAGATTTTTTCTTCTGCAAGAATTTTGGTAAAGCAACTGAAAAGTTAATGGCGTTTTTCTGAAAAGTTTTAACTGCGAGCCTAATCGCTATAACAGCAGATACTGTTACTACGGCGATGCCAATACAAAATTCCAATGTAGTAATGGTGCCAAAACCATTCCGAAGCATCAAGGCCACTGGCGCCGAAAGCGGGAAATAAGTGAAAATTTGTACAATTAAATTCGGTTCCACCATGAACATTTGCATGAAATAAAGCGGAAACACCATACAAATAATGGCTGGACCGATAAACGATGAGGCATCTCTTGCAGTGGAGACTAATGAGCCTACGAGCACACAAACCCCAGCATACAAAACCGCTGAAGCCGAAAATAGTAAGATGCTTAATGTAATTGATACTGGGTCTATTTCGATCATCGCTAGGATTGGCGCGATGAAACCATCATTTCGCTTAGCGAAAATTAAAAGGAGAATCGGAATAACAAGTGCTGCAATTTGGACTAAACCCAGTATAAGCAAAGCAATAATTTTACCAACGATTAAATGCTTGGATGAGATGGAAGTTAAAATCATTTCGCTGATGCGGTTTTCTTTTTCTTCCACTACGGTAAGTAAGAATCTATTGCCGCAAAGAGCAATAAACATAAAAAACACGATGCCAATAAAGAACGGGATAATAGCTTTGCCAAGCGCATTAGAGTCGGCACCGTCCTTGGTAATTTTTTTGTCGACAACTTCATAATCGCCGCTTAATGCAATCACGTCAAGTTCATCTACCCGGCTGGCAGAATTTTGAGATAGAATCACTTTAATAATATTGCCATCAGTGTTAAAAATTTCTAACCCTTCGGAAATGTGATAAAACTCAGCTTTTTTAGACTCGGCAAAATCGGCTGGAATGTAGAAATACAAATCTACTTCGCCGTTTTTGACCATTTCGATGCCATATTCCTTATCGCCATTAATAATATATGGTACGTTAGAATCCAAAATGCCAGCATCGTCCGTGATAGCGATTTTGGTGTTTTCGTCAAAATGGACCTCGGTGTCTACGCTTTGAGCGGAGATAAAACTAATAAAGTAGATGAAGCCAATGAGCAACGGGATTAAAAGTGTAGCTGCCCAGAAAGCGGGCTTTTTAAGTTGTCTGACGATCTCAAATTTAGCGACTTTCAAAATATTTTTATTCATAATCATCTCCATAAACATCTACGAAAATTTGATCTAGGCTTTTACCTTTGAATTCTTTTTTGATTTCGGCGATAGTGCCGTAAGCTCTAGCTACGCCATCTTTCAAAAGCAAAGCACGGTCGCAAAGTTGTTCAACTTCATCCATGTAATGTGTGATCATAATAATAGAAGTACCTTTTTTGTGGAGCTCTTCGATAATTTCCATCAAAAGGCGGCGGTTCATTGGGTCAAAACCTTTGGTTGGCTCGTCAAGAATTAAAAGTTTTGGATTATTCATGATTGTGATACCAAGCTGAATTTTTTGTTGTTGACCGCTTGATAGTTTTTCGATTTTTTGATCGGCTTTGTCAGACAAGCCAACGCGCGCTAAATATTTTTGACTCCATTCAAGTGGGTTCTTTAGACTTTTGAGTTCACCAAAATACACCATCGTATCAATTACAGTTTCTTTACGATAAAGGCCGCGTTCTTCTGGTAAATAACCAACTGTAACCTTCAAATCCTCAGGGTCATATTTTTTACCCTCAATCAGAAGTTCGCCACCAGTTGGATGATAGAAACCAAGTAGGGCCCTAATAGTAGTAGTTTTGCCAGAACCGTTAGCGCCAAGCAAACCAAAAATTTCACCTTTTTTAACCGTGAACGATAAATCTTTGATGACAGTTTTGTCACCAAAAACCATTTTAAAATGATTTACTTCAACCACATTACTCATGGTTTAATTGTAGCACGAATTTTATTCTGCGGCTGAGTCATATATTTCGCGTGGGATAAGTAAGGCATCGACAACTACGCGGCCATTTTCGTCAAAAGAAATATTGGAAATATAACTAAGCGAATGTCGATTAATCAAAACTTCGGTTTGCTCAGGATTATAACTAAGTTCGTGCGAAAATAGAGCAAGGGAATCGTGTGAACCAGCCGGGATGTGATAGCGGAGTTCAATATCAGACTTTTTAATCCAAAAACTATCCGGACCGGTTTCAGAGAAACTTCTTTCGTGGGCGAGTGCAGTAGAAGTAAAACCATCCTCGAGATAAAATTGGCCTTCTAGTTTTTTTAAATCATCCAAATTTTGGACGCCATAGCTTCTAAAACCGTCTAAATTGGTGCCACGAAAAGTAAGAAAATCCTTTTCTGGAGTTGGGGCATTAGAAATCGCTGCGGAAATCTCATCGGCATCGGCTTTATATTCAGCTTCTTTTTCTGGCGTTTTGGCACCGAGTTTATCGTAATCCCAGAGACCACGCTCCACCGAATTAATCCAGGCAAAACTAAACCCGGAATACCTTTTAATGGCAGTTTTTTGGCTTTCGGAAAGTACTTCATCTAAAGCATCTTGGTATTCTGGGTTATCAATGAAAAAAGCCTCAGTTGTAGCGTAAATCTCTGGTTCCACGTTGAGCTTTTCATCGATAAAACGAGCGACCTTTTCAAGTCTACCAGCTCGTTCGATACCTCGTAAATAAAATCGACAGGTTTGGTTAGTACTAGTGGTTAGTAATTCGCGTGTTGAAAAACCTGTCCAGGGATTTTCACTGGTTTCATCGTGCAATAAATTTTCGTGATTCATAAAATGATTATAACATTTTATTTTGTGTGTTATAATCATAACCAGGATGGGCAAAATTGCGAGGTATTTGAATCAGCTTATTATTGGGAATGTTTTTGATGCGCCTGAGATATTAGATGCTTATTCTACGGATCGTTCTATTTTAAAAATAAAACCAAAGGCCGTAGCTTTGCCGGAATCTACTGAAGACGTCCAGAAATTAATGCGATTTTGTCATCAGTTGGCAACAAAGGATATTAAATTTTCTGCAACCGTACGTGGATCCGGGCTTGATGAAATGGGCGCAGATATATCTAATGAATTAATTATTTCAACGGAAAAGTTAAATAAATTACTTGAGTCAGATAAACGCGAACGCTTAGTACGCGTGCAAGCCGGCATTACGCTTAGAGAATTAAATACCGCACTTTCGGTTAATGGTCTAACTATCCCGATCGGAGGCCATGAAACTGAAACTATTGGTGGGTTAATTTCGAATTGTCCAGCTGATGATTATTCTGGCAAATATGGTGGTATCATGAATTACGTCGAAAGAATCGAAGTAGTTCTGCCCAATGGTGACATCTTGCAGACCAATCGTTTAGGCAAACGTGCTCTTAAACAAAAAATTGGCGAAAAGACTACGGATGGTAGCATTTATCGTAAAATTGACCAGGTCGTTAAAGCGAATGAGCCACTAGTACAAGAAATTCGTGAGAACAAAAACAATTCTTGTGGCTATCCAACCATAGCGCGGGCACATAGAAAAAAGAGTCTGGATTTAATGCCACTATTTTTTGGGGCAGAGGGAACTTTGGGAATTATTACGGAAGTGATTTTACATGCTGTGCCTCTCTTGGATAAAACTAAACGCGTAGTGGCAACTTTTAAAGATTTCGAAGTGGCGCAAAGATTCCTTGAATTAACTAATTCCTTAAAACCGCGCGAGCTTAATCTCTATGATATGAGCATTATAAAAACTGTTGAAGAGACCGGCAAACAATTAGGTGAAATTACCGGAAAATTAGAAACTGGTTTTGTAGTGTTTGCGAGATTTGATCGTAAAAATAAATCTTGCATCCGAAAAATTTTAAGTATCAGTAAGGTTCTACCAAGAAGTACAAAATTAATTATTGAGTCTGATAAAAATAAAGTATCGCTTAATGAACTAGAAAATTCTATTTCTAGTTTCTTAAATCAAACTAAGACTGGTGCGCGTTTACCAATTGTAACTGATTTTTATCTACCACAGAAAAATTTGGAGAATTTCCTGCGCGATCTTGAAATTTTGAGCAAGAGTTTAAAAACTGAGCTAGCGCTTTATGGCTCATACTCGGCTTCTAATTATAATTTACGGCCCAAATTTGACACCGAAGATGAAGAATATAATAAAAAAATTTTGGCATTCTTAAGAGCTAGCGCATTTATTATCAAGCGTCAGGGTGGGGCACTTGCAGGTGGATCACCAGAGGGAAGGGTAAAAGCGATTGTTACAAATACTGAGATGCCAGAAGCGGAAAAGAATTTATACCTAGAAATTAAAAATATTTTCGATCGTTATGGGATCATGAATCCAGCCGTAAAGCTTGGTGCAGATTCGCAATTCACAATTCGACACTTCAATACTACTAACCCGGATAAGATTGTGGTATAATATATAAAATTATAGGAGACACTATGAAAACAAAGCTGAAAAGGCTCTCGGATTCTCGTGTTGAGATTACCGTAACATTAGATGGCAAAGATTTAAAAGATGCTGGCGAAAAGGCTCTTGAAAAACTAGCGAAAGAAATTCATGTAGAGGGTTTCCGCAAGGGCAAAGTCCCGGTTGATGTAGCTAGAAAATTTGTGCCAGAAAACGACCTGAATGCTGAAACAGCCGATATCGCTGTAAGAACCACCATTATCAAAGCTTTCCAGGAAAACGAAAAGTCACCACTAGTATTACCAAATGCTAACATTACTAAATATGTGCCTGGTGATTTATTAGAATATGTAGCCACTGCAGATATTATCCCAGAAGTTAAACTTGGCGATTATAAAAAACTCGGCGTCAAGATGGCATCAGCAAAAGTCACTGAAAAAGATATCGAAAATGTTTTGAATAATATTGCAAGCTCATTTGCTGAAAAAAAGGCAATCAAACGTGCTGCTAAGCTTGAAGATGAGGTAATTATCGATTTTGTTGGTAAAAAAGATGGTAAAGCGTTTGATGGTGGTTCGGCCAAAGACTACAAATTAGTTTTGGGTTCTGGTAGTTTTATACCTGGTTTCGAAGATGGTATTGTAGGCCATGAACCAGGCGATAAGTTCGAGCTCAAATTAACTTTCCCGAAAGATTACGGAGTAAAGGATTTGGCTGGCGCTAAAACTGTGTTTGAAGTGCTTTTGAAACAAGTAAATGAGATCGCTAAGCCAAAAATCGATGATGAATTAGCTAAAAAATGTGGTCCATTCAAAACCGTAGTAGACTTAAAGGCGGATATTAAGAAAAATTTAGCTTCGCAAACTGAGCACCGTGAAGAAGAAAAGTTTAAAGATGATTTAGTTAAAGCTTTGGTTGAAAAATCTAAAGTTCCAGCACCAGAAATTCTAATTGATGATCAAATGCGGATGATTCGTGACGATATCACGCGCAATGCCGCTTCTCAGGGAATGAGTTTTGATGATTATCTGAAGCGTGCAGGTGAAACCAAAGAGAATTGGGAAAAAGAAGCCCGCAAAATTGCCGAGCAACGTGTAAAAGCTTCACTTGCTTTGCAAACTCTAGCCGTAGAGCAAAAAATTACCGTGTCAGATGAATTGGTGGCTGCTAAAATTGCAGAATTAAAAGATGTTTACAAAAAATCTCCGGAGGCTTTGAAAAGCTTAAAAGACCCAAATGTAAAAATGGATATCAAAAATCGTATGATTATCGAGGCAACACTAGATTTTCTTGTAAAAAATAATAAATAGTGCTATAATAACCTAAAGAGTTTCATCTCGTTTGTTATTGCTGTAAACACAAACGAGGCAAATAATATAATAATTAAATAGGATATTTTGAATGCCAACTATTAATCAGTTGATTCGTAAGCCTCGCAAAAAGGCAGCGAAGAAATCAAAATCCCCAGCTTTGGGTTCCATTATTAATACGCTTAAAACTAAGCGTTACGAAAAAGCAGCACCTTTGAAACGTGGTGTCTGTATTAAAGTTACCACCAAAACACCAAAGAAACCAAACTCCGCCATGCGTAAGGTCGCTCGTGTGCGTCTTACTAATGGCCAAGAAGTTTGGGCGTATATTGGTGGTGAAGGTCACAATTTACAGGAGCACGCAGTCGTATTAGTGCGTGGCGGTCGTGTACCAGATTTACCTGGTGTACGTTATCATGTCGTACGTGGTACGCTTGATCTCCAAGGTGTTAATGGCCGCAAACAAGGTCGTTCCAAATATGGCGCGAAGAAGGAGGGTAACTAATTATGCCGCGTAAGACTACTAAATCTTTGGAACGTAAAGTTTCGCCAGATCGCAAATATCAATCGATTTTAGTGCAAAGACTTATTAACAAATCGATGTTGGATGGTAAAAAGCAGGTTGCTGAACGCGCAGTTTATTCTGCGATCGAAGGCGCTGCTAAGAAATTGAAATCTGAAAACCCAGTTGAGGTTTTGGAAAAAGCCATTTCTAATATTTCGCCAGATTTCGAAGTAAAATCTCGTCGTGTTGGTGGCGCTAACTATCAAATTCCATTCCCAATTGCTGGTCACAGACAAATGCATTTTGCATTTACTTGGCTCGTACAATCCGCTAGAGCACGTGGTGGTATGCCATATGCTAAGCGTCTCGAAGCCGAGATTGTAGATGCCTACAATGAAACCGGTGCAGCCTTTAAGAAGAAAGAAGACTGTCATCGTATGGCCGAAGCGAACCGCGCCTTTGCGCATTTTGCTAGATAAAATAACTAAAATTATTTTACGAAGCATTTTAGAATCGCCCATATAAAATATAGCTCCACGGACCGAGTACGAAACTGTAATTTCGGCGCAGGTCCGACTGGGGTTATATTTTTATATTGGCGCGTTCTCACCGCCGAAGTAAAATAATTTAGTTATTTAATTAGTAATTGCTAAAAGCGTGATATAATTAGCATAAGGAAAATAGGAGGTTTATGATAAAGGTTGCAATTAACGGTTTTGGTAGGATCGGGCGAAATGCCTTCAAAATTTTACAGACGAAAAAAGATGTTGAAGTGGTAGCTATAAATGATATTACAGATGCAAAAACTTTGGCACACCTTTTGAAATACGACTCTTCGTATGGGACTTATGATAAAAACGTTTCGGCTAGTGAAAATTCCATTATCGTAGATTCGAAAGAAATCCCTATTTACGCCGAGAAAGATCCCAAAAACTTACCGTGGGGAAGTTTGGATGTGGATGTAGTGATCGAGTCAACCGGTTTATTCACGAACCCAGAAGCAGCCAGGGCACATATTGAAGCTGGTGCAAAGCGCGTGATTATCTCGGCCCCAGCCAAAGGCGAAGGCGCTAAGACCGTTGTGCTTGGCGTGAACGAAGAAATTATTGAAGATAGCGACGAAATTATTTCCAATGCTTCTTGTACAACTAACTGTATTGCTCCGATTATGAAGGTGCTCGAAGACGAATTCGGAATCGAAAAAGCCATGATGACAACCGTACATTCTTACACTGGCTCGCAAAGATTACTCGATGCACCAGCCAAAGATCTACGCGAGGCGCGTTCAGCAGCCGAAAACATTGTTCCCACTACTACTGGCGCTTCAAAGGCCGCTGCTTTAACCATTCCTAGTTTAAAAGGAAAATTCAATGGGCTTTCTGTACGCGTACCAACGCCAGTAGTTTCACTTTCTGATATCACGGCATTAATAAAACGTAATACCACCAAGGAAGAATTGGTGGAGCTGTTCAAGAAAATAGCCAAGGAACCATACTATGAAGGCATTATTGGCGTGACGGAAGAAGAATTAGTATCGTCTGACTTCATTGGCGACCCACATTCTTGCATTGTGGATCTACCGCTCCTTGACGTAGTAGATGGCAACATGATTAAGGTTGTAGCCTGGTACGATAATGAATGGGGTTATTCAAATCGCTTAGTAGAATTAGCCGTTGATTACGGGAAGGAGAGTTAGTGGAAATCTTTATCGGATCCGATTACCGTGGGTTTGAAAGAAAAACTGAACTAGTGAAGTTTTTGGTCGACAAAAACTATAATGTCACCGACGAGGGACCATACGAATATAATGAAGGTGATGATTTTAATGATGCTGCGGTGAAAGTGGCAAAATCCGTACGCGAAAACCAGGGCGCACGAGGAATTTTGATTTGCGATTCAGCTCATGGCGTAACTATGCAGGCTAATCGTTTTAAAGGAGCTAGGGCAGCGAACTGCGATAATATTGAATCTGCAAAATTAGCGCGCGAGCATGATGATGCAAATATATTATGTTTATCGGCACATTTTATTGATGAAACTAAAATGCAAGAAATTGTAGATACGTTTCTTTCGACTGATTTTGTAAATCTGGAACGGCGCGTACGCCGCATTAATCGTTTAGATGAAAGGGAGGATTATGATTAGGGAAGTTTCGATTGTGCCAACGATACTGGAAAATAATAAAAAAGACTACCGTGCACAGGTCGAGCGAATCAACGTATTTACTAGGCGCGTACAAATTGATATTACGGACGGCGTCTTTGCACCAAGCGAAACACTTGATATCACAAATATTTGGTGGCCGAAGAACTGGGAAGCCGATTTACATTTGATGGTGACAAAACCCTCTGAATATTTAGATACTATTTTTAAATTGATGCCGTCACTCTGCATATTCCATGCCGAAGCAAGTGAAAATCTTCTACCAATTTTTGAAGCACTCAAAGCGCGCGAAATTAAAACTGGGGTGGCGCTTCTGCCGTCAACATACCCCGGAAAGGTTAAAGATTATATTGAGGCGGCCGACCATGTCCTGATTTTTGCAGGTCAACTCGGCGCACAAGGTGGACAGGCTGATTTATTGCAAACCGAAAAAATCCCTCTGGTTCGCAACATGAAACCAGAACTAGAAATTGGCTGGGATGGTGGGGCCAACATCTCAAATATTCGCGCCCTTGCGCATGATGATCTTGACATTATTAATGTTGGATCTGCGCTTGCTACCGCTGAAAATCCAGCTGAATTATATGAACAAATGGTGGCAGAAATTGATAAAAGCGGGGTGCTACTATAATGGCAAGAATAGTTTCATTAGGTTCAGCATTACAGGATATTTATCTAATCGATCACGACGACTTAGCTGCTACTAAGATTGGCGAAGAAGCTATATTGGGTAAAGTTTTAGTTGGGTCAAAAGTTGATATTGACAAACTTTGTTATGAGACCGGTGGAGGTGGACTTAATTCGGCAGTAACTTTCTCCAGACATGGGCACGAAGCTATCTTTATTGGCAATATTGGCAAAGACTCGGCCGGCGAAGCTATTATGCGTACTTTAGATCGTGAAGAAATTGATAACAGCTATATAAATTTTGTCGACCGACAAACTACTGGCACTTCAATAATACTATTAGACTCCAAAAGTGGCGACCGAACTATTTTAACCTATCGTGGCGCAAGCGACAAATTTGATAATTTCAGCGAAGAAGATTTTGATTTAATCCAGCCAGATTGGTTGTATACTACTACCCTGCGTGGTAATATGAAAGTTTTGTTAGGTTTTTTTGAAAAGGCGAAGTCTCTTGGCGCAAAAATTATGTTTAATCCAGGTGTAAAAGAACTTGAGGAGCCTAAGAAACTAATCGGACTACTAGAAGATGTAGACGTGCTGTTGGTTAATAAAGCTGAAGCAGCGAGAATAGTACCTGGCGTATTATTGTCTGAGCTGCTCTACCATCTTAATAATTATGTTCCAATTGTAATTATTACTGATGGTCCAATGGGTGGAATTGCGGGGAACCGTGAAACCAATGAAATATATCGTTTTGGAATTTATGAAGATATAAAAATGAAAGATGCTACTGGTGCTGGAGATGCTTTTGGCTCTGGTTTCTTAGCACATCTAGCAGCTGGGCATTCATTTAAAAATTCGTTGATTTTTGCTTCGGCCAATTCGACTGCTGTTGTTAGTAGAATTGGGGCTAATCGTGGAGCATTGACTGGTGCCGAAGGGCTACACCCAATGCCAATTCAAAAATTATAAGGAAAAGTATGCTAAAGATAGAGGAAGAAATTTTAAAAAAGTTATCAATTGCTGACATCGAGAGGGCTAATGCGTATGCAAAGGATTTAGGCCAAGGTCTACAAATTGTACGTTCATTTCCACAAGGCGTGACGATTTTTGGTTCTGCAAGATTGCCACAAAATTCTAAATATTGCAAAATGGCATACGAACTAGGTAATATACTCGCTAAAAACGGACACGCTGTGGTGACCGGCGGTGGACCTGGCATTATGGAAGCAGTTTCACATGGCGCTTATGAAATTGGTGGGCGTACTATAGGGCTAAATATTACACTAAAACACGAGCAATTCCCAAATCCATATTTGACCGACTGCATTACTTTTGAATATTTCTTTGCGCGCAAAGTATCTCTGGCTATGGCGGCAAAGGTTTTTGTGTTTTTCCCGGGCGGTTTTGGCACGATGGATGAGTTGTCTGAAATCTTATGCTTAATGCAGGAAGATAAAATGCCAAAGATGCCGGTGTTTTTAATTGGCAAAAGTTATTGGAAAAGCTTCGACAAAATTATCAGTAAAATGCTCGAATTAAATACCATTTCTATGACAGATACTAAGATTTTTAAGATTACTGACGATATCAATGAGGTAGTAAAAGCGGCTAACAAAATTGGCCACCCCAAAATTTCAGAGAATTTTTACGACGGTTTTCGTGAAGCTAGTATGTTGAAAAGATAGTTTTTAAAAAGGATCTTTCAAGCCGAGAGTGGAATTACTTTCGGCAATTCGGATTAATTCGTTGTATTTAGCGATACGTTCAGAGCGAGAGAGAGAGCCAGTTTTAATTTGACCTGTCCCAAGACCAACCGCTAAGTGCGCAATCGAGACGTCTTCGGTTTCGCCAGAACGGTGAGACATTACGGTTTTATAACCAGCATTTTTAGCCATCAAAACCGCGTCAATGGTTTCGGAGAGGGAACCAATTTGGTTTGGCTTAATCAAAATCGCATTTGCAACGCCACTTTGAATTCCGCGTTCTAATAATTTTGTATTGGTCACGAAAAGATCGTCGCCCACTAATTGCACGCGAGAACCAAGCCGGTCGGTTAAAAGCTTCCAGTTTTTCCAATCGTTTTCGGCGAGACCATCTTCGATCGAGACTACTGGATAATTAGAAGTAATCCAATCATACCAATTGATCATATCTTCGGCCGTCTTCCAATCACCATTAGTTTTAAGGATGTAGCGTCCGCCGGCAAAAGGACCGTCTTTGGGTTCTTCTGAAGTATCATAGAATTCACTGGCCGCAATATCCATAGCAATAGCAATATCTTTGCCAAACTGATAGCCAGATTTTTCAACTGCTAATTTGATCAACTCAAGTGGCTCATTGTTGCCATCGTGAACTTTTGGTGCGTACCCACCCTCATCGCCAACCGTAGTTGGATAATCACGTTCGGCTAAAACTTTTTTAAGGGCATGAAAAACCTCTGCGCCCATACGTACGGCATCAGCAATGTTACCGGCGCCACGTGGTATAATCATGTATTCTTGAAAATCGGTGGCCCACGAAGCGTGTTCACCGCCATTCATAACGTTCATCATTGGCATCGGAATGGACATCTGGTCTATAGTATTGGCTAATTCCGCAACATATTTATAAAATGGTAGCCTACGGGCACGCGCATTAGCTTTGGCATTAGCCAGCGATACGGCCAAGATAGCGTTGGCGCCAAGATTGGACTTATTGTTGGTGCCATCTAGTTCCAACATTATTTGGTCAACCATACGGACATCGGAGCTGTTACCAACTAGTATATCTTTGATTTTAGAATTAACATTCCAAACGGCTTTTAGGACACCCTTGCCGCCATAGCGTGACTTATCACCATCACGAAGTTCCAAAGCTTCTAGCGAACCGGTGGAGGCGCCAGACGGAACGATAGCTTTACCAAAGCTGCCATTTTCTAAATAAACTTCTGCTTCTACGGTGGGGTTACCACGCGAATCTAAAACTTGTCTAGCTTTAATATTTGAAATTACAAAATTATCCATAAGCATATTATAACATTGTGCTATAATAAACGTAAGTATTATTAATTTTAAGGAGTTTTTTATGAATGAAAACCCAGGGGGAATTCCGAATCCCCTCAACCCGAATCCGGCCCCAGTAGGTACCGAGCCGACTCCGGTGGCTACTCCAGCGGAACCGGCCCCACAACCTACTCCAGTTGCGGCACAACCAGCGACTGCTAAACCGGCAACGCCGGTGACCGAACCGGAACCAAGTGGTTCTGTAGTGGAGCCAAAAAATAAATCTAAAAAGGGTTTAGCTATCGCTATAATATTATTGCTTCTTGTGGTAATTGGTGGAGCAGTGGCGGCAATCTTAATCTTGAAGCCTTTTGGTGGTGGCGATGCAGTACCAACAGCAATCCAAAAACTGTTTAACGGCGACCGTCCAACTAAAATCTCGATGGATGGCACGATAAGCGTGAATTCCGAAGATGCGAGCTTCCCATTTTCGACACTAAAACTCGATTTTAGCTCTGGTATCAATACTGTTTCTGCAGAAAATTATGCCAATATTAAGGTTACTGCCACTTTACCTGCTGATAATGAATTTTCATTTGACGCTAATGAGGTTCATGCTAGCGATGGTGACTTATATTTGAAGTTATCCGGCGTGTCAGAAGCATTAGATAATTTATTTAATCAAAACCTAACCACTGTCAACAATAATGTGCTAGATTGTTCAACCGATGAATATAGTGATAGTGCTGACTGTATAGATTATAGCGATTTAGATTTAGATTTAGATGTAGATTTAGATTACGGCCACACTAATAATACCGGCTTTTCAGATTTATCTGGTTTCACTGGCGTGTTTGATGTAATCGATGGTGATTGGATTCACATCTCGAATAGTGATTTCAGCAATATAACGGGCACTATCCCAACCATAGACAACAGCACACAGTGCTTGATTGATGCGGCCGATAATCTCGGTAATTATGGTGACGACTTCACTAAGCTTTACAAAGATAATCCATTTATTAATTATTCAACGAATAATCTCAAAGTCGCACAAAAGAAAAATCAACTATACCAGCTTAGCTTTGACGCTGATAAGTTAGCTAACTTCTTGAACGCAATGTCCACATCTGGCTTCGTCAATGACATGATTGCTTGTGCCGGTGGCGTCGCCACAACTGAGAAAATTAGCGCAGAAGAAGTAGCGGAAATTCTTAAAGATTTCCCGGCTCTCTATGTTGAAATTGATAAAGATTATAACTTTACCAGAGTTTACTTGGATATGGACGCTAACGATGGCCTCGCCAATATAACAGTTGATCTATCGTTTGATTATCCTACCAATATAACTATAGAGGAACCTACAGAATATGTTGATATAAACGAAGTTCTTACTCGTGTTTTCAGCTCTTTCTATGGGCCGTCCTTTGATACGTCTACCGTTTTCGATATAGATGATTCACTCTTTACTTTTTAAGTAATTTGTGATATAATAAGTAAATGGATGCTTTGCTGAAACAAAAACTAAATAAACTTCCGGCAAAACCGGGAGTTTATTTTCATAAAAATGCAGCAGGCGAGATTATCTATGTAGGGAAAGCCGCGATTTTAAAAAATCGGGTGCGACAATACTTTCAAAATTCTAAAAAGGATATTAAAACGGCTGCATTGGTGGCCGAAATAGCTGATACCGACTGGATTGTAGTTGACACAGAAATTGACGCACTATTTTTGGAATCCGAAATGATCAAACGTTATATGCCAAAATGGAATATCTTGCTTCGCGATGATAAGACCGTATCCTATGTGCGTATCAATATGAACGACGAAGTGCCATACGTCTCTTTTACGCGTAATCCTATCGACGATAAAGCTACTTATATCGGGCCGTTTTACGGAAAAACCGCCATCGAGCGAGCGGTGAGGTCTTTGAGAAAAGTTTTTCCTTATTACAGCCGCCCTTATGATGGTAAAAAAACATTAAATACCGACTTAAACTTAACACCCGGTATTGAAGTTGGCAAAACTACGCCCAAAGATTATAAGAAAAATCTACGCAGACTAATTCGTTATCTGGAAGGCGACCGTGAAAAGTTGATCAAAGAGCTTGAAAAAACTATGCATGATGAAGCAAGCAAAGGGAATTACGAATTGGCTGCTGAAGCAAGAGATCAACTATTTGGATTAAAAGAATTAAAACGAAAAATTGTTTTTTCGGATAAAGAATTTCTAGATATTTCTTCTGACCAAGCCTTAAAACAACTTCAGGAAATGCTCGGGCTAAAAGAACCGCCAAAACGCATTGAGGGATATGACATTTCGCATCAATCCGGTACTAATACGGTTGCTAGCATGGTGGTGTTTATTAATGGTGCTTCAGCGCGAAATGAATACCGTAAATTTAAAATTCGTACGAGTACAAATAATGATGTTAAAAGTATGATTGAAGTAATTTCGCGCCGTTTGAAACATGCAGAGTGGAATTTGCCCGATTTAATCATTTTAGACGGGAGTATAAATCAAGTAAACGCAGTTATGTTTTTAACTAAGCCGTATAACATACCGGTGATTGGCCGAGACAAATCTGGCAATCATTCTAAATCGGCTGGGGTTAAAATCGTCGTACCGGGTAAAGGTTTACTGCCGCTTGATGATAATTCGCATGTAGCAAAGTTAATCGCGCGTATTGATGAAGAAGCGCATCGCTTCGCAATCACCTACCACTCGTTATTAAAGCGTAAAAAGATGCTAAAATAACCCACCATTCTTTACTTTTTACGTAGTTTTGTTTATAATAAGGTGAAGAGGAGTTATTTTATGCAATTAGGAAATTTTCTGGAAGTAGTTACGTTTGTCTCAGCTTTCTTGACGATATTATTGATTTTGTTACAACAGCGCGGTGCGTCACTTGGTGCTGGGTTCGGTAGCTCTGGTGAGCTTTATACTACACGCAGAGGTTTAGAAAAATCTCTTTTCGTCACGACTATTATTTCTGCCGTTGTGTTTGTTTCTTCAATTTTAGGTTTATTATTAATCCCGGTATAATATGGTAGACTCTTTCAAAAAGCGTGGGCAAAAGTTTCTAAGGAAATTTTCGCGTGTCTCTGTAAAAGCTAGTACCGAAGGTAAAGAGCATATCAAAGAAAATTTAATCCAGAGGCTTTCTCATATCCAGAATATACGTTTGTTAGTGCTGGAATGGTCACTTTTAGTGTTGGCGTTAATAATGATTGCCGCGACCCAGGCTTTCTGGTTTGGTAATTCATACGCTAGCGATGTGTTTGTGGATGGCGGTAGTTACACTGAAGCCACTATTGGCAAAGTAAACTCGATGAATCCGCTTTTTGCTACAACCAGTAGCGAGAAGGTGCTTAGCAAACTAATGTTTGCTACTCTCACT
This sequence comes from Candidatus Saccharimonadota bacterium, assembly GCA_017431105.1. Taxonomy (GTDB): domain Bacteria; phylum Patescibacteriota; class Saccharimonadia; order Saccharimonadales; family Saccharimonadaceae; genus Nanosyncoccus. The sequence goes on along the minus strand of JAFRLS010000003.1, from coordinate 120,255 downwards.
GAAATTGACTATTCTGGCAATCCAGGTCTAGGTTTGATAAAATCGCTTCGAGCAGAGGAAGATGGTAAGGTTTGGAAAATCAAACTACGCGACAACCTCAAGTGGTCTGACGGCGAGCCTTTAACCAACGAAGATGTTTTATTTACTATTAATTTGATTCAGGATCCAGCTGTCAAATCCATTTACGAGCCCAACTTGAAGGGAGTAAAGGTTGCCGAAAATGAAAACGGGGAAATCGTCTTTACGTTGGCTGCAGCTTATGCAGATTTCGCTACTGCTTTAGAAATACCAGTGGTGCCTAAGCATGAATTAGAAGATGCAATAATTAAAAATCTAGTTGAGGATGATTTTTCTACTACGCCGGTAACTTCCGGGGCCTTTACTTTTAATGCCTTGCAATCAGTGGCTGCTAGTGATGAAGAAGTGGTTTATCTAACGGCTAACCCAAATTACTATTTGGGTAGACCAATGCTAAATAGTTTTGCCGTTCACACTTACGCCGATAGAGAAGACATTATAGATGCTATTAATAACGGCGTAGTTACGGCAACAGCGGAGCTTTCTGGGATTGACGCAAATAAAGTCACTTCTAGTGCTTTTTACAAAAAAGATTCTGGTATTGCGGCTGGTGTTTTTATGTTCTTTAACACGACCAGTGCTAATTTAAAAAACGTAAATTTGCGTTCGGCAATTCGCGGAGGGATTGATATATCAGCAGTTCGAGCCGCCGCGCCAGACACGATCGCATTAAATTATCCACTGATTAGTTCGCAGATTCAGTTATCAGATTATCCACAAATTCCAGGTTATGATTTTGACGCTGCAAAAGCTAAAATCGATGAAATAAAGGGTGAGACTCAATTTCATCTTGATATTGCCACCGTGAAGTCTGGATATCTGCCGGATGTTTCGAATGTTACAAAAGAACAACTTGAAGCGTTGGGTATTGAAGCACAGGTAACCGTTTATGATGAGACGCAGGATTTTATCGCCAATGTGATTTCTAAACGTAGCTATGATATTTTAATTTATGAAATTGAATTGGGCGCCGACCCAGATCCATTGCCGTATTATCACTCATCACAAGCTTCAACGTCTGGTTTAAATTTATCCAATTACAGTAATTCATTGGTAGATGATCTTCTAGTTGGCGCCAGGGAAACACTCGACCCGGCCCTAAGAGCTAAGAAGTATGAATCTTTCTTGGACTACTGGATTTCTGATGTACCGGCAATTGGGTTATACCAAGCAAACTTGACATATATATATAATAAAAATGTTAGAACTTACAACAACGACGTGAGGTTGGTATCGACGATTGATAGATTCTCGGATATTTTGAATTTTGCAGCCGTAAAAGCGGGTAGAAATAAAACTCCATAGGCTACGACATGGACGACAAAACAGAAGATTGGGAAAAGCAGAAGCGTATTAAGGCTGAAGTTGAAAAAGCACGCCATGGTGACATTGCTGAAAATAAAGCCAATCTACAATATTTAGACTCGAAAGCCTTTGCCGTACAGAAGGGAACATTTTCGCGAGATCCCGAGGCGTATCGGGCTAGTAGCGAGAAGATTTCTAGCATATGTTTGGTAACAATAATTTTAGGTGTGATACTTGATGCTATTGCAACCTTCGTATTAGCAAATTCACACGCTGGGTTGGCCGACATGGTTCCGTCGAAAATCGAGGAGTTTATTCGCCTCATACTAGTAGATATCCCAGCTCTTTCTGCAATTTTTGCTGCCATAGAAGCTATAATCTATTCAGTCAAAACCCGTAAAAAATTATTTACACCATTAATTAACGTAGCAATCACTATTATTATTTTTGTAGCTTGTCTCAGAATCCGTGAATTGATTCTGGTTTCTGGCCTAAGTATGTGATATAATATATCTATGCGCCTGTGGTGGAATTGGTAGACACGCTACCTTGAGGTGGTAGTGGCCAGATTCACGGCTGTGCTAGTTCGAGTCTAGTCAGGCGCACCAGAATCACTTCTGTGACTCGAATAAGTTGAGTAAGGAGGTAATATGAAAAAAATTTCGTTGTTTATACTGACACTGTTTTTAGGGTCAGTTTTTTGTTTTTCTACCAGCGTACTAGCAGAAGAGGTTGAAGGTGATGAGGCTAACGAAGAAATTACTGAAGCCGCAACTAGTATTAGCATCAGCCCTGTTAGTAAAATTTTACAACTGGAGCCAAATACGGTTTACGAGGATTTATTTAAAATTACCAATAATGGCAAAAGTCCATTGAAGTTTGAAGTTTATGCTTCGCCTTATTCATATTCTTATTCAGAGGAAGATGATGAATATAGGCTTGGTTTTAATCAAGAGAGTACCTACACACAGATAACTCGTTGGATAACTTTTAAAAATGTAGCTGGAGAATACGTCGAAAACCCGATTTTCACAGCTGAACCTGGGACAACCGTAGAAATTACCTATAGAATCTCTACCCCCCCAAGCATTCCGGCGGGTGGCCAATATGCGGTGCTTTTTGCGCATACTATATCCGAATCGACTATCACTAGTGGTATTAGAACTGAAGCCAGCCCTGGTCTAATAGTTTATGGACGCGCTCATGGCGAAACTGTCATTACTGGTGAAGTTTCTGATCTTAATATCAATAAGACTCTAAAAAGCGAAGAGGAAACTAAAAATGTAATTAACGCTTCTGCGAAGGCAAAAAATACCGGCAATGTAGATTTCATGGCTAGTGGCCAACTCAAAGTCACTGGTATTTTCGGGAGAGTGTACTACGAGACGCCATCAAATAGGGGGCGAGTATCCGTAATTCCTGAGGTCGAATTAACGGTTTCTGACGCATGGGAGGATACGCCATACTTTGGTTTATTTAATGTTACCTGGACAGTAATGGCGGCTGGCGAAGAAGAATCAATATCTCGACTTATATTGATTTTACCAGCACCAATTATTGTGGTTATGATTTTACTATTGACAATTATTATAGTTTGGATTATAATTATAGTTAGGAAGCGCAAAGAGCGCCGGTCTAGATTCATGGCCTAGGCCGACCCCGTGTGGAGCGGGTCTTTGCAAAACCAAAATAAACATTAAACATAAGTAAGAGTGTAGAGTATGAAAAGACAAAAAAAGAGGCTTCTTGGTTTCTTTGGCTTGTCGTTAGTAGCTGCAATGACTTGTATAGCTACTGCTATTCCAGGCCCAGAGACCTCCGCTATCACAAGCGTAACAGACACAATACAGGTACGAGTTGTCAGTAGTGTGCCAAATGTAAAGTTCAAAGAACCCGACAAAAATATTGTCACTACCGAACCATCACGAACAATATTGGTCACATATGAGAACGTTGATTCTGTAAGAATAGAATTAGAATACAAACGTGCGGATGATAGCACACAGGAATATGAGTTCGCAAATTATACTAATTTGAATTATGAAGCGGGCGAGAGAGGAACAAATGTTAATCTCGGGAATTATGGTTATGGTGAATTTGTGTTTTCGCTCTATGGCACTGGGGCCGAAGGTAGCGAAGTAGAGTTTGATGAAGTAATGATTAAGTATGTACCAATTATTGTTGGTCCCGTGGTTCAAGATGAAGATGAAGATGGAAAGGTTATTGCTAGGGTAGAAGAATACGATGATAATGTTGAGACTGTAGACATCTATATTGATGGCAAACTAGTCAAAACTGTGCCTAAGGATGAGCTGGATGGTGAAATTGAAATACCAATGGATGGGTATGAATCTGGTGATTATACAGTAACTTTTATAGCTAGAAATGGAGATGGTGAACAATTATATAAACCAACCGAGAAACCATTAGAATATGAAGAAGATATCTATGTGCCGGATACGTCTTATACTGGGCAATTCTTTGAGGGGCTTAATATTTCAAAGGAGGATTATTTAATAACTGGTTTGTTAATATTCTTTATATTTGGCGTCGTAGCATTTGGGATTGTCGCAAGAGGTGGTAGAAAAACAAAGAATCATAATAAGAAGAAACGTTAAATTTAAATAAGCTCTACACAAAAAATGGACGCTCTAAACTGCGAGGGCGTCCATATTTGATTTACTTATCGGCTTTAGCTTTTTTCTCGGCTTCTTTTTTGGCCTTTTTAGCCTTGTTTTCAAGAGCTTCTTTCATCTTGGCGGCTTTAGCAGCACGAGCCTTGAAGCGATCAACGCGGCCTTCGGTATCGATAATCTTTTCTTCACCAGTAAAGAATGGGTGTGAAGCAGAAGAAATTTGTACCTTAACTAATGGGTATTCATTACCATCTTCCCATTTGATGGTCTCTTCGCTCTTCGCAGTAGATTTCGTGAGGAACGAGAAATTAGCGGCTTCATCCATGAAGACAACAGCACGATAATCTTTAGGGTGTAATTCTTTTTTACTCATAATTGTTGCCTATTATATCAGAGATTTTAAAAAAAGTAAATGGTAAAGGCGGACGTCAAACGTCCGCCTTTGGGGTATTTGTCATAGGATTTCATTGATGTCGGTCACGATTTTGTCTATAAAACCATGGCGCAGAGCGTCGTCTGGCAACATATAGTACTCTACGCGAGCCAAAGCATCGTACTCGGCGCTAGACATGTTGCTGTGTTTTAAAACATGCTCTTTTATCACTTCGGTTTCGAGACGTTCTTCAAATTTAGCCCGGTCTTGGACTTTATTAGTAGAACCGAAATGACCGGCGTAACCATCGTGGAGCAGAAATGTCATATTGGGCAGGGAAAAACGTTTGTGCCCGGTAATACCGATATAAAATGACATTGAACTCCATTGCCCGATATTGATAGTGTAAACTGGTGTTTTGCTAAGCTCGATAGTAGAGACTAGTGGAAAACCCTCACTCAAATCGCCGCCTGGAGAATTGATATAGATTTTGATTGGTTTTCGTTCTGCTGACGGCAAATCCTTATCTTCGCGATTACAATCAAAGATAAACTTAACCACTTGTCCAAGATGCGATAATTCACCAGTCCGGTATTCGTCATCGTCCAAGGCCAAAATTTCGTAGGTGAGATATATTCTCCTCTCTTTTGCATCCTTTAAGATGTCGAAATTGGTTACCGTAGTATCAAGATGGATGAGCTTGTCCGGTATATCGTATGGCATCTCTGTCACCTCCTATGAGATAAAGTACTCTCTACCTACAAAAGTAAATAGAGTTGAAGTAATTCTAGCAAATTCATTTGAGATTAACAAAGTTAAGCGGAATGGCAAGAGTCTTGCTTTTTAGGGTGAAGTGTGCTATAATAAAGGTATATAATATTTAACGAAGCAGTTTTAGGGAGATTTCCTGATTAGAAGGCCTCTAAAACGAAGGGAAAGGAAATCATATATGGCAGTAGATGTCGATATGAAGGCTCTGCTCGAAGCTGGTGCTCATTTTGGGCACAAAACGAGTCGCTGGCACCCGAAAATGGCGCCATACATCCATAGCAAACGCCAGGATGCGCACATTATTAACCTCGAGAAAACCGTTGAAGGTCTTGAGGTGGCTTTACCAAAAATTACCGAAATTGTAAAAAACGGCAAAAAGGTATTATTTGTTGGTACCAAAAAACAAATGAAAGATGCTGTAAAAGAAGCAGCCGAATCTGCAGAGATGCCTTACATGACAGTACGCTGGATTGGCGGTACGCTTACTAATGTTGATACCATCAATCGTCAAATCAAAAAATTGAAAGATTTGGAGCGTCGTATGGCTTCTGGTGAACTCGAAAATCGCTACTCGAAGCTTGAAGTCCAGAGATTCCAAGAGGAAATCGATCTTTTGAATGAACGCTATGGCGGCATCAAAGATATGACCGAGCAACCAGCCGCAATTATCGTAGTAGACGCTATCGAAGATAAGAACGCAATTAAGGAAGCTAATGGGCTTCATATCCCAGTATTCGCGTTAACCGATACCAATGTCGATCCAACCAATATTGACTACGTAATCCCAATGAACGACGATGCAGTTAAAGCAACCAAATTAGTACTTGGCTACTTTGTTGAAGCAATTAAAGAAGGTAAAAAATAATTTAGGAGGCAAAATGGCTGAAATATCAGTTGAACAAATTAAAAAACTAAAAGAACTTTCAGGCGTAGGCTTGACCGATGCTAAAAAAGCTTTGGTCGAAGCTAAAGGTGATTTCGATAAAGCACTCGAAGCGATGCGTAAAAAAGGTTTAACTAAAGCCGAGAAGCGTGGGGATCGAGAAACTCGTGAAGGTTTGATTGAAGCTTATATTCACGATGGTCGCCTCGGTGCAATCGTGGAAGTGAACTGCGAAACTTCCTTTGTGGCGAAGACTGATGAGTTTAAAACCTTGGCTCACCAAATTGCAATGCAGGTAGCTTCAATGAACCCACTTTATGTCTCTGAAGATGACATTCCGGAAGATGTACGCAAGGCTAAAATTAAAGAACTTGAGACTAATTTCAAGGGCCCAGAAAATATGAAAGACAAAATTCTTGAAGGCCAGATGAAGAAGGCTTTTGCTGATAAGGTTTTGATGAACCAACCATATATTTTGGATGACACCAAGACGGTTGAGCAATTTATTAAGGAAGCTATTGCTAAAACTGGTGAAAACATCACTATTCGTCAATTCAAACGCATTGAACTTGGCGTAACTGAATAAAAAATAGCCCCTGAGCGGGGCTATTTTTTGACTGTTTATTTTATATCAAAGTTGATGTGCTTTTTGTTTCTTTTAGCATTGTAGCCAATAAAGCTTAGAGTAAAGATAATTGGTAGGGAAACACCCAAAATAGCTAGAGCCCCATTATCTTCTTCGGTCACCATACCAGTGTACGGAGATGTGGTTTTTTTAGTGCCGGACCCAGAAGTGCCATCACCGGTGCTCGGTACTGGTATATCATCTTCCGCACTACCACCAATTTGATCCGTAGATGGATCGGTCGCCGGATCTGTGGTTGGGTCGCCACCGATTTGGTCTGTGGATGGATCGGTAGTTGGGTTTGTAGGACTACCAGAATCGCTTTTGACATAGGCAGCAACGGTGAAATAACCAATATAATCATCGAGGTCACCTATAGCTGTGCCATTTTGTGACATTGCAATTTTAATTTTAAAATTCCCATCTACCTCTATTGGATTATTGAGCGCCAACACCTTTTGCGAAGAGGCATCTTTTGTCGATGTCATGGACCCTATGTACTGAAAACCGTTACCTTTGTCAACGGTTATTTCATAATTTATTTCAGCCGTAAGGGGAAGGAGATTTGCTACTGAAATGTCGTGGATATATTCTGTCTTACCGTCAGTCGTATAGGTAAAGACTATTTCATTATCGGCTTCTCCTTTTGACACACCTTTAAAATCTTCCCCCATAGCCACGCTGTAGATTGTGTCATAATCGTTAGACGCAACCTTATTTATTATGCCGAAATCTGTCATGCCGAGAAGATCAGGTGCTCCTTCGTACGCTAAGTATACTATTTCGTAGGCATCATAGTTATTAATTGCATTTTTGAGTTCTTGAATCTGCTCACTCGTTAGTGCTGCGGGGTCAACAATATTATTAGAAACTAACCAATCATACGTAATGCCATAGTCAGAAAGAAGATCCGACTCTCCCCAAGAGTTTTGAATAATAAATGCTCCGGTTTTAGTGGAGCCATCAGATGGGTCGGTGTAAGAATGGTTGTCATCCCAACCAATAACAGACATTGCGTGCCCGTTACTAGCGCCACAGATGGTCGCTCCTTTATCTATGATAGTCTTCGAGTCTTCATCCCAACAACTACTAATACCAGGAGATACCGTGCCAACGTAGGCAGCGCCATTTTCATAAATGCCTCGTTTGATTAGTTCAATATCAAGCGATGATTCAAATTGATAATCTGTAAACTCGGTAATGATGTACTCATTATTTGGTTCGACAATTTTATTGTAGGGTAACTCCTTAGCGTAAACATCACCATATTCGCCAGTAAGAAAGGCAACTATGGTATTCTTGTTTTCGTAATCTAGCCAACTATTATAGTCGGCCAACGAGGCGTCATTTGCTTGCAAAATCGGGTAAAAATCTTCCTCTTCAACAGGAGCAAGTCCAGTGGGAAAACCTAGGCTTGCTAATAAAAAGTTATAACCATCACCTAGATTATGCGGTTGAGCCCCAATATTTTGGACCGAATAGCCATTGACGGCATCATTTGTATACAAATAATCCATTTGCTTAGGCGACAGCTCAATTTCTGCAATCTCATTTTTTAATAAATAAGATTCCATTGCTGTAGCGATAGAGAAAGCCCAACAAATACCATCAGAACCTTGGTTTTTGATTTTAGTGCCATAGCCCTCGTTAATTAAATTATAAGAGGCTGGTAAGTTTGTATTGCTGGCCCTATAAGATCTAAAAAGTCTATTGTCGTTATTTTGGATATATTTATTCGGAATTAATTCCCATTCGTCCTCTTTCCCGGCCGCAATGTCAGCAATATACTCTTCATAAGCTGGGTTTATTACTAGATTGTCGCCAATATTTTCTACATTATCACTGGTAGCAGAAGTATCACCTTGCACGTTAGTAATATTCTTTATCCCAGCATAACTTATTGAAAGACCAATCAGAATAATTGCAAGTGAGCGTACGCCAATTCTTTTGATTTTTAGTTCTTTGGCCTTGCCGGTATGCCGAGAATGAACCTTAATTTTCATTTTGTGTTCCTTTTTATTTTGGTATAACCTTTATGCTTTTAGTGTATCATTTTTTTTATATGAAAGTCAAGTACTACATGAATAGGGGTTCTGTGTGATATAATAAAATCATTAATTAAGGAGTTTTTATGTTCGACACCAAGGAAGATCGCAAGAAAATGGACGAGGTGATACAGAGATTTAAAGACGAAATGAAAAAAGTTCGCACTGGGCGTGCACATCCAGATATGCTATCTGGAATCAAGGTGGAAGCTTATGGGCAGTTCATGCCACTGAATCAAGTGGCTAATGTTACCGCAGCAGACGCAACTTTGTTAGTGGTCACGCCGTTTGACCCGTCAACCATTCAGGCTATTGCTTCTGCGATTCGCGCCGATCAATCCCTTGGTCTGAACCCAGCCGATGATGGTCGCGTGGTTCGCGTTCCAATTCCAGCACTGACCGAAGAACGTCGTAAAGAGATAGTTAAAACTGCTTCTACTAAGGTAGAAAACGCTAAAGTAGCTTTGAGAAATATTCGCGAAGATGCTCGTAAGGCTATAAAAATTGCCACTGAGCTCAGCGAGGATGTCAAAAAACGCGCCGAGAAGGAAATTGACGACTTAACTAAAGAATTCAACGATAAGGTTGATGCTGAGTTTAAGTCTAAGTCTGAAGAGATAATGAAACTATAATTTTATTATATCACACTTATGGAAAAAAGTCAAGAATTAAAGCATCTGGGGATTGTCGCCGATGGTAATAGGCGTTGGGCCAAAGAGAGGGGGCTCCCGACTATCGAAGGGCACAAAAAAGGTTTGGAAGTGATCGAGACTCTGGTTGGTGAGGCTATGAAATCTGGGATAAAATACATCACTTTCTATGTATTTAGTGCTGAGAATTGGGGGAGAAGCGTCGATGAAGTTAGTTATATTATGAAGTTAGCCGAAGGTAAAATTTTAAAATATGCCGAAAAGCTGGCTAAAAATAATGCTCGGATGGTGGTTTTAGGTTCAAAAAATAAGATTTCACCAACATTAGCTAGTCTGATCGAAAAGGCCGAAAAAATTACTGCTGATTGCACTGGAATTACAGTTTGTTTTTGTTTTAATTATGGTGGGGAACAAGAAATTGCTGATGCAGCTGCAATAGCGGCGAGCGAGGGTGAAATTACACCCGAAACAATCCGCAAGCATTTATATCATCCAGAAATCCCAGATATTGATATGGTGGTGAGAACTTCGGGCGAGGAACGAATTTCTGGTTTTATGTTGTGGCGTGCGGCTTATGCAGAATTAATGTTTATCGAAAAATATTTCCCTGACATGGAGCCAGACGATATTAAAAAAATCTTAGAAAATTACGAAAAACGTAACCGTCGTTTCGGTAAATAATGCTATAATATTGTTATGGATATTTTTGTAGGGGTAGTAGTTGGGTTATTGGTATTAATGTTCCTCGTAGTGATACATGAGTTGGGGCATTTTGTTGCTGCACGTCGTAATGGTGTAAGAGTATTGGAATTTGGAATTGGGTTCCCGCCTAAAGCAATTGCGTGGGTCAAAAACCCCAAGACTAAAAAATGGAAAAGGCTACCGAGATCCGAATGGAAAAAGCCACAAGATGGACTAATTTTTAGTATAAACTGGCTGCCAATTGGTGGTTTTTGCCAGATGGACGGGGAATCGGCAGCGGATGAGCGCCCTGGTACTTTTGGGCGAGCTAATTTTTGGGAAAAAACTAAAATTCTATTTGCCGGTGTAACGATGAATTGGCTAGTAGCGATTGTGATTTTTACGGTTTTGGCTTGGACTGGTATGCCGGAATTTTTAGAAGGGCAGTTTACTATACCAATAGATACACGCACTGAATCTACACCGGTTGAAATTACATCCGTAGCAGAAGATTCGCCTGCATCTCATGCCGGAATTGAAGCTGGGGATAAAATTATCGCAGTGGATGGACACGAATTTATACACGCAAGTGAAATTATAGATTATAACGAGACGAAAGCTGGGGAAGAGGTGACATATAAGATAGTAAGAGAAGAGACTGTTTATACGGCGGATTGCGCCGCCTGCCCAGTAGATGAAGAATGCTCTTGCCCATATGAAACACAGCTGAACACTATTGAAAAGACTATAGAATTAAACCCAGCTGGTTCTGACTATTTACTCGGTGTAACTATGGCAACATCGCAGTCATTATCCTATTCAACTTGGTCGGCGCCGATTGTTGGCTTGGGGCTCACAGCACAATTAACCGGCGAAACGTTTAAAGGTGTTGGGACTATGGTTTGGAATTTGGTTTCTGGCGCAGTTTCACAACTTAGTCCTGATGCAAATATACGTGAAAACGGGCAGGAAGCATTGTCTTCCGTAAAGGATTCAGTGTCTGGACCGGTGGGAATTATCGGGGTACTGTTCCCAACCTTTACAGCGGCTGGCCCAACTAATTTAGCATTCTTGGCGGCACTGATTTCTGTATCTTTAGCCTGTATGAATGTCCTACCAATACCAGCGCTTGATGGTGGTAGATGGTTATTGATTGCCATTTATAAATTGCGCAAGAAAAAACTCACAAAAGAAAAAGAAGAAAAAATTGTTTCTAAAGCTTTCTTGGTTTTATTGGTATTAATATTGATTGTGACAATCTTAGATATCGTGAGGTTTTTCTAAATGAAAAAGAAACAGACTGAATGGTATAAAAAGCCGGCAGCCCTGGTATCACTAATGTGCGTTTGGGTTTTTTCCTCGGTGATAGCTGCCCAACTCGTGATGGCAAAATTGATAATTCTAATACTTGGCACCGAAACCGCGCAACAGCCAGTCTGGATAGCAGTCTATTCCGCACTGTCATATGTTGTAGCGATGGCGTTAATAATTTTGGTACCACCACGTATTGCAAAAAAATGGGGTGTGTCACGCAAAGGGCTTGGGCTTAACGATTTACCAACCTGGACTGATATTGGGCTAGCGCCAGTAGCATTTATTGTGTCCTTGATACTGGCGGCTGGGCTGGTAGCTTTATTTAGTTTATTCCCATGGTTCGATGCAAGTCAAAAACAAGAATTAGGGTTTAGTGTCTTTATTGTGGGCTGGGATCGTATAATAGCATTTATTACGCTTGTAGTAGTAGCACCAATTGCAGAGGAAGTGATTTTCCGAGGCTGGCTATATGGCAAAATCCGCGAAGTTTTAACTGACAAAGTATCAGAAAAAGTAGCAATAATAATTTCAATTTTAATAGTGTCGGTGTTGTTTGGCTTGGTGCATCTTCAGTGGAATGTAGGCGTGAATGTGTTTGCATTATCGGTGGTGCTTTGTGGTCTGAGAGAAATCACTGGTACAATTTACGCTGGTATTTTAACTCATATGTTAAAAAATGGCGTGGCATTTTATCTTTTATATGTGATAGGTATTTAAAAACCCGCGCCTTTTCAAGCGCGGGTTTTTGGTTTACCGGTTTTTCCACCGTTTCGTTTCAAAACAGTATAGACCAAAGAGGCCCTGTTCATTGTATTTTTCCAATGGTAATGGAGAGCGGGTAGAATTTTCTACACCAATCTCTTGTCCTTGGTAAATGCAGATACCCTTTGCGTCTGATTCGAAAATCCACTCTGCGATGGTAGTAGGTGATAGACCAGAGCGCGTAGTAAAACGCTGCGTATTGGGGGACTCCAGATTCAACATGAAGTTATGGCTACTTGTCGAAAGATGGAATTTGGCGTCGAAATCCCCTAGCCCGTTTTCGACTAAATTTCTTAACCCACTATTCATCACAAAATTAACTCCTGCATAGCAACAGATGTAGTCCACGAGGAGCCCGTACGAGTCATCGTAGCATTCTGTAATGAGAAACGGGTTCTTTCCGTCTCTAGTCGACATATTGCCGAAGATGAGGTTAACAATGTCTGTAGCCTGTTCATAAGATAGTCTATTTGGTGAGTTTAGCGATTTATCCTCTTTCTTGTCAACATCTCTTGCTATACGAACACTGAATCCATCAATAGAATGCTTGTGTAACCAGAATTTGACAATTCTTCTAAACTTCCGCAATAAACCGAAGTTTAATCTGCCGCTGCTGTCAAACCAATCGTTGACTTCATAAATATAGTACGGGTATACAGGATCAATACTGATTTCCATCAGCACCTTAATGCCTAGTTTGTGAGCGGTCTCTACAAAGTTGTCAAAATCCTGCATGGTACCAAAACGACGGTCGATTATTTTGTAGCCATCGACACCTTCATCATCGACGAAGGTCGGTAACATGCAGAGTGGACCAAGCCATACATAGTCGACGTTAAGTTTTTTAATGCGTGCCAGATGCTCCGTCATTTCGTTTAGCCCGTTCCAGGCCAAGGGATATAATTGGTAAACCAAAGTTTTTGCCATGAAAAGACACCTCCTCTTTCTTGTTTAGCAAAAAATTAAAGTTCTAGGTTGTCTTTTAATTATACCACACTTATATAAAAAAGTCAATTTTGTATCTGTGGCTTGCTAGTTATGATATAATAGTTTCATGAGATTATCGAAAACTTTTATTAAAACTTTGCGCGAAGCACCAAATGATGAAACGGCGCAAAACGGTGCGCTTTTGACACGAGCTGGGTATATTCATAAAGAAATGGCCGGAGTATACGATTATTTGCCACTTGGCTTAAAGGTGATTGAAAATATCAAAAGTATCATTCGGGAAGAATTGAATAAACTTGGTTGTGAAGAAATCTCAATGTCGGCCTTACAAAATCCGGAACCATGGGAAAAAACTGGTAGATTTTCTGATCAGGAGGTAGACATTTGGTTTAAAACAGAGCTAGCTAGCGGTGGTAAACTTGGTCTTGCACCGACTCATGAAGAACCAATTGTAAACATGATGAAGGCTTATATCTCCAGTTATAAGGATTTACCACTTTATGCCTATCAATTTCAGACTAAATTTAGAAATGAACTCCGAGCCAAGTCCGGGATTTTGCGTGGACGCGAGTTCTTGATGAAAGATCTCTATAGTTTTCATACCTCGGAAGAAGATCTGGATAAATTCTATACTGAAGTCGAGAGGGCCTATGAGCGAATCTTCGATAGATTAGGCCTCGGTGAAGATACTTTTGAAACCTTTGCGAGCGGTGGAATTTTTGCAAAGTACTCACATGAATTTCAAACATTTTTGCCAGTAGGTGAAGATATGGTTTATTACAATGGCGATAAATCAACCGTGCTAAACAAAGAGGTGCTTAGCGATGAAGTACTTGGCGATTTAGGCGTTAAACGCGAAGAGTTGACCGAAACTACTGCGGCGGAAGTAGGGAATATTTTTAAGCTCAAATTCAAATATTCTGAACCACTCGGGCTAAAATTTGCCGACGAAAATAATGAGCAAAAAAATGTCTATATGGGCTGTTACGGGATTGGTGTTTCAAGAGTAATGGGCGTAATTGTAGAAAAATATGCCGACAAAAAAGGCCTAGTTTGGCCAGAGGCGGTGGCACCGTTTAGATATTATCTGGTAGGAATCGGCGAAGCTGGTGTGGTGAAGGCTGAAGAAATATATAATAAGAATCCAGAACTCTGCATCTTGGATGATCGTGATATTCGCCCAGGTGAAAAATTTGCCGATGCCGAATTGATTGGTATACCGTACCGAGTAGTAATTTCTGAACGAACTTTGAGCGAAAGTTCAGCTGAAGTCACCAACCGTCGTACCGGCGAGACGAAGTTAATAAAAATCGATGATTTAATTTCTGAAATTTAATCTTGACATAGTACGGCTTTTCCTGTAGACTCTTGTAGAGGTTAATTTTGGAGCTAATTATGATTAAGAAAAGTATTAGCCTAACTGCAGAGGGCAAAAAGGAACTTGAAAAGGAACTTGATGAATTAATCAAGGGGCGCCCAGCAATCACAGAGCGTATTGCGACAGCTCGGGCGTTTGGCGATTTGTCCGAAAACGAAGAATATAGTTCGGCGCGTAATGAACAGAAAGTCGCCGAGGGTAGAATTTTGGAAATTCAAGATATTTTGAAAAACGCCAAAATCATTCGTGGGGGTAAAAAAGATACCGTAACGCTCGGTGCGACTTTCACGCTTGATATGGGCGGACGCGAAGTGACCTATACCTTAGTTGGAGCAACCGAGGCTAACCCACTAGAAGGCAAGATTTCTAATGAATCTCCAATCGGTAAGGCAGTTTTAGGACGCAAAGCCAAAGAATCATTTGATTTTAACGGTAAAACAGTAAAGATAATTGCCATAAAATAAGTAGTTTTATTAACATTTGAGCGAGCCCAAGAGCAAAAAATAATTTCACAAGGCGAGTACGGAACTGCTAATTCCGGCGCAGCCTTGCCTGAAATTATTTTTTGCTCCTGGCGCGAAGCGATGGAGTTAATAAAACTACTTATTTATGGTATAATATTTGCATGTTACTTGAAGATTATCGCAACGAAAGATTGAGAAAATTAGAAGAGATTCGGGCGCGGGGAATTGACCCGTATCCAGCAAAGTCGAATCGGAATTGTAAAATTTTCGATGTCGTGAACCATTTTGATGAGAAAAAAGGCCAAGAAGTAGTGGTAGCTGGGCGTATCGTGGCGATTCGTTCGTTTGGTAAATTGGTATTTTTAAAGTTGCGTGATTACACTGGCGAAGTTCAGATTTTTATGAAAGCTGAAGGTGAGACGCCAGAGGGTTTGTTTGGTGTCAAAGAAATAAAACTGCTCGATATTGGTGACTTTATAGAAGCGAAAGGCATCGTTGAGAAATCACAGACTGGCGAAATTTCGGTATTTGCGAATTTCGTGAGGTTACTCACCAAATCACTGCGACCATTACCGGAAAAATTCACCAACAAAGAAGAACGTTATCGCCGTCGCTATGTCGACATGAATGTTAACCCAGAGGTGCGCGAACGCTTAGTGCGTCGTTCTAAATTCTGGCAGGCAACCCGTGATTTTATGAATGCACATGGCTTTATTGAAATTAATATTCCTGTTCTCGAGCATACTACTGGGGGCGCTGACGCAACTCCGTTCACTACGCATATGAACGCCCTTGATGAAGACTTTTACTTACGTATTTCGCATGAGTTACCGCTTAAACGGTTACTTGGTGGTGGGTTTGAAAAGGTTTATGACATTGGTCCGAGATTTCGTAATGAAGGTGTGGACGATGAACATTTACCAGAACATATTGCATTCGAGTCTTATGCGGCATACGAAAATTACGAAGACGGTATGAAATTGTACGAAGAAATGATAAAATATGTTGCTAAAGAAACGTGGGGAACTTTGAAATTCCATGTGGGCGGATTTGATATTGACTTAGACTGCGAATGGCCGAGAATTAAATATGCAGATTTATTGCTTGATAAATTTGGCGTGGACGTATTTAACCCAGACCGCGAACAGCTTTTTAAAGTTTTAAAGGAGAACAGCGTCGAGGTGGATCCAAAAATGACTACACCACACCTGATTGATCATGTTTGGAAACTAATTCGTAAAACCTCGGCGGGTCCATACTGGTTAATCGAAGAGCCTTTGTCTCTGTCGCCATTAGCTAAAAAATCTGCTGATAATCCCCTGGTGACGGAAAGATTTCATCCAATTATTGCTGGTAGCGAAATGGGGAACGGTTTTTCAGAATTAAATGATCCACTCGATCAATTGGGGCGCTTCGAGGAACAGCAAGCCGCGCGTGATGCTGGCGATGAAGAAGCCCAGATGCTAGATAGAGATTTTGTAGAAATGTTAGAGTATGGTATGCCACCAGCTTGTGGCTGGGGGAATTCTGAGCGCAATTTTTGGTTGCTCGAGGGCGTGCCAGGTAGGGAAGCAGTGCCTTTTCCAACCATGAAACGCCAAGAACAGTAATAGATTTGACTTTTTAGATTAAGTGTGATATAATTAGACTATTGGGCATTTTCTTAAAATTCGATAGTTTTATTGCGCGACTTTGTGCCACGAGTAATGTTAATGCTAGTCTTGGGGACTTTAAAATTTTTAGCCAATAATTTAATGAGCGCCTCATTGGCTTCACCATCATGCGGCTTAGCGCGTAAATAAACCGTGAGTTCGCTAGGGCCAGTTTCGATAATTTTTTCCTGCGACGAACCTGGTTTTAATTTGACTAAATATTGTGTCATATTTTCATATATACTATATTATATTATTTTGTCAAGTGATGCGGAAAACCCCTGTTTTTTGAACGAAAAATTGGGCTTCTTTATGACAAAAGCACTTGCATAATGGACCTTTTTGACATATACTGGTTATGTAAAGTGGAGTTAAAAATGACTGCGAGTCAAAGAGGACACAGCAGATGGCTGTTTGCTATGGTGTGTACTGGCCTTATTGGCTTTTTTTTGGTCTTTAATGCTCCACCGGTAGAGGCGATAGCAAAACAAAGCACCTTAACAATTAGCCTCGAAAACGAAACTCCAACAATCTATATGTCTGCGGCATCATTCGAGAAGACTGATGACGTAGAAATAAACATAAACACCGACAACTTTACTGGTTATAATTTGAGTATAGCTTCTCAAAATTCCAGAAGCATAACAAGCACTAATGGTAGTGAGATCACGTCTATCAGCTCAGCTATAGATGAGACGACTTTCTCTTCTAGTAGTGCTTACAACAATAAGTGGGGTTACAGACCTAGCCAGTACGTCACTACTAGTGGCGGCGTATACACGACTGTTCTGAATACGGATTTCTTACCGGCCTCGTATACGGATGGCAGTTTATTGGCGGTAACTAATGCTGCTAACAGCGTAGACCACACCTATAGTGTCGCCTTCGGCGTCAATATTGGTCCGACTTTGCCAGCCGGGACCTACACCTACACCTACGTATTAAGGGCGGTGGCGAACTCGATAGTGTACAACATCACTTACAACGACAACACCAACGAAACCGTCACAAACATGCCGTCACCCAATCCGCAAGCACTCACGATTGATGGTGGGACACCGGCAGCCGAGAGTTATGCTTCTCTAAGTAATGCCGTCCCGACAATGACTAGCGCGAATATGACATTCGGCGGGTGGTGTGACGTAGCAACAACTGTCGATTCTTCAACCGGTAACTATGTGTGTTCTGGTACAACTTACGATGCGGGCGACGATTATCCGATTGACCAAACAGTGAGCGGAGCTAATATCACATTGTATGCTATCTGGATTAATGATCCGTTCCCGGTGGTTTGGGACCAAATGGGGAAGTGTGTGTTCAATAATGGCACTATTAACGGTTCGGCATGCCAAGATTATACAAGCTATGATTTTATTGATACCGGCATTGCACTCTACAGTAGTACTAACTATGACAAAGATTATGAAGTGCATTTCACGATTGATTCATACGTGCCAAGCAGCCAGCCAGATACCCAGTCAACTATCTTTAATGACAAGTTGTCATCTTCTGTGGAGGATTTGCCTTATGGTGGAAAATCGCCGGGTATTATTGTGCGTCGCAATAATGGTAAGCCTATTGAAATAAAATCAACTTATGGTGCGCCGACCGACTACTCAGAAATTAGATATGTAGATAAAGACCCACCAGCGACTGCTTACAGTGGTACAGATATTCGAATCTTTAGAATTGATGGCGTTATCTATACTAGTGTAGACAATGGTCCGTTAATTTTCCTCCAAGATTATACGTCGTTTAATCAACAATTTGGTCTTTCCGCTTGGTTTGGAGCCTATCCGGAGAACGTTGACTGTACCGTAGGCTGTACGGCAGCAAAACGCTATTTCACTGGTGAGCTCAGTAATATGTATATCAAACTAGGCGAAATACCAGCTAGCTATCTTTATAGTATTACATACAACGCAAACGGCGGTACCCCAAATACTACTACTTATAAAGTCTTAAACGGCAACTCGCTGGGCGAATTCCCAACGGCAACTCGGAGTGGATGGTTGTTTGACGGTTGGTATACCGGGCAGTATGATGGGCAGAAGATTTCTACAGCGACGGTACCAACAGCTAACACGACTTATTGGGCGCATTGGAAGTTATCGGTGGCTGATGCCGCAATCACTAACACTGATATTAGTTTATCGGTCAATGGCACCGAAACTATCAATATTACTAACGCTTCGAATATTGAGCCATATACTTTGTCTTCTAGCAATACTTCCGTAGCCACAGTGAACGCGTCTGGCATAATTACGGCGGTTAATGATGGCGTAGCTACTATTACTATGACGGGTACTATGTCTGGTGATACGCGTACAATTACTGTGTCTGTAGGGAACTTGATTCATGTTAATTTCTATTCACAGGGTGCTACACCATCGTCGTTCACGTGGCCAGTAGCCGAGAATAGTTCATTCTCTTCACTTCCAGAACCCACGAAACTAGGCTATACGTTTAATGGTTGGTATACCGGCCTAAATGGTACTGGTACCCAACTCACTACTTCTACGGTGTTTAACTCAAACACACCGACGCTATATTATGCGAATTGGCAAGCGGCAACTTATGTTTGTAAAATTGCTACTACGCTCCATGAAGAGTCTTGTGGCCAAACCGGGAGCAATGGTTGCCGCAATGGCAATCTATATGCTAGTGGAGCAACGATCCGATATGGTTCTCTAGTAACTTCTACCGAAATGCACGCTGGCGATGCTTACACTTGCGATATTAATTACGATAACGTGTTTGATGAGGCCACTGAAAGATTTTATTACTTTGGGACAGCGAATGGAAAATCCAAGTTTGTTTATTATAAGAACCTACAGGACACTGACCCTCCTCTCTACAATGATGCTCTTGCGATGTTACCAACGTCTTCAGATCCGGGTTGGGATAACCCAAATCTTTCTACCTTTAGCGGTGATTATAACGGTGCCGTGGCGCGCTTTATGACTTATCCAGAAGCACTAGCACTATGTAATAATGAGACCTCTGATTTAGGTACGGATGGTAAATGTCTTTATCTATTAGAAAAAACAGCATTTGCTAATGCTGATATTACAGATGGCGTCTGGCTTGAAAAACAAACAAATTATGCTAACAGGATTCAGACTAGATCCCGTGCTCTTACGCATGGTAAGACTTCTAATAATGCACCGAGGCCGACTATTGAGGTGGCAAATGAATATGTTGAGCCATATACTGCGCCAGCAACGACTTATGAAATAACCTTTAATCCGCATAATGGAGACAATAATACTGTAAGGCAAATTACTGTCGGTGCTGCACTCAACAATAATTATCCAAGCTCGGACCCGACCTACACTGATCACGTCTTCCAGGGGTGGTACACAGCTGTGAGTGGTGGCACTTTGGTAACTGATCAGACAGTTCCAGATGGCGACTGGGTTTATCATGCTCAATGGAAGGGCACAGTAGCTTTGGCACAGGTTGTAAGCAATGCTGTTTCCGTAGTTGAAGGCAACACAACCACGATTTCGATAACTAACGTTGCAGATCTTGAGGCATTCACGTTCTCATCTAGCAATACTAATATAGCTACGGTCGACTCATCGACTGGTGTGGTAACTGCTCTTGCGGAAGGGACCACCACGATTTCGATTACCGGTACGAACTCTCATGCGGTAAATAATATTGTAACCGTAACGGTTCTAGACGCATCGTCGACATTTAGAGTTACCTTCGACCCACAAAATGGTGATAGTACTTCCTTTGTCGACGTGCAAGCTGGCAATACAATCGGTGCTGGAATGCCACAAAATAACCCGACCTATACTAACCACGTCTTCCAGAGGTGGTATGATACATCAAATAACAATACCGTAACTAGCGCAACGGAAGTGTTTGGAGCTATGACTGTTTATGCCGAATGGAAACTTGATATTACTCAAGCTATAATATCTGATTCCGAATTGATACTTACGGTGGGTGACCAACTAGCAGTTACTGTCAACAATTCCGCGAATCTTGAGCCATACACCTTTAGTTCTGGCGATACTTCAGTAGCTACCGTCGACGTAAATACAGGCGTAATAACTGGCGTAAGTGCTGGTACTGCAACTATTACCTTGACTGGTACACAGTCGAATCTCACAAAGACAATTTCAGTTGAAGTAACGCCAGCGCCAACGCCAAAGTGGACCGTAACATTTAATGCAAATGGCGGCTCTACGCCTACTCCATCGGCTTCGTCCCAAGTAGATGATGGCGACCCGGTAGGTAGCTTACCAACCACAACGCGTGCTAATTATCGCTTCTTTGGTTGGTATAAAGACGATGGTACTTTCTATGAAGAAGTAACACCGGCAACCACCGTAAGCGCTGATGTGACTTACTACGCAAGATGGATTGAAGATACTACCAGCTTCCCAATCGTTTGGGCGGAAGTGAATGCCTGTACGTTTAACGGCACTTCTCATATAACTGGAGCTTACTGCCTTGAAGATGCTGTCACTGGTAATTCACTTGATTTAACAAAGCATTATATTGATACTGCCGTGAAATTATTCTCAGCCGATAATTATCAGAAAGATTTTGAAATAGGATTTAATGTTGTGTCATATAATGATTCTGCATCTCCGTCCCAAGCTACGTTTGTTACCTCTAAAGCAGAAAACTTATCTGGCTGGCCTGGATTTACCATGAGGAAAAATGGCACCGATACAGTTCAGTTGACTGAGAGATTTAGCATGGACAGCACCGCGGTTAGTACTCCAAATGTGACTGCAAGCACCTTGAAACAAGTGCGAATCGCCAGAATCGATCAGAAAATATATTATTCATGGAACGGCGCGGCTTATACCTTGCTTCAGGATATTAGTCAAAACACCACGAGATTCGACACTAATACTTGGTTTGGCGCAACGCTCAACTCGGCTGGTACCGGTACACAACGTCCAATCTATGCTACCTTTACCGATATGTATATTAGGTTAGGGAACCCAACTGAGTATGTGATTGAATTTGACCCAAATGGTGGTAGCTTCACAAATTCAAGTGATAGTAGTAAAACAATTACAATAAACGACCCGGTCGGTAACTTGCCAGTACCAACTCCTCCGACCGTAAACCATACCTTTATTGGTTGGTTTGACGAATCAACTTCGCCGGCTACACAAGTATCGACCTTAACTGTTCCAAGTGGCAACAAAACATACGTTGCACATTATAGTTATACTTCGTCTAATACGCCGGTGACCTTTGATGTCTCTAATGATGCGACTCGTGATTATAATACATTAATTAGTAGTTGGGTACAGAGCCCAATCAATATCACTACCTTTAATGAGGCGAGCCCGATTAACAACTCGACTTGGGGTGATACTACTGAGCTCTCTGAGGCACAATTCTGGAGCGATATGGAAGATAACTTTGAAGATAATAATTGTATGGCATCTCCACTTTCTGACGTTAAAACAGGCCTAAATTGGACTACCGGTTCGGTGGATTGTTCTAAGCCGGATGCGTATGACACAAAGATTAACGCTTCGCTTACTGTGCGCTTAGACAATGCCCAAGGGGCAATAGTTAATTACACGAAAGCAGATGATGGCGTGATTCATAATATGATTCCTGGGCAAACTTACTACTGGGAGAAAACCAGTGATAGTACAGTATATGGTTACGTTACAGCGACTTCTAATGGTTCGAGCACGGGCACGCGTTGGGTAGATACTGGCACGATTCGCAATGTGCGTGATCTTGGCGGTTTACCGGTCAGTTATACTGATGGCAACAATCAAACCGTGACCGGCACGCTTGCCTATGGTAGATTATTCCGTGGCGAGAAATTAGGTAGTGCCGCCGCAACAGAACTCGTCAATCTCGGTATTACCACTGAATACAACGTAGGTGATGAATATTCAAGCGACACACATTTGGGCGATTATCATTTAAGCCAAGTGGTTCATTATAACTTTGATTACAACTCTGGCGACGAAAACAACGCCAACAGTAATTATATGAAAGCCTGGAATGCGGTGACCAGTGTTATGCAAGATATTACGAATACTAATACCGCCAAGAATGTTTACATCCACTGTCGTGTCGGAGCCGATCGTACTGGAACACTAGCATATCTCCTTGAAGGTTTACTTGGCGTGCCAGACGAAGCGAGATATGAAGAATATGAGCTGACATATCTTTCTGGCCAATATGATAGGACCAGATATTACAAGGAAAAATCCAGTTCTAATAATTTGAAGTTTGTCTTTATGATGAGCTTCGTGAAGACTACGCAAGATATTTACGATTGGTATATGAGCAATCCTAATGCTGACGCCAGTTTGATCCAGGCCTTTAGAACGGCGATGACCGTGACGACTCCAGGCAGATCATTGCAGAGTAGTGCACCAGCGCAAGAAACGTCTACCCTAAGTCAAAACAATGATAGTAGTGATGATACTGAGCCCAATGATGGCTACGTACTGCCTCTTGGCGTATTTAAATCTACACTGGACGAAAAGATTGATGAAAATACGGAATCCATATCACAATATAATACCGAGTTGGCTGTCGCGGCGGCAGCTGCCGTAGTTGCTTCTGGCGCAGCATTTTCCGTTGCTCTCGCTAAGCGTCTTACGAATGATGATAACGGTCAACAGCAGGCGCCACCTACCGTGGTATAATTTTAGATATGGCTAAATTCAAATTAGTATCGAAATATCAACCAACCGGTGACCAGCCGCAAGCTATACGTCAACTTACGGATGGCATATTTTCTGGTGTCAAAGAACAAACTTTGCTTGGCGTAACTGGCTCTGGCAAAACATTCACGATGGCTAATATTATCAACAATGTTCAAAAACCAACTTTGATTTTGGCGCACAATAAAACTTTGGCTGCACAATTATATTCAGAGTTCCGTGAATTTTTCCCAGAAAATGAAGTGCATTATTTTGTAAGTTATTTCGATTATTACCAACCAGAAGCATACATCGCCTCGACTGATACCTATATCGAAAAGGATTCCGCGATTAATGACGAAATCGACCGTTTACGCCACGGGGCAACAGAAGCACTATTAACGCGACGAGACGTAATAGTGGTAGCGTCAGTTTCATGTATTTATGGTATTGGCTCACCAGAGCATTATTTGGAAATGTCATTTGAAATTTCTTGCAACGATTCAGTTTCACAAATAGACTTCATTAGGAAGTTAGTTTCGATCCAATATCATAGAAATGACCTAGCGTTTGAGCGTGGGAATTTCCGAGTAATGGGAGATACGATTGATTTATATCCAGCGAACGGGGAATATGCCTATAGATTTGAATTTGGCTTTGATACCTTGGAAGAAATTAAAATTGTAGATCCTTTAACTTTCGAGGTGCGCGAAAAACCAAAACAAATACATATTTTCCCAAACACGCATTATGCCACCCCGCAAGACCAACTTGAAAGAGCGCTAACCACGATTCGAGCGGAATTTGATGAAAGACTAGCATATTTCCGTGAACACGAAAAATACTTAGAAGCAGAAAGATTAAGTCAACGCACTAAATATGATTTAGAAATGTTAGCTAGCACTGGCTTCGTAAAGGGGATTGAAAATTATTCTCGACATCTAGATGGGCGCAAAGCGGGCGAACCGCCTGCAACATTATTAGATTTCTTCCCAGATGATTTTTTGTTAATTGTCGATGAGTCACATATGACATTGCCACAAGTGCGTGGTATGTATAATGGTGATCATGCACGGAAAGAAACTCTGGTAGAGTACGGTTTTCGTTTGCCATCCGCTTTAGATAATCGTCCGCTTACTTATGGCGAATTCCAGGCACATATTAACCAAGCGATTTATGTTTCGGCGACGCCAGGCGAATATGAACTTGAACATAGTCCGAAACCGGCCGAACAAGTAATTCGACCGACTGGTCTGCTAGACCCAGAAATTGAAGTGCGTGGTTCTGATGGGCAAATTGATAATTTAATGGAGGAGATTGATAAACGTATCGCTAAGGGCCAAAGAACCCTTATCACGACTTTAACTAAACGTATGGCAGAAGATTTAACTGATCATCTGAAAGAACGTGAAATCAAGACCGCGTATATTCATTCCGATATTGATACCTTGGAACGTGGTGATATTCTAAGAGATTTACGTAGTGGTGTATATGACGTATTGGTCGGCATTAATTTATTGCGCGAAGGTCTTGATCTGCCAGAAGTATCCTTAGTGGCAATCCTAGACGCCGATAAAGAAGGTTTCCTGCGTTCTGAGTCGGCTTTAATCCAGACGATCGGACGCGCGGCTAGACATGTAGAGGGTAAAGTCATCATGTATGCCGATTTTATTACCGAGAGTATGGAAAAAGCGATTTCAGAAACTAATCGTCGGCGTGAAATCCAAAAGCAATATAATTTTGAACATGACATTACGCCTGCCTCAATTAAGAAAGATATTTCAGCTGGACTCCGCGCGATTATTCCAGAAAAACAAGTTGAAAATAAGTTGGATATTAAACGCATCCCGAAAGATGAACTACCAGGACTAATCAAATCGTTATCATCCGAAATGCAGCTTGCGGCAGCTAATTTGGAATTTGAAAAAGCAGCGCTAATCAGAGATGAAATTGAAAAAATTAGGGAATTTCTAAATTAATAATAGATAGCCTTTTATCCTATAATTAAGCTTATGATATAATATATATGATATGAGTGGGCAAGCTAATATCGCAACAATTGAAAGAATAAAAAAACGCATCCGCGCGTGCGATTATTTGTGTGTAGCCCAACTTTATTTAAGAGATAATTTTTTGCTAAAAAATCCACTTAGCTATGATGATATAAAGCCACGCTTGCTTGGGCATTGGGGGACTTGCCATGGGATTAATGTAGCTTATGCAAATCTTAAAAGCTATTTTGGTGATAATCCGAATTTTGTTTTTGTATTGGGGCCAGGGCATGGTTTTCCGGCTTTGCAAGCTAACCTTTTCATAGACGGAGAATTGCTAAAAATCGATTCAGAAGCAACACTGGATTATGCTGGATTAAGTTATATTTGTAAGAACTTTTCTTGGCCAGATGGATTTCCTTCACACGCTAGCCCAATAACACCAACTGTTATCACTGAGGGCGGAGAACTAGGTTATGCCCTTGCTAATGCTTACGGCGTAGCCCTGGGGCATTCAGAAAAAACTTTGGCCGTTTTAATTGGTGATGGTGAGTTAGAAACAGCCACCGCAATTGATTCATTGAATTTGCGAAATTTGATGGATGGCCCAAATAATGGCAAGGTGCTACCGATTTTGCACCTAAATGGTTACAAAATCTCGGCTCCATCAATTTATGCGCGCAAGTCTGAACGAGAATTGAATGAGCTAATACGTGGGTTCGGTTTTACGCCGATATGGATTCATGGCAATAACCCAGAAGATTTTCAAGAAGCATTACGTAAAAAAGTCGAAGCACCGTTTTATATTTTGCAGACCGAAAAGGGTGAAACAGGGCCAAATCGTTATCATTTGGCTCATCAAATTCCTCTTAAAAACCCGTCAAATAATTTTAAAGAATTAGAAGAATTAGAAAAGTGGCTCAAATCATATAATTTTGGTGAATTATTTGACCCAGTTGGAGGGTTCAAAATATGATAGGTAAAGTTGAACAGCCCGGCAAAGAACTCTTCTCGCCAGCAGAAAGAATCGGTGAGTTGTTGGCGCAAAAATTACGCGAAGATAAACATTTTTATTTCTTTTCTCCGGATGAAACAACCTCCAATAGATTTGATGCGGTATTTGATGTTGCGGAACGTGCTTGGGGTAATTTAGAAAAAAAGAATTGGGATTTGCCAGAAAATGAAAATGGCCATGTTGTAGAAATGCTTTCTGAAAATGTGTTATTTTCGATGATGACCGGTCATCTAACAAATGGTGAGCGAGCTATGATGGGGAGTTACGAAGCCTTCTTCCCAATTATCACAGCTCAGCTTTTGCAACAAATTAAATTTATTAAACAAGCTAAAAAGGTAAAGTGGCGCGAACCGTTACCGGCAGTGAATTTACTTTCGACTTCCACATGCTGGCGTCAAGATCACAATGGCTTTACTCACCAGTCTCCAGCTTTAATCTCTCAGCTATTGTCGTTGCCATCTAACCTTGCAAATTGTATCTTTCCAGTAGATGATGTTGCGGCTGAAGCGGCTTTTGATTTTATGTTGGAATCAAAGAATGTTGTAAATCTTACAACATTTAATAAAAATCCTGAGCCACGTTATATAGATTCTGGCCATGCGAAATTCCAATTTGATAATGGTGGAGCATCGATCTATCAGTTTGCATCAGACAAAAGACCAGATATTGTTTTCACGGCTGCAGGAGACATTCCAACGCGTGAGGCCCTAGAAGCGATAAAAATTCTCCGCGAAGATTTGCCAATTTTAAGAATGCGTTTTGTTGGAATAAACGCTCTATCATATAGGGCAATCGGTACTACAAATAACAAGTTGTCACAGGAAAACTTCAGCGAAATGTTTACCGATGTTTGCCCAATTATAGCTAATTTCCATGGCTATCCGGAAACATTGGAAAATATCTTGGAAAATTATACCGAAAGACGTAGATTAAGAGTGCATGGTTTTAACGAAGAGGGCTCTACTACTACGCCATTTGAAATGCTACGTCATAATGCTGCATCGCGCTACGATTTAGCGATCGATGTGGCTGAAATACTTGGTAGAACTAAATTGACTGAAAAATATCGTGGTATCTTGGACATGAACCATCGATACGCCGTAGAATATGGTGAAGATTTGATTAAATAATTTGTTCTGATAAAATAACATTATTATGGAATTATTTATTTTATTAATTGTCTTAGTAATTTTGTCTGAGACTACTATTTTAACTTTTAAAAAATACAGGCCAACTTTGAATAGCAAACGTAAAATATATGTTGATACTTCGGTTTTAATCGATGGTCGCATATTAAATATTGCAAAAAGTGGTTTCTTAGATGGTGATTTGATTATTTTGAAAAGCGTACTTTTAGAATTGCAATTACTTGCCGATGGCAAAGATTCGGAGAAACGAAATAGGGCAAGAGCTGGATTAGAAACCGCTTCGGAATTAGAACGAGTAGTGAATATTAATACTGATATAGTGGATGATGGGCCTGGTCATAAAAAAGTAGATGATGAATTACTGAAAATAGCTAAAGCTACACGCGGATCAATCTTAACCTTAGATTATAACTTAATAAAAGTAGCAGAGGCTGAAAAAATTGAAACCCTTAACATAAACGATCTTGCTCTTGCAGTGCGTAATGAATTTTTACCAGGTGAAAAGATTAAATTAAAAATTCTAGAAAAAGGATCTAACCGCGGCCAAGGTGTTGGCCATTTAAAAGATGGCACTATGGTAGTCGTAGATAACGCAGCAAATAAAATAGGTAAAGAGATTACTGTCGAATTCGTCAAATTTTACAACACTTCAGCCGGCAAAATGATTTTTGCAAAATTGGCTAAGAAGAATTAACTGCCTGCTTCTGACTGAGGATCTGGTTCTGTAACTGTAGGAGTTAAATGGAGTTCAGCTACATCAGTATAACCAGATGTGTCAGAAATCATAAGCTTAATGGACGATTCCGTACCGTTCAGCGTGTATCCATTGATGATGCCGGAGTCACTAATTGATATGCCATCCTTTTCTACGCCATTAATATAGAGTGTATACCCATAGATTTCATAGGTGCCTTTACGGATGACGGCAATGATGGAATCGCCACTAGTAGATAGTGATACTTGTGGTGGGATATAATTACATGTATCACTATTCTCGTAATCATAGGGTTCTGGCACATCATAAGTGTTTTCACCTGTCATCGGATCGGTAATTTTAGAAACTTCAATTTCAATTTTATAAGATTCAGGCGTACAGCTTGCGGCCAATAGGTGATTATAGCGGTTAAAAGTCATGGTCTCTTTCGCGACGCCGGAATTTTTATCTTTATTAAACCAGCTTGGCCAAATATCAGTTCTACCGTTGATAGTCAGAGTTTGGAGGCCGGCTGGACGAGTTGGCTCATCTCCATAGTGCCATTTACCATCTGGCTCATAGACTTCTTTATGTACGCGCTCCATATATTCATGCACGACATAACGCACTGGGTCACCTGAGCCAGTGCCACTATTATCAAAACCCGCCCCATCATGATTGCCATTCCAAACAAAAGTAGACAAAGCTGTGGAATAGCTTTCAATAAGCGAGTCTTTAACTATGGCGGCGTTATCAGTAGTGGTAGTACCAGTTTTAGTAGCAGTCCAAACATCTGGGATATTGAAACCAACCGTACTATTAGACCAACGTGCGCTACGATCGCTCAAAATATCGGAAATCATGTATGCAATTTGTTCATCTACTACACGATTGGCCGGTGAATCAGTCCATGATTCAATTACGTCTCCGGCAGAGTTTTTAACTTCAAGTATATAAGATAT
The DNA here is from genome assembly GCA_017431105.1 of Candidatus Saccharimonadota bacterium. Taxonomy (GTDB): domain Bacteria; phylum Patescibacteriota; class Saccharimonadia; order Saccharimonadales; family Saccharimonadaceae; genus Nanosyncoccus. The sequence continues at coordinate 91,224 of JAFRLS010000003.1, read as the reverse complement.
ATCCTTGTAGGAGCCCCCTCTAGCTAATGAGGCGTAGGCATTGGCATGCTCAACCATGCGGACATTACAACCCGAGCCAATTGCAATTGAAAGACCATAGTTTCTAGCAGTACTACAATAGGTGACATCCCCAAGTGCGTGTGCAATTTCAAGTGAATTATCAATACCATTAATATATAGGGCCTTGACGGCGGCAATATTAAGCGAATGCCCTAATGAGAAACGAATCGTAACATCGCCATAGAACGTGTTGGTGGCATTGGTCATGGAACAATAACCGGATGCGCCAGCACAATAAATTCTATTAATATTTTCGTCTCGCAAGATTGACCCTGGTCCATAATTAATGCCTTCGCGTTGCATGAATAGCGGGGCATAGTCCAAAATTGGCTTGATTGATGAGCCTGGCTCGATTAGGCCGTCTGTGGTAACGTTAAGTTCGCCATAAGTAGGATTGGAAAAATCAGCGGAACCGACCATGGCGATAACCTGCGAAGTTTCTACGTCAAGCGAGACTAAAGCTAAGTTATCTGTACCGTTCTTATATAAATGCTCGGTGCCAACATCAATGGCGTCTTCGGCAATTTGTTGTGCGCGATAGTCTAGGGTAGTGGTGATTGTCCAGCCACCGGTGCGCATAGTAGAAATGCCGTATTTATCTTCAAGCTGCTTTTTGACCTCTAGTACAAAATGTGGTGCCTTTGCATCTGCATACTGACTTGCCTCTGGTTTGATGGTGTCTAAAATCGCAATCTGCTTAGCCTCCTCAGCCTCTTCTTTAGTGATAAAACCCATTTCAGCCATTACGTCCAGTGTATATTGCTGTCTCCAAAGTAATTGTTCATGGCCGTATGGATTGTATGGGTTGAAAACTGCTGGATTGTTTGGAATCGAAGCAAGTAGGGCACATTCTGCGAGATTCAAATCTTTGGCAGGCTTACCAAAATATGTTTGCGCAGCAGATTCTACGCCATTACGACGTCCACCATATGGGGATTGATTTAAATACATCGTCAGAATTTCTTCTTTTGAATACATACGCTCAAGCTCGACCGCAAGAATTAATTCTTTAATTTTACGAGCAATACCACCACGATCGGCGCTGGCTGCTTCGTCTGCAAAATATACTTGTTTAATCAGCTGTTGAGTGAGCGTAGAACCACCCTGGACTTGTTTGCCAGATATCGTAGAAAACACTGCGCGAATTAAACCGACTGGATCAACACCTATATGACTATAAAAATTACGGTCTTCGATGGCAATAGTGGCATTACGCATATTTTCTGGAATTTCGTCGCCATCAACCACTAATCTATAGTTTTCACTACCGGTATCTCTCCAAAGCACCACACCATTACGATCTAAGTATGTGTTGACGGTTTCTGAAATCGTCATTTGATCAAGACGAATCTCATCAAGGTCGTTCTTGTAATACAAGAAAAGACCACCAATACCAATTACCATCAAAAGAAAAAGTATGCCGATGGTTTTCAAAATAGCCTTTTGGCCACGCCAAGAAAACCACCATTTAAAAACACGTTTTGGGTGCAGGCGAGCGAAGAATCTCTTAATTGGCTCTTTAGGGAGAGTGGCAAGATCTTCAGCTCGGCGTCGCGCGTTGGCTTCTTTTTTGGCCTTGCGCCTATCATTTATCCTTGCAAAAAAACTTATTTTCTTTTTATTAGTTTTTTTCGCAGTTTTTTTAGTATTTTTTGCCATTTCAGGGTCCTTATGCTTCTCATTATTTTCAGTATTTTCGTCGGGTTCTATAGGTTTTTCAGGATCTTTGGACGGCAAAATTACTTCTGATTCCGTTTTAACCATGTAAATATTATAACACGTGTTATAATGAACTTATGAAAAAATTCCGGTTTCGTTCTGTAGTTCAGCTTGCAAATATGAAATTGTCGATAAAATCGGCCGCTATTATTTTGGCAAGTTCAACCTTAATATCTGCTTTACTTGGATTATTTCGCGACCGGCTTTTAAACTCTTATTATCTTGGAACGTATCCAACTGGCATCGATGCCTATACTGCAGCATTTACGATCCCTGACTTTATGTTTTTTATATTAACGTCTGGCGCACTAGCAGTTTCTTTCATCCCGGTATTCAATCAACGCCTGGTGACTGGTAATAAAAAGTCTGCGTGGGAGCTCTCATCTAGTTTGCTGAATTTACTAGCAATTTTAACTTTGATTACGAGCGTATTAATTATGATTTTCGCTGATCCATTAATCCGGTATATAGTAAGCCCTGGCCTAGATGAATCTGGTATGATTTTAGCTATCAATATGACACGTGTCATCGCCATTAATCCATTTTTGTTCTCAATTGCGACTGTAATCACTTCTATACAACAGTCGGTAGGCAGATTCGTGTTTTATGCTTTTGCTCCAGCCATATATAATATAGGTATCATTATTGGCATCACATGGTTTACTGGCGGCATCAACTTATTCGGTGTGCAAATTTTTGAAGGTGGTATCATGGGTGTAGCTCTCGGTGTTATCCTTGGCGCTATCATGCAATTAATCGTCTCCTTGATTGGTTTATTTGGTCTTGGGTTTGATTACGAATTTAAAATTAACTGGAAAAACCAGGGTTTTCGTACTATTCTCAAATTATTGCCACCAAGATCACTTGACCAAGGGATTGATTATATAAATGGCATAGTTAATACCAATCTTTCATCTAGAATGGGGGCTGGGACCCTGAGATCATTTAATCAAGCTTCATCTTTGCACCAAATGCCAGTAAATTTAATCGGCGTAGCAATTTCAACTGCTTTCTTCCCAAAATTGACCGAAGAATTGGGGACGGGCGACAAGAGGGAATTTTACAATACATTTCGCAAAGCACTTCGGATGATTATATGGATTGCTCTGCCTATTTCGGTTATCGCTTTCTTTACTAGGGGTTATGTAACTAGCTTTATATCAAATATCGGCAACAATGACAGCAACGGCACTATTGCGTCTACGCTCGGTATGCTATGTATAGCGATTTTCGGCCGTTCAGTTTTTCATATAGCCTCGCGTGGGTTCTATGCCTACCAAGATACTAAGACCCCATTCCGAGTTTCGATAGTGGCAATTGGATTAACAATTGCTATGTCTGTGGGGTTCTTTTTACTGGGTTGGGGAGTAGATGGACTAGGGTTGGCTCAATCGTTGGGAGCTATTATTGAAATCTCGATTTTACTGTTTATTCTACAAAGACGCTCAAATCATGAAATTCTGGATCGTAGTTTTTGGAAAACCATGTTCAAAATGTCATTTGCAACACTAATCGCCGGCTGCGTAGCTTTCTCATTGACTAAGTTTATTCCTTTGATGGTTACCGATTCATCTCTTGTGATTACTGTCCCGAAGTTTTTATTAATTGCCTCCGCATCAATTATTGCCTACATAATTGCTAGCTTCTTCCTAGATCTGGATGAAGCCAAACCAATTTTGGATTATGTGAAAAAAATCCTCTTTAAAAACGTCAAATAATTGCTATAATTTAAGATATGGAAGTAAACTGCGAGACTATTAAGCATCTGGCGGATTTGTCGGATTTTGTTTTGGATGACACCGAAACCGAAGCACTAACTGGTGATTTACAAAATATAATCAACTATATTTCGCAATTAGATGAATTAGATACCGAAAATATCGAGCCGACTTATCAAGTTTTCGAAATGAAAAATGTTTGGCGAGGGGATGAAATTAGATTGCAGGATACAAAACGCGATGGACTACTAGCCCTTACTAAAGAAGAGAAAGATAATCAAGTAAAAGTTCCGAAGGTGTTGTAATGAAAATAGCTAATAAAAATGTTACCGCAACTAGGCTTGTAAAAGATGCTTTGGCCAAAGCCAAACATTTTGAGAATTACAATATCTTTACTTTTATCAATGAAGAAGGCGCTCTGAAAAGGGCTGCCGAAATTGACGCAAAAATTGCGCGTGGTGAAAAAGTAGGGCGACTAGCTGGTGTGCCATATGCTCTTAAGGACAATTTCTTGAGCCCGGAAGGTCAAACGACAGCATCAGCACATATTTTAGAAGGATTCGTCTCTCCGGTAACCGCCACATCTGTAAAAAAACTCGAACAAGAAGGTGCAATTATGATTGGTCGCACCAATCTAGATGCTTTTGCGCATGGTTCATCGACAGAAAATTCATATTTCGGGCCAACCTCAAATGCGTTTGATAAAACTAGGGTGGCGGGTGGTTCGTCTGGTGGTTCGGCAGTTGCGGTAGCCTTAGATATCGTAGAATTTGCCACTGGTTCCGATACTGGCGGTTCAATTAGGCAGCCGGCTTCGTTCAATGGTGTATATGGGTTAAAACCAACTTATGGTACGGTTTCGCGCTATGGCGTGGTGGCAATGGCTTCATCTTTAGATTGTATTGGATTTTTCACTAAGACTCCAGAAGATATGGATCTTTTGATGTCTATCGCGAGTGGGCAAGACCCAAAAGACATGACGACCTTACCGGATTATTATAATGAAAGCGAAACAAAAATTGCAAAGAGAATTGGCATTATAAAAGATTTTGATAATGATTCGGTAGACGCTGCAATTCGCAAAGCGTTAAATGAAAAAACCGAGTTATTAAAATCTAAGGGTTACGAGATTGTAAATCTTGAAATGCCAGTGTTAAAATACGCCCTGGCAGCATACTATATTATTCAACCAGCAGAAGTCGCGAGCAATCTTTCGCGTTATGATGGCGTGCGTTATGGTTTTCGTTCAAATGATTCAAAAGACTTATATTCACTATACAAAGATACTCGTAGCGAAGGGTTTATGCCGGAGAATAAACGCCGAATTATGATTGGAAATTTCGTGTTATCGTCTGGTTTTTATGATGCATACTTTTTGAAAGCTGCCAAAGCGCGCACGTTAATCGTAAAAGAATATGAAAAAGCTTTTGAAAAATGCGATTTCATACTAACACCAGTTTCGCCAAACCCAGCTTTCAAGCTCGGTGAAAAAGTCAATGATCCGGTAGCGATGTATTTGGAAGATTTGATGAGCGTGTCCCTTAATCTTGCTGGAATACCAGGTTTAGCTATTCCGGTTGGTAAAAGTGCAACTGGTTTGTCGCTCGGTTTGCAGTTGGTCGGCCCAAGGCGTAGCGACAAATCACTGATTAATTTTGCAAAGGAGTTACAATGATTGATGGTGGAGTAGTAACCTTTATCCTAGCGATTATAATCGTTGCAATATTAGTTTTCTTTGCAATTGTTCTAACTGGCAAACATGAACATAAATTTAATGTTGAGGAATATCAAACTAGGTTTTTGGTGATTGAAAACAAATTAAACAAGAGCAACCCGGCAACTTTTGTAACTACTATTATTAACGCCGATAAATTGCTCGACAGAGCAATGCACGAAATGGGCATTGCTGGCAAAACAATGGGGGAAAGACTAAAAAAATCCAATGATAGATTTACCGATATAAATGCAGTGTGGCGTGCACATAAACTGCGCAATGCAATTGCACACGAAACGGATTTAGAGATCGGTTATCAGCAGGCTAGCAACGCGTTGGCAATTTACAAACAAGCCTTAAAAGATTTAGGAGCAATCTAATGAAATATATTCCCACTATCGGTATTGAATGCCATGTGCAACTTTCAACAAAAACTAAATTATTTTCAGAAGTGGATAATGATGCGCGTGGCAAAGAACCAAATTCCTGTGTTTCTCCAGTAGACTATGCTCTCCCTGGCATGTTACCAAGATTAAATGGTGAAGCGATTAAATTTGCAATCCGTGCTGGTCGTGCAATGAACTGCAAGATTAATCCTTATTCACGTTTTGACCGTAAACATTATTTTTATCCAGATTCGCCAAAAGGCTATCAGATTACTCAGTTTTATCATCCGATTATTGGTGAAGGTTACGTAGAATTACCGTCTGGTACAAGAATTCGAATTGAGCATGCGCATTTGGAGGGTGATGCTGGTAAGCTTACACATTTTGATAACTACTCGTTAGTTGATTTAAACCGCGTTGATACGCCATTAATCGAAATTGTCTCGATGCCAGATATTCATAGCGCTCACGATGCACATGATTATTGTAAAGAATTGTGGCGCTTGATGCGATATGCCGAAGTTACTTATGGTGATTTATACAATGGTAATATGCGTTTCGATGTAAATGTCTCAATTGCGCCAGACGGTTCCGAAAAGCTTGGCACGCGGGCAGAAGTGAAAAACCTAAATTCGTTCAGAAGTGTGGAGCGCGCAGTAGAATATGAAATTGCACGCCAGACAAAATTATTAGAAGCTGGCGAAAAGGTAATTCAGGAAACTCGTGGTTGGAATGATAGCACTAGCAAGACTACCGGACAAAGATCCAAAGAAGAAGCTAAAGATTATCGTTATATGCCAGAACCTGATCTTCCGCCGATTGAATTATCTGATGAGTTTATTAAAACAGAATCTGATAAATTGCCATTAATGCCGGTTGATTATCGTGCTAAGTTTAGCAAGCAACTTGCTGGTGATATTTTGGAAATTTTGCTAGATTATCCAGAATTAATGCATGCTTTAGATGGAATCGACAAGAAATACGTTAATATGATTGCTAATTTGTTTGCTTCTGTACTTTTGGCTGAAGAGAAATCGGCTGAGTATCTAAACGATTTACCAGACGCCACGCACTTGAATGATTTAGCCGAAATGAACGCTAAAAAGGAGCTAAGCTCAACTGCTACTAAAGAAGTTTTCTTGAGATTATTTGATCCGCAGATGAGGAATCATGAAACTAAAGCTATCGCTAAAGAATTAGGGCTAATTCAAGAAAATGATTTGGGCGCGCTCGAAGCTATCGTAAACATCGTACTAGCCAAACCAGAAACGCAGAAGGCGCAAGCTGATTTTAGAAACGGGGAAGAAAAGGTCATTGGATTCTTGGTGGGACAAGTAATGAAAGAGTCTCGTGGCAAAGCCAATCCGTCTGCCGTGCAAGAGATTTTGAGAAAAAAATTATCATAAATCTTGACTATATATTCAAAAGATGATAATATTAAGCCACGGATAAGCAGCGTTGTTTTTCCGTGTTGATTTAGTGGCTTTCGTGGTGGTGAGTTAGCCGCTAAAGTACGTTAACGTGGGGTGTCGTAAAAAACAAGCGAAATCTTATTACCAAGGCAAAGAGCAAGAATCCCAGTGCGAACCTTCGATGTTCCTGATCCTCCTAAACAATATAAATGTCCAGTCCAAATCAACAGACGACACCCCACACCCTCAAGGGCCCGATCCATTGCGTCCAGGAAGACGCACGCGATACCGAACAATTATGGTTCGGGCCTGACCTTACCCCGGTGCAATAGCACCGGGGTTTTCTTTTTCAAAACCGCTTTTCTTTTTCGAAAAAATATGATAGACTATAAAAAAGCTGCTCTTGTTTTTGAGTGTGAAACTCTTACAGCAGAAAAATAATAATATAAAGGAGTATATGGCTACTGAAATTAAGGATCTAGCGAAGTTGCGCAATATTGGTATTATCGCGCATATTGACGCTGGTAAAACTACTACTTCCGAGGCGATTCTTTATCGTACCGGGCTTAAACACAAAATTGATCTAGTTAAGGGCGGCACTGGCGGCGCTGAAACTGACTGGATGGAACAAGAAAAGGAACGTGGCATTACAATTACTTCCGCGGCCGTAACTGTTTACTGGAAAAACCATCAGATCAATATTATTGATACTCCGGGCCATATCGACTTTACCGCTGAAGTTGAGCGCTCGCTACGCGTGCTCGATGGCGCAGTGGTGGTGTTTGATGGCAAGATGGGCGTCGAAGCTCAATCTGAAACCGTGTGGCGCCAGGCTACCAAATATGGTATTCCGCGTATTTGCTTCGTGAACAAAATTAACCAAATTGGTGGCGATTTTTATAAATCGCTTGATTCAATCCATAAGCGTTTATCAAAGAACGCAGTAGCCATTCATTTACCAATTGGTTTTGAAAAAGATATTTGTGGTGTAGTAGATTTGGTCGACATGAAAGCTTACACCTACAAGGATTACGCTGATCATGAGCTCACTGTAGGCGAGATTCCGGCTGACATGCTTGAAAAAGCCAAAAATGCTCGTTCAATGTTGATTGAAGAAGCCGTGCAAGCCGATGAAGCTCTGATGGATAAGTATTTCAATCAGGGCGAAGACGCTATTACAGAGATTGAACTTAAAGCCGCTCTCCGCAAACGTGTACTTGAAGGCGATTTCTTCCTTGTAACCGGTGGCGATGGTCGTGGCGTAATCGTTGAGAAGGTGCTCGATCTTATGACCGATTATTTGCCAAGCCCGCTTGATCGTGATCAAGGTCAAACCGTTGGTACCGATCCAAAGACTGGCGATCAAATCGTACGCAAAGCCGACAATTCTGAGCCGTTGACTGCACTTGCATTCAAGATTGCAACCGATCCATTTGTGGGCAAATTAATATTTATTCGCGTTTACGCTGGTACACTGAAGTCTGGCGACACCGTAATGAATGCTACGACTGGTGACAAGGAGCGTATTGGACGATTGGTTCGTATGTATGCCAATGAACGTAATGATATCTCTGAGATTAAAGCTGGTGATATTGCTGCCGTGGTGGGCTTAAAGAACTGTACGACTGGCACTACGATTTGTAGTCCAGCACATCCAATTTTACTCGAGTCGATTGATTTTCCGGATCCACCAGTATCGATTGCCGTGGAACCAAAAACCAAAGCTGATCAGGAAAAAATGGGTATCGGACTCTCTAAGTTGGCCGAAGAAGATCCAACCTTCCGCGTCCACACTGATGAAGAAACCGGACAAACCATTATTTCTGGTATGGGTGAGCTTCATCTTGAAATCATTATCGATCGTTTAAAGAGGGAACACGGTGTAGAGGCTAATACTGGCGCCCCACAAGTGGCCTATCGCGAAACGATTCGTGGTACTGCCGAGGCACAAGGTAAACACATCAAGCAGTCTGGTGGTCGTGGTCAATATGGTGACGTTTGGATCAAGTTTGAGCCAAACGAACCAGGTAAGGGCTTCGAATTTATTGATATGATTAAGGGTGGCGTAGTTCCACAAGAATATCGTAAGCCGGTCCAGCAGGGCGTTGAAGAAACTTTGAATGGTGGCGTGATTGCTGGTTACCCGGTAGTCGATATTAAGGCTACACTCTATGATGGTAGCTACCATGATGTTGACTCGTCTGAACTCGCTTTCAAGCTCGCTGGTTCACTTGCAACTCGCGAAGGCATTAAGAAGGCTCGTCCAGTACTTCTCGAGCCTGTGATGAAACTTGAAATCACCACCCCAGAAGAATTTATGGGTGACGTAATCGGCGATATCAACTCGCGCCGTGGTCGCATTGACGAAATGGAAGACTTGAATGGTGGCGCCAAGCTAATCAAGGCATTCTGCCCACTAGCAAACCTCTTTGGTTATACTGGCGACCTTCGTGGCATGACACAGGGACGTGCGGCCTCTTCAATGGAGCTCTTTGCCTATGAAGAAGTACCACCAAACGTAGCAGCGGAAATTATCGAAGCGCGTAACTCAAAATAAACTAAGAAAAATCCCCCGGGTTAATCGGGGGATTTTTGGTGTCAACTGGATTTTTGAGTAGCTTTCATTATGTCGAAGAGGCCCGTCGAAGAAGACGTACGAAATACTTTCTTAAGATAGTCCATCGGAAGGATAATTCCAAACATACCGGTACTACCAATATTGAATGAGGTCAAACCGTACTGACGAGCGCACGCCACCATCGACCCATTAGCATACATGAGTATGCCAGTGGTCTGCATGGATGGCTGTTTTTCGCCATTAAAGCAAAGTGTGCCGCGGTCGTAGAAGTAACTTCCTGGCACGACGCCGAACGAATATTTTTCCCAATACCTGCCAAATATAAATCTGGCGAGCTTATCAGTGAAATATTTGCTATACGGCTGGGGTTGACGAGAAAATTCTCTTCCGGTGATATCCATTTCGAAAATCTTTGGGACGTTCAGCTCGATATTGCTTCGACGATCTTCCGTGCAGAAAGAAACGATTACGCCGAAGGTTTTAATCTGGACGTTCTCTGAAGAGTCTACTCCTGTGCTGACATTTTTAAGATACGTTGCGTTGTTCATTTTTTCATCCTCCTATGATTTTTTATGGCCACGCAAATGCCACTGCCTTAATTATACCATACATTCGTAAAAATGTCAATATAGAGACGAGAAAACCCCCTTTACAATTTACTAAAAATAGTCTAAAATAGTAGGGTAGAGTTTTGGAGCTGGTTTTTATTAGCGCTCCAAACATAATAACAATTAAAAGGAGAATGAATGGCAAATTTTGACCGTTCCAAGCCGCACATTAACGTCGGCACCATGGGTCACGTCGACCATGGTAAAACCACTTTAACCGCCGCTATCACTAGCGTCCTCGCGAAGAGACTTCCTTCGGACGTAAACAAGCCGGTTGCTTATGATCAAATCGATAACGCTCCAGAAGAAAAGGCTCGTGGTATCACCATCGCTACTTCTCACCAGGAGTATGAATCCGAAAAGCGTCACTATGCGCACGTAGATATGCCAGGTCACGCAGACTATATCAAGAACATGATTACCGGTGCTGCACAGGTAGATGGTGCTATCCTCGTAGTTGCTGCGAACGATGGTCCGTTGCCACAGACTCGTGAGCACGTACTTCTCGCTCACCAGGTGAACGTACCAAAAATCATCGTCTTTCTCAACAAGATGGATCTTGCTGATCCAGAACTCGTTGAGCTCGTAGAGATGGATGTCCGTGAACTTCTTAACAAATATGGTTTCGATGGCGACAACGCTCCAATCATCAAGGGTTCTGCTACTAAGGCTCTTGAGGGTGACAAGGAAAACGAAGATGCTATTATGGAACTCGTCAAGGCTATGGATGAATACTTTGACATTCCAGAACACGATCTCGACAAACCATTCCTCATGCCAATCGAAGATGTCTTTTCGATCAAAGGCCGTGGTACTGTTGCTACAGGTCGTATTGAGCAAGGTGTTGGTAAATTGAATGATGAAGTTGAAATCGTTGGTCTTAAAGACACTCAAAAATCAGTTGTGACTGGTATTGAGGCCTTTCACAAGACTCTCGACCAAGGTCAAGCTGGCGATAACGCCGGGTTACTCCTTCGTGGTATTGAGCGTGATCAAATTGAGCGTGGCCAGGTAATTGCTAAGCCAGGTTCAATTACTCCACATACTGAATTTGAGGCTCAGGTTTATGTCTTGAAGAAAGAGGAAGGTGGTCGCCACACTCCATTTTCCAAGGGTTACAAGCCACAATTCTACTTCCGTACTACGGATGTCACTGGCGAAGTTGAGCTCCCAGCTGACAAGGAAATTGTCATGCCTGGTGATCAGGTAACCTTCAAGGTGAAACTTCTCGCTCCAGTCGCTATGAACGAGCAAGACCGCTTCGCTATTCGTGAAGGTGGCAAGACCGTGGGCTCTGGCGTCATCACCAAAGTTATAAAGTAATATAGCTCATCTAAAAACACCCGCACTTTAAGTGCGGGTGTTTTTTGTATATGTGTTATTACTGGATTTTAGTTAAAGTTCACTTTCTTATGTGCTAAGCGAGAAGCAACATAAGCTAGAGCAACAAAGGCTAATATACAAATGATAGATACTGATATCTGAATCGCATTGATTTCTCCAGTGCTAGCACCAGTGTATGGCGTATTAGGCTTTTTTGATGCGACATGGATAGCGGTGAATTCGAGATCTTCGGTAACTACAACTTGTTTAACTTGCTCGCTAGTCATATGGCCACCGGCCTTGATTTCAGTGCCATCTTCGAGCACTACATCTTTATCTGCTATCCAGTATCTAAACCCGTAGCCATCATTTGGTTTAGATTCTGAACCGGATGGGTGATTACCACTAGTGACTTCCTCTTCTTCAATGCCAGTAATTTTCCCGTTCTTGTCGGATTCATAAGTCACTTTTAGCTGGATTCCTTCATGGATAGCGGTGAATTCGAGATCTTCGGTAACTACAACTTGTTTAACTTGCTCGCTAGTCATATGGTCACCGGCCTTAATCTCGGTACCATCTTCAAGTACTACATCTTTATCTGCTACCCAGTGTTCAAACTCATAACCCTCATTTGGTGTAGACTTTGAACCGGATGGATTGTCGCCAGTGATAACCTTTTCTTGTCTAATGCCTGTAATTCTTCCATTTTCGTCGGATTTATAGGTCACATTAAGTTGCTTAGCATAATATTCGACACCACTCGCCGCAGCATGCGCAAATCCGAACACTAAATCTAGACCATTTTGCTGGGTATCTCTTTCTAGGTTTAGATATATATTCGCGGTATTCAGGGTGTCAAAGAAAGCGGGGCTCGCATTCTTGTCATATTGCGAATAGATATAGTTACCATTGCTGACAAACATATTTTTCAGGTTCATGCTTTCGTCGGGTTGCAAATCTTCGGCAGACTTAGCATACATATTTGTTGGAGACAATTTGTTGTCAGTATTAAGAATTTTATATGATTGTGCCGCATCTATATCTGTAATGCCAAAGTACAAGCCATCAGTAACAAAAGCTGAGTCTTGATTGTTTTTATAGAGCTTTATTTTCATCTCTATAAACATCCTATTATCATCGTTATACATAAGCTTTCTGAGGCCCGCGGCTGGTTGTTCACAGGAGTTATCGGAGAAAACTTCAAACCCACCATAGATGAAGCTGTGATTCGGTGTATACCCAACTGTATATAGTGAATCACTAGTGTCTTCCGCCGACATTTCTAGGGTAATTTTATTAAATATGACTTCGGCTTTATATTGGTTTTTGGAGATTGTGACACCAAGTTCATCACCAGAAGCTACAAGATTTGTTCTCGGTACGGAAAAATATCTAAACGGTAAACAAATGCTGGTACCATCATCGCCTTTATCTTTTACAAAACCATTTTTCCAGAGGTTCGATGCTGAAGACCTGACAGTGACATCATCCATTTGCATCAACGTAGTGAGGCTATTAACTAAAGTCGGGTCTATATGGACATTATCCGCCCCTAATGGTGCGCCGCCTTCATATTCGATATTGTAGGCGTTTGATGCAATCGCTATACTAGACGGCACAATAGAAGCAATCGCTAAAAGAATCGCCAATTTCTTAAATTTAATATTCATTTTTGTGTTCCTTTTTTGTGTGACCTGTTTTACGCTTACGATTATAGCAAATATTTATTAAAAGTCAAGCCTCATTACATATTAGGTTTATGCTAAGATATTGATAAAGGAGTACGATGAGCGAAAAAAAGAATATTTATAAACTAAACATCGGGGAAATGAGAAAATTATTGTTAGAATTTGGTGGTACATTGTATGGCAGAACAGTGTTTTTCCTGGCGTATTTTTTGCCCGCAATGGCCTTTCTAGTATTCTGTGGATTGGTGGTAGCAGCCTTCTTTACAACCGAAGATTTATTCTTCCCAATCACGGGAACGTTCTTCTTGTTCCTGGGGTTATTTATCTTAGGGAATGCTTATTATTATCACGAACTACGTATTTTTAGTGAAAAACGTTAGGATTTAACGAATTTCTTTAAGTTCAATTTTTTCGCTGGCGGGTTTTTCGAGCTCTTCAGGATTATCTAGAAGATATTGGAGTAAGTTGGCGGATTTGGCAAAATAATAACCGTCGGCGGTGCGTTCATCAAAATTCATCCCCCATTCGCAAATTTTACGGACTTCTTTTTTGCCGTCTATGATAACTTCTTCGTCCTTAATCTCACCCATCGTGAGAAGCGATGAAGAATTGCCAAAATCAGTAATGTTATGGAAAATGGCGCCGCAACCAATTGAACCGAGATTTGAGACAATCATAGTACTGTAGTAAAGGTTGTCTTTAGATAGGGAAGCGGGCAAAATGCCTTTTTTGTCGCACCATTTAAAAATTCCTACAATAGGAACACGGATGATATTAGGGAGTTTGCCAAGTACATCAATAGCGGAGTTGGCGCCTTCTTTTGCAACGCCATCTTTGCGCCTATTACGAAAACTTTCCACTTTTTTCACAACTTTTTCGCCAATAGTATAAATAGTGTCATTTTTTTCGATTGGCACCATTACCATCATCTCTTCTGAATGGTCGTCAAAGCTAACTTTAGCAACAAAAGACAAAACAATCTTTTCGTGTTCCCATATGTGGCGGTTGGCTACAAAATAATTTAATTTGGGACGATTATAAACCGTCTTGCCAATAGCAGCAAGAAAAGCGTGAAAATAAGTGACATTTTCACCGGCCTTCTTCTTTTTTTCGATATATTTTGATAGATTCGTAAGATCCATCTTTTGATTAATAAAAACATCACTAACGCTGCGATTGGGTTTCAAATCAATACTGATTTGAGATAAACCTGTGACTTTTTTGACCCTATGGGCGCCTCCATATTTTTTCATAGTTTTTATTATAACATAAACGGTACTTAGGCTTCTTTGTTTTGACAAAAATTATCTAATGTGCTATAATTAAAAGACGTACGTTAAAAATACATTGAGAGGGGGATATTCATCATGTCTATTTTAGTGCCAATTATTGTCTTTATCGCGTCTGTAGTATTTGCCTTTTTATATATCGTGTTTACAAAGTCGTCTGATAAAGCTCCAATCTGGCCGGTAATTACCGCCGTTGTTATAGTTATCGTTTGTGCTTTAACAATGATTCTTGGTGCAATGGGGCAAAAGGCCATATTGAAGGAGGTCGAATCAAAACCAACCACTTATCAGTTGGCAAAGTTTACAGATGAAGATTCAGATTATTATCTGATTCAAAACGGGACAACCCTAAAATATCTGTACACGAAAGACGGAAAGATCTTAATTAATGAAGTCGATATAGAAGATGTTAACATACACGTGGGAGAAGATTCTGCTCGCGTGGTTGTTTGCGAAAAGACTACACAATGGCGCCTTCAATTTCTCTTCTTATATGGAATAACAAAAGAAAGTGTTACCCATAAAATCGACTTTTATATCCCGGATGGCAACGCCATCGCTTATAACGGAAGAATAGGAGACAAATAACGTACGTAGCCGGGTCTAATGACCCGGCTTTTTCCTTATCTTGATTTTTAAGGTAAAGCGTGGTATAATAGAGGTATATATTAATTAATCATCTACCTCTAAAAACTTAACGGCTACCATCTAAGTGTAAACCTAAGATTATAGAGGAGAAGGGAAAACAATGGTTAAAGCAAAAACTGAACCAGCCAAAACTGAAGGGCTTACGATTCGTATCCGCCTCAAAGCCTATGATCACCGCGTGATCGACCAAAGTGCACGTCAGATCGTGGATACTGCAATTCGTACCGGGGCAAGCGTAAGTGGGCCAATCCCTCTACCAACCAAGAAGAGTACTTTCACTGTAGTGAAGTCACCACACGTCTATAAGACTGGTGGCGAAGCTTTCGAGATGAAAGTCCACAAGCGCTTAATCGATATTTCGAATGCTAATCCAAAGACGATTGAAAGTTTGCAAAATCTTTCACTCCCAGCTGGTGTCGACGCTGAAATCAAGATGTAAATAATTTATAAAATCCTCTCGGTCTACCGGGGGATTTTTGTTTATGCCATATTTTTACCATGAGGTCAATCTGTGATATAATATTCTTATGACTGTTAGTAAGCTAAAGAAACGGTTTTATTTCGTAGCTGCGAAATATTTTCGTTTTTTTGCAAATAGAGCCTTCCGACGCTGGCAACCAAGAGTGATTGCGGTGACTGGCTCAGCCGGGAAGACCACGATGCTAAATTTACTTGAGCATGAAATTGGTAAAAAAGCCCATTATTCTCATGATGCAAACTCGGCTTTTGGCATATCTTTTGATATGCTGGGCTTGAAGGGGATTCGAGGTTCTAAGCTACGCTGGATTTGGCTTTTAATTGCCGCTCCCTTCAGAGGACTATGCTACCGACACAAAGAGCCGTTTTATGTAGTAGAGATTGACGGTGAAAGGCCGCACGAGGCAGAATTTTTGGCCGAATGGCTAAAGCCAGAGGTGACAATTTGGGTGTCAATCGGGCTTTCACACGCTGTACAATTTGAAAAGGTGGTAGAAGAGGGCCAATTCGACAGCTTGAGCGAGGCGATTACAGCCGAGTTTGCCAATCTACCGAATAATACCACCAAACGTGTTTATATTGATGCCGACTCGAAATTGATGGTGGAGGCTACTAGTGGTATTAAGGCAAAAGTGATTCCAATCAAAAAATCGAATCTGAAAAAGTATGTCGTGTATCCGGATTCGACTGATTTCACCTATGGTGATACGACTTTTCATTTCGACCATCCGGAGCCAAAAGATGTGGCTTTCAACCTGTTCGTTTTGCAGGACTTAATGAAGTATCTGAAATTACCGTTTAAATCTGATTTTTCAAATCTAAAAATTGCACCTGGCCGTAGTTCTTATTTTAAGGGCAAAAAGGGCGTCGATATCGTAGATAGTAGCTATAACGCCCATATGATTTCGGTAGCGTCGATTCTAGATATGGCCAGACGGATGCATGCTGATCGTAAATGGTTGATTATCGGCGATATTGTCGACCAGGGTTCACTTGAAAAAGAAGAACACGAAAAATTGGCAAAGTTGATTGCCGATGTTAAACCGGAAAATGTTATATTGGTGGGACGCAGAACCAAGCAATATACCGCGCCGAAATTAAAGGAGCTTGGCATATCAGCCGTGACCACGAATGATCCGCGTAAAGCATTATCTTATCTAGAAAAACATATCACCGGTAAAGAAACTTTGATTTTTAAGGGTAGCCATTACTTAGAATGGGTAATTGAGAAGCTTTTGGCCGACCCAGCTGATGCGAAGAAACTTTGCCGGCGCGAAAAAGCCGCAGTGGCTAGGCGAAAAAGTTGGGGGTTAGACTCATGAGCAAGAAAACTGATTTATACATTATACATGGGTGGACTTACACGGTTGAGCCATGGAAGAAGACTTTGGAGATTTTAAAAGAAAATAACATTAATGTTCATATGTTAAAAGTGCCGGGGTTAACTGAGGAAAGTAAAAAAGTTTTTACAATTACCGATTATATGCGATGGGCCAACCAAAACATTCCGGATGGAGCAATCGCGCTGGGACATTCTAATGGTGGAAGAATTCTATTAAATCTCTGTGCTAAAAAACCACAGAAACTGAAGTTTTTGATTTTACTGGATTCGGCTGGTATATATGAACCTTCTATGAAAAAGAAAGTCGTAGGTGGTTTAGCTAAGATTGGTCGGCCGCTCAAGAAAATACCGTTTTTAAATAAAGTTTTTCATAAAATTACCGGTACGACCGATTATTCGAAGGCGCCAGATAATATGAAGAAGACTTTAACTAATATGCTAGAGTCAGATAAAGATTTAAATCTTAAGGATGTGACTACTAGGACTTTCATATTGTGGGGTAAAAACGATAAGATTACACCGCCACGCCAAGCCACCAAAATGTATGAAGAATTGCCGAACGCCGAGCTCAAATTTTACGCCAATTGGAACCATGCACCATATATTTCGAACCCGAACGAGCTAGCGCGCGCCATTACAACTTTAATTTCGAGGATTAAATAGTGGGCAAACATTATTTCTTAGGTTTGGCAGCTGGTAGAAAGGAAAGCTCCAAACAGCTATTCACGCACGGGACAAAAGAAGATTGTGTAAAGCTTTCAGAATTTTTGAAAAAAAAATACGGTGGAGAAGTGATGTTAACTAAAAATGGCCGATCGGCTCTGGCGCTAGCGCTCAAGGCCTATTTTGATCGTGGAGACAAAATTATCGTCAATGGATTCACTTGTTATGCAGTCTATGAAGCCATCAAAGCTGCTGGACTCACGCCAATATGGGCCGATATTTCCGAGGGGGATTTGAATTATGATGCCAAGACATTGCGGGGGCTCGAGGCACTCTATTTGGGACACGCTCCGGGGCGCTCGCCCAAGTCTACGGTCCCAAATAGAGTACCTTCGAGCCCCTCAGATATTAAAGGGATTATAATTCAAAACTCCCTCGGAAATCCGGTAGATATTGGCGCGGTGGAGAAGTTTGCGAGAAAGCATAGTTTGATAATAATTGAGGATTTGGCGCATTCAGTCGGAGTAAAATACGCCGATGGACGTGAAGCTGGAACGGTGGGATCTGCTACAATTTTGTCGTTTGGCAAAGACAAAGCCATCGATACGATTTCTGGCGGAGCATTGATTTTACGTAAGGCGATTAAAAATTCAATTAAAGCGCCGAGCAAAAGACCACGAGTTTCTGATACTCTAAGGAGTCGATTTTATCCGCTCTTTGGCGCAATCTGCAGAGGCCTATCGTATATACATTTAGGCGGTCCATTGATGCGACTTTTGGTCAAAATCCATTTTGTAGAAAAATCCGCTGACAATAAGTTAGATTTAAATTGTAGAATCAATAAATTTGAAGCTAAGTTGGCTCTGCGACAATTAAAAAAACTAAATAGCCGTGGTGAAAAACCGTTACGCGAATTTTATCTAGTTAATAACCGCGAAGAAGTGCTGAGCAAACTACGTAAAGCTGGTTATTTCTTTGATGGATTCTGGTATGAAAGGCCGGTATCGCCAGAAAGATATTATAAAAAAGTAAATTTCCCCGAAGAAGCTTGCCCAGTAGCAACTGAAGTAGCGAAAAGAATCGTAAATTTACCAACTTATTATAATAAAAAAGAATTGGCTAAGGCGCGAGAAATCATAAAGGAGTATTTATGAGCTGGAGTGAAATAGTAAAAAAATACCCTGAAGCAAACTTTTTGCAATCACCAGAATACGGCAAAATGAATGAGATACTTGGATCCAAAGTGATAATGGAAAAATTTGGCGATAATCAGTACGCATTAATGATTGTGCGAGATGCCAAACGTGGACGCTACCTCGAAATACCATGCGGGCCATTGATCGATTGGAATAATAAAACATCCGTGAAAAAAGTGTTCAATAGAATTTGCGAAATTGCAAAACAAGAAAAGTGTGTGTTTGTAAGGATTCGTCCGCAACTTTTGGCCAACGAAAAGAATTTGAAACTATTGACAGAGTTGGGATTAAAGAAATCGCCGATGCATCTTGCAGCTGAACACACCGTAATTATAGATTTAACTAAAACCGAAGAAGAACTTTTAGCCGCTATGCGACGACAAACACGCTATGAAGTAAGGCAAGCCGAAAAACATGGGATCAAAGTTACAAAAGACAATTCCGAAGCAATTTTTAAAGAGTTTCACAAAATTCAATCCGAAACTGCCAAGCGTCAAGGTTTTATTCCGCCAAACTTAAAAACTTTGCTTGCCGAAAAAGAAGCTTTTGGCAATCAGATTTCTGTATATTTGGCCGAAACTGAAGACGGGAGAAAGATTGCTTACGGTATGATGATTTGTTCTGGCAAAGAAGCAGACTACTATGAAGCTGCGTCGACCGAATTAAACCGCAAACTACCGGGTGCCTATGCGCTACTTTGGCAGGCTATGCGCGACTTCAAAGCCGCCTCATATGAGCGTTTTAATCTTTGGGGACTTGCACCAGCTGGGCAACCTAACCACCGCTATGCCGGTGTAACAACTTTTAAAACCGGTTTTGGCGGTGATGTGGTAGAATTCGTGCCAGCTCATGATTTAGTGATTTCAAGAGTTGGTTATTTGAAAGATTATTTGGTGGAAGCTGTAAGAAAGAAAAAGAGGCATCTATGAAAATTATCGATATTACCGACCGCGAAAAATGGGATAGTTTTATCAAATCACATCCAGAATCGAACTTTTTGCAATCTTGGGATTTTTACGAATTTCACAAAAGCCGAGGCAAGAAAGTAGTAAGACGGGCAGCGGTAGACGATAAGAATAAAATTATCGCAGCCTACGCTGGCGTAGTAGAAACTGCGAAACGCGGTACTTATCTCGCAATCGCTGGCGGACCGATTATGGACTTTACCAAAACTGCAGTAGTAAAAGAAATTTTTGCTGACATCAAGGAAATTGGCAAACGAGAGAAATGCGTATTTGTAAGAGTGCGGCCGCAACTTGAATTATCCGAAAAATCTCTAAATCTCATGAAAAATTTAGGGCTTAAAAAAGCGCCAATGTATCTGTCGGTAGAATATGCTGGAATTTTAGATTTATCTAAAACCGAAGAAGAAATTCTTGCTGGCGCATCTCAGGGCTTTAGAAGAAAATTACGTAAAGCCGAGAAAAACGATATCGAGATTACGGCAGATACTAATCCAGAATCGATTAAAGAGTTTTGCCGGCTCGAAAAGAAGCACGCCGAAAGACAAAAGTATGTTGCTTTCTCGAGTGATTTTTTGAAAAAACAATTTGAAGCATTTGCGAAAAATAACGAAGTGTTAATTTATACCGCCAAAAAGGACGGTGAGATTTTAGCACAAAATTTTATGATCTTTTATGGCCCGGAAGCAAGTTATCACTATGGCGTATCATCTGAACTCGGCACCAAATATTCTGCGGCGCCACTCTTACATCTTGAAGCAATGCGTGAAGCTAGAAAGCGCGGTATGACACGTTACAACCTATGGGGAATTGTGGGGCAAGACGAAACTTATCATCGTTTTTATGGTGTGTCTGAATTTAAACGCTCATTTGGTTGTGAAGAATTAAAATATACCCCGGCCCATGACTTAATTTTACAACCACTAAAATACAAAATCACCAAGGTCGTTGAGACAACTCGCAAAAAAATCCGTCACGTGTGATATAATAAACATAAGTAATATAAGGAAAATTATGGCACGTATTAATCGTAAATATATTGATAAGCACTGGATTGTGTTTGTTTTACGGGGTGGGTTAGCACTAATTTTTGGTTGCTTGGCCCTATTTGGAGCACTGACAAACCTAGAATCTGTAATCGCGATGGTCAGCGTATTCTTGTTGGCGATGGGGATCGTAGATTCTGTCAGCGCACTTTATAGCTCAACTAAAAAACATGGCTGGATTAATTCGGTTATCGATGCTCTCATAGATGTAGTGGCAGCTGTGGCGCTTTTATTTTTTGCAAAAAGCGATTTGATTGCGAGCTTGATAATTATCGCTTCTTATACTTTTGTATCTGGCATCATCGACATCTTCCATGGCTTTCTTTCTACGGTTGACCCAACAGACCGCTTTATTCGCGCGTTAGCTGGGATTATGGGATGTGTTGTAGGATTTGTGATTCTCAATGCTGGGAACTTCGAGCTGATGACTTTTATCCGTTTCTTCGGTGTTTACATGTTGATTGTCGGTGTTACTAGCATGATATATGGCGTGCACAATCGTTCACAAAATATTGAAGACAAAATTGCGCGTAGTGAATCGGCTAAGAAAAAACATACTCGCAAAAAATAAATCGTACTTAGGGTTTTAATAGAGAAGTTTAAGATTATACTTTTGCATCCAAGAAACATACTTCTATGTTATAATTAAATCTCAAGGAGAAAATATGACTATTAGAAAAGCAATTATTACAGATGCTGGTTTCGCTAGCAGATATTTGCCTATCACTAAAACTATTCCAAAGGCGATGATTCCGGTGGGGGCGAAGCCGGTGATGCAGTTTTGCGTAGAGGAATGTGTAGAGGCCGGGATTGAAGAAATCGTAATTGTGGCGACACCAAACACGAAATCGCGTGAGATATATGACGATTATTTTCATAACAAATCTGAAAACGTAAAAACGCTGCTCGATAAGCAAGGGAAGTCGTCACGTTTCGAACCGGTCGAGGAGGTTTTGAATTTTCCAAAAATCACAATTATCGAACAGGATACCAATTTGCCATATGGTAATGGTTCGCCAATTGCAACAGCAAAAGGGTTCATCGATGAGAACGAACCATTTGTGGTACTTTATTCCGATGATTTAGTATTTGGAAAATCCGCCGTTAAAGAGTTAATCGAAGCCTATGAACAACACTCAGATGCTACTGCGATTATTGCTGGCCAGTTAGTGCCACATGAGGAAATAAAAAAATACGCTTCTATTGATTACGATAAAGAGACTGGGGTGCTTCGTGGATTAGTGGAAAAACCAAAACCAGAAGAAGCTGCCTCGGATCTTGCATCATATGGGCGTTATCTACTAACTCCGGCTGTGTTTGAATATCTGAACCCTGATTTCACTGGGCTCGATGGTGAGTTGTGGACAGCCGATGCAATTGCGCACTTAATCCCAACCGGCAAAGTGTTCGTAAAAGAAACTTCTGGTAAATGGATGACAACGGGTGATCCAAAAAATTATTTCATGGCACATCTTAACTACGTACTAAAAAATACCGACTATGCTGACGATGTAAGGAAGTTTATAGCCGAAAACTAGTGTGTTATAATAAAGAAAAGGAGAGGAATTATGGATGTAGCAGAATGGATTCTCGTAGCAATTTTAAGTCTCACGCTTCTGGTTTTTCTAATTTTAGGAATTATCTTGATCGTGAAATTACTTGGTATTGCTGGAGAAATAAACAAGGTAGTTATCAAGGGGCAAGATATTGCCGACAATGCAAATGGAGTTGTTTCTAATATTAAAGGCATGACATCGATCGGTGGGGCAGTAGAAGCGTTTGTGGACAAATATATTAATCCCAAGCTGAAAGAAAAAACTAAAGAAAGGAAAGAAGATGACAGAAGAAAAGAAAAATAAAAGTGGGGCTGGTAAATTCTTTTTAGGTGCAGCGCTAGGTGCTTTAGCAGGGGCAATTGCTGGTAAATTTATCTCCAATAAGGAAGAGAATGAAGGCTGTGCTTGTAAAGGGGAATGTGAGTGTGACAAAAAAGCCACTTGCGATAAAGGCGAAGAAAAGGTAGCTGAAAAAACTAAAACAACTGATAAAGCAGACAAGAAAACCACTAAAAAAGAAGCTTGAGCCTAGGCTATGAAATTAAAGCCTAGTGATTTCGTACACTTGCATAACCATACGCACTATTCATTGCTGGATGGTTTAACTAAGGTGCCGGAATTAGTGGACTTTGTGAAAAACGATGGTATGGAAGCCGTGGCGGTAACCGACCATGGCACCATGAGTGGATTGGTGGAATTATATAAATGCTGCAACGACGCCGGCATTAAACCATTGCTTGGGCTAGAGGCTTATGTGGCGGCACGTAAGATGACCGACCGTGATCCAGCACACGATAAACAAAGATTTCATATTACGTTAATTGCGATGAATAATAAGGGCTATGAAAACCTTTGTCGCATCATGAGTAACGCCGAAGAGCATGGAAAATATTATCGGCCGCGCACCGATCATGATGATCTTAAAAAATATAACGATGGAATTATTTGTTTGTCTGGCTGTATGGGCTCGGAAATTTCGGAGGCGATTCGAGCCGGCGACGATAAACGTGCACTAGAGCTCATTGATTGGTATCGCAATGTCTTCAAGGATCGTTTCTACTTGGAAATGCAAGATCACGGGCACCCAAAATCCAGTACACATTCGGAAGAGCAAAAACGCGTAAATGATTGGCATATGGCCCACGCCAAAGAATTGGGACTACCTTTAGTTGTAACTTGTGACGCTCACTATCTAAGCAAAGACGATCAAGACGCGCATGAAGTTTTACTTTGTGTGGGCACGGCATCGAATTTGTCTGATAAAAACCGGATGACCTTGAGAGATTTTGATTTGCACGTAATCCCATCGCAAGAAATTATCGACCACTGGCAAGATACTTGTCCAGAAGCAATATTGAACACAAAAAAGATTGCAGACCGCTGTAATGTAGATTTACAGTTGGGAAGAGTCTTAATTCCAAAGTTCCCAGTACCAAAAGGCGAGGATGAAAAAACTTTTCTGGACAAGTTAGTTTTTCAGGGTTTAGTCTATCGTTATGGTGGGAAAAAATTAGACGAAACCACCAATCTTACGGTGCCGGAATGCCGTAAGCTTTTGGAAAAGGTCGATAAGGATCGTGATGAAGCACATAAAATTTTGCCTCGTATCGATTACGAATTGTCCGTAGTAGACAAAATGGGTTATAATGGCTATTTCTTGATTGTGCAGGACTTTATTAATTGGGGCAAAAATCAGCGTATTGTTTACGGGCCTGGGCGTGGTTCAGCAGCAGGATCGATTTTGGCTTATGCGTTGCGCATTACAGAACTGGATCCACTCAAGTATGATTTGCTCTTTGAGAGATTCTTGAACCCAGATCGTATTAGTATGCCAGATATTGATACTGATATCCAAGATACTAGGCGCGATGAGGTAATTGAATATTGTTCTAATAAATATGGTTTTGAACGAGTATCTAATATCGTAACCTTTGGTAAGATGATGGCCAAAAACGCCGTACGTGATGTAGCAAGAGTTTTGGAGGTACCGTACGCCGAAGCAGACCGTTTAGCTAAAATGGTACCAGACCCGGTACAGGGCCACCATATTCATTTGAAAGACGCAATTCGCGATGTACCAGATTTAAAGTATGAATATGAAACAAACCCAACTGCAAAAGAGGTAATTGATTTTGCTTCTAGGCTAGAAGGTACAATTAGAAACCATGGCGTACATGCTTGTGGTGTGATTATTGCACCAGATGATCTTGTAAAATTCTTGCCTCTAGAAGTTTCTGCTAAAGGCCCAATTGCAGCACAATTTCCGATGGGGCAAGTAGAAGAACTTGGTCTTCTCAAAATGGACTTTCTTGGTCTCTCGAACTTATCCGTAATTAATAACGCACTTAGAATGATTCGTAAGGTTTATCATGACGATATTAATCTTTCGGATTTGCCTTTGGATGACAAAAAAACTTTTGAGCTTTTGCAACGGGCTGAAACGACTGGCGTGTTCCAGTTAGAGTCCGCCGGCATGAAACGCTATCTCAAGGATTTAAAAGCGTCCTCGTTTGAGGATATTATCGCTATGGTGGCATTGTATCGCCCTGGACCAATGCAGTTTATCGATTCGTTTATTAAACGCAAACACGGAGAAGAACCAATTACATATCTGCATCCCGGGCTAGAAAATTCTTTGAAGAGCACTTATGGAATTATGATTTACCAAGAACAATTCATGCAGATTTCGCGCGAATGGTGCGGATTTACAGGTGGCGAATCGGACACTTTGCGTAAGGCAGTAGGCAAGAAAAAAGTCGATCTTATGAAAAAACTAAAGCCAAAATTTATTGCTGGAGCCGTAGAAAAAGGTGGTGCCACCAAAGAGATTGCCGAAACTTTCTGGGAGCAGTTACTAGAGTTTGCAAATTATTGTTTCAATAAGTCCCACGCCGCATGTTACGCATTGATTGCATATTGGACGGCCTACTTAAAAGCGCATTACCCAGATGCTTTTATGGCGGCTTTGATGACGGCTGATATGCGTTGGACGGATCGTCTTGCCATTGAAATTGCCGAGTGTAAACGTATGGGGCTTAAAGTACTTGGACCCGATATCAACCAATCCTATGGCGATTTTGGTATTGTGGGCGGAGAGAACACGATTCGATTTGGACTTTCCGGCGTTAAAAATATGGGGAAAGCTTTAATAGAAGACATCGTGATACCAGAGCGCGATAATAATGGGCCGTTTAAATCGGTTTGTGACTTCGCAAAACGAGTGGATTCAACTAAATTTAATAAAAAATCCTGGGAAGCAGCAATTAAAACTGGAGCATTCGACAGATTCGGCACACGTTCAGATTTACTGTTTAATCTCGAGGCGATTCAAGCATATGGGGCTAAGTGTCAAAAAGATGTTGGCTCTGGACAGACCGATCTTTTTGCGATGATGGGCGAGGCTGGTGCGATTCCGGAGGTAGAAATTAAGCCTGCGCCAACACAATATTCTGATAAAGAGCAGCTCTTGTGGGAGCGCGATTTGATGGGGCTTTATTTATCTGCCCATCCACTCGACAAATACGATGTTTATTTCGATGAACAAACCCACCCGATGGGCCTAATTACGCCAGAAAATAACGGTAAAATTGTGACTGTTGGCGGTATCGTGACGGCGGTACGAACAATTTTAACTAAAAAAGGCGACAAAATGGCTTTCGTTAAAATTGAGAATAAATCTGACGAGACAGAACTTATTGTTTTTCCGAGTGTATTCGCAGAACATGGCGCTAAGTTGATGGTAGATAATGTAGTACGCGTGCAGGGTAAAATTAATGCAGCCGACAAAGATGGTAATCTAACATCGGATGCGAAAGTACTGGCCGAAATGATAGAGCTGGTTTCAGACGAAGTACTTGAAGCATACAAACCAACCGGTGTAAAATTAGCAGCTCCGGTATTGGCACCTGGTGATAATAAACGTCGCTATGGAAAATCTTCGGCCGAGAAGGTTTATGGCGCCAAACACAATAACGTTCCGAAAGATGATACGCCACACATAATAACCGCACCACCGAAAGATCCACGCAAAGAAAGGTTATACCTATTGGTTGAAAATCCAGAGGATACCGAAACGTTGGCCGCCATTCGGCGTTTGGCCGACATTAATATTGGCGTTCAAGATGTAGTGTTAGTATTAAAAGATGGCGAAGCTAAACGTCCGCTTAAAATGCCGTTCAGGGTAGAGATTTCTAATGAATTATTGGAAAAACTTAAAGAGCTCCTAGGGGAAGACAAAGTTAAGGTAAAATAGTGATATAATTACCTTATGAAACAAAAGAAACCCCAAAATTCGGTTACGGTCAATCGCAAAGCGCACTATGATTATCGGCTTGGCGATGAGCTTACTGTGGGCATGAATTTGAGTGGCCCAGAGGTACGCTTGATTCGCGACCATCATGTGCAGCTAAAAGGTTCTTTTGTGACGATTCGGAATAATGAACTTTGGCTAAATAATCTAACTTTAGGCGCAGATACGGTGCGCAACATCAAACTATTGGCTACGAAAAAGCAAATTGCTAATTTATCTAAAGAACGAGTACTCGGTTCTACCATTGTGCCAGTAAAACTACTCGGTGGCGAAAGATATATTAAATTAGTGATTGCTGTAGGCAAAGGTAAGAAAAAATACGACAAGCGCGAAACGATCAAAAAACGTGACATCGAGCGCGGGAGATACACATGAAAATATTTTCTTGGAACGTAAATGGTCTGCGTGCTGTGATTAATAAAGGCGCACTGCAAAAATTTATTTCTGACGAAAACCCAGATATTTTGTGTTTGCAAGAAACCAAAGCTAAGCCAGGTCAAGCAGAGATCGACTTGCCAGAATATGAAGAATTATGGAATTCAGCAGAACGTCCGGGATATTCTGGTACTGCAATTTTCACAAAAATTAAACCAATTTCTGTAAACAATATATTACCTACCGGACAAGATTTTGCCGATCAATTTGGAGACCCATTAACCGAAGGTCGTGTTTTGACTGCAGAATTCGAAAATTTTTATTTAGTAAATATCTATACGCCAAATTCTAAGAATGCACTAGAGAGATTAAATTTACGAGAAAAAATGTGGGATCCAGCGGTCTTGGAGTATCTAAAACAATTAGAGGAAAAAAAGCCAGTAGTGATTTGTGGTGATTTTAATGCCGCACATGAAGAAATTGATATTGCGCGGCCAAAAACCAATCATCATTCGGCTGGATTTACTGATGAAGAACGCCAGGGAATTACGAATTTAATTAAAGCTGGTTTTATAGACACCTTTCGTTTTTTAAATCCAAATTCCGTACGTTATACTTGGTGGAGTCATTGGGGTCACGCTAGGGAAAATAACGTTGGTTGGCGAATCGATTATTTCTTTATCTCAAAATTGTTAGAAAAAAAACTAAAATCGGCAGAAATTTACGAAGACGTGATGGGGTCAGATCATTGCCCGGTCAGTATTGAATTGGAGTTTTGATGGATTATTTGCATAAGATTGAAGAGAACCCTTGCCAGGACCTATACTGGAATATTCCAGAGCAAAAGCAGGGTGCAGTTGGTATAGTAGGCGGGAATTCACAGAGTTTTCGTACTCCGGTAAGTGCAGCCGAAATATTCGCAGCTAAGTACCCAATTAAAACTGTGAATTTGATCTTGCCGGACGCCCTAAGAACCACATTGCCACCATTTGATGGACTAATATTTTTACCATCAACTGATTCCGGTTCGTTTGCGGATGACAAAAGTTTAACTGAAGCCATCAATGCGACGGATTTTAGCTTAATGATTGGTGATTTGTCTAAAAATTCTATCACAGCTAAGGCTGTAAGGAGCGCGTGCCAAAATTCCGAAAAACCCCTGTTAATTACTCGCGATAGCGCAGATTTGTTGGCGACAGAAGTTACGGAAAAAACTTTGATGAATGAAAAGTTAATTATATTTGCTTCGATGGCACAGCTACAAAAGTTATTCCGTGCGGTGTACTATCCAAAAGTTTTACTACTGTCGCAATCTCTAGTGCAGGTAGCTGAGGCTTTACATAAATTTACTTTAAGTTATCCAATATCGATTATTACGTTCCATAGTGGGCAGATTTTGGTTGCTAAAAATGGTAATGTGAACGTGGTGCCTTTAGAGAAATCCGGCTATTCACCAATTACAATCTGGAATGGAGAATTGGCAGCTAAAATTGTCGCACTTAATCTCTATAACCCAGATAATTTCCTAGTAACCACGACGACGGCGTTATTTGCTTAATTCTTTCTCGATATGAACAGCGTCGCGGGAAATATTATGACGACGTTGCGATAAGAATATCCAAAGAAAAACACCGATTATCAGCACGACAACCGTGATGGCGATTTTGACAGTAAGTAGCCAATTGGAAGCGTAAAGTAACCAAAACGTAACTAATGCGATAAGCGCAATGTAAAGCATGCGACGAGCGAGAATAATTTTTTTAGCGAGTTTAAAATTACGTTTAGCAAGAGAATTCGGTGTGCAATTGTCCGGATGACCAAACAATCGGCCGTAGACAATTGCCTCAACAGCGAGAGCTATTATGCCGTAGCTAATGGTGATTATTAGCCCCGCTACAAGATTAACGCGTAAAATGAAGAAAAGGATTGCTGCTATAGCTGTAAGGGCATCGGCATACATATCATACTGTGCCGCATATTTGCGATATTTTGGTGTCTTATTTTTAGGAAACGGCCATCTAGCGGCGCATGTACCATCAAAAGCGTCTGTAAGTTCAGCGATGGCAAATAGCAAAAACCCAGTACCGATATCGGCTTGACTATTAAAAACTGCCAAGACAATCAAAACGATAGATATAATAAAACGAATCAAAGTCAATAGGTCGGCAAAATATTCTTTCATGTTAGCTTCCGCTCATATCACTAAGCGCAAAAAGATTCATAGTAGTTATATATTCACCGGGTGGAGTATTGAGATCCAGTTTTGCGCCGATTCTAAACGTAATCGTTGTTGTAACACCCGGGTTACCAATACTGTGAAAAATCTGGGCTGGAGAGACAGCGGCGGGTAGGAAATTGTTGATCTCTTTGCAATAGTAATTGCTGTCCGCACTACAAGAAACCCCCCAGTGGTTAACATCAATATTGCTAAGCTGATAGCCACTTGGGTTTGTCCCTGTAATCGTGGGGACAATATGACCATCCGCAGAGGTGAGGTCGGTAGAAGTGAAATTAATGAAAAAATTATATGCAGCATTAGAAGTAGAGGAAACGGTAAATCCTGAATAGCCAGTACTTCCACCACTAGACGGGCGAATACTTAGGGATACCGTAGCCGATGATATAGAGACGGACATAGATGGCTGAAGATTAGCTGAGAATGAAGTTGTTTGCGTGCCGGATCTAGCGGCTAAAGTATCAGAAATACAGCTCCAAGTAAATAAGCATAAAAACACAACAATTACAGACACTCCCAGCACGGCCTTCTTTATTTTATGCATAAGTTTATTATACCATAAAAAGTTTTTTACAATAGCGTTTTTGCGATCTTTTCAAACTCACCGATTTTACGAGAAGTTGTAGACTCGCCGTAATGTGAAAGCATTTTTTGACTAATTTTTTCAATAATCTCTGGCTTTTCGATGATTTTTGTAATTGCATCGGCCATTTGTTGTGGCTCTGGGCCAGAAGCTAGTATGTATTCGCCTGACACTAATACTTCAGTAAGATCTGGGTCTACAAGAAATACTGGTACAGCATCGGCTTCGGCCTCAATCAGCGTTATACCGAAAGTGTCATAATTATATGACACCAAGACATCTAGATGTGATTTAGCAAGATTTTTTTTGATGGTTTGAAAATTAGTGTTACCAAAAAACGTAACATTGAGGTGATGTTTTTTCGCAAAACGTCGTGCTTTGTTAAAATCTACACCGTCACCATAAACGGATAGATGGTAGCCATTTTTAACTATTGCAAGAGCTTGTAAAAACGGAATGATGCGTTTTTCGCTTGAAACTCGTGAATGCCAAATAATTTCTAACGTTTCACCACTGTGTAGGCTTTTTGGGTTTGGATGTTTTTTAAAACTGTCATCACTAAGCCCATGGTGCAAAGCGATAATTTGGCGTTTAACACCATAGTGAATCAGTTTTTTACGGAAATGTTCAGATGGAGTAACCACGAGGTCGGCAAAATTAGCGTGATTTGCCATCAAGGTCCACATTTTAGCCTTAGCAATAGTAGTAGCTAGATAATTATCGCGCTTAACTTTGACTGAATGGGGCAAATACCATGAGTGAAACCAGTTTAACAATACAGCCACCATGGTGCGTAAACCAAAGGGGATTAAAGTGGCTTCGCCCATGTCTTCGCGACCGTGCATAACTTGGATGCTTGGAATTTTGAAAGCCTTGGCGAGACGAAGCCCAGCAATTGAGCAACCCGCCTCATAGTGAACATAAAAAATGTCAAAACCCTGAAGTTCTGGATGATTTTTTCGCAACCATTTTTCAACCACACCTGGGCGACGTGCGATTGGTGTGAGCTTACGACCAAAGACCTTGCAACTCGGTACCGGATAAATATGTTCTCTGGCTAATTTTTTAATTTCTTCCTCACTATGTGGATAAGAGCTAGAAAAAACGTAAACCGTGTGACCACGGCGTTCGAGTTCAGTTTTTTCAAGATTGATGGCAGTAACAATACCGCCAGTGAGATCCAAATAACAATCCGAAAAGAAAGCAATTTTCATAATTTTGGTGGGCGGGAAGGGAATCGAACCCTTACGACCTTGCGGTCACCAGATTTTGAGTCTAGCGCGTCTACCAGTTCCGCCACTCGCCCTCTTTCTTGATTCTACCATATTTTACCACTTTATGCTATAATTTCATTATGAATCCAGATGAAGGTGGGCAGTCTTCGAGCGACCTTAGCCGACAAGCGGCAGCGCAACTCGCTAGAAAAAAAGTATTAGCGGCCTATACTTCTGTGGCTAATAAAAAATCTACGAGCTCGGATACATCTGGCCTACATTTAAAAGATCAGCCGGTGACGCCAAAAATTAATTCCGAGTCATGGAAAAAATATCATACCGCTTGGCAAGATTATTACCAGAAATATTACAGCGAATACTATTCTAATGCAGCGCGAAATTATGTAGCCAAAGAGCGCTTGAAAGATGCGCGTGAGCAGGCCGAAGAAGATGATATTCTTTATGCTTTGACGCACGCGAACGGAAAAGGCAATAGAAAACCTGGGCTTTCTTTAAACCAAGATAATTTACAGGATTCTAGTGATACGCGTAGTCGTTTGCGCCGCAAGATTCGTGAAAGAGCAGCTGATAAAGCCAAAAGATCGCGCCGTTTCCGTAGATTTATACCTCTAATCGCAGGCCTGGCTGTGGCTTTATTAATATTATTCTTGCAGTACAATAGGTTGATTTTTGCACCAATCATGGCCTATGTTTCACCCGGGGATGCCCCAGCTTCAGAAATTGATGCCCTGGATCCAACTATCACGCAAGTAATCTCTTCAGACCCACGATTAATTATCCCAAAGCTAAATATCGATGTGCCAATTCGATTTAATGTTGAGTTATCTGACGTGATGTCCGCAATGAATAATGGCGTAGCGCATTATCGTATAGCTGGCGCCAGTGCCTATCCAGGACAAATTGGAAATTTTATAATCACGGGGCATTCAGCTGGCGACATTTATAGTTCGAATCCTTATAAATACATTTTCTCCGGCCTGGAGCGTCTAGAAGACGGGGATTTGATTTATGTGAATTACGAATCAACGCGTTATACCTATCGCGTAGTAAAAAAAGAAATAGTGGAACCAAGCAACGTGGCAGCCTTAATAGTAGACACGGACAAGCCTTTAATTACGCTTGTGACTTGTACGCCACTAGGCACGTCGCGCTACCGCTTATTGATTACTGGCGAACAAATATCACCAAATTACGAAGGCGCTACTACATCGGACAACAATGGCCCAAATATTGATGTGGGTGAAATCGAATTGCCAAGCAACGAGCCGTCATTCTTCGAAGGAATTTGGAACTTTCTTACCGGGCAATAAGCCATTCACGTAATAGTTTGCCGTCGCTAAAATAATAAAGCCATTTATCGCTTGTAATGGTTACTGGGAAATGACTAGAAACGTTGTTGGCGAGTTCGCGATGGTTTAATCCATCAAAGTCATAAACGGAGAGGACACCGTTATCAACTGAATAAGCCATGTAGTTATCGATCCAGCCATAATTGGTCGACCCGGTATCCCAATTGTGAATCGTCATTGATTCCATATCTAAAGTACTAAAATTAGAGCCGGAATTCATTACGATAAACTCTCCTCCATATCCAACCTTAATTTTGTCTGGAATAAACCTAAGCGTAGCAGTTAAAACTTCTTCAAGGTTTTCCTTTTGATAAACACTTAGAGTGTTGCCCTCTACAATAAATATGTAATTGGTCTCATAAAATTTACTAACTAATACTCGGGCAGGTGACTCAATTTTTTTGAGTATTACTGGGGTATTATCACCTAATTTCAAGCTACTAATACTTTCTTCTGAAGAAAATACTAATTCTGATTCATAAAAATCATAGCTCTGCACACCCTCTACTAAAATAGCCGAAATCTGGCGAGAAGGAATATTAATTTTATGTAAATTCCCGTTGCGCAAACTTAGTAAATTGTCAGCAGAATTATCAAAAATTTTAATATTATCAAAATCTGCAGCAAATTCACGCGTGATATTTACGCTATTAATTGGGTTTTTTACATCTAGAAGCACCCATTCTGTGCTGGTATTATTCTTGACTTTAAACAATATGTGCTCATTAGCTTGATCCCATTCTGCCGAAATAATATCACCGACAAAAAGACCGTTGGTGGCTCCATCGGCTAAACTAGTACTAGAGAAAAGGTTTGCTATATTAATTGTGGTTGGCTTTG
Source organism: Candidatus Saccharimonadota bacterium (assembly GCA_017431105.1). Classification (GTDB taxonomy): domain Bacteria; phylum Patescibacteriota; class Saccharimonadia; order Saccharimonadales; family Saccharimonadaceae; genus Nanosyncoccus. Next base: position 57,912 of record JAFRLS010000003.1, on the reverse strand, counting down.
GATTGTCGCTATCAATGTTAAGTAATGTCCAGGTAGTCGTATTGTTGAGCAATAAAATTAGCCTACGATTCGGCGAAACAGTTGCGGATGCGCTAAGAGTGGCGTCATAAATTTCTTCTCTATCACGTTCTCGCAAAAATAAGCGTGGATAATGCAGGCGATATAGCAGGCCTTCACTAATATTTATGGTTTTTGACCAGGAATCATATCCGTCTTTTGTGAGTGTAATCTTGTGCTCACCACTTGTCAAAATCTTACTAGTGTTAGTACGCTGAAACCAAGGTGCATCGCCATCAACTTCAACGCTAGCACCAGTAGGGACAGAATGAACCTGTAACATACCTTGGCGCTCAACTTCGAAGTTAGCATTAATCCAATAACCAGAAACCACTAAAGCTAAAACTATAACCATAGCAGCCACAGCTAGTACCATGATAGTTTCTGAAACAATAACGCGAAGACCTTGACGTCGCGCGCGTTTTTCTAAATCCATACTTATATTATAACATATTTATTTAAATTTTAGCTCTTGCGTTTTAGTAAGACATTTTGTATGATTAATATAAGAATTAAGCGAGGTATATATGTCAAGTTCCGATCAAAGTCAAAGTACGTCTGTGGTCCATCGCGGACCAAGGCTTTCTACTACGATTGATCGTCGAAGGGTAGCGCGGCCAAGCAATAGTCGTATGATAAAGAAAAATGGTGATACTATAATAAAAAGGCCCCAGCCAAAACAGCCTGATATCACTCCGGTGGGCGTACGCACACAACAACAAAAAATTGTCGATATATCTATGAAGACGACTCGCCCAACAGCAAAACAATTGAAAGAAACTGCTATCGAAAAGGCTCTGGCTTCTGCGGTAAAAAATAGTTCAAAGAAGCAAGCCAAAAAGTCTCCTCGCGTACAATTTGGATTCAAACGGGTGATGTTGGCGTTGGCTTGTGCGGCGGTGGCAGTTTTTGCCATAGTTTACTTTGTTAATTTGAATGCGCCTGATATCTCATTGAAAGTCGCAGCGATGCAAACTGGTATTGAGGCATCTTACCCCTCTTATGTGCCACGAGATTTTAGCTTATCTGACATTACGTCTGAAAATGGCAAAATCACTCTAAACTTCAAGAATCCCTCCACTGGTGACGCTTTCTCTTTGGTTGAAGAAAAATCATCTTGGGACTCCAACACATTACTCAATAATTTTGTGCGCGAAAATTTCGACAAAGATTTTACAACAATGCGCGAACAGGGTTTGACTATTTATATCGATAACATTAACGCGGCCTGGGTAAATGGTGGTGTTGTTTATAAACTTAATGTAACTTCCGGTTCACTTACTAAAAAACAGATTCGTTCAATTGCTGTGTCGCTCTAAAAGTGATATAATATGCTTTATGGAAAAAGCTATCACTCGTTTTGCACCAAGCCCGACGGGCTACATCCATATTGGTAATGTGCGGTCGGCAATTTACCCTTATCTTGTCGCAAGACAAACTAATGGTAAAATTATTTTAAGAATCGAAGACACAGACAGAGAGCGTTATGTTGAGGGTGCAACCGAATTAATAGAGGATACCTTGAAGTGGCTTGGGCTTGACTGGGATGAGGGCCCGCTGGTGGGTGGCCCAAATGAGCCATATTTCCAAACTGAACGCTTAAGTATCTATATGGAGTGGGTACAAAAGTTGCTCGATAGTGGTCGAGCCTATGCAGACCCGACTCCACCAGAAAAAATCGATGAATATCGCAAAGAGTGTAATGAGAAAAAGGTCCCGTTTCTGTATCGTAATTTTAGGCCAGAAAATACACCAACTTGGGAGCCTGGAATACCTATTCGTTTTAAAGCTGAACCCAAAGAATATAGCTGGCACGATGAAGTAATGGGCGATATGCATACTGGCCCGGAAGTACTTGATGATATTATTCTCATAAAACGTGATGGTTACCCAACTTATAATTTTGCTCACATCGTAGATGATGCCGAAATGGGGGTTACTCACGTAATGCGTGGCGTAGAATATCTTTCTAGCACGCCAAATTACTTAGCTTTATATGAAGCGTTCGGCTTGGAGCGCCCAAAGCTGGTATCACTACCACATATTTTAGCGCCCATAGGCAATAAAAAACTCGGCAAACGAGATGGAGCCAAGTCTGTAACCGAATACCGCGATGATGGTATTTTGCCAGAAGCAATACTAAATTATCTTGCTTCTCTCGGCTGGAATGATGGCACCGAGCAAGAAATTTACACAAAAGAAGAACTAATTGAGAAATTTTCTATAGACCGTATCCAAAACTCTGGTGCGCGTTATGATGAAAATAAATTATTTTGGATGAATGGACAATGGATCCGCCGGATTTTTAATGAACAGGGAGCAAGAGCTTTGTATGATAGGACTATTAATTTTTGGCCAGAATCTGCTAGTAACTACCCCGAAGAATATCGCATAAAAGTACTTTCTATTATCTATGATCGTCTCAAAACATTGTCTGACTTAAAAGATATGACTAATTATTTCTTTGAAGATCCTAAAATCGATACGGATATAATAAAAAACAATAAGTTCCTAAAGAAGATGTCTGAAGCCGAAGTTGAAGAGCTGCTAAAAAAATCAATCGATGCACTAGCGGGGCTTAAAGAATGGGACGCAGAGTATCTACAAGAAACGTTGAATGGTCTGCTAGCGGAGTCTGGCAAAAAGCCGGCCGAACTGTTCAGTTTGATTAGAATCGCTCTTTCGTTTGCGCCGTTTAGCCCAGCCCTCAATCTTACCCTCGAAGTTTTGGGGCGCGAAACTTCTCTTGCTAGGCTCAACGCTGTAGCAAGAAGCATTTAATTAATATCTATCTCTTCTTCCTCTTCTTCATCATCATCTTTACGACGCTTGGCAACAATAAAGAAGATGATGCCGGTGGTGGCAGCGACAGTAGCAGTAACGGCTAAGCCAGTAGCAAGTGGTGTGCCCTCACTAATATTTGTGGAAACCGTAGTAGTAACACCTTGTGGCGCAACGTAGTCGGAGCGATGATCGCCTCTACTGATATCAGAAGTAATAGTTGTTCTAGCAGAAGTGCCACTTCCAGAGTGAGTAGTGGAAGTATAGACCGTAACGTTGTCGCTAGAATCGTAAGATGGGTTTGGATTATCTGCTGGTCCAACTGTAGGATTACTGGGTGAGAATGAGTCGACACTACCAGTAACTACAGTAAAGACAACTATAGCAGAGTAGGTTCCGGCAGGTTTGCTGCTATCAAACTTAGCCCCGAAGGCAATTTTTCGCGACCAACTGGCTGCATAATTTGGCCCAGTGACAGAAGCGTCCTGTATGGTATTTGGCGTTTCGCCATTAGCAGCAATCTTATAATAATCGCAGTCGCTACAGCTGGATGACATAACATCTTCCATAGAATAACCCCAATAGTTAGCGGGGAAATTAGGCCTAGTGTACGACGTCGAAAGTGTTGGGAGGTAAGCGCTAGAGGATGCATTGTTAACGAGATTGGCATTAGAGGCCTTAGTGGTCATAGTAGCTACAGAGCCTTTGGCGTTGTTGGTATCAACGGAAACCTGGTATATATTTCGCAAAAATTGATTTGCATCACCAGTAGCGCCCTCGTCTGGCGCCCCAATAGAAACTGTCAGCACTTCTTTTATATCAAAACCAAGTCCAACATCAGAACAAGTGCCATCGCTTGGCGCAGTGCAAGCGAAAACTGCATGGGTGTTAAAAAACGCAAGAACCAAGACAACTAATACACCAATTTTGTGTATGTACCTATTAATCATAAGTATATTATAACACGATCGTTAGTTTTTATGCTAAAATAATTATAAATAAATGGTATTATTATGGAAGCAGAAAATCAAGAACCCTTAGCAACACAAAACCAGTTAAATAAGACACCGAAATCATGGCTTGTTTTTTTGATTATTGGAATTGTCGGAGTGCTTGGCGGCGTTGCTTGTTTGCTAGTAGCATTATTGGCCCCGAAAGAAATTTTACCGGATTTAGAATTTCCAACTATTCCGTCAACAACTTCTGTAACTAAAATCTATAGCAATTTGACCGGCTTAGAAATCGCTAGCGAGGCCGACAAAACAGCTCCGGCTTACTGCATTCAAACCCCGAACGGCACCGATGGAGCTCGTCCACAGGTTGGTCTCACGGAGGCCGGTGTGGTATTTGAAGCAATCGCCGAAGTCGGTATCACGCGTTTTGCTGCCATCTACCAAAAGCCAACTTCTGCCGTGATTGGACCAATTCGTTCACTAAGGATTTATTACTTGCAATGGGATACACCCTTTGATTGCGCGATTGTGCATGCTGGTGGATCGGACGACGCAATAGCAGCCGTACGTAGCGGTGGATATAAGGACTTAACAGAGAATTACACTTATATGTATCGTGGTGGTTATGGTAGGTTGTGGAATAATTTGTTCACTACCTCACAATATCTTGCTCAAGTTAGTGAAGACTGGGAGTTTGGAAGCTCTAATATTAAAGGATTCAACAGAATGACACCGGAAGAGTCTAAAAAATCTCGTATTGACGATAATGCCACCAATAGATTAATAATTACTAAGCCCACAACCGAGAGTACCTCTGCGATGAGTTTTGCGGCTACGGATATTAATGTTTACTTTGGTGGTTCGCCGACTTTTAATGTAAACTATCAATATAACCAGCAAAGTAATTCTTACGATCGCTGGTATGAAAATGGTGATGCGCATGAGGTTTACCAATGCCCGGCAGAAGATTTGGGTGAGCCAACACCGGAAGAGGTTTGCTCTTTGACGCAATTGTCGCCGGCCGTGGTGGTAGTGATGTTGGTGGAGGAGTGGAAAGCTGAGGATGGCTATCACGAGGATATTGCGGCGATTGGCTCGGGAGAGGCTTATGTATTTCAGAATGGAAACGTGGTTCATGGTACCTGGAATAAGAGTACTTGGGAGGACCAAATTAAGTTCTTTGACGAGACCGGCAATGAAATCAAATTAGCGCCGGGCCAAACTTTTGTAGAAGCGGTGCCGGATTACGGCGGGGTTGAATACTAGAGAGATTTGTGTTAAAATAACACTATTGGCTCCTTCGTCTAGTGGTCTAGGACGTCTGGTTCTCATCCAGAAAATCGCGGGTTCGACTCCCGCAGGAGTCACCAGAAAAATAAAGAAGGCCCAAAGGGCCTTATTTGTTTTTCTGGTATTTCTTGAGGGAGGAGAACCCGTAGGGTTCGCTCGCCGAAGGCGAATAGCCGGAGCGAAGCGGAGGCTAACTCCCGCCGGAATCACCACATTATTATTGACACATGAAAAACCCACGGGCTTGTTCCCGTGGGTTTTTGGACTTATTTACGGATTATAATGCTACCTTTATTAATCTGGTCGTTGCCATAGACTTCAGCGCAGCCATATATGTGAGCGCTACCGTAGACCAAAGCGCCGCCATGAACTTTGGCATCGCCGTAAATACAGGCGTGGCCGGAAATTTTAGCGTCACCAAAGATATAGGCGTGGCCGCGCACTTGAGCATATTCAGAAACCTGAGCATCGTCGAATACTAGGGCGTGTTCGCCAACCCAAGCTTGATCGGAAATCCTAGCGCGAGAAAAAACCCAAGCGTATTCAATGATTTTTGCACTGCCAGAAATTTGAGCGCCACCGTCTACACTAGCATGGCCGAAGATTTCAGCATGATTAAAAACCTGAGCATGCTCATGGACAACAGCTTCACCATAAATTTTAGCACTATTATAGACCCAGGCACAGCCATAAACCCAGGCATTATCAGAAACCTGAGCTTCGTTATGGACCTGAGCATGCCCACAGACACAAGCGTAACCAGAAACACGAGCTTCGTCATGAATCATGGCGTTGCCACGGACTTTAGCGTTATCACCGACCCACGCGTTGTCAAGAACCCTGGCATCATTGTAAACTGTAGCGTTGTCAGAAACCCAAGCGTCACCATATTGGGAAAGGTTTTCTTCCTTTTCGATGAAACCCCCGAAATCGCCAGCTTTTACATTATAGCGTTCAATGTCACGCAGGGCACGAATGCGATGCAACTTGATTTTTCCGTTAATAACCATCGTTTTTTCGCTAACCATTATTCCGTATTTCTTATCCATCTCTTTTCCCCCATAAAGATTTTTTAAAGTACGTATTCTCTTTATATCATATTTGTGCTTTTTGTCAATGACGTTAGGGGTTATCTTTGACTTTTTAACGTAAGTGTGATATAATTAAGAGATGAAACAGTTACCAATCGTAGCACTAATTGGCCAAACTAATGCGGGGAAGTCGAGCATCTTAAACCGGATGGCACACAAAAATATCGCAATTGTGGCGCGCGAAGAGGGCACTACACGTGATAATGTAGTTGCACGCATCGACGACCGCTTTATTTTGGTGGATACGGCCGGCTTGAAAGATCCGTCCGATGATTTTGAAGCTTCGATTCAAGAGCAAATTCAAGATGCGATTGATATGGCCGATGTAGTTTTGGTAACTTTAGATTCAACGAAGTATTTTAACCATCGGGATGCAAAAATCGCCAAAGACGCTTTGCGTTCGAAGAAAAAGGTGTTTTTAGTGCTGAATAAGTGTGATCTAGCTGAATCTTTGCCACTAACTGAATTCCGGGCGCTCGGAATTGCACCAGAGGATACTTTTTATGTTTCCGCCACAACTGGGGCCGGAATAAAACAATTATTAGACGTTTTGCCAGAAAAAAAACAGTTAGAAAAAACCGAAAATAACCTAAAGATTGCTTTAATTGGCCGGCCAAACGTGGGGAAATCTAGCCTATTTAATTCGCTAGCTAAAAAACAGCAGGCAATCGTGAGTTCGCGCCAGGGAACTACACGTGATATTAACCGCGTACAAATCAAATATAAAGGGCAAGAGATTGAAATTTTGGACACTGCGGGCCTACGTAAACCAGGCAAGCGTGAAGTGGGAATTGAGAAATTCTCTGTGATTCGCACATTAGCCGCGATTGAAGAAGCCGATATCTGTGCTATCTTGGTAGATGCTACTGAGCCACATTCTAAACTCGATCAGGCTCTAGCTGGGCAGATTGTCGAAGCTGGTAAGGGAATTATTATGGTCGTCACCAAGGCAGATACGCTTGAAAATGCTGAGCCAACCAATTATTTTGGTGAAGAAAACGTTGGTAACCGCACGGCGGCAGACTTTTTGATTGACTCGCTAGAGAAAGATTATGATTTTATACCTTATGCGCCAGTGTTACTTACTAGCTCAAAAACTGGGCTAAATGTAACTCAGCTCTTTGAGCTTGCACTTGAGATTGAACAGAATCGCCACCTCGAGATTAAGACTTCAGATTTAAATAGAATATTAAACGAGGCCATTATTTCACATGCGCCAGCAGGGCTCAAAAATACCCATACGAAGCCAAAATACATCGTACAGACCGACACTTGTCCACCTTGGTTTGTGGTGCATGGCCATGATTTAGGGCTTTTGCATTGGTCCTGGAAGCGTTATTTGGAACGTAAAATCCGCGAAAAATATCCGTTTATGGGCACACCGATTATGTTTTCATACCGAAGCGACAAAAAAGATTAAAATCTTACACAAAAATTTAAAAAATAATGATAAACTAGAAGTAGGTGGGAGCACAATTTGATGTCTCCCATTTTTGCACTTTAAGTTCTTTAAGAAGGAGGAAAGACCATGCGAGCAAAGCAGCCGGTTTATGTGCTGGACACGAATATACTCGTGGACTACACCGATGTTATCCCTGGGGAGGATGGGAAAAGACCGGTAGAGCCCACAGTTGACCTCGAGAAAGCGCATATAATCATCCCGACGGCAGTAATACGCGAGTTGTCCAAATTTAAAAAAGAGGCAACCGAGCGTGGTAAATCTGCTAGAGTCGTGCTAAGAAGGCTCCGAAATTTATTTGAAGGCGATTTACATTCAATAAATAGTGTTTATAACCTTCAGGCCGCAATTAGTACGCTAAATGGCGAGCAAAAGATTTCCATTTTACCGGTCCACAAGAACTTCCATCAATCTTTAGCGTTTGATCCAGCAAGAGATGATATGGACGGGCAAATCATCCTAGCAACGCTAGCGGCGAACTGCATCATGAAAGGGTATGCTGTAGATGGTACGGATGTTAATGGCGAAATTAGCACATCTCTTTTTAAGGGCGTAACGTTGCTGACCAATGACAATGGCCTGGCAATTAGAGCGCGCGAAAGAGGTATCCTAACCAGTCGCTACGGCTACAAGCATCATGCTCCATACACCGGAAGACGTGAAATCGTAGTGCCAAAAGAACTTTTTTATGAATTTTGGAATACGAGATACGTGATTCGTGAGATGTTTGAAGCATTGATGCCACCAGAAACGCCAAAACTGGTCGCCAATGAATTCATCGTAATGAAATTGGAAAATCCAGAGGATTACCCGGCTGATTACGGCATCGATGACGATCCGTATTTTAGCCACATTGGGCGTTACGATGCAAAGGAAGATGTCATCATGCCACTCCGGTATGTGAGCAGCTTCCCAATCCGTCCACGCAATGCTGGACAAGCTATCTATGCTGAGGCTTTGGCCGATCCGCAGTTTGCCGCCGTAGTTTGTACTGGGCCAGCTGGCTCTGGCAAAACCTACATGGCAACCGTATTTGGCTATAATGCCTGCAAGGAGGGGCAATTTATCGGCGTCACGATTGTGCCGTGTGAATGTCGCAGTAGTATTGGGGCTCTACCTGGAGACTTGGATGAAAAAATGGATCCAGATGTGCAACCCATCAAGAATGCTTTAAGGAATTACTTAATCAGTGAGGATTCGAAATTCCGCAAGGAAATTGAAACCTTGCGAAAGTTTGGCACTGGTAAAAATGCCAAAAAAGCGTGCTGCGATAACGACGATGAGTGCTCGCAAGAAAAACGCTCGATCAAGACGAAACTAAAAGATCGCGTTGATTTGATCTGGGATAATTGGTTCTCAAATATCCCTATCGAGTCGGCGAGAGGACGAGATTTTTCTTACGAGCTCGCAATTTACGACGAAGCCCAAGACCAAAACGTATCGCAAATGGATACGTTAATCAAACGGCTTGGTGCGGATGGTAAAATTATCATTACCGGTGATCTCGACCAGATTCACTCCCCGTATTTGGACCGCGATAACAATGGTTTGGTCTATGCTAAGACCACGCTGCTTGGTAGCCCACTGGTGGCACAGGTTTGCTTCACTGAAGATGAAGTAATCCGTCACCCGCTCGTCAAAGAGGTAGCCAAGCGCCAACATGTAACAACAGAAAATACCCCTAAATAAGGTAAAATTCTGTGAAATCCTCCCAACCCCGTAGCCTAGCTACGGGGTATTTTTTATGGTATAATATGTTTATGAAATTAGTTGTCGGGTTGGGGAACCCAGGAAACCAGTACAATTTCACGCGGCATAACTTCGGGTTTTTGGCGCTAGATTTTTATTTTAAAATGCATGGACTCTCGTGGGAAAGTAAGCCAAAATTTGGGGCCGTGTGGGGGAGAGACGGCGATACTTTATTTATTAAGCCACAGGAATTTTATAATGAATCTGGGCAGGTGGTGGCGGAATTTATGCGATTTTATAAGATTGAAGCTGCGGATATCTTGGTGATTTGTGATAATTTTGATCTAGAGTTTGGTAAAATCAGAGGTCGCTCATCTGGTCAGGCGGCAGGGAATAATGGACTAAAATCCATCGATAAATATCTTGGAACTTCAGAATATCCGCGACTTAGACTCGGCACCAGTAACGATGAGCTTCGCAAAAAGATGGGGGATGTAGACTTTGTATTATCGAAATTTACGGCAGAAGAGAAAGAGAAATTACCGGAGATTTTACAGAAAATCAGTGAACAGATTAAAGATTCTATCTAGTTTAGCGCCCACCCGCCACCTGTGAGTGAACGAATACGGTTTTGGATTTCTAATATAGCTATAGATTGGTTAAATACCTCTGGCGGCAAATGTGTAGCACCCATAATTTCGTCGTTACAACGAAGGCCACTACCTAAGGCCTGCAAAATCGCTGTCTCGACATCGTTGTCGCCGATAAGCTTGACTTTATTAAGTTGTTTTTGTCTCCTGATAAAATCTTCAGGGGAAAGTATCCGTAAAATATCATCTGGGCAAGTATAGGGAAACGCGCCTTGAGAGATAAGCTTATTACAGCCCCGCGAATAAGGGCTCGTAATGTTGCCGGGCACCGCGAAAACGTCTCGCCCCTGTTCTAGGGCATGAGTAGCGGTATTTAAAGAACCCGAGCGTTCAGCCGCCTCTACTACCACTACGATGTCCGCTAGGCCAGAAATTAGGCGGTTGCGATAGAGAAAAGTTAATTTTTGGTCTCTTTGGCGCCGCCCTTGATCTGTGATATATTCACCTGGCGCCAAAACTACATCTTGTTGATTACTGGGGGCATATTCACCAATAATAGCGCCATTTTTCTCGATAATCTCTGCCGCAAGCTTGGTGTGGTTTCTGGGGTAAATTTGATCAATTGGTGTACCAAGCACGGCCACTGTTATACCTCCGGCGTCGAGACACCCGCGATGTGCGATAGAGTCTATACCGTAGGCTAGACCAGAGACAATAATTATGCCCTGTTTTGCGAGCTCGTAGGCCATTTTATAGGCTACTTCTTCACCATATTTAGTATTGTGGCGCGAACCCACAATAGCAACAGTTTTCGGGCGTATTTTTTTGCCATTTTTTAGCACATTTTCTGGCATTTTTCCATAAAAATACAATATTTTAGGCTTAAGCGCAATAGAGTCTAACACCTCTGTAAAATCGTGCTCTAGGGGTGAGATTTGGTTGATTTTTGTAAAAAAGTGTGAAAAAAGTGTTGACATATTTTCTCCTGTGTGATATAATGATAGCAGTTAGGGCACAAAAAGTGTTCTACACCGCACCTAAATAAGTTATAATTTCAGCTATACTACTTGTAGTGTAGCAGAGATTGCGTGCTTTTGAAACCCTTTCAGGCTTTAAATTTCTCTTAATGGTTTAAAGTTATAAGTATTACCTCCACTTCGAAGGGGAATCTTCGAAGGCATAGCAATCCCTCTAACCGGCGGGCCCCAATTTGTGTGAGGTGGGTTACGCTCCGGGGTCTCCCCGGTATAAAACAGAGAAGCGTTAGAGGGCCAAAATAGCCTCAGGTGATGCCCACCCTTACCTGAGGCTTTTTTGATGTTCCTTATCTAGCAAATGAATAAGAAGTGCTAAGGATTTATGTTTATGCTTGCGGTAGTGTGATATTATAATATTATGTCTAAAAATTTGGTAATAGTAGAGAGCCCGGCGAAAGCACATACGATCGAGAAATATCTCGGCTCGGATTTTAAGGTGTTAGCAAGCGTAGGGCACATTAGAAAAGATACGAAGGTTGATAAAGAGACTTTTGATGTGACTTATGAAATCGATCCGGACCATAAGCCTATTATTACTGAGCTAAAAAAAGCAGTGGCGGCAGCCGACAAAGTCTGGCTCGCAACCGATGAAGACCGCGAAGGAGAATCGATTTCTTGGCATCTTTGTGAAGTGTTGAAATTGCCAAAAAACACCGCGAGAATCACTTTTCATGAGATTACTAAGCCGGCCCTGGATGCGGCAATTAAAAACCCGCGTACAGTGGATATGGATATGGTGGCTTCGCAACAGGCGCGGCAGACTCTGGATATGTTAGTGGGGTATGATCTTTCTGATATGGTAAGGAAAAAAGTGCCAGGGGCGATTTCGGCTGGACGCGTGCAAAGTCCGGCGCTACGCCTTGTAGTTGAACGCGAAAAGGAAATCGAGAAGTTTGATTCTAAATTTACCTTCAATATTACTGGGAAGTTTAATGATTTTACGGCTAGCTATACCGGTAAAGCACCCGCAGATGAAGAGTCTGCCAAGAAATTAGTTGAGCAATTTTCGAAGGATGATTATAAAGTTGAGTCAGCAGAAGAATCCGAGGGGACTAAATCTAGCCCGGTGCCTTTTACGACTGCTAGTTTGCAAATTGAGGCCAACGCTAAGCTCGGGTTTTCGGCGCGTACCACGATGAACGCCGCACAGGGGTTATACCAGGCCGGCTTAATCACTTACCATCGTACAGACTCATTGAATTTGTCAAAACAGGCCCTCAGTAGCATCGCTAATTACGTTAAGACTAGCTTTGGCGAAAAATATCTGAAAACTCGCAATTTTAAGACTAAAACTGCAGGTGCACAGGAGGCGCACGAAGCGATTCGTCCAACTAATATCGCGAATTCGAGTGCTGGTAAAAACACATATGAGCAAAAGTTATACCAATTAATCTGGGCTCGCACTGTAGCTACCCAAATGGCTGACGCCAAAATTGCTAAAACTGTCATTAATCTTAGCAATGATTTTGTAGCCAAGGGTGAGGTAGTGATGTTTGATGGTTTCCTTAAGGTATATGGGAAATCTAAAGACGCAGAGTTACCAAAGCTTCAAAAAGGTGATAAGGTTGACTGTAAAGAAATCGTGGCACGACAAACTTACGCTAAGCCGCCAACAAGATATACCGAAGGCTCTCTGGTAAAAAAGCTAGAGGAGCTTGGTATTGGACGCCCGTCGACTTATGCGTCTATTATGACGGCAATTCAGACGCGCGGCTACGTTTTGAAGGGTGATTCCGAAGGGGAAGAGCGTGATATTGTCGAAATTGTTGCGAAAAATGGCAAAGTTTCGCAAACTACCGTGAAAGAAAAGTTTGGCGCAAACAAGGGTAAGTTAGTACCGACGCCGATCGGTGAGCTAGTGGCTGGTTTTTTGACCGATAACTTTAAAAATATTGTAGATTATAAATTTACAGCTAATATCGAAAAAGATTTAGACTTGGTGGCCGAAGCAAAATTGGCTCGTGTAAAGATGTTAAAAGATTTTTACGGGCCATTTAGAGATACCGTATTGGTGGCGCAAGGGGTAGAAAGATATAATAATGCCAGGTTGCTTGGGCACGATCCGGAGACCGGCAAACCAATTTATGCCAAAGTAGGGAAAAATGGTGGCTTTATTCAGTTAGGTGACAACGAAAAATCCGGTGGCGAAAAGCCAAGATTTGCGCCGTTGCCAAAGCGAAAGTCCGTGAAGACAGTGAGCCTAGACCAAGCATTGAAGCAGTTAGCGTTACCAGCATTACCACGAGTTTTGGGTAAGGCAACTGATGGAACAGAGCTAGTAGCGGCCAATGGGCCATTCGGGCCATATCTTAAGGCTGGCAAATATAATATTCCGATGAAAGATTTCGATCCTTATACCGTAACTTTAAAAGAGGCTTTGTCTTTGTATCAGAAAAAGGTTGACTCAATGATTGCGGATTGGGGTGAAATCCAGATTATTAATGGTGCATATGGGCCATATGTGAAGGGGCCAGGACGTAGAAATAACGCTAAAATTCCGAAAGATATTGACCCAAAGACAATTACTTTAACGCAAGCTGAGGAAATGTTAAAAAACAAACCAAAAACTACCAAAACTCGACGTGGTACCAGAGGTGGGCGTAAGACCAAAAAAGCTACTAAAAAGTAGCATATACTTTTATTATAGCATACTTTATTATTTTTGTCCAGTTATCGTTCTAATTCCTTGTACGCGTAATTTAAAATATCTAATAATTCAGCGTAATTTTCCTCTGTAGCATTGCGGACGTTGGCGAAGATATAGATTACATTATCGACGACTTCGATATTATAGTTAAGCTTTTTGTCATAGAGGTATTCCATAAATTTCGGGTTAAGAAGTTCAAAGGCTGGCAGGGCATCGCGTTTGGCAGCATAGACGTTATAACGATTATTGAAATCTGGCCATTCTAGTTCGAATTTTTCGTAAGACTTATCTGGACGTTTAGTGGTTTTATACTTTTTAGACTCCACTATTACACCGAAATATTCTTTGGGTACGTTAATTTGGCCAACGAGATAATATGAGGATGGATTACCCGGAGTTTCGGCATAAGTATAGAGTTGAATTAGATTGTTACCCCATTTGCCAATAATGTGGTTGTTAATATCCGAAATTTTCATGCTATTGCCGCCAAAGATCAAACCACGGCTTGGTAAGGCATAGCGACCCCAGTCTGGACTATAGAAAAGATGATTTTCGTCGGCAAAAGCAGCAAGTGAACGGATGAGATGTGGAGCGGACTCGGTTGGCTGTGAGATGCCGTCAAGTTTAAGTGTAGTACCATCATAAATAAAGGTCCAAGTTTCTTCTGCGCTAGGGACATTGGCGCTATAGAGCATCTTATTGTTCGAAGTATCAATAACCTGATCTAGTCCTCCAAAGATAAAGGTTGCAGTGAGTTTAGCTGGGAGTTGAGTTTGATCATTTACCGGTTGATTCAGGATAACGTAATGAACTTTTAATTTGCTAACCTTATTATAGCGATGAAGCTTTCTAAATAAATCCAGCATTAGTTCGGCATGCTCATGATAGTGATTAGTAGTATATGTAGCAATCTTGGCGCCATCCAGAGCAGTCCAATCGGCTTGATAGGACTCGAAAATCCGTTTAGCCTCCAAATGAATCCATTTTTCTGGAGGGGTAGAATTGTTTTTGTTGGCGCGCCTAGCGTTCAGACGTTTTGCATTTTTATTAGACCAAATGATAAAAGCTATAATAATGATTAAGAAGACTATAAATTCAACTGGGTCAAATTCACCATCACCGTCAGAGTTGCTACTTGAACTACTATAACTGCTGGAACCACCAGAAGATGAACCACCACCGCCAGAGGATGAACCGCCGCCGCCAGCAAAACCAAATAAGACTAAAACAATACTGAGAATAACACTAGCGAATGTCATAACTATATTATAACATTCAATACATTGCTATTATGTTTATGTTTTTACATTTTCTTTTGCAATTGTAAAAAATGTGCTACAATAGTATTGCAAAGTAAATAAAATCGTAGTTGACAAGTTATTAAAACTATGATATTATAAGCATAATTAACAATATTAACAGGGATGGAATAAAGGAAAATTCTGATGGACCAAAATGCGGAAATCCTCAAAAATGCAATCTCCGGTAGCCTAAATATCATTGAACAAGATCGCGAAAAAGAAATTATTTCACGACGTTTCGGGCTCACTGGCAACAAAGAAACTCTTGAACAAATTGGCGAAATGTTGTCAATTACACGTGAACGCGTGAGGCAACTTGAAAAGGCCATTCTTATACGTCTCCAAATTTCCGCAGAGGAGAACCAAATCCCTGAACTCGCCGCCGCCGAAAAGATTTTAATCCGCAACCTAACCGAAATGGGGCGAATTGCTAAATTATCTGACCTCGCTAATAAAGTCTATAATAAAGATGCTACCGCTTCCGAAAGAACCGGCATTTATTTTATCGCTACTTTTTCAAAAAGTTTAACTGTGATAGAGGAGAACGATAAATACAATGCAGCTGTTGGAATTGCTGAATATGGTGATGAGAAGATAATCCGCGGTAAAGTCGATGAAATCGTGAAATTAATTCGCGAGAATAAAACACCGATGACCATCGATGAACTTGACAGTAAGTTAAATTATGAGCATCCTGACCATATAAAAGCTATTGCGTCAATTTCTAAGCTGTTAGCAACCCTAAATGGCTTGTGGGGTTTGGCAAAATGGCCAACTGTAAATCCAAAAAATATTCGCGACAAGATTTTTGTGATTTTGGAATCGAAAAAAGAGCCGATGCATTTTTCGGAAATTGCTAAAGAAATTGCGGATTCTAACTTTAAGCGCCGCAATGTAACTATTCAAGCAATTCATAATGAATTAATCAAAGATCCTAGGTTTGTATTAATTGGCCGCGGTATTTATGCGCTGAGTAGTTGGGGATACAAGAAGGGAACTATCTCTGAAATCATCACTTCTATTCTCGAAAAAGCCAAAGAACCGATGACTAGAGAAGAGATTGTGAAGCAAGTTTTACGTACGCGCAAAGTTAAAGAAACTACTATTCTTTTGAATCTACAAAATAAGAAATTATTTAAGAAAGTTGATAAGAACTCTTATACTTTGGCATAAGTGTGGTAAAATATTCTTATGGAAAACGTCATACATTTTATTTTAATGCCGATATTCTGGATTCCGTTAGTCGGGCTGTTGGCTTTTTTAACTTATCGTAATTATAAGAAGTTAAACAAGTTGAAAGTTTTAAATGTAGATTCTGTGCTTTTGATGTTGGAAATCCCACGTACTAATGACAAAAAAGAGTTAGCCGCAGAACAGTTATTCGCTTCCTTACATGGCATTTTGCGCGACAAACAGGAATTAAAAAATTCTGGTGGCGTACAAGAACATTTGTCGTTTGAAATTGTTTCTACGGCGGGGCAGATTAGATTTTACGTTTGGGTACCGAAGGTTTTGCAAAGTTTCGTCGAGGGGCAGATTTATTCACAATACCCGACTGTCCAAATTTATAAAATGAATGAAGATTACGTAGATGCTCGTGATCGATACCCCGTAAGTTACTCGACTGAACTTGGTCTAATTGAATACGATGCTTTGCCGATTAAAACTTTTGACAATTTTGAGGTTGACCCGTTGGCTGGGATTACCGGCACGCTAGCCAAACTCAATCCAGACCGTTCAGAAGAAATGTGGATTCAAATTTTGACACGCCCAATCCCAGATGATTGGCATAAAAACACTACAGATAAGTGGGTCCGCAGGATAAAATCTGGGCGAAAGTTCATTATGGGTGGCCTGATTGACTGGACTTATATATCTGAAATTTTATTAGCTCCATTCCGCCCACCACAAGGTGGTACCGATTCAGAAGTAAAAGTCGAACTTTCTGAACGAGCTAAGACCCAAATAGCTAAGGCAGAAGAAAAGGCTACTAAACTTGGCTACGAAGTAAAGATTCGCTTGGCATATTTGGGGCAAAGCGATGTCGATGCAAAACTCAATATGCAAGCATTGGTTGGCACCTTTAAACAATATAATTCCACCAATTTAAATGGTTTTAAACAGGTTGGTGGCACATTTAATAAAAAGGATTTGGACGCCTATAAAATGCGCCAATTTTCGGACCATGGTTTTATTCTAAATATCTCAGAATTAGCGTCGGTTTATCATTTGCCACACACTTCCGTAGAAACACCAAATATTGTCTGGGCAAGCTCAAAAACAGCAGAGCCACCAGCAAAATTGCCAGTTCTTACTGGTGACACTTCCATCGATGAAAACATTTCGGCCTTTGGTTTAACTAATTTCCGTGGCATCAATCATCAATTTGGTTTACTGCGCCGCGATCGTTCGCGCCACGTATACATTATTGGCCAGACTGGCGCTGGCAAAAGCGGGATGCTGGAATTATTGGCGCTTTCTGACGTATTTTATAACCAAGGTTATTGTATTATTGATCCACACGGAGATTTTGCGATTGACAACCTCAAGTTCATCCCGACATCGCGCATAAAAGATGTTGTGTATTTTAACCCAGCGGATACAGCATACCCGGTCGCCTTTAACCCGCTCGAAATTACAGATCCAAGTCGCAAGCCAAATATCTGTTCGGAAGTAATTGGTGTGTTGAAGCGGATGTTTGGTGATTCTTGGGGCCCGAGACTGGAGCATATTTTGCGTTATACTTTGCTCGCGTTGCTAGATCGCCCAGAGACTACCTTGCTTGATATTTCTCGTATGCTTACTGATAAAGATTTCCGCAAGGAGACCCTGGATTATTGTCACGATGTGACGGTGTTGCAATTCTGGAAACACGAGTTCGGACAATGGAATGAAAAACAAGTAAATGAGTCCATTGCGCCAGTGCTAAACAAGGTGGGTGCTTTCACGGCTAACCCAATTATCCGTAATATTATTGGCCAACCAAAATCGTCATTTGATATTCGTAAAATCATGGACGAAGGCAAAATTTTGGTTGTAAACCTAAGTAAAGGCTTAATTGGTGAAGACAATGCAGGTATCTTGGGTGCTTTCCTGGTAACCAAGGTACAACTTGCCGCAATGTCTCGTTCTGATATCCCAGACGTTAAGGATCGTCGTCCGTTCTATTTGTATGTAGATGAGTTTCAAAACTTCGCGACCGATTCATTCGCTGTGATTCTTTCCGAAGCTCGTAAATATGGCCTTAATCTCACCGTTGCGAACCAATATGTGGCTCAAATGACCGATGCGGTGCGTGATGCGGTGTTTGGTAACGTTGGTACTACAATTTCGTTCCGCGTATCTGCCGATGACGCACCAATGTTAGTAAAGCAGTTTGAACCAACTTTTGATGCTTCAGATTTATTGCAGCTCAACAACCGTCACTTTATCATCTCGATGATTATTGGGGGCGAAAAGGTACCGGCCTTCTCTGCTACCACTCTTTCCATACCTGATACACCGAAGGATAATTTCGACGAAATTATTGCTTATTCACGTACTCACTATGCCCGTCCACGCGCGGATGTAGAGGCTGAAATCCGTGAGACGATTGAGCAATCCGAGAAATACAAGAGGGAATTATCGGATTCTGGTCGGCAGGAAGAGAAGGTAATATTCGCGCCAATCCGGGATACTTCCCGTACCGAACAAAAACCGAACTTAAAGAAACCTGCTTCGCCACAAGCTGAATTTCGTAAACAAAATTTGAGTCCGAATGCGGCTGAAGGCAAGGAGCGACTTGGCCTGAAAGATTTGGCAAAATTGGCAGACGAAAAACAAAACGAGAAGGTTAAACCAGCCGAAAATAAGCTAAAGAAACAGGGAAATACCCCTGCTAAAAAGAATAAAAAAGGGAAGAAAAACCTCGGTAAAAGCGCCGTCAAGGCCACTTTGACCCCTGAAATTGAGTATCAAGAGAAGTCTGTAGCCAATATTACCCCTTCGACTACCCCTGTTATTTCCCTGTCTACCCCTGTTAATAGGCCAGATCACTATGCAGATAAAGATAATTCGGCAGATGGATTCTTAGCAATAAAACATTAAATACAAAATGGAGCCATGCTAAAAGTGGGGAAATGGTGGATTTTGGTTGGAGAACTAAAAACAAGTTACGAACGCGCATGGAATTCTGGTTCCAAACTTGTTGACAGCTTTAACGTCGCACAATATAGATTTCAAGACATTAAGCTTATGTTAAAAAGACGGTAAATATACGTCCTATAGGGGGACAAAATAACCTACCCGCCGATAATGCCCTCAAAAATGGAGAATTGCTGGTGGCTAGCTAAGCTATTTTGAAACATTTTAAAATCGCCCTATAGTAATTATAATTTCACAGTTCGAGTACGGTACTGAAATACCGGCGCAGAACTGCCTGAAATTATAACTACTATTAGGCGCGTATTTTAACGTTGAGAAATAGCTTAGCTAGCCACCAGCAATGATCCTAAGTTTTGTGAAAGTTTTGCACAGGCGCTTGACTTTTGGCTTAGTTTCTGGCTTTTTACTATTTTTTCCGGATTTGACTTTTCCCTTGTTTTATTTCCCCATTTGCTATTTTTCCCTGTTTTTCGGGAAAAATCTGCGCGCCCTGGTATTTTTCAACCACTTTATTGCCGAACAAAAACCGAACAAAAGAAAAGAGAATTGAAAGAGAACAAAAACCGAACGCTTCCCTATTTCCAATAAGCCTTACCCTCTATACGAACGTCAATGTAGGCAAAATCACCGATGTCGATATCTGCGAGATATCTAATCATTCTATCTGCATCTTCGACCGATACACCAGTGCCACGATCAATAATCATCTTAATAAAACCAGTGTAGCCATCTAAGTAGAAATCCACTTCGCGAATTGAGCCGACTGGAATAACTGCTTTGATTGGTTGGTAGCCGAGCTCTCGAAAGTCGGCTTCGGCTTGACCAATATATTCTTTCATTCGACTAGTGATACGGCCACCAGCAGTAGTGTCTTCATCTATGACTTCAATTGTAGGCGAGTACGGGATTATCATGGTGTTAGAAGATTGTGAAACTACTTCGTCATGGTGAAAAATCAAAACACAGATATATATAACCAACGCAATGATGGTTAAAAATAACAGAGCTGTAAAGATAAGACGGACTCTTTGCCAAAATTTGATCTTCTTGTGTGTGGCCATGCGTTCGGATGCGGTTTCGAGATGTTCCCTGCGCTCACCAATAGTACGACCAGACTTCAAAGACGTTTTGCTCATCTTTTAAGCTTCCTCCAAAATTATTTCAGCAAGGTGATGGGCAGCATTGGAACGAGCTTCTTTGGCAAGGTTATCGGCCATATCAGCACGGAGACGAGGAGATTTAACTAAATGTCTAATAGACTCAAGGAGTTCGGCGGGTTTTTCTGTCATGTCTGAGTCCATAACAACTTCCACGGCATTAGCATCACGCAAACGTTCAGCATTGCGTACTTGATGACTGCCTGGCAAACGTTCAAACGGAACGAGAATAGTAGCTTTTTTAAGAGCTGCGAGCTCAGCAATAGTTGTAGCACCGGCACGTGATACTACAACGTCAGCGGCGCCCATTAATTCATTCATGGCAGTGTTGAATTCCCACATTCGAAAATTCGATTCGAGAGAGGCGTTTTCCCAATTTTCGTAACGCTTAAGATCTACCATGTCTTCATAATGTTTGCGACCGGCGACCAATGCAACAGATGCGAACTTAAGCAATTCTGGCAGAATAATCCTAGTAGCTTCATTAAGGTTTTCGGAACCCTGAGAGCCGCCCGTAATTACGACTAAAGGCTTTTCTGGGTTAAATGAAAAGGCTTTTTTGAGCGACATTTCTTTAGTTTGGGTAACTGGCTTATATTCTGGGCTAACCGGAATGCCGGTCCAAACATAATTCGGATGTTTTTCTAAGACTTCATCGGATAAGGGCATGCCAAAAGCAACTTTTCTGGCTTTTTTCATTAAAATACGGTTGGCGAGCCCGGCAACTACATCGGATTCATGAATGACATATGGAATTTTAAATAGACGCGCGATTAACCCTACTGGCAGACCAACAAAACCGCCTTTTAAGAAGATGATATTAGGGCGATCGGCTTTGCGAACAAGACGGAAAAAGCTAGTAAAAAGGCCGGCCAAAAAGCCCAGGAAGCCAAATATATTGCCAAAAATAAGGTCTTTTAAGGTAATATCAAAATGTTTGAAATAGTCACTGAAATGCCAGCCAGAATAGCGATGAAATTTACCAGCTGGGATGCGGCGGACACGAATAGCTGAGCCTTTGTGGCGTTCCCTACCTGCTACCCAATATACACCTAGTTCGGTGGTGAGCTTGGTGACGTTTTTGTAATATTTAAAATCAGTCCAAAACTCAACCTCGGCGCGAGGTTTGATTTCCAGAATTTCGCGAACTACGGCGACGGCTGGAGTAATGTGTCCCCCGGATCCCCCGCCGACTATCAATATTTTCATCCTTAATTCCTTCCCTACTAGTATAACATGAAAGTTGTAAAACTAGACCAATAGCAAAAGCAATAAAGATCATGCTTGTGCCGCCATAAGATAACAGTGGCAATGTAATCCCGGTAACTGGTACTAGCCCTGTCATGGCCATAATGTTAACTACTACCTGGGCCAAGGTCCAAGAAAAAACTCCGATGACTAGAAGGCGTTCGTCTGCGTTTTCGGTGTGACTGGCAACTTTCAGCATCCGTAAAAGCATGGTGCCGAAAACTACAATAATAAGGAAAAGTCCAACAAAACCAAAGGTTTCACCCATAATAGCAAAGACGGAGTCATTAATAGATTCTGGCAAATAGCCTGTGGCTTGAACCGAATTACCAATTCCAACACCGAAAAATCCGCCCGTACCGATGGCGAGCATGGCGTTTTCGATGTGATAGGTAGAGTCTGAGCTCGCTTCGCCAGACAAAGTATCGAGCCAGGCATTAATGCGCTGCATGCGGTGGCTAGATGTAGCAATAGCACCAACTGATATCGTAAGAATCAAGGCAAGCATAATAAAATATTGCTTCGTAGGTACGCCAGCAACTAAAAGCATGCCTAAAATAATCGCAATTAGAGCTACGCCGGTACCTAAATCACCTTGGGCGATTACCACTAAAACAAGCGACAGACCACACACTATGGTAAGCGGTAGCCAAAACTCACGGATTTTACCAGTGCTTCCCTCTTCTTTTTTACGAGCAAGGAAGTCCGCGAGATAAATTACAAGAGCTAACTTAAGGAATTCGGCTGGCTGAAAGCTCACTGGGCCAAAATTATACCAACGACATTCACCAAGCTCACATTTGGCGAGAGAAGAGCCAGAGAGCGCCAAAACCCAAAGTATTGCAGAGAGTAAGAGAGCCACAATCATAATTGGCTTGGCGAATTTCCTAATGTATTTATATGGGATCAGTTTAAAAGCGACAAAGAACACTATTAAAGCTAAGACGACCGAGCGAAGTTGACCAAGAAAAAAATCATTTTGGCCATAATTTGAGCCGTAGGTAGAATTAAGAACATTGGCACGCATCGGACCAATAGCATAAATCACAATTAAGCCTAAGGCCATCAAACCTAAAGTAGTAAAT
The DNA here is from genome assembly GCA_017431105.1 of Candidatus Saccharimonadota bacterium. Taxonomy (GTDB): domain Bacteria; phylum Patescibacteriota; class Saccharimonadia; order Saccharimonadales; family Saccharimonadaceae; genus Nanosyncoccus. The sequence goes on along the minus strand of JAFRLS010000003.1, from coordinate 35,384 downwards.
AGTATCACGAGATCAGATTTATGCTTTCGCATTAGATGGCGCCTCCGGTGGCGGCAAGAAATACTCCAATCAAAGCACAGACACCGGCAATAATCCAGAAACGCATGACAATTTTGGCTTCACCCCAACCCTTTGCCTCTAAATGATGGTGAAGCGGCGCTGAAATGAAAACTTTTTTATGAAAGAATTTTTTGCTCACAAGCTGAATGAGACTAGAGCTAGTTTCGATTACGAGCATCAAGCCAATCACTGGTAAGAGCAAGAATGAATTGGTCATCATGGCAACAATACCAAGGCCTGCACCAAGCGCAAAAGAGCCCGTATCTCCCATCATAAAACGCGCTGGTGGCACATTAAACCAAATATAAGAAAGCAACCAGCCTACGATCGTCATACAAAAGCCAAATAGCAGCATGTTGCCTTGAAAAAGGGCGATAACACCAAAAGCACCATAGGCTAACATAGTAAGGCCACCAGACAAACCATCCAGACCATCTGTGATATTCACTGCATTAGATGTTGCAACTACTGCAAAGGCAAAAACAAGAATCATCCCGACGACGCCGATACTGATATTGCCGACAAATGGTACCAATATAGTAGTCCAGTCGAGCTTGACAGCAAAGAACCAGCCGAGGATTAGCCCTACTACCGTGATTAGGAAAAACTTAACCGGCCCACGTAAACCAGCGGCGCCACGGCCAGAACCAAAAATGTTGATAGCGTCATCTATAACCCCCACAAAAGAACCACCTAAAAATCCTACTAATGGTAGCCAAGTTTGGCCACGATCGAGATTAAAAATCCAGGTAACTAATGTAACGGAAATTACGCCAATCAGGCCGGCCATGGTTGGAAAAGTGTGTTTAAATTTATGGGCGTGCAGTTTAGTCATTATGGGTAAAGCTTCACCATCGACAGTAGTTTGTTTCTGCTTTTTCCAGAACCTATATTTATAAGCAAAGTGAGTATAAATTGGGGTTAATAACATCGAGAACAAAAAGCTAGCTAGTGCAAGCAACAACCCGTAGAACATTTCATCATTAATACTTGTCATCATATAGACCTTATTATAGCATAATTAGATTAGTAATTTGGTTTCAGTTTGTAATAATCGATGATAAAATTGGACAATGAGTCGAAGAGAGCCATGGCATCACCACTACCAACGCTTTGGCCTTTGCCCCACATTTTAGTCATAATTACATATTGTGGCATTTTGCCAGATGGGCTGACGAAACCAATGTAAGAACCAACTAATTCTGAGTAGGTGTCATCGTAGGCGCCATCCGTTATAACTTGAGCTGTACCAGATTTACCACCCACGTCGTAACCTTCCCTATCAGTGCCATTACGCACTTTATATTCACGATTATAAATCAGCAGTTCTCGCATCGTAGATGATGTGTCTGACGACAAAATTTGGTCATTAATGGAGCCTGAACGATCTAGTGGGACTATTTCTTCGTTTTCTAAAGTGCCTTTCACGATGGTCGGGGTTTTATAATATCCGCCGTTCACCACGGCAGAAAACGCTGTAGCGGTCTGAATCATAGTAATACCTAGATTTTGGCCGAAAGTCATATTGGCATAGGTAGAATCTCGGCCCCAACCTTCGTTAGGATCTTCTATATAACCCTCCGCCTCTATAAGTTCTATGCCGGTAGTTCGTCCGAGGCGAAACTTATTGTGGTAATAATCATAGAGCGTTTCCCTACCTTTTTGGTTAATGTTGTTTGGGTCGTCGCCAAGTAATTTGAGTGCATAGATACTGCCGGTGTTCAAAGACCAATAGAGGGCACGCTTCATAGTAATGTCACCATAGAGCGAGCTACGAGTTTCTGCATTCCAAATTTGCCATCCATCAACATAGGTATAGTGTTCGTTGAAATAGGTGGTATCTGGAGTCATTTTGCCCTCGTTAATAGCGGCAGAAAAAGTGAAACTTTTACAAATCGAAGCTGGCTCATAGGGGACTTCAGTAACCTGATTAATATACGCAGAGGCATCCTCAACGTAACCGTAGTTGGCTGGCGAATAGCCTGGCAAACTGGTCATCGCAAGAACTTCACCCGTATTAGGATTCATAATAAGTACTGCTGCATTGGTAGCAACAGAGGCATCTAAATGTTCTGCAATAATTTCTTCTGTACTACGTTCAAGGCCCCGATCCACGCTGAGCACAACATTTTTACCATTCTCGGCGGGGATTTTAATGTTTTCTTTACCAATCGAAAGAGCAACCTTGTTAACGTCGGCAATTGTTTTTAGTGTACCATCTTTACCGGCAAGCAAGTAATTAAGTGAGCCTTCTACGCCATATTGACCGATGCCGTCAGTATTAACAAACCCAAGTAAAGTGGACGCCATTTCGCCTTCTGGATAGACGCGTTGGTTGCTCTCTTTGAGCCAGACACTAGCGATTCCCTCCTCTGCGATTTTGGTGGCAATTGAATATGGGACGTTTTTGGCTACAATATAATATCTCAAACCTTCAATGCTATAAACTTCATCAAGATCGGCGACAATATATTCTTTAGCATATTTATTAAGTGCATCCTTAATTTGTTCTTTATCTGTGGCGGCTGGGTCTATAATTACTGCATAAACGGTCTGGTTAAGCACGACTGGTGCGGGAGTATCGCCATCCATCATATAGATTTCACCACGTTTGGCGGTGATAGTTTCTAGCAAAGTATGCTGCTCGTTGGCCTTAGCTACCCAACTGTCGTGTTCAATAATTTGGATAAAAAATAGTCGCACAGCAATAATCGCTAATGCGACAAAAACAAGGTTTTTTAAAATTTTAATCCGCGACATAGCCAGTAACCGTGGCATCTTCCATGGCAGCTGCAACGGTGCTGTTTTTAGCCGTAGCAACGGAAGTCAGACGAGCTTTCTCTACTGCCAAATCATCTCGGCGCGCAGTCATTTCAGTAATTTCGGATTCTACAGCGGAAATTTCATAGTCGAAACCGGTAGCCTTGGTCCCTTCCGCAACATAAATTAGACCAAAAGCTAATGTAATCATGCTAATGATGACAATCTGAGAAATAGAGCCTAAGCTTCTTTTGGTATGACGAACAGTATTTCGATTCCTGGCAAAACTAGGGGCAATCTCTCTCCTTGACACATATGTTTGACTGATCATTTTGGTGTTATTCCTCGCTTTGTATTTTTGTTTTTATTTCTTTCGCAGTTTCCCCGCAGTTCCTTCTCTTAGTCCGGAGGTTTTTGCGAGCAGAGCTATAAGTGACTCGCAAAAACTACTCCGGGAAGGTCATACACTTCACACTCTCGGTGAAACTCTATTTTGGCGGGCTAAAAGCCCATGTCGCTAGTTCAAAATTAGGTGGAGCGGGGCGAACCGCCCCACCAAGATAAAGACTAGCGGAAGTGGACCTTGACGGTCTGAACGCGAGATTTGTTCGCGACTACGATTTGTTTTGGCATATTGCCTCCTTTGTTTTTATTGTTTGTTTTATCAATTCCGCACTACTACTCGCAGTTTAGCGCTCCTAGCGCGCGGGTTGATAACTAATTCATGTTGGTCCGCAACGATTGGCTTCTTATTAAGGACAGTGAGCTCAGATTCTTCTCCGTGGCTAGTGGCCTCTTTGAAATAATCTTTGACTAGGCGATCCTCAAGACTATGGAAGGTGATGAAACCAGCGCGACCATTTCTATTCAGTAACTTCGGAATGAGCGGTAAGGTCTTTTCGATTTCAGTCAGCTCATCGTTAACAACAATACGGATAGCCTGGAAAATGCGTGTAGCTGGGTGAACGTGGCTGAATCTAGATTTGCTAACGATGATATCGGCAAGAGCTTTAGTATTAGCGATAGGGCGATTGGTAACAATTTCGCGCGCTAACATCTTGGCACGTCCGGGTTTTTCTTCCCCGTATTTTACAAAGATGTCGGCGAGGTCACGCTCGCTCCATTTATTTACAATGTCGCTAGCTGTAAAGCTCTTTCGACGATCCATCCGCATATCTAGTGGGCCATCATTTTTATACGAAAAACCCCGGTCCTCCATGTCTAGTTGCGGCGAAGAAACTCCAAAATCCGCCAGTATTATATCAAAAGTCTTTCCACACTCGATAAGTTGTAACACTACGCTATAAAAATTTTCATTGATGATTGAGATATTTTGTGGGAATTTTTGTTTAAGGAAACTTGCAGCGAATTCATCCCGATCAACCAAGACTGAATCTTTATAATTCAGTGTTACACCCAAAATCGCTTCAGCGTGCCCGCCATATCCAGCTGTGAGATCTAAATACGACTCTTTCAGCTTTGGCGATAGACTCGCTAGCACTTCTGACAGTAACACAGGGGTATGTAATTTCTCCATACCTATATTATACATTGTTTGAGATCGATCAACTAGAAACTTCAGCGGTTTTGTTTTTGTTCGATTTTTGTTTTACACAATTAATCTACCACGATTGTACCAGCGCGAAGCTAATCTTGTAATCGCAGCCGTTGAGAGACTTATTGTGTTAGTGGTCATATAAACGACCGATAGAGTTTTATTGGGAGGTGTGTTTAAGGAAAGAGCGCACGATTTTGTTTTCGCATTTCGCTAAATTTAATGCGCGCCGAAACTCCTAGTTGGCCGATCTCAAACCTTTTTAATGTGCGTTTTTATTTGTGGTGTTTGTGATGACTTTCCACTTGTTTCAAGTTTATACTACTTTTTTGAAAAAAGCAAGAGCTTTTTTAGACTTTTTTAAATTAGTGTTTTTCGCATGTGTGGAAAACTTCTCTGTTATTTTACCGAACAAAACCTGTTGATTTTTATTCTATTTTATTTTATAAAAACCGAACAGTCTCTGTTTTTGATTGAGATTATCCATGTTGTAGTTGATAATTTTAATAGTTCTAGTTAATATCAATGAGGAGTAGAAATCCATATCGGGAACGTTGAGCTCTCTTAATCACCACGCCCGGACGCTTCGTCTGGGTATTTTTTTTATGTCTTATGATATAATGAAGAAAATAAGTGAGGTAATTATGGAAGAACCGTTTGATGTTTTCCTGTGGGCAAACGAAATTGACGAAATTAAAAATAATGTCAGTGCGGAACTGTTTTTATTTAACAAAAATTATACGCCATACAAAATAAAGTATTCAGACAAACTGACTGGTGCAGTGAAATCGATGTTCATGCAGGAGGCCGTGCATTACATTATTGAAGAAGCCAACAAAGGATTGGAATGCCGCGAATATGAAAAAGCGGATGGTGAAGAAAAGGTTATTTATCGTACTTCCCTTTCGAAAGTGGGACGAGCCGAGACATTAATCCATTTGATTGAGAATGAATATAAGGATATCGATTATTTTTCAGAGAATGAGTATGACTTCAAAAAGGTAAAAGGTATTATTGCAAAGTTTACTTACCCTGGCGATGAAGGAATGAAGACGTTTTATATCGCCAAATTATTGCCTGCTTCAAGCGCACTAAAGGGGTCAACTTCCTGGGAAATCAATGGAGAGAGTTTTGAGCCGTTCTCAGCGGAAATTGCTCTTAAGATGCCAGATGACAACCAGGTAGCAATCGTAGATGGAACAATTATTGTGTTCAATCAGGCAAAGTTCGAGAATTTATTCCAATATGATTTTAAATCACAGGTGATTGCAGAGGCTAAAGCTAAAGAATTGACCGAGAAATATAAATTATCGTTTGCTGAAGGGCTAACTCTTGATGCTTTGTTGGCTAATAAAAAACCGATGCTGAAAAAGGTACAAGCGATGAATATCGCAGAAGAGATGCCACAGGATAAGCTCCTTGATTATGCTGACGAAATGCAGCTAGAATTAATGACGGATGACGATGGTTCGATTATTATTATGGATGATAAAGACTTGACGATGTTTGTAAATCTCTTGAACGAAGATTATTATGTATCGCCAGTGAATGGGCGGCGCTACGAGATTAAGTCCAAAAAATTACTCGGTGAACCAGACGGCGAACCGCCAAGAGGTTAAAATTATAACTCAAAGTAAGCGGATTCAATAAAGTTGGATTCGCCTAAAGTTTTAAAGGTTTTCTCAAGATCTAATTTGACTTCGGTGACAGAATCACCGTCTACGAGAATCGATTCGATTTTGGCGTAGTGTTCGCCTTCGCGGCCGTCGATTTCGTCGAGGTAAATTATGTTCCCTGCGCCCATCTCTAGCTCTTGGCGACGACGCGAAACTTCGCCCGCCGGCTTGAAGCCAAGTTGCAAAATAATATTTACAGTGGTGGCATAATCTGTAACTGGGGTCTCTTCCACGATATCGACGCCAGAATCTTCAATGTGACGACGAAGAATAAGGCTGTACTTTGGGGCTTCGTCTACGGCATGCATCTCGGTGCGCATAACAAGACGAGGGAGATTTAGATTACGGCGATAGCCACGTGGGACGTAAACACGGTCATGCTGCCAATAGACGCTAGAAAAATCAAGTTCAATATCGCTAAGTTTGCCCTCAAAATGATTGCGATTTTCTAATTTACATTTGAGAATGATCTTTTTCATAGTTACATTATAACATAACCTAACTGTGCGATATTAGGGTTCTGGCTCAAACGGGATTTCTTCCCATTGGGCCGTTAGATAAATGTCGTAGTCGAAAGTGTCAATGGTCTCTCCTGGTTGATATAGGGTTCCATTATGTTCCCAACCAAGGAACGAGTAGCCATGCAGTGATGGTGCTGTCTGATCAAGGGGACAACTAGAATACTGCCCACACTCCTGAGATGACGGGATATCTACCGCTGCAGGGTCGCCACCATCATAATGTATGCTTACTGTTAATTGTTCCCATTGTGCCGTTAAATAAATTGTGGCGCCATCGCCGCCGTAATAATTTATCATTTCACCGGGCTGATATAAACTTCCTTCATACTCCCAGCCAAGGAAAATGTACCCCTCGCGGTAAGGTTCTTGGTCGCTAATCCAGTACATGCCATCCATCCAGTCGTATTCGTGTTCTTCTGGGCTATATGGCATATTCCCCACATAATCCCCATTAGCATTTGCTTCATACTCTATCCATACTGGTGAATAGGATGGGCCATCATAAGACTGCGAAAAGATAACCTGTGTGCCTAGCGGAATAAATATAGCCTGGTCGATAATATATTCTTCACCGAGTGGCCATTCAAAATTGAAATACCATGTTCCATTGAAGTCGATTGGTCTGATATATTCGCCTTCTATTAATATGGGTTGTCTATAATCCTGGTCAACTTCTTCATCATACGTATATGACAATATATTGACTTGATCTAGTATATTATCTGAATCTTCAACAAAATTTCCAATGAAAGCAAATATGACCGTTTGGTCGTTCGATGCAAGAACATCTATGGTTCTTCCTAGAAAGCTAGGGGAGTCACTATTATTGTCCAGGAATTCTATCACATCGTCATCGTTCTCAACAGGATAAGTATTTCCAAAATACCAAGAACCTTGATAACCAATTGGCTCTCTATACTGCCCCTTTGCAACAGAAAATAAACAAGTTGCTTCATCATATTCATCTTCAGGCTCTTCGCAGTCTCCACGATAAATAACAGTATTAACAGTTTCAGTTTTTTCTTCGTCGAAATACAACCCATTGCTATGATATGTAATGGCTATATCTTGGTCTGTAAAGTCGCTCACCGCTATATAATTAATGGTCACACCTTGATAAGTGCCTTCTGGCAAATCTGGTGTAGCGTAGACGCCATAGTATATAGTGGTTTCTTCCCCGGCTTCAGTGGGTGCAACTTCCGGATGGGATTTTATGACCATGGCGTCTTGAGCTGTAGTTGGTAAACCGTGAAAAACTTCTGAATCTTGGTTATCTGGCAAAATAGTGGAAATACCCCAAGTATTGTTTGACAATTTATTTGTCGTGGAATAATCTAAGCCGGAAATCACGTCATTATTTTCGGAAACTAAATCATTATTGTTTATATAGGCCATGAGAGTGTAACCAAAGTCAGTCCCAGAATCTACTGTGACTTTACTGGGCGCCATAGCATAGACTGGTTCGTCTTCGATATCAATGTCGATATTGACGTCTTCCGTAGTGATAGAAAGCGTGTTTGCTGCATCCTGTAATTCATCATTGTCGATAGCATTAGTGGGTTTGATATTGGCGGCTATGGCAAATGAAACAACGCTGGAACAGCAAAAAACAGACACGACAAGAAGCGCCCGCTGTTTTTGTCGACTAAGATTGAAATTCTTTTTTGTCTGAATCTTCTTATATATAAAAGACGCCAGAAATGCAAAAGACACGAATACTAATATAAAAATCGGCAACAGAATACCGGTTATTCCATTGGTATCATGGATTTGCTGTACCCCAGTATCCGGAGCGACAATGGATTCCTCCGTATCGTCGGTATCCGGAACAACAGGTTGCTCTGCGTGTGTGATATTGACCCTAAAATGACTCATATATGACCTCTTTTGTTAAGTTTATTTTAGCATGAGCCATTTAATCCATCAAGTATTTGTAATGTCAATTAGCCGAGCTTCGACCGTGCGGACGCCATTCCATTCGTTTTCAATGGGTTTTACCATATAATCATGTGGTTCGTAGCTGTCGAGATTGAACCATGCTTCGGGAGCAGAAAAAGCAATACATTTCAAAATCTTGCCATCCTTACCTTTTATATCGATACGGATATGTTGGCCCTGGTCGCCTATATGTTTAATCTCAAGAATTTCGGGATTTTTAATACAAATGATTGGTTCTTCGTTGCCCACACCAAAAGGTTCTAAAAGCTTCAGTTCTTCAATAAAATCTAGCGACAAATCTTTTAAATTTTCGGTGGTGAGATCAGCGGAAGTTTTAAAATAGATTTCTTGATCCGCTAAATGCAGACTGCGATAATATTCATTAATCTTCTCTCGAAAAGCGTAGAGATTTTTCTGCTCAACCTTGACGCCAGCAGCACCAGCATGGCCGCCACCGTTGATAATCGAATCTTTAGCATAATTTAGCGCCTCGGCAAGATTAAAACCGCCAAAACTGCGGCCAGAACCTTTAAAGATGCCATTTTCGATTTCGGTGAGTACAAAGGCTGGTTTATGGTAGTATTCGACCAAATGCCCTGCTACAATACCAAGTATGCCTTCGTGCCAATTGCCAGTTTCAATAATTACGGGGTCTGTTTGCTTTTTGCGTTTGATGATTTCTTCTGTAGCAATGCGTTGTTCGATGCGACGTTTTTTGTTGAGTTCCTCTAGTTTATTAGACAAAGTAGCGGCATTGGTGGCAGAGCTGGTACGAAGAAGCTGCAGCGAAAGCTCGGCAGTATCAAGACGGCCAGCAGCGTTCAATCGTGGTCCGATTTGAAAACCAATCGATTCAGAAGTAATATGTTTAACGCCGGCGCTTCGCATTAACTCACGAAGGCCCGGCCGGCGAGTCTTTTCGAGGACTTTTACGCCATAATAACCAAGAATCCGGTTTTCGCCGGTAAGTGGCATATTATCACAAATGGTGCCAATCAGTACAAGATCCAAAAACCATTTTTCTTGACCGGCAGGAATAGTTTTTTGTTCAACTAAGGCCTGGGCGAGCTTAAAAGCCACGCCTACTCCGGCTAAACTTCTGAGAGCAGCTGGGCCGGTACAATCTTGTCGTTTAGGGTTTACTACAGCGATTGCCTCGGGAATAGTGTTGGCGCATTCGTGATGATCGGTTACAATCGTGTCTATGCCTAAAGTATTTAATTCATCAATGACTTCGTGATTATGTGAACCGCAATCTACGGTGACAACTAGACTAATATTCGTCTTCTTGGCGTGCTCAATGAGGCGCGGGCTCATGCCATAGCCATCGGTGAATCTATCTGGCAACATAATATCTATATTCTTTGCCCCTGCTAAATTAAGAGCTTGTTCCATGAGCGCGCTAGCTGTAACGCCATCAACATCATAGTCGCCATAAATAAGAATTTTCTCTTGACTATCTATAGCCTGTTTGATTCTCTTGGTGGCTTTATCCATGTCTGGTAACAAAAATGGGGCGGCAAGATCTTCGTATTTTGGATGTAAAAAATCCTCCTTCAGATGTCTTTTTTCTAAAAGCTGAGCAAATAACTTATTCATTTTCAGCCAATGGTCTTGCTAGGCTTATTCCCTTTTTGGCTCTTAATCACGATACTCTGAAGCTCTTTTAGGATCGGGAATTGCTTATTGGTTTGATAAATCTTAGTCTTGCCACGCTTGGTGACGATAAGAAACTTCCCTGCTGCCATACGATTAAGTTCACGTTGAATATTGCCTGGATCTTCTTTAATCAACTTGGCCAACCCTCTGACATGGGTTTTGAAATCTGGGTATTTGGCAAAAACCACGATAATCTTACGGCGCACCCGGGATGTAATAAATATATCTAACATATTACCTCGCTTAACTTTATCCAGTATATCATACAAAATGTAAAAAATACAACAAAATCTAGTGTATAATGATGGTATGTTTTACGAGGTAATACCTGGGAGAAATGGGCTAGACGAAGCACTAACTTATAATTCTGATTCCCTTTTAATCCCTGGCACTTTGGTGGAAATTCCGATTGGGAAAACCAAGACTCCTGGCATTATTAGTAAAAAAGTTGCGCAGCCGGGTTTTAAAACCAAAACGATTTCTAAAATATTGTATTCAAAACCGCTGCCAAAACATTTGCTTAGTACTATCCAATTCATTAGCCAATATTATATGGCACCGCTTTCGAGCGTGGCAAGCATGGTTCTGCCAAATGGAATTTTGAAAAATCGACGTAGGGTCGTTGCGAAAACTGAACAGAGCTTAAAATTACCCTTAATCCAGCTCAATGCCGCCCAGAAAAATGCCCTACAAGGCCTTCAACAGGCCCCAGAAGCCACGAAATTGCTATTTGGCGTAACTGGTAGTGGTAAAACTAATATCTATCTCAAAGAGGCTGCCAGTGCCCTTTCGCGGCAGAAATCCGTAATACTTTTGGTGCCGGAAATCGCTTTAACCAGTCAACTTGTTCGGGTTTTTCAGGAAACTTTTGGCAACCGAATTGTCTTGATGCACTCTGGACAGACGGAAGCGGAGAGACATTTAATCTTTGAAAAAATATTACAAACAGAGGAGCCGTGCGTGGTGGTTGGCCCGCGCTCTGCCCTGTTCGCGCCACTTTCCAATCTTGGACTAATTATCGTCGATGAGGAGCACGAATCTACCTATTTCCAAGAGAATACCCCGAAATATTCGGCAATAAGGGTGGCGAGTTTCATGGCAAAAACTTTAGGGGTTGATTGTTTATTGGGGTCGGCAACACCAAATATAGCCGATTATTATATAGCCAAGAGTAAAGATTCCCTAGTAACTTTAACAGAGAAAGCTAAAACTGAGGCCAGAAAACCTGATATTAAGATTGTTGATTTTAAAAACAGGGATAATTTCGCAAAAAATCGCTATTTTAGTAATGTCCTAATTGAAACCATGAAAGCAAATATGGAGGCTGGCAGGCAAACTCTGATCTTTCATAATCGTCGAGGTTCCACACCTTTAACAATCTGTGAAAATTGTGGCGAGGAGATAGTTTGTCCGAATTGCTTTTTACCACTAACCTTACATGTTGATAGTTATGAACTAATCTGTCATACTTGTGGTTTCAAAGAGAAAGTACCGACAAGATGTCCAACTTGTGGAACACCGGGGTTGATCCATAAAGGTTTTGGTACCAAATTATTAGAGAGTGAGCTGAAAAAGCTCTTCCCTAATGCCAGAGTGAAGAGGTTCGATGCCGACAATAAGAAGGGTGATAGTTTGGAGGCTATGTATGGCGCCGTAAAGGCTGGCGAAATAGATATTTTGGTAGGGACGCAGGTGCTAGCTAAGGGGCTAGATTTGCCAAAACTGGCTACCGTAGGGGTAGTACAGGCAGATGCGGGGCTATCGCTGCCAGATTTTGCAGCCGAAGAGAGAGTTTTTCAGCTCCTGACACAGGTAATTGGGAGAGTTGGTAGGGGTCATATCGATAAGGCAGAGGTGATAATCCAGACTTTCCGGCCAGAGCACCCGGTGATTAATTATGCTGTCGATGAGGATTATGTTGGATTCGCAGAATATATGCTTGGGAAAAGAAAGCATTCTGGCTTCCCGCCGTTTATGTTTGTAGCAAAGGGTGAGATCACTATGAAAACAGAGGCGACAGTGCTAAGAAAAGTGCGTGAAGCTGTAAAACAATTGCAAAATAATGAGGGGCTTTTAATATCGCCGCCAATGCCGGCATTTCATGAAAGAACTAGCCGCGGTTATACTTGGCAAATAATAATACGGGCAAAATCACGTAAAGCTTTAGCTGTCGTTTGTCAAGGGTTAGATTCGAATTTCCGCATTACGTTTGACCCACCAGGATTATTGTGACTTTTATCTGTTTATGTTATAATTGGTTTTATGAAAATCATCACGACGCCGGATCCGCGTCTCAGGGAGAAATCTAAGAAAGTTAGCACCATTACACCAGAGGTGTTAGATGTGATTGCTAAAATGCGTGAGCTTTCCTTGGACTGGGAGAAGGAGCACCCTTATGAGCTATCTGCAGCGATGGCGGCGCCTCAGATGGGCGTAAATAAACGAATTATTATTATCCGTGATGATATGGAGGACAAGAAAAACGCAAGTTTTACGGCCTTAATCAACCCAGAGGTAATTCGGGCTGAGGGTAAAATAGTGGAAGATTACGAAGGGTGTTTGTCTGTGCCCTCAATTTACGGGATGGTTCCCCGCGCTAGTAAAGTACGCGTGAAGGCTAGGCTCGAAGATGGTACAGAGGTGAGAATCAAGGCGACCGATGAGTTAGCGAGAACGTTGTTGCACGAAATTGACCATTTAGATGGAATTTTGTTTATTGATCGTATTAAAGACAGAAACGATGCGTTTTATCTAATGAACGATAAGGGCGACCTCGAGCCGGTAGATTACGAAAAAGAAATTGAGGGCAACAAGGATTTGTTCCCTGACGATTAGATTTCACTTTGGAGGTAAAAATGAAAAAAGAGAAAATTATCTTTTTTGGAAACGGACCTTTAGCGGAAGCAGCACTTGAAGTGCTCGAAAAACACTTTGAGGTGGTTTTTCGCGCCAGAGATAAGGTAGATTTAGAAACAGTAAAGAAATTGAAGAGCTCCCACCCTGAAATCCATGGGGTGTTGGCCTCTTTTGGTGTAATAATAAAGTCGGATATATTAGAGATTTTTGAACCAGAGGGGATCTTAAATATTCATCCTTCCCTCTTACCCTTATACAGAGGTGCTTCACCGATAGAAACCGCTATTCTAAACGGCGATACGGAATTTTCGATATCTATCATGAAATTGGTAAAAGGTATGGATGCGGGGCCAATTTATTATCAGGAAACTTTCAATGATTTACCTCTGATAAAATCTGAAATTTACAGAGAGCTAGCCGAGGCGGGAGCGAAGTGGATAGTGAAGAATATGACTAATTTACCGGTGCCGACACCGCAAGATGACACAAAGGCAACTTTCACCCAAAAAATAGACAAAGAGATGGCAGTAATTAATCCTACTACAGAGACGGCGGAGGAAATTTTGCGCAAAATTATTGCTTTCCAGGGCTTTCCGAAAGTTAGATTTACGTTCTATAATCAAAAATGCATCATTTTAGAGGCTCGTATAGCAAAGATGGGTGAGACAGCGCTTCTTACGATTGAATGTAAAGACGGGGGCATTATAAGCGTTGATAAGTTGCAGCCAGAGAGTAAAAAGCCAATGGATGCAAAAAGCTTTATTAACGGCTACGCTAAGCTCCTGCAATAAGTTTTGTATGGTTAGCGCGGATTTCAGCTTTCATCTCTTCGATAGTGCGAGTAACTATTTCTCTGTAATCTGGGCGGTTTTTCTCAAGCCAGGCAGCAGCTTCGGCTTGATCGGTAATAGCATCAAACTCATTGAGTTGAGCTTCAGTAAGGCCCTTTGAGATACGTTCACCGATACGAACTTCTAGTTCTTCTTGAACATAGTTCAAAAAATCTTGCTTTTCCTGCTCCGGCATGGCAGAGAGACCCATTTCTTGTAAAAACTTGTCGTTGAATTCCATTTATGATTCTCCTTATGCTTATTATAACACAATCGTCATCTAGAGGATGAAAAAATAAATAACCCCATAAATAAATGCTAAAATGGCAACGATCAGAAACAAGATCCAATCTCGTAACTTAATTTTCTTTCTAAGAATAAGCGACTTAAATACTATAAAAATAAGTTGCACACCCATGGCTATAGCAAGAGGGCCAAATGATAAGCTAATGGCCTCACAACGATTTTTACAACTACCAACGGAATCGCCATGCAAAAAAAATGCTCCAAATAAGATAACTCCAATGGATATACCACCAAGGTAAAGAAAAGCAAAAATCCGGGTTAATAAACTAAATGTTTGCTTCTTGTTTACTGTTGTTTGATGTTGGACGTCAGACTCACTGTCGATTTTTTCCTCAATATTTTGTTGTTCCTGTTCTGATGGCGTGAATTTATCTTCAGGCTCCATTTTATGATTCTCCTTATATTTATAATAACATAAGGGGAGTAAAACTACTGAAATTAAAGTGTGCGTTTTTTGGTTTCGCGAGTGAAGAATTTGAGACGATCACCAATTTTGAGATCAATTCTCTGTTTGGTCTTAAGAGCAAGGCCACCAGTTTCGCCAGCGACGAGCTCTTTGACGTCCATTTTCTCTTTTTGGACTGAGGTAACTTCAACTTCACCAATATATTCTTTGTCGCGAACAACGCGAGCAAGATAGGCTGGCTTGACATCACCCTTCAAAACTTCGCCACCACCAATAATAGAGGTTTTTTCAGTACGAAAGACACCAAGGACTTTCATTTCGCCCTTGTCTTCTTCTATAATTTCGGCATCGAGAAGATTTTCCATCTCGTGTTTGGCGTCATCTAATAATTCGTAGATAACTTTATAGGTACGGATTGGTACATTATCGCGAGCGGCCATCTTGGAAATATTAATTGGCACCGAAACGTTGAAGCCATAAATTACCGTATTGCCACCAGCAGCCATATAAACATCATTTTCATTGATATCGCCAACGCCGGTGGAAACAATATTTAAAGTAATTTCGCCGTGAGTATCGATCATTTTGAGAGAATCTACGACCGATGTAACCGAGCCGAGTACATCACCCTTAATAATTACATTGAAGATCTTAGAGTTGTCAGCAACATTCATCATGCGCAACAAATCTGATGAGGTAACATTAGCTGAGGCCGATTCGTTAGCGATAGCCTGGGCGTTGAGAAGCGACATTTTGCGGGCGGTTTTTTCGTCTTTTACTTCGATGAAACGGTCACCAAAATTTGGTAATTCCTTGAAACCAGTAATAGTAACTGGAGTAGATGGGGTAGCCTTACCCTTTGGTTTGCCCCTCCAGTCCAACATGGTGCGGACTTTGCCATAGGTAGAGCCAGCAACGATAAATTCGCCGGTCTTTAATTCCCCGCCCGTAATAAGTAGATTTACGACTGAGCCTTTACCAGTTTCCATATGGGATTCGATGACAAGACCTTCGGCTGGAATATCAACATCAGCTTTAAGTTCTTCGATGTCGGCAGTAAGCAAAATCATATCTAGAAGTTGATCAAGATTAGTGCCAAGTTTAGCTGACACTGGTACCATTGTAATATCGCCACCCCATTCTTCTGGCTGGAGGCCGTGATTAGACAAATCAGCTTTCGTGCGATCAATATCGGCGCCTTCGCGATCGATTTTATTGATAGCAACGATGATTTTAGCGTTGGCGGTTTTAGCAAAGTTAATTGCTTCGACGGTTTGCGGTTTCACACCGTCGTCTGCTGCTACTACAATTACTACAATATCAGTAAGCATAGCGCCGTGTTGACGGATAGCAGCAAAAGCTTCGTGTCCTGGCGTATCAAGGAAGGTAATAATTCTGTCACCATGCTTTAATTGATAAGCCGAAATGTGCTGAGTGATACCACCAGCCTCGGCTTCAACAGTTTTCTTATGGAGAAGCGTATCAAGGAGAGTGGTTTTACCGTGATCGACATGGCCCATCACAGCTACTACTGGTGGGCGACCGACAGCCTTATCTGATAGTTCCCGATGAATATCTGAAGTCTTGGTGGCGGTGTTCTTGCGTTCTAGTTTGACGTTTTTAAGACCAAGTTCGTCGATGATAATAGAGGCAGTTTCATAATCAAGGCGTTGATTAATAGTGGCAACAATGCCGTTTTTGAAAAGCTCGCCAATAAGTGAGGTCACAGAAAGCCCGAGAGCATTAGCTAGCTCGTCTACAGTAATAGATCCTGCGATCTGAATTGTCTTTTCTTCCATAGCTCTCCTTTCCGTGTTAAAAAATGCGTAGATACGCAAAATTACTCCTTTAATTTTATCACATTTTGAGAGAATATGCTATAATAGATGTATTCCCCTGTAGCTCAATGGTGGAGCAAGAAGCTGTTAACTTCGAGGTTGCCAGTTCGAGTCTGGCCGGGGGAGCCAAGTTGTATATTTAGAGTCATTAACAAGGCTCGCAAATGGTGCTAACAGAGATGGAAGCACCGTTTTTTGTTGGATTTTAAAGTTCGAGAAAATGATTTTTAAAATCTCGTTTTTAATTCGGTTCTCGAACTCTTGAAGAGTTCAGGAAGCCTATGAGCGAGTTCTAACAGATACGAAGCATTCACCTTCTACGTCTTCGTCTTGCTCTTCGAGCATCACAAGTGTAGCTTCTAACTCTTTCAGCCCTTCTTCCTTCTTTGTCCTTATTTCATTACTGGCCACGGAAATATGCATCATGGTGAGCGCCACTATCATCAGAGCCATGATAATCACTTTCTATTTTTATGAGATACTCCGTGGCGTTTTTTGGTAGGCTACCAATAATTTTTGATTCGTATGTTTTGTTATTTTTTACTTCATCGGCTGAGTGGGCTGCATCGACGAAATCTAGATAGAATAAAGTATTGTCGTAGGTGAGCGTGTCACCATCCAATCCAACTACCTCTGCATCGACAGAGCGATTAACACCAGATGAATATTTGTTTCCAGAAAAGATAAGGCTCGATAAGTCTATTTCGTAATTTATAATTGCATATTCTAATTTATCATCCAATTCGTTGAGTATATAGTCTTCGTCTTCGGCGTCCCATCTTTCTGCGATTATTTTTGCTTCATCACCACGTATTATCGAGGTAATGCGTACCGGAATTTCACACCAAGTGTCTGGTTCGCCATCGTAGCCATATTCAACTTTGCGAGAAAACAAGGCCCACTCCCCTATTTTGACTGGAGTTTGAGCGGTAGTTATTGCTCCTATAGATGGTTTACTGCATGAAATTTTATAATCTGCAGCATCATAATCATCATAATCATAATCGTAGTCATCGTCATAGTCGTTATAATCATCATAGCCATCATTTTTGTCACTAATACTGGATTCATCGTTGTTTTGTCCTGGTGTGTTGTTTGATTTTTGGCCAAGTAAAATTACCGCCACTATGACTCCAACTATTACTAATACAAGAATTATGCTAACAATAATCCAGATTATTTTGGAATTATTCTTCTTGATTGGCGCTGTGGGTGACATGTTGTTATCCGATGGCGCTGATCCAACAGGTTGCTGTGAAGAGTAGCTTGGCTGCAAATTGGGGTTTGGCTGAATTGGCGTAGTCTGGCTAAGTTGATTAGGCGGAACTGGACTTGGGTTGGGACTTGGTTGACCCTGCACGTTTGGGGCTGGTATCTGATTATTGTTTTCCATAAAAAATCCTTTATTCTTATGTTTATAATAACACAATTCAATAATTTTAACTACCAAAAATAACTCTAAAGAGTCCTAGTGAAATAGCTAACATAACCAAGCCAGCAACAAGTACGCCGGCAATTATTGAAATAATCGTCTTTTTAAAGTCTAGTTTAAGGATGGATGCAGCAAGAGTGCCAGTCCAGGCACCGGTGCCAGGAATTGGGATAGCGACAAATAGAAAGAGTGCAACGTAGACGCCAGCTTTGGCTTTTTCAAGGAGTTTTTCGCCGGTCTTCTCTCCTTTTTTGAGACAAAAATTACAAAAGTTTTTAAATGGTTTCCATTTTTTCTCGGATCCCCACTCTAATACCTTACGAGCAAAGAAATAAATAATCGGAACCGGTATAATATTACCAATAATCGCAACTATGAGCACTAGCCACTCTGGTAAGCCTAAATCCATGCCGACGGCAACCGGAATAGCACCGCGAAGTTCAATTAGTGGGACCATGGAGATTAGCAATATGACTAGGATTTTCCAAAGCATAGGCTCATTATAACATACAGTTTTATGCTAGAATGAAAGTATGTTAATTTCAATTATTATCCCAGTGTATAACGCTAAAAAATATTTAAAACGATGTCTGGATTCGGTTATTTTGTCGTCAAAAAATGCGGCTTTAAAAGGTGAGATTCTGCTTGTAGATAATGGTTCGACGGACGGATCGCTTGAAATATTAGAAGATTACGCCAAAAACAACCCGTGTATTCGTGTGTTAAAATGCAATAGCCCCGGCGCGGCTGCCGCGCGAAACTATGGGGTGAGATTTGCGACCGGTAAATATGTCTGGTTTATTGATGCTGATGACACAATCTTCCCAGATGCAATTTCTAAACTGGTGAAAGAAGCGGAGACTAAAAAGGCAGATATGGTAATGCTGGGAGTGAAAAGGATTTATGAAAATGATAAAAGCAATTATCTATCTGCCGTAACCCCAGAAGAAAAAGATTTTAAAAGTCGCTTCGTACGCTATGGAATGGGCCCGACGCAAGTTTTGGTCCGACGAGCGTGGTGGGCTAAAAATAATTTTGCCTTTCACGAGGGTATGATTCACGAAGACATGGAACTTATGAGCGCATTAATACTTGATACCAATAATTATGCAGCCATAGATGAACCATTATACTGTTATTATCAAAATCCGGATTCAGTTCTGCACAAATCTAGCTGGGATTCACATTATTTTGATATCTTCCCTGTGCTCTCTAGTTTATATAAGAGGTTTGAGAATAAAAAAGCGACTAAAAAATACCACGATGAGTTGGAGTGGTTTTTTATCTGGAATTTATTAATTGATTCAGCTAAAGATTTCAAAAAGTTCCCAGAGGGTAAATCAGGGTTAACTCGTTCGCGTAAAATGATGAGAGAATATTTCCCGCATTGGCGCAATAATAAATTTTTGAAACAAAAACCATTCAAATTAAGGCTTCGGGTAGCTCTGAATTATTGGGGTTTATAATTATTTCTTAGCTTTTTCTTCGTCTTCGAGTTTTTTGAAGGCAACTTTGCCAACTAGAGTCTGGGGGAGTTTGTCGCGAAATTCATAGGCGGTTGGCAAAGCATAGACTGGTATATTGCGCTCCAAAAGTTCGCGGATTTCTTTCTCGAGGCGTTTGTTTGGCTTATAGTTTGGTTTGAGGACGATGAAGGCTTTTGGTACTTGGCCTTTATATGGATGGTCGATACCGATAACCGTAGAAGTAAGTACGGCCTCGTGGGAATTAATGATAGATTCGAGGTGGGTAGGATAGATATTATAGCCTGAAGAAATAATCATACGCTTCAAACGCTGAGCAAAGTAAATGAGGCCGTCTTCTCCGAGGTAACCAAGGTCTCCGGTGTGGAGCCAGATTTTACCATCATCATGAATGCGGATAACTTGTGCGGTTTCAGCATCGTCTCCGAGATATCCCATCATTACGAGTGGACCAGAAATACAGATTTCGCCCTCTTCACCGGCCGGAAGCTCTTTAAACGTATCGTTTTTAATAATCTTAAAATCTATATCCGGTAGTGGTGCACCAATAATACTGTCGGCGAAGGTATTTTCTGGCGAGAGACAAACTGCGCCCGAACCTTCAGTAAGACCATAGCCGACTCGAATTTTAGCATTGGAACCGTGAGCTTTAAGATAATGATTAACTTTATCGCGTAGGGTTTGAGTGAGAGCGTCACCACCACAGATTACTGCAGTTACGGATTTCAAATCGTCGTGTCTTAACTTAGTGTTAACAAGGGCTTCGAACAGAGTTGGGACACCAACGATGAAGTTCGGTTCATTTTTCCTGATAATGTCGGCGAATTGTTTGTGCGAGAAAGCTGGGATCAAGATGCAGCCCATACCTTTACAGAGTGGCGTATGGATACAGACGCCAAGACCAAAACAATGGAAAAGAGGTAAAATCGAAAGTACGGTTGCGCCTGGTACAATTTGGCGAATTACGGTGCCATCACATAAGGATTCGGCATTGATATTGAGATTGGAGAGCAAAACTGCTTTTGGCGCGCCAGTAGTACCGCCGGAGTACATAATAATCGCTGGGTCAGCACCACCACGTTCCTCATGATAATTACCTTGATAGAAATATGAGTTCGCAATGAAGTCTTCCCACAATACTACGCGGCTATCGTTAGACGGGAGGCGAACTTTTTTAACATGAAGCAAGCGGTACATTTTTTGTTTCAAAAATCCCAGACCGTCTGATGGGCGGACGACGATAATGCGTTCAAGCTGAGCAGTATCGCGCAAACGGTAGACCTTATCAAAAACGGCGTCGAAGACTAAGACGTATTTTGACTCGGCGACCTTGATGTAATATTCGAGCTCTTTTTCGGAAGCCAACGGATGAACCATATTGCAAATAGCACCAACCATATTAACAGCATAAACCATCGTAATCCCTTCTGGGGTATTTGGCATACAAATAGTAACACGATCGCCTTCCTTAACACCGTAGTTTTTAAGCGCGCGGGCAGCTTTTTCAATTTTTTTAACAAAATTCTTATAGGTAACCTTATGCCCGTAATACGAATAGGCAACATTGTCTGGCCACTTTTCGGCGCTTTGCATTACCATATCTACCATGGAACAATCTGGATACTCGATGTTCCCTGGTATGTTTTCTTCATCATAGAATTTAAGCCAAGGACGCTCCTTGTAATCTTTTTTTGTATACTTCACAAAAATCTCCTTGGCTTAATTATACCATAATCATGAAAATGGTTGTATACCAACTATTATTCTGCTTCTAACAAGCCTCGGTTGAGCGCAACCCATGAGCGGAAGCTATTACCCCATTTGATAGCTCTTTTAGAATCTGAACTCTCTATTTGATCAACGATACCTAAAACAGCTCTCCTAGCTTCTTTACTTAGACCGCTCCACCATTTGACATATTTCTTTTGAGCTTCTATTGTCATCGGCGAGGTGTCGGTAAGCATCTTGACGCTTTCTTCTCCGCCAATAAGGTCGCGGCTAGTTTCGATTATTTTTTTCATGTCGTCATTAAATTGTTGCGACTCTGGTGTTTCGATGTTGGTATTGGCTTCCTCGATGATACGCCTAGCCCTTTCGCCAGTATACATTTCTGGGCCATTGATGCTATCTATATTAATAATGGGCTCCTCGTCCGGATCTGCCTCGTCGTCGGCACCATCAACAGGATTGTTTTCGGAAGTATCAGTAGTGTTTGTAGGAGTGCTGTCGCCTGTCTGTTCTTGTTCGGTTAACGGAGCTGTTCCTGTTTCACCATCAGATGTTTGCCCGCCAGCATCTGGATCTTGTGGATTGTCTGGAGATGTTGGACCATTAGGAGTTTGCTCACCAGTGCCTGGATCTTGTGGATTGTCTGGAGCTTGTTCAGCTCTAGCGCGAGTAGCGCCAAGACCAGTACGAGCGGTTTCTGGAGCAAAGGCAATACCAGCCGTAGTAACAGCGCGTGGAATTTCGGTAATTACGTCTTTGGTAAAACTATAGACGGCTGGGTGTTCGACTATCGTTTCAGTAACTTGTTGTATTGTACCATTAAAGGTATCTAACCCTGGTTCTGTAGCAAGTGGAATTATATGAGAAACACCATTTGCGTCTACACCATTATCGAGGACAACTTCAATATATTTGTAGGCCTTTTCCCCATGTTCGCCGAGGGCCCTAATAGTTTCACCGGTTGTAGTAGTGAGAACGCCATCTTTCCCACCAATGACGATTTGCCCAGCTCCATCGAGTTTTGTTGCTACTTCAAATTTAGCACCACCGATTGTAACGTAAGTTTTGATTTTGCCAGCCGCAGCCATAGAATTATAATCAATGACTCGGCCGTTTATAGTGGAGTTGCCGCCCATACGAGTGATAAATTGATCACCTTCAAGACGAATGCCTAGTTCGTTGCCGTCTGGCATAGTAGTACCATTATTAGCCCAACCATCATATATGACGTCAACCTTGGAAGATGAATCAGCTGGTTTAATATCTGCGATGATTTCTCTTTTTTCCGTCCAGGCAGGCGATGTTTCAGTCTTGGTATAACCAGCGTTTTCGTAGGCCTGGATTTCGGCCTGGCGATCACCACTAATATTATCAACTGTCGTCGTGTGAACTTCAGTACGGACGCGTGGTCCGGCTAGGCCAGCAAGTAGTGTTTCACTAGCGTCTGTTCTATTATCGGTTTTAATAATACCGGTTTTTTCAAGCAAACCAATCTTGCCTGGATCCATAGCTGCCATAACTTCTTGAGAGACAACAAATGTAGCGGCGCCAATGGCAAGAGTTTTACCTGCCTTCTTGACTGCCATTGCAGCACGTTTACGCCGGAAATCTTTGTCTTTTTCGTCGACATCACCCATAATTTCTTTTTGGATCTGTGCTTCAATAGCGGCAAGCCTTTCTTTGTCTTGTGGGGAAAGTGCCTTTTCAGCCTCAATGACAGTCCGATCCAGTCTGAGGCGCTCATCGCCACGCTTGTCTGCAGATGAGTAGGAAATGAGGTCTTTCTGTTCGCTATCAGACAAATCAATGCGGACACGAGCTTCAGCGATGGCGCGGAGCACAGCTTCACTCTTCCCCTCTCCTTCTTGTTTTGAATCGAGTGCGTTCTCAATATTGTCAGCTAGAGCGCTAGCTTCCTGAAGATCATACAGTGTTCCACCAATACGAGCCTCGTATTTAGCTATCTTCTTAGCGCGACGAGTTTTTGGAGTTTCACCATCTGTAGCCGTACCACTATATTCAAGACCGTTGGCGGCATCGCGAAGCATGCGAGCGCGATCTTCTGTAATACGATTGCGTTCCTTAAAACCAGAAATGGCACTCGAAACAAATACACCACCAGCTGCTCCAGCTACGGCACGAGCACCTGTCTGAGTAAGCGCGGCAACGATGGTGACAGCACCAGCTATAACTTGTGCTGGGACAAGCCCGCCAGTATGTTTTTCGAGCCAATCAGTGGCTTTGTCAATATTATCACGGTGGGCCTCAGTACGAATGCCGTCACGAACATCCGCATTATAAACCTTGAAGCCTTCCATGACACGTTCCATAGCAATACCATGTTCAACGCGTTCACGAGCTTGAATGGCTACTTCTAAATAATTATCTATCATTAAATTATCTGCGTCTTTACCTTGATCTCTAGCTTCGGCTTTAAGCCTGGCTATGTCGTTAGCGAAGTCCCGTTTCAAATCTTCTAGACTGCCACCTTCTGGTATTTTGGCGGAAGCAAATTTTTCAATGGCGCTTCTAACACCTTCTGTGGTTTCCTTGTCAGCTTCAGTGAGCTTCTCGCCGTCGTAGGTACCATCTTTTCTTTTCTTACCAATCTTTTCATGGATGTAACGCATATCGTCGGTAGCGCCCAAGACAAACCGTTCAATTACACTATCTTTACGGCGGCCAAGAAGATCTTCGACCGTGAGCTTCTCTCCTTCTACGTCAACCGTGCGTTCACCTTCCATGAATTCACTAGTATATTTCTTTTCATAGTATTTCTTAAATAAAGTGCCCTTCCAAAGCCTCTTGATAAGCTTGCCTTTAGCGACTTCTTCGTTGAGCGCATTTTCTGCAAGATCATGGGCAAGTTCTCTTTTATCGTGAGTAAAATCGGCGTTAATAGCAGTGAGTGGTCCTTTTTCTAGGAGGGCCTTTTCTTCTTCAAGTTTAGCTTTTTCTTCTTCAAGCTCTTTGATACGAGCCGCTTTTTCAGCCTCTTCGTGTTCAGCCTTTTCACGGGCTTCGTTCTCATCTTTTTCGGCTTGTTCATTTTCGGCCTTCTCGCGATCTTCACCTTCATTCTTAGTTTCGCCAGCATATGGGTCTTCGTCGTCACCTCGATTTTGCATACGTTCCAAAGCGCGCTGTAATTCTTCTTCGGCTGCAGCAGATGCCTCTTCTTCTTTAGTGGGCCTAGGATCGAGACCAAACTCACGCAAGGCACGCTCATATTCTGGGCCTTCTGGCTCGTAAATGCCTCTTTCGAGCAAATCTAGTCTTTGCTCGTCGGTTAATCTGTCGTCCCATTCAGGTTTTTTGCTCTTGTCTTCAGCCGATTGAGGTATATCTTCTTGCGCACGTTCTTTAATCACCCAGTTTTCAATTGGGCCGTCGTCTGTTTCGTCACCGTCAGCGCCACTAGTTTCAGCAGTATATTTTACACCTGGCCAATCTTCGCCGGTAATGCGCTTAAATTCGGCTTCTAATGAAAGCCCTGGGCCGACCTGGAAAGTTTGGCCAGCTATACCATCGTCCGTTGCTTTTGCTAATTCAGGCGCTTCTGCTGCTACTGGCTGTGGTCCTGCCATTCCTGGCTGTGATTCTGGCGCTGGCGCAGTTTGCTCTGCTTGTCCCTCCTCAAAATTAGCATTAAAGTTGTTTAAAATCTCTTCTTTATAACGTCTTGCTTTTTCTGCATCAATACGGCCACTAGCAAACATATCATCAACATTTGCGAGCTCTTCTCTTATTTTTTTTTTGTGCATCTGGGTCAAATTCGCGATAATCGATAGTAAGGCTATCCCATTCGGATGCCTGGCTTCCGCTTCCTTCGCTGTTTAATTTTTCGCTAACCATTCTATTCTCCCTGCAAATAAAAGCCACGGAATTTTAGCATCGTATCAAGAGTAACTTCCGTGAGGTTAACGCCAGAATTTTGCAAAAATTCGGTCATTTGTTCATTAGTGAAGTCTGGATTATTGACTAATTCAGCCAACTCGGCAGCTTTCTCTTCACTTAGCTGCATAATGGCAGCACGGTTAATCTGGTCGAGCAACCGATTTTTCATATCGGCCTTGAGCTCTTCTTTGATTTCTGGATCCACATCCGTTATCCCCTTGTCATTCAAGAGGCTTTCTATAAAATCGTCGATATTTTGCATTTTTGTATGACCTTTCTTTTATGCACTTTGCTTGGATTATAGCGTTTATACTTAAAAAAGTCAACAAAAAACAGCTCCTTTTTATGAGGAACTGTTTTTTAAAGTCTTATTTAGTAATAGACAATGAGATCTTGCGACCTTCTTTGTCAATGTCTAGAACTTTGAAACTCTTGCGTTCATTCAAGGTGAAAACCTTCTCTGGATCAACATCAGACCCTTCGCCAAGCTCAGAAACATGCACTAAAGCCTCTACGGCTGGTGAAATCTGAACGAAAGCACCAAATGGGGTAATACGAGTGACCGTACCTTCAACTTTGGAACCTTTTTTTAGATTTTCTACTTCGTGCAACCACGGATCTTCGGTGAGTTGTTTCATTGAAAGTGAGAGGCGTTCCTTATCGATGGCAATAATCTTTGCCTCGATTGTTTCACCAACCTTGACATAGTCTGAAGGATTATTGACACGTTCCCAAGAAATTTCTGAGATATGGATTAAGCCTTCGATACCATCAACGTTTACAAAAACACCAAAGTCTACCACGCCAGTAACTACCCCTTTAACAACGTCACCAACTTTCAGTTCGGCAAAACGTTCAGCAAGACCATCTTTGATGGCTTCTTTCTCTGAAAAGATAAGTTTGTTCTCTTTTTTGATGGCGTCAAGAATACGAACTTTGATCTGCTTGCCAACCAGTGAGTTGAGGCGTTGTAAGATTTCGTCTTTATCGGCAGAACCTACGCGTGGGTAGTGTTCGGCTGAAAGCTGTGAAACTGGCAAGAAACCACGAATACCTTCGTATTCGACGAGCAAGCCCCCACGATTAGCATCAAACGGGGTGACCTCTACTATTTCAGCATTATCGAGTTTGGCTTGGATTTCATCCCAACCTTTATCTTTAACTGCTTTGCGAAGCGAAAGTAAGACGTAACCGTCGTCCATTTCGGCTTCGATGACAGAGGCAGAAACCTCGTCACCTGGGTTAAGATTGCGTGCGAAAGAGGCTTCGCGGCGAGGGACCAACCCAACACCCTGCGCACCAAGATCTACTAGAATCTCGTGCTTTTTAACTGAGATGACCGTACCTTTGACGGTATCACCAGCAATAACTTTCTTGGAGATCTCTTCGTTATCTGCTAATAGATCATCCATAGTGAGTTTTTTGGCATTTGCCATAAATTAATATTTCCTTCCTTTAGACTCATTCAATAACCTCCGACTTCGTCGGTAAAAACTATTGAATGAGCCTAAAACTGCGTTTAATTATAGCAAATTTTTATGATATAATCAAGGTATGTATTTAGCTATTGATATTGGAGGTACCAAAACGCTAATCGCGCTATTCTCGAAGCGTGGGAGAGTGATCAGGCGTTTTAAATTTAAGACTGCCAGAAAGTTTAATAGGTTTTTGGGGGACCTTGAAGTAGCGCTGGCCGAGTTTAAGAAATATAAAATTACGGCCATCACAGTTGCAATTCCTGGGCTTGTACAAAAAAATTGTTCAGTTTCTTTAGGCAATCGTGATTGGGGCAAAATCGACCTTTTTGCCCCTATAAAAAGCTTGTTCGACTGTCCGATTTACTTTGAAAATGATGCCAATTTGGCGACACTATACGAGTCTAGTTTTTATACAGGCCGCGTAGTGTTCTTGACTTTCTCGACCGGCATCGGTGGCGGAGTTGCCGAAAAAGGCAAGTTGTTGCCAGAATCGTCTAAATTTGAGCCTGGGCATAAAATCTATACTTACAATGAGAAAAAAGCCGAATGGGAAGATATCGCGGCAGCAAGTGCTCTAGAAAAATACTATCATGTTGATCAGGCTACAGATCTCAGAAAAAAAACTATCATGATGGATGTTGCTAATAGGATTGCTTTGGGATTGCCTAATATTATAGATAAATATCACCCGGATATAGTGGTTATCGGTGGGCCAATGGGCAAGATTTTCAAGCGTTTTTATAAATATCTGCCGGAACTAGGGGTAAAATACAGACGTCCGAAGAGGCCGTTGGAGTCAGTGATCTATGGATGCTACCTTTTTAGCAAAAATAAGAAGTGATTATCCAGAGTTTAGTTTTCGCGAAGGCAAGCGATTTTCTTTTCGTCCACCAAAGACGATTATTATGAGGTCTAACGAAGAGAATGGCGAGTTGTTATTATTGCATGAATTGGGTCACGCTTTATCTGGCCACAAAACTTTTGATACCGGTGCTAGGCGACTTAAGATGGAGCGCGAAGCCTGGGAAAAAGTGCGTGAAATTGCCCCTAAATACGGTGTAGGATTCGATGATTCCCTAGTGGAAGTCGAGCTTGATACCTATCGTGACTGGTTAGATAAAAAAACACGGTGCAAAAAATGCGGTTTGACATGCTATCAAACCCCAGATGGCGTTAATCATTGCCCTAGATGTGAAAATTTTTCATTAAAAAGAACGCTCCCTTAGGGAGCGTTCTTTTTAATTAGGCAGCTTTTTTAGCTGGGCCACGACGAGAAATGCGACCACCTTTAGCGCCGGCGATACGGGCTAAAGCAGGGTTTGCAGCAAATCCGCCGGTGTGACCATTTTGGCCACCTTTTTTACCAATACGAGCGTAAAATTCTTTACCATATTTAGCTTTATTGGTAGCAGCAGCTTTCATGCCGCCAGCTTTAGTTCCAGACATCTAGAACTCCTTCTGCCCACCGAATTTTTAACTATTAATAAAACACCACCCATTTCAAGAGTGAATACCTTAATTATAGCATACCGCTTTAGTTTTGTCAATATGCTTTTTCTTAAAAATGTGTCATAATTTTTTTAATTTTGCCGAACAATTTTTTCTGATTTTCTGCACAAATTGTGGAAAAAAGTTGTTGACAATATTCGTTACGTGATATAAAATGAAATTAACTTGAGTAGATTAAACTGCGAGGCTACTTAAGGATATGTATGACCTGAAAAACCGCTTCTTTAAGCGGTTTTTCCTATATATGCCCTTTACTTTTTTAGGGATTTAGGGTAAAATGAGTGCGTTGGGGTAATAGCTCAGTTGATTAGAGCGCTGCCTTTGCAAGGCAGAGGTCCAGGGTTTGAGTCCCTGTTACTCCACCAATTTAACATGATGGGGATATAGCTCAGCTGGTTAGAGCGCGTCACTGATAATGACGAGGTCTGTGGTTCAAGTCCACATATCCCCACCATTTTTTGTTACAAAAAAAGAGAGCCCCCGGCTCTGCCCACACTGGTGGTGTGGAAGTCGGGGGTTTCTGGATGCGTTAAGCGGGGTCGATTTCGGAAAGGAACCCGATATCGTTGCCGTCACCATCACAGACGATGTAGTCCTTGTAGGACTTTTCCGTCTTTGTAAGGATATTGGCATCCGGTGTCTCATCCTCTTTGGTTCCGTATCTGACCCAGTATGCCTGTCCAGGGAAACCGGTGCTTACGCCCCAGTCGGTCTTGATAGACCAAGATCCGTCAGGATTATGAGTGATATCGGCGCCTTCGAGAAATTCCGGAAATTCATCAGTGACTGCCATGGCCGGCATGACGGTAGCCTTCTTGTAGAAGACGCCGTCGATTTCGATCAGGTTGGTCTCGGCGTTTCCGATGCACCAGCAGTTATAACCGCTCGGAGTATTATCGGAAGTCTCGTAGCCGATGACAGAACCTAAGGGGCATTTTTCATTACCTTCAACACAGGTGAGGTATAACGTATCGCCTGCAATATCGATGGAGCTTCTGAGAAACTCCGGAATATCGCTGACTTTGCTGATCCTTACTGCGTCTTTCCTAGTGCCAGCCTGCTTATGGATTTTTACCATCTTTGCCATGATCATTCTTCTTTTGGCGGAATTACCGCCTAAAAATAAATTTGTTGAGCGGCTTTCGCGACTCATTTCGGCTACCATATAGATAGGCAAAACGAGTCGCAAAATTTCCTTAAAGGAGAATTTAACGCATCTTCTTAAAGTTCCATAGGCTTAAAAAGCCTATTTTTGTATTATACCACACATGCTTATTTTTGTCAATACTTTCTATGCTTTGTTTATGATCTGAAAGATAAAAG
Source organism: Candidatus Saccharimonadota bacterium (assembly GCA_017431105.1). Lineage (GTDB taxonomy): Bacteria > Patescibacteriota > Saccharimonadia > Saccharimonadales > Saccharimonadaceae > Nanosyncoccus. The sequence goes on along the minus strand of JAFRLS010000003.1, from coordinate 6,128 downwards.
AAGATAATTATTGCATATCTAAAAGATAATTCTTGACGTATATAAATTGATAGTTTATAAATTCACCAATCTATCCATTATTTCTTCTCTATAGTTTTTTAATGCCTGCCCAATTTGCCCCCACTAAAAAGTATGAGATTATTCGGTCTTAAAAGCCGTTTTTTTGATAATAAAGCTTAATATAGGGAAAGCCCCCGCAGGGTGCGGGGGCTATTGCAGGTCGAACCTGCGGGGGTTGAGACGTTCACATCCATTTAGCTTCGAGAGCCTTGCCTTGATGTACTTCTCTGGGTTTGGTTTACTTTACCCTTTTGTAAAATTACTGCTCCAGTCTTTCGGCAAAGGTGGAGAGTGTCCGAATATTCTACTCAATCTTTCTCAATTGTTTTTCCTTCGTAGGACAATATGAAGGCAATTGTTTGAGTTGGACCCCGCCTGACACCGAGGTGTCATTTGGAGATACTCATCTGACGCCGAGGCATCATTTGAGTATGAATATAGGGCCCATCTGACGCCGAAGCATCATTTGAGCAATGGCATTTGAGCCATGGTTACATTATAGCATATATACATTAAAATGTCAATACTTTTTTGTTTTTTTTTATTATAGTGTCAATATCTGCCCAATTTGCCCCCATCAGATCGTGTATATATTGAATATGGGTCCAGTTTAGTGGCTTATATCGACGGTTAGAGCCATGTGGTCCGAAATTGGCGCATTAATCGTTGTAAAATGCTCGGCCCTCAAATCATTGGTAATCAAGATGTGGTCACAAGCCACATCCTTTATAAAACGAATATTCCTTAAAGTTGTTTTTATTTGATTTATTTGAATCAAGTCTTGCATAAAATCCAATTCATGCATAGCTGGCGATTCGCAGACGATATTCAGGTCTCCACACATGACAGTAGGACGAAAATCCTCTTTAATAAACTTTGCTACTCTCTGCATGCATTGTATCGTAGTCTCGTTCCCGATAGGATCCTTTTGCCAATAGCCATGATAATTAACGACTGCTATTCCATTACTCAATACAGCTTTCTGCGCCGTATAACTATGGTCTTTTGTGTTTTTATAATTTGATATGTCGGTAACTACTGTATATTGTCCTAAAATATTTCTTTCTTCCACGCTCGCAAAAGGAATTTTGCTTAAAATTACATTACCTATTTCAAATTGAGCATTATTCCTTAGTATTTTTGTCCCATAATTAGAGGCTTTAGAAACATTTTCATAGCCAGCTTCTCTTTGTATTTTGTCTACAGTATCAACGTATAGCTCCAGGAATTCGTTGCAGTCGTCACTCCAAATCGCCTCTTGCATGCAAACAACATCATATTCTCCTTCAGCGATAAAACGACTTAGGCCGTCTTTGATTCTGCCTGTCCACCCATTTATTTGCAGTATTTTCATAAAAATTATTGTATCATGATTTTTTTAATATAATGTCAAAATACGCTTAGTAGTTCTTATCGACAGGAATAAACCCCGCAAAATGCGGGGTTTATGGTTTAAATTCGTGAAAGGTTCTCGACGACGGCATCATAATAGAGGTGGCTGTTATTTCCCATCCAGAAATGATTAGTACTAAGTGAGTAAATCTTCGGCGAAGTAATCAATTTTTTAATCAGTACCGCATTATCGATGATGCGATCGGATTTGCTCAACACTAATACATTTGGTCGGAACGGGTATTTTGACAAGGTTTTGTTGTTACAACAGATTCTAAACTGGTTGAATAGTAGTTTTAACGAGTAATATGGCCGCCCGTCAACTTTAACAATAGGCGCATAGGAAAGCCAACCTATTATGAAGGTAGCTAGATAGCCGATTGCTAAGGCTGGAGTAAACTTTCTGAGCCATGATGCTAGAGATGTCCTGCCTATACATGGGTTCAATGCAATAATTTTATCGCTTTGCCTGGCTGTTCTGGCTGCTAGTTGATAACCGAGAGAAATTGCTATAAACGTTACGTCCTCGTAACCTTTGGCGCAAATGTGATCCGATATCGCTTTTGAGGCTTTTTCTATATTGAACCCCGAGTTGCGATATTCTATCAAATATACATTAGTACCTGGCGGAATTGCGTTGAGCATAAATTCAAAAGGTCGTTTTGTGCGGCATAGACAACCCCCAATCAGATAGACTGCTTTGCCATTATCGTGTTCGCGAATTGTTACAATGTCCACCCCATTATAAAATAATCTAAAGCAGGCAATGTACGATATAGAATTTAATGTAAGCGCTCCTATTAGTATATAGAAGATTATAGTGCCCAAATTCAACCGGAACACCCCCTTTCACAATTTTAAGGTACGCTTATATATTTATATCATAGCACACTTTGTCTGGCCCATTCATACATGGCAATGGCGGCGGCGGCGCCAACATTGACGGAGCGAGTAGAGCCAAAAGACTCAATAAAACGTACATCGTTTGCTTTTTCTAATAATTCTTTCGTGATGCCGTTATTTTCGGAACCAAAAATAAGAGTAGTGTTTGGCGTAAAATGTTTATCGTGTAGTGGTAGAGCGCGGGGTGTATTGTTTTCGACGGCGACTAGTTCCCTGTTTTTTTGACTTTTAAGAAAATCCTCAATTGAAGCGTGGTGAATAATTTCTAAATATTTATCTGTACACATGGCGCCGCGACGATTATATTTCTTGCGGCCTATAATGTGCACCTTGCTCACATTGAAAGAGTTTGCGGTACGAACAATAGAGCCAATATTAAAATCGTGCTCGACGTTTTCAATGGCAATTTCCAAAGAGTTACGCTTTTTGCTAAGTGCATCAAAAACTTGTTCGTTAGATAAACCCTTGTATTCGTCAATTAAATTTCTGGTATCTTCCATGCGTGTTATAATTATATCATAAGAGGAGGTAAGATGGGCTTCGATGAATATCAAGAGAGGGCCAAAAAGTATGATTCTTTTGAAAAGACCGAAGATTTAAAGGCGATTGGTTTCATAGAAAAGGTACTCGGCATAACTGGTGAAGCTGGAGAAACCGCCGATAAAATCAAAAAGATATTAAGGGATAAAGATGGCTCTATATCCGATGAGGACCGCTTGGCGATTTCGAAAGAGCTTGGCGATGTATTGTGGTATTTAGCAGGGGTGGCAAGGTATTTAGATATACCCTTTTCAGAGGTAGCAAAGGGTAATTTAGAAAAATTAGAAAGTCGCTGGCAGCGCAATAAAATTCACGGTGAAGGAGATGAGAGATGAAGCTTTTTCATAGAGAAAGTTTGCCAAATAACGACAGTCCGCCTGAGGAAGAGTCGTCATGGTCTAGCGCGATGGAGGGAGTCGATGACTTTTCCACTCATATGGCCAAGATGAAAACGGAGAGGCCTCAGGCACAGGAGACATCAAAAACACAAAGAGCTCTAGAAATAATCGGGGTAGTAGAGTCGAGAGGTGATGAAAAAAATTTTGAGGAAGATTTGGCGAATCTAGATGCAAAAGATGCTGTCAGAATTTTGGATTTTGTAAATGGCACCTTAACTGGTAAAAAAAGAGACCAACGTCGAGCTCGCGGATATGGGGTTTGGAGTGGAGCCGAAATACATGGCCATCTTAGTCCAGCATCAGAGGTGCAAGCTACAGCTATCGAAGAAACTTGGGATGCGATCAAAAATGATATAAATGATAATCGGAAGAGGGCGGCGCTTGTTTATTACATGACCAACCATCTGCATCTTTTTAAAGATGGAAATGGAAGAACATCAAGAGTAATGTATGAGGTATTTAGTAAACGCGATTTCCAGATAGTTGGTAGTGATTTTCATCACTTAACAGATAACCAGGATGAGGTGGGTAATGGTGAGAGATTCTTAGAAAAGAATAACTTGAGATACCCCTCAGAAGTAGGAAAAATGACAATTGATTTAGTAAAACAGGATCTACTTCGGTCGTCGAAGTTGCCGGATAAAATGGGAAAAATGAATGTTTATTTGAATTTACCCGATGGTGAACGCCCAATGCCAGATGTTTTCTTAACAGATGATGCGGAAAATAATCTAGATTATTTTGAAAAGAAAGTAGTGCAAAACGCTTTTTTTGAAAAACCTATTGCCACATTAGCTTTAGGGATGATGCTAGAGAAAAAAAATAGGTTTGACTCTATTATGAGATATTATGCAGAAAAGGAAAACCCGCGTGGTGAAAAATATGCCGTTTTTGATATCGAAAAGAAAGACGAGTGGAATGCAGAGGAAACATTTTATGGGTGGAAAGCCGACGATTATAGAGAGTATTGTGATATTGTTAAAAATATACAGCTACAACAGGCACGCAAAATGATAGACATCTTTAAACATGAAGATAAGTATAAAATGCCAAATGGAAAAACGTATGCCGATTATTTTAGTGGTCTCTAAAAACGACATATAGTGGTAAGATTTAAGGTATTAGTGATTTGGGGGATAAGATAGATTACCCCTGGTTAAAAACCAGGGGTAATAACACCTATAGTCTGAGGATGATGAGGACTGGGCTTCCTTTGGTGGCGTATTGCCATTGGCGTGGCTTCTATAGCGATTTTGCCTTAAACCAGGCCAACTTAGCAGCGTTACTAAAAGAACCAAAATAAAAAGCGTATGAATTCGGTTCCACCATGTCTGGAATGGTGCTAGCCTCATCAAAAGTGAGCATATGCCCGAGTGTTTTAGTCTTATCTATAAGTAAGTCCATGAGGTCTTTTTCGGGATTGCTGGTGCTAAAGACATCGCCGTTATTTTTGTTGAGAAATATCAGTCTCCAATCTGGCCTCCACACAGAACATACACCTCCTTTCGTGTATAAGTGTAGGTTAACGTTCTCTACTCCCACTAGTATATCTGTCCTTATTATACACTATTCTCTACGAAAAATCAAGAAATGAAAGGCCCGGACCTTGCGGTCCGGGCAAAAGAAAAGGAGGATGATCCCCAGAGGGGGCAGATTCTGGCAAAACTACCACACTCTGGTAACCTGAAAAGTTCCTCTACGGCGCTTCGCGTCGTAAAATGCGCTGAATTTGCCGAGATGGGAACTATCGGTTTTGTGAAAAAAAATTTCCAGGGTGCCACCTAGATTGAAGCAAAAGCCGCTGCCATCTTCGTGTTGGATCGAAGTTATCCGTAGGTCGCGTAAATCGACTTCTAAGGGATTGATGTCAAATGAGAATTCGATGGGAATTCTGAAGTCTTTGTCTTTAGCGTGCAGAAACGCTTCGACGATGAGTTCCCTACTAGGGCCGCTACCTTCTTTGATCGAAGTACTGAAAGCCACCCTGCTAACCTTGGAATTTTCATTGTTGTTCATACGAACAACCTCCTCTGTAAAAATTTCCATTCGCATACACGAACGGATATACTAGCCAGTCTCAGCTGACTCATTTTGATTATAGCACATTACTTTAGTTTTGTCAATAATTTTTACAAATTTATGCTTATTTTTAATTTAAGTTATGTTATAATGAAGTTAATTAATACTAAGGAGAGGTAAAATATGATTCAAAAGCGCGATATAGTGGTGGTTTATCTGTTGTCCATCATCACTTTTGGGATCTATAGTATTTACTGGGAAGTAAAAACAAAAGAAGAGATTAATAGTTTAGGGGCAGATATCCCTACGGCTTGGCTCTTGATTATCCCAATTGCTAATATCTATTGGCTGTACAAGTATGCTGAAGGTTTTTCTACCAAAGTAAAGAAAGACAATAATGGCATCCTTTGGTTCATCCTTTTCTGGCTGATTGGCATCATAATGCCAGCAATCGTGCAGTCCGAATTGAATAAGATTGCTGATGGCGCTAAGAAATAGTTAATATTGTACTGCAAAAAATCTCCCCTTCTGGGGAGATTTTTGTTTAACAACTTAGTTGTGCAATTTTCATCTTTTCAGCGTGTAAAGCTTAATGTTACGCCTCTTAAAAGAGGTTTGTTATGATTCAAGCTTGCATAATCATAACCGTAACCGACCTAGATATCTGTGACATTGCTGTTTCAGACTCATCAATTCCTTCTCAAGAAAGGAGGTAATCCATCGACACGTTCTCGTACCGATGCCTTGTTACGACTTAACCCCAATCATCTCCCCCACCTTAGGCCGCCGAGGCGGACTTCGGGTGTTGGTGACTCT
>JAFRLS010000029.1 GCA_017431105.1 Candidatus Saccharimonadota bacterium | reverse complement strand
TATTTAGAGAGTGAACCGTTAAAGAAAATGGATAATAAGATCCTCTCTTATATTGACTTTTACAACTACCATCGTATACACTTAAGTATAAGTTATAGAACTCCTGCCGAAATGTTGTATAGGTTGTGAAAGTTGTATGTATTTATAGAGTAGAGGCTTGATTTTTTAGATGATTTGTGATATAATAAGAAGAGCAGTTATCACTGATATATAAGATAAAGCACATTGAAATGAGAAGGGTAAAGGCGCTTTTTGGTTTTTGTAAGGAGGTTGGCAATATGAGTGAGAGAACAGTTATAATGGATAGGTTTCTATTAGGTTTGGAGATAAAAAAGTTTCTGGCTGGTTTGTTCGGCTATGATAATGATAACAACGAAAAATCATACTCCAAAGAGCGTATAGCAGCTTTCTGGGATATTATTCAGCGTGTCCTCGAACCGGAGGAGGAGCAGATTATCTATAATCTGCTCCACAGAATCAAGACCGAGGAAGAACTGAGCGAGCGCGAAAAGTTCTTCTACAAGCTGGCGGTTGCTAAGTTAAAAGGCGATGTCCTAGTGGTTAACCAATTAAGGACTAGCAAAGAAGCTGACGAGTATCTGCCCCCTGCACCGTCTAGAATAACACACGTGCAAGAGGAACTGAAATACCGAAATGCCAAGCGATCTCTGGAACAGATTCAGAGATCTAAAGATGACCCTTGGCTTATCGGTAAAATCTGGTTGTGAAGAAGTTTACTACCCCCCTTCTCCGCGTCCGCTAGGGACGAAAATCCCCCTGAGCTGAGCTTAGGGGGATTTGAATTGCAAGTGGACTGATGGTGCGGGCGATGAGACTCTAACTCACGACCTCTTCCTTGGCAAGGAAGCGCTCTAAACAACTGAGCTACGCCCGCTAGATATTAAATCTACTTGCTTTCTTATTATAGCATAGTTTTATTAATTTGTGGGAGATTTTATAAAGAAAAATAGAAGCCTTTGACAAGGCTTCTATTTTGAAAGGAATAGGTTAATGTTAAGTATTGCTTTGGCAGTAGGTGCCGGTCTCGGTAGGGGCATAAACTGCGAATGATCGTTTGGTTGCACCTTTCTCTTTGGAAGTGGTAGGAGTACCGCCGTCACAAACCGCTTGCTTGATTACGTATACCTTGACTTCGGTATCACCATCAGTAATGGCCGGTGCGCTAGGGACAGAGCTAGCTACAACAATTTTATAAGGAACGCCACGTGGATCTTCGCCGTTAGCGTTTAAGTATTTATCTGCTGGCAGATTAGCATTGTCTGCTGGCAGACTACCGTTATTATTAGTAGTGTATGTAGTGATCTGTGATGCCAGAGCTGAGTAATCTTGGCGACGCTGGGTATCACGTTGGTTACGTTGAAGAGCTGGAAGCGCAATAAAGACCATCAAGAAGATAAGACCAGCGATAGCGAGCACTAAAACGACCTCGATGATGGTAAAGCCTTGGAGAGTACTGGACTTTTTGCTTAACATTTTTGCTTGTGCCATTTGATTTAATTCCTTTCTGTGCTTAAAACCTTAAGCTATTTTGTATCTTATTATAAGCATAGCGTATTTTTTTAAAAAAAGCAAGAGTTTTTTCACAAAGTTTAACATATTTTAAAAATAGAGTATAATAACAATATGAATATAGTGTTTGGTATATTGATTTTAGTAGCGATAATAGTAGTGATTGCGGTGGTGGGGATATTTTTGGTCACTGGTTTGACTGGGGCGCCGTATGTGCCGACTTTGAAAGACAAGTTACCAAAAGCTTTTACTGAGCTTTATAAAATGAGTGAAAAGGATTTGTTGATAGACTTGGGTTCGGGTGATGGTTGTATATTGAATGAAGCTAGTAGGACTGGTGCCAAGTGTCTTGGCATAGAGATTAATCCAATTTTGGCATTGATGGCAAGTTGGCGTTTTTATAAAAATAAAAAAATAAAGATTAAATGTCGCAATTTTTATACTTTTCAGTTCCCCGCCGAGACCACGGTGATTTATGCGTTTGCAGAATCTTTACATATTCGATCGATTTATCGCAAGATTCAGGCAGAGGCAAATCGATTGGATAAGACTTTATATTTTATTTCTAATGCTTTTGATGTGCCAGAAGTGAAAGAACATAAAAAAGTCGATTCGTTTTATTTATATAAGATAGAACCGAAAGATTAAAAAAGCTCCGGCGCTTGGCCGGAGCTTTGATGGGCTGGTATTATTTCTTTAAGGCAACTTTCTTGTTGTATTTGGCAGAACCGAAGCCAAGGATTAGCCAAAAGATGTTCGGTAGGAAGAAGATACCGACTGCGAAACCACCGCCTTTACCGAAGGCACGAGCAGTGCGGACAGCATACATAATCTCGACGATGAGGAAGAGGATAGCCTCAGCACAGACGAGAATAACGACAAATGGGTTAAGGTTGTTAGGATCAGCGGCGTCAGTGCTGGTACCGGTGAGGATGACGGAGACAATCTCGACACCGACAGAAACGGCGAGCATAATCCAGAACCACATAGCCATGCCTACAATCTTAAACATGATGTAAAGGTTATAAATAGGAATGAGGGCTTTCCAGCCAGGCTCCCCAGCTTTTTCGAAAATTTTCCAGCCAGCGATAACTACGAGGACGTAGAAAATGATAACCATGAGGAAGAAGACTAAAGCTCCTGCTCCTACAAAGGCTGCTACAGTTGGTGACATAATATAACTCCTTGTTTAATATACTTTTATTTTAAGCTGTATTTAAGAAATTGTCAAGAACGTTTGTGCTTATTTTTTTGGAAATTAATGCTGGTGAGATGCCAGTGGTCGCCATATTCGCATTTGTAAACTTCTAATTTAATATGATGATCGTACTCAGCAACGCGAGCGGCGACTTCGGCTTCTTCCCTAGTTGGGTAGGAAATTTTTTGGCCGTCGCCAACCCAGCATTTGGATGGAATATAAGATGAATTATTATATTTTCGGGTCATAATAAAATGGAGCCGCGACCGAGATTTGAACTCGGGACCCCTTCCTTACCATGGTTATCATCGACTCCTTGACAATAAATGATAAGGGTATAGACACTTAACCCTAAGAACCGCAATTGATTTCTTGGTTATTAAGTGACAGGTCACGAGCTCAAACGAGTCGCAGTTTCCTACAATCTATTATAACATAAATCGAATAAAAAAGTGCGAATCCGGCTAAGTTCACCAAAATTCGCACTATTTTTAGCGGTCCACTCGGATCGGCAGAAGTCCGGCAAGATCCATCTGTTCGAGAGTAACGCGAGTCAGTTCACTATTTTCAAAGCTAATTTCATACTCACGGCCGCCCTCGTGGATTGCCTTGATGAGATTACGATCACGGAGTTTCTTGATCTGCTGAGCAATAGCAACAGAAGTAACTTCGCGTCCCCAAAGATCCTTGATGTCACTAGCTTTGATGGCACCAAGACGAACGGCACGGCCAAGAATATTACCCTCTAGCTTGGAGACAATACCAGCTTTTTCCATACGATCGATGGACGGAAGCAGAATCTTCTTATTGACAAATTCGGCGTCTGCAAGAGGTTCAGACTTCTTGATTTCGTCGCGAACTCCAGACAAGAAATACTCGCACCACTCTAGGATATGCTCGTCTTTGTAGTCATCGGCAAGAGCTAGCATATCGTAATACTTATTACGATCACCGGCAAAAATAGCCGTAGGATTAAAGAGACGCATTTTATTCGGAGCGATATAGCCCTTCTTACAGAGAAGCGCATAAGTCATAAGCCTATCTGTGCGACCATTCCCGTTACCGAATGGATGGATCCAGACAAAGCGATGGTTGGCGATGGCGATCTTAAGCAGATCGTACTGCTCGCCCTCGTCATTATTGATGTAATCAATCAGCTCGCGCATAAGATCCGGAACGTCATACGGCTCTGGCGGCTGGTGCTTCGCATTGGCAATATAGCGAGGCTCATCGCGCCACGCACCGGCACGCTTGTCGCCCTCATGAGTTAGACCACCTACGACAACACGATGAAGCTCTTTGATGAAATCAGCCGAGATAGGCTCTTCCATGACATACCTATCGATGAAATCCAAGCCGTCAATCAAGTTAGAGATTTCGATGATCTGCTCATCGTTCTTATGGCTGTCGTCATCACGCTTCTCGATGTAGGAAGCGATAGTTGTATGATTCCCCTCGATGCGCGCAGAAGCGACCGCTTCCACTGCGTGGAGCAGACTCTTAAGCTGCAAAAAGACACTCTCGCTCGTGGTATTTTTGAGCGGACGATTCTTAAGGTGTTCTAGCTCAAGAATGATATTCGTGAGGCCGGAATCAAATTTAGGGGTAGGTGTATTAATCATAATATTCTCCTAGTATTATTTTACCATAATAGGTAAATTATTTAAAGTAGCGATTTTCAATTATTTAAAGTTGAGATGTCACTATAACATGGGTAATTATTTAAAGTAGCGATTTCTCATTATTTAAAGTTAAGAAGCGCGGATCACCGTGTGCTTCAAACGATGAATTTGATGAAGGTCTTCATCTACGACATGGGTATGAGTCATCGTAACTTGGATACTTGCATGACCAAGAAGCTCCTTAATGTAGACGATATTCGTATTATTTCGGAGCAGATCGGTAGCGAACGAATGACGAAGCGTAGCTTTTTTCCAAATCGGCTTTTACACTTGGACGGTCTAGCTACTCGAAATCTTTAGTTCGCGCTACATACCCTACCTTTTTGCGTATAGCTCGACCGGTTGGGCAACGGTTAATCTTATCGTCATATCCGTTGTCGTACTCATATTCTTCTAGAACAAGGATATCTCCGGGGCGGCATTCAAAATCCGCAACTCGATACTCGAACGTCTTTTCGCCAGAGGCTATCCTTTCGAAGTATTCGTGATTAATTTTCTTATGAATTTCTGCCATATCTCTTCCTATTTTATCTTACTTAAATCACCATGAACGAAAGTTGGCGCAAATCCCATAATCTCGTCATACATCGGCCCTTTTTGAACATCATTCTCTATAAAGATTTTCTTGTATTCCCGATGGGCGATGTAGAGCTCAATGAGCGCCGCACCACCAACGTAGCCCGGGGCACCATGCTTCTCATAATTCAGTAAGTAGAATGCGTCACACCATTTGCCAACGCGTTCCTCACTATCTTGAAAAAGCTTTCTAATAAGCTTTGCGTGAGCGTCATGGCCATCGTTCTTCCACGTGCGTTCTTCAAGCTCCGGATCTTCAACGGTAGACGGGAGCATGACTTCGCGTTGACCTTCTTAAACATATTTCTTACCTCCTCGAAAAAAGTACTATGGGTGTTCAAAAATATATTGATGAACCTTCATTGCGAATAATTATAACATACCCCCCTCCGATGTCAAGTCCTCTCCCAAGATTTAGTGACGCGATGCCTGTAATAGATAGCCGTAACGAAAAATATAAACAAGGGCGACGACAATTAGGGCATAAACTACCGAAATAGGGCTAAAGGTTAAGCCGACAGCCGGAACTATAACGGCGCAAATAACCCTAGCAAGATTATCGGAAATAAGCCAAATCACAATAAACTGAGCAATCTTTTTAAGACTGAGGATATTTTCTATCGAAAAAGGCGATTTATCCTTGTAAATTTGTTTGAAGAACCGCTCAACCTCGAGCAATAATTTAAAAATATAGACAGAGGCGGTGACAAAAAGCCCGAGAATGAGGGCGAGGGCTAATGCTTTCGGAAAGGCCCCAAACTTGAAAAAGTTGATAAAATTAAGATCATTCCAGGTCGCCCCCTCTGGTGCGTCGAAAAATAGCCAGTTTAGCGCCGCGTAATGAAGTGCCCAAGAAACGACGCCAATGACGACGAAGTTTAAGAGTGAAGCGAAACGCGCAATTCTCGCGACGATATAAATAATTTTTGAAACGGTTTTTAGGCGCTTGCGATCCTTTTTTGTTAAATCTACCACTTCTTTTCTTGTATCAGAATCGAAATCGTCGAGTTCTCCCGCGTTAATATCGATAAGTTCTGTAACCTTGCAGTGGAAAATTTTACAGAGCGCGAGAATGTTCGGTGTTTCCGGATATGCCTCGCCAGTCTCCCATTTTGAGACAGATTGACGAGAAACGCCAACCTGCTCGGCGAGTTTTTCCTGAGATAATTTGTTGGATTTTCTAAAATAAATTAAATTTTCTTTAAATGACATTTCTCCTCCTTGGTGAAATTTTAGTCCTCATGGGATGGATTTTCTACCAACTTTCGGTTGCGAAATAAAATTGTCTAAAAATATTATAACATATTCGGATAGATTAAGCCGGGTGACCATACGCTCCGTAAAAAAAGCCTCTCCGAAAAACGAGAGGCTTGAGAATTAACCTTTGACTCCGAAAAGGCGCTGCCAATCAAATTCGGAATCGTCAAGGTATGAGTTAGGGACGTAGAAACGATAAATATCTTTGGTCGTTGTTGTCTATAGTAGTCAGAATATGGTATAATTGTAAACAGATAATGAGGAGTCGAAATGCCCGTAATCGTTAGTGAAGTAATTGAGAAAGATGGAAAATATTTACTTGTCCAAGAAGCGAGAAAATGCCGTGAAAAGTGGAACTTGCCTGCTGGTCATCTTGATATCGGCGAGATGAGCGACAAGGTTATTTACGAGAACTATGATAATCCCGCTCTCGGAAAGTTTAGCGAGAAATGGCCGCGGGAGGCTTCTCGAGGCGTAGTGAAATTTCCCGACGGCGACATACTAATTTTTCTAAAAGAGAAAATTGATCAATATAAACTTCCTGGCGGAGGTAAAGAAGATGATGAAACCCCCGAAGAAACCTTCGTTCGTGAAGTTCGTGAGGAAACAGGTTACGGCATCAAAAACATCCGAAAGCTTGGAATAACAAAGGGCTATACTCAAATGTCGTATATCTTCGTAGCAGAGCCAGATGGCGAGGCGGAAGAGTTTCGTCCAGATGAGGACGAAATCAAGCAGGGCGCAAAATGTCTTAAGATGAATCCCGAAGAAGTGTTGAGCAAAATGAAAAAATTTATTGATGAACGAGAAGGTAAAACTGACGATGAATCGTTGATCCAATATTACATCACGCTTCGTGATTATAAAATTTTAAAGTACATTTTGGATGAGAAGAACGTATGAGCTATTTAAGTGAGCTTAAAGATGAGATAAGAGCGTATTTTGAGATTTTGGAGCCGGATTTTCCGAAGTGGCTTGAGGAATATATCGAAACGCCTGCGTTGCTTCGCTCGGCTTCGATTAGTAATAGTTGCGGTATGGTTTACACAAACCTAATTCCGTCGAACTTTTTCTACTCGAATCTCGACCATTCTGTAGCCGCTGCGTTGATAATTTGGCATTTTACTCGAGACCAAAAGCAAACGCTTGCGGGTTTATTTCACGACATCTCAACGCCGGTATTCAAACATTGCGTTGACGTGATGGATGGAGATGGCGAGAAGCAGGAGTCGCTTGAAGAGCTGACACTCAAATTTATTGAGGATTCCCCAGAGATCATGAAACTTCTTGAGCGCAATGACATAAAACTTGAAGAAGTGAGTAACTATCACATTTACCCTATCGCCGATAACGATTCTCCACGTTTGGCCGCCGATAGACTTGAGTACTCCCTCTCAAATGCTTTGTTGCTTTACAACAAACTAAGCCTAGACGAGGTGCGTGAAATTTATGACGACATCGAAATCGGGAAAAATGAAGATGGTCTACCAGAGCTGCAATTCAAAACCAAGAAAAACGCTCGCAAATTCGTTAAAGTAACCTGCGAAATGTCCATAATCTACCGAGACGAGAGGTCAAGATATTCAACGCAATTCATAGTGGACATTCTCAAAAATCTTAGTCGAGATGACGTAATTAGTCGTGCTGACTTGTTTGAGAAAAAAGAGTCTGAAATTATTGCTATCATCGAAAAATCAAGGTATGGTGATGCATTTAAAACATGGCGCAAAGCCAAAAGGATCGAGACTTCAAAAACTAAGCCCGATGAGGTGTATTCTGTAAGAAGCAGTTCAAAAGTCCGATTTATCGACCCACTCGTAAAAGGTGAGCGAATTTCTAAAATTTGCAAAATCGCTAAAGGCTATATTGAGAAGAATTTAGCCTATGATATGAGTGATTATGTCTACTTGAATCTTAAAATGCCCGAGAGTCAGAACGATAAGTTGAGAGATTTTTTAATAAATGCCAAGAAAGCCACTTATGCCAATAAGAGCGCGTTGAGCATAAAAGCTTCTCGCCAGTCATCGACCGACTACGAGTATAAGGACGATGATATGGTTTATCATGACACTTATTTCGGTGGGAACAATTTTATGGGCGAAGAAATTGTTTATAAAGGCAAGGAGCCGGTCTGGGGGATGAATTATTATGGCAGATTGCTCGGTTCTTCAGACGAGATTTTCGGTCAAATTTTACGTCCGGCACTAATGAGGGTAGGAGAAAACGCCACTCTACCTCTGCGAGGCCCAGAAGAGTTTATCGTCAATAATTACAAATACACTTTCAAAACTACCGGTGGCTTAGATGAATTTTCCGGAGTCGAAACGATTTATGCGAATGAAACAAAAATATACGAGCTA
>JAFRLS010000028.1 GCA_017431105.1 Candidatus Saccharimonadota bacterium | reverse complement strand
TGATTATAAGTTTATGGAGGAAGAAGGCGGGGAGTTTGTTAAGGAGACGAGTGAGGGGCTAAGTAGCGTTCTAGATACGTATGTCGAAGATGCGGATGATTATGATTTTGTGGGGAACAGGACGAGCGGGGATTTGATTTTGGCGTCGGCGACGAAACAGAAGGCGACGGTCAGGGCGGACGCTGGGAGTAGAAGCGGGGTTTCTCGAATAATAACGGTACCGTTTGTAGAGTAGCGAGTTTTTTAGGGGTGTGATATAATTAGAGGTGGAAGCGTGGCCGAGTGGTTGAAGGCGCACGACTCGAAATCGTGTAAGGGCAATACCTTCGGAGGTTCGAATCCTCTCGCTTCCGCCACAAATTTTTCAAATTTGTGACCTGACTGGTGTCAGGTTTTTTCTTGCGAAAAACGGAAGCTAAATTGCCACTTAGGAAACGGGGTGGCAATTTTGGTTTTAGAGTGGCGCCGCAGAGCAGTATTTAATAGCAATTAGTATAAGAGCTAGAACCGATTTGATTTGTATAACAATGTATGGGGTTATAAGAGGGCGATGAGTAATAATAGTTTTGATTAGTCTGTGTTTTTAGGCTGTTTTCTGCCATATCGATATATGATTGATTTTCGCTTCTTTTAGCTTGTAGTTCGCTGATTTTTGATTGGAAATCGCTTGTTCCATGGTAGTTTTTATAGCAACTAATTTTAGCAGAGTAAAGTGAATCCCATCGTTTTAATATCACGATGGCAAATTGTGTGTCATTTGCGGCTTTGTCGATTTCTTCTTCGGATGTAAAGTAATTTATCTCCGCATTGGCGAGACACGAATATAGATTTGAGATATTAATTTCTTCTTCTATTTTGGCGACTTCAGCCTCGTAGTCTTTGGTTTTGTTTTGGTCATGACATTCCAATTTAGCTTTAGCTTCAGATAATTTGATAGAAGTTAGTTTTAAGGTATCTTCGGCTGTACCGTCTTCCGGGAGTTCGTTGACGTCGAGGTGATCAATTTCTGAGAGGCAAGAAATTAAGTTGTCGTGGACTTTATTTTCGTGATCTAAAAGAATTGTTCTGGTTGTAGGATATGCTAAAACTCCAACAGGCAACATTATACAAGTGATGATGATCCACTTTTTAGTATGAGAATGTTCTGGAGGTGTTGGTTCGTCGTCAAATAATGAGTAATATCCTCGTTCTTTCATTATGTTATGAACTTCGGTTTCATTTTGTGCCCGTATGGAAGATTTATTATTGGGTAGATTCGTTACTCGTTTTGCCATTATTCAATCTCCCTGTAATACCACGCTTCGTAGCGACTGATTTTAACGAGTACGATAATCGCGTAAATAATTGTAAAAATTTCAAGACAGCCAACTGCGCCAGCTAATATTAAGTCTAATGCGCCGAGCAACAAAACAGAAATCGCAATGGTTTTAATGGAGGTTGGTTCATATTGCAGTTTTCTCATTTTGCTGCCTAAGGCGATATAAACTATACCTAAGATAATACTAATAGAACACGTTATAAGTACTTGTATGCCGTCATCGGCGGCCAGCGGACCGTTTCCGGTGGCCTGTTTATAGGCGCTAATAGCATAGAAAAGCATAGTGCCGATTATGATTACCGTGATAATACCGGTCGCTAACAGAATCGTTCCAAAATCGCGCATTCGATTAATCGCGGCTTGGGTATCTTTATTTTTCGATATTTTTTTGAGATTCTTAGTCGCTTTAATTTCTGATTGACGATCTGTCCTCCCGTCTTCAATGAACGATTCTTCTTTTTCCCAAAAGGAATTTGATTCGGTTTTTGGCTTTGTTGAATCTAGTTCGTTATGGGAAGCGTTATAGATATTTATTAGATCGACGTATCTATCTGGTGTATTCGCTGGATAAACATCTCCGGTATCTGTACGAACATAAACAATTTTGTCATCGGAAAAGATTAGTCGTTGCATTTCGACTTTATTTTTTGTGACGATTTTTGACTCTTCTATTTTTAGTATCTTCCCCATACACCTCCTCAAAACGAAATAGGACACCATCACGGTGTCTAAATCGTTTTCCTGCGCCTAGAGTTAACTAGCAGCTTCGGATGGTGTCCTAGCTTTGCCAGCTAACCTTTGCGCAAAATTGCGTGGCACAGGTATTAATTTGATTTAGACAATTAAATTATATCACGTAAAATATAAACTTAAAAGTTAAGTCGTTTGATTGTCTTAGTATGCGATGAAGGCATGGAATTAGGACACTAGAAAAAATAATAAGATAATAAGCCTGCTTATGGTATAGCTGACTTTACAATAATTTCATTCTGCGTTATAATACAAAACATGAAGGCAGGAAGCCGCTAGAAAGCTTCTCGCCGGTGTTCGTATTGAACTAACGTGTAACCGTTAGTTCAATTTTTATTCTAGGTTTCTTGAAACCCTTAGCGAAAGTAATAGCGACAGATAGCTTCTTTTTCTGCATATCTATCTCCTTTCCGGGCAACTTTAACGTCCTAGCACCGTCGTTTAGTGAGCCCGTTTCCTACCATAATTGCCATTGAAGCTTTTACGGATTAATGACTCGCTAAATCCTCTAGAAAAGAACATAAGGCTATTATACTAACAGAAAACAGTGAAGTCTAGAGAGATTTTGCTGTTTTCTGCTGTGCTTAGTTATTTTTCTTATTGGGAATGAATTCCGATCTCGATTTTTGATTATGATTGTTTTAGATTTGGGCGATTTTTTCTTAGGGAAAGCGAATTTTGACCTTGTTTTTTGATTATGGTTGGTGAAAATATGGTAGAATTAAAGTAGTTATGGTTCAGGATTATGGTAATGTTAGCGTTAACGGGGATTTTGGGGAGACGCGAGAATATCAGTTTAGCCGAGGAGAAAACCAGAGGCGGGGGGCGAGAGTTTTGGAAATGGCGGGAGCTGGATTGAAGGAAGCGATGGGGGCTTTTAAGG
>JAFRLS010000027.1 GCA_017431105.1 Candidatus Saccharimonadota bacterium | reverse complement strand
GACCATTTTTCATCCAAATTGTAGGAATTATAACATAAAGGGGGTGGGAATGAAAGCATAAGAGGAATGACAGGGTAAAAAAATAAACTCCTTTGGAGTCTATTTTAATTCTGGCTGGGATGGCAGGACTCGAACCTGCGAATGACGGGACCAAAACCCGTTGCCTTACCACTTGGCGACATCCCAGTGCTAACATAATTATAACACATTATGATATAATTAAAAGATGAAGATTTTGGGGATTGAGACGAGTTGTGATGAGACTGCGGCGGCTGTAGTGGAAGACGGACGCAATATTCTTTCTAATGTGGTGGTTTCGCAGATTGATATTTTTGCAGAATACGGTGGAGTGATACCAGAGGTGGCGGCGAGGTCGCATCTGGAAGTAATAATGCCGGTGATTTCAAAAGCTCTTAAAGATGCTGGCTCTACATGGGATGATATTGATGCAATTGCAGTAACACATGCGCCGGGGCTGCTTGGTTCGCTTTTGATTGGGACTTTGACGGCGAGGACGCTTGCGATACTACATGATAAACCGCTTTATGCGGTGCACCATCTAAAGTCACACGTGTATGCGAACTGGTTAGATAGAGATGAAAGGAGGCTACCTTCGTTCCCTATTCTAGCGTTAGTGATTTCGGGAGGGCATACGCAGATGCTATATATGCCGGCGCATAATGAGTTTGAGATTATTGGGACGACGCATGACGATGCGGTGGGGGAATGCTTTGATAAGGTTGCCAAAATACTTGGTCTTCCCTATCCGGGTGGGCCGTCCATCGCTAAGGCGGCGCTTGATGGCGACGCGGACAAATATAAGTTGCCACATCCCAAAGTGAAGGGGCTAGATTTTTCTTTCTCGGGGCTAAAAACTGCGGTACTTCGGGCTGTTCAGAAAGAATTAGGACTGCCAATTTCGTATCCGTCGCATGATCTTAAAAATCATTTAACCCCTCAGCAAGTAGACAATTTTGCAGCGTCGTTTCAAAAAACAGCGGTGATGATTTTATGCGAAAAGTTGAGCTTGGCGCTTTCTGAGCACCCAGATGTGCAGTCGGTAGTGGTGGCGGGGGGAGTGTCGGCTAATCAAGCGCTACGCGAAGCGCTGCTGGAGGCCTATTTTCCAGAACCGAAATTTTCGGGGGATAACGGAGCGATGGTGGCGGCGGCCTGCTACTTTGAAATTCAATCTGGAGTAAAGCCAGTAGACCCATATTCCCTCAATATTTATCCCCGGATTTCAATTGAAACGAGGCAGTAGGGGGTTGTTTTTGTCTTAAACTGCAGGTACTACAGATGTTGTAGAAGTTGCAAGATAATAAAGTATATGATATGATTGGTGTATAGGGGTATTTTCCTCTTTTTTTGAGATAGGAGGTGGCACATTGAAAACTAAGGTAAGCTTTATAACTCTAAAGGATGTTCAGGATGGCAGAGAAGATATATTGCATATCAGAATTCGAACTAGCCATGAAGAGATGATGACAAACCGAGTCATCCAACTATTTTCACAATATCCGCGTGAGCGGCTGGTGTATGGACCGCAACTTGAGCTGGAGATAGTGGAAGGCTATGTGCGCAGTTTTTGCGCAGGTTTTTCTCTACTACTCATCATGCAGGAGATTGATACAGCAAGAGAATTTACCGATGCGGTGTATGGCTGTGCTGAGAGAAATATAGATGACACTTATCTAATCTTTGTGCGCTGGATGAGAAAAAATTTAAGGGCTTATATTGCGAATTGGCTAAGGTATAAGACCTTTTCGATATCTGATCTTGCAATTAAGCTGCTTGATAAGGCATACAAGGACCCTGGTATAGATGAGGGTGACACGCAGAGTCTCATGAAGGACCTGCTTAAGGCAAGGCGAAGAATCAACAGATTTATAGTCCGGCATGCTGACGAGGCAGAGAGGTGCTTCGTGCCATTTGATTAGGCTTACTTTATGGCGCCACCTAGGTGGCGCTTTTTTATGGTGTATTATCTTGTGACTGATTTGCAGTGACCGAACTTATATTTGACTGGCGTGGTGGTAATGGGAGCCTCTGGCGATTTCCTGAGCGCGATAAGTTTGCTCGGCGACGAGTAGTCTTGCGATTTGGTGCGGGAAGACGAGTTTGGAAAAACTCCAGAGAAAATCGGCTTTCGCCCTGATTTCTGGCGGAAAGCCGAAGGCGCCGCCGATTAAAATAATGACGTTTTTACTGCTGATGAAGGCGTTTTGTAATAAGATAGAATATTCGTCTGATGATATATTTTTGCCGCGTTCGTCGCAAATAATGACGTGGTCTCGGCCGCTAAATGGCCAGGAAGTTTCGAGCTTTTTGATAAGTTTTTCCTCTTCGATGAATTCCCATACTAGGCTATAGGGGGTGTGCTGCAAGCGTTTTTCATATTCCGCAATAGCTTCTTTGAGCCAATTTTCGTGTTTTTTGCCACCAGCGATAATTCTGATCATATTCTTCCTTCCTTATTTTACTGGGACAAGCTTGGCGACTTTGGACTGACGGGCGAATTTTTGGTCAAAAGTATAGAGTGGCGTGTAGCCATTTTCTTCAACGCGAGCGGCGAGAACGAGGTCGTCAAATGAGAGGGAGGGATGAGATATGTAATCCTGGAAAATGGGATCGAAAAAATCTTTGTAATAGTGAATTGAAGGGTTCGAAAGAAAATCCCGAATATCTCCTATCATTTCTTTTCGGCTGAAGCCATTCTTAGTCATAACATAAATACACTCCATAATAGCAACATCATCCACATAGTATTCGCCACCATTTATCAATATCTCTTTAGCACGAATGAGTTGGGTTTGGTTATCTAACAAGATAAAGCGCAATATAAAACTTGTGTCTAAAGATGCGTATTTAGATTTTGAATCCATATTTCTCCTCAAATTCTTTCTTACCCTCCGGTGTAGCGTCATAGGCATCGCGTACTTCGTTAAAAGTCATGCCTTTATATTTTTCGCGAAGTTTTTTGATTTCGGGATTTCTACGTTCAG
>JAFRLS010000026.1 GCA_017431105.1 Candidatus Saccharimonadota bacterium | reverse complement strand
CGAAAAAGCTATCGAGCTTTACCCCAACGCACTATTTTACAAGAGCCACATTTCAGCTTTTGATCACGAAGTCACCGATAGCAGCACCCGCATGGGCTTCGCCATCTATCACACCGATTCCGAAGACATCGCCAATCAACTCAAGGAGGTTTTATTCCATGACTAATCCAAAAATTTCCGTAGTAATTCCAGTTTATGGTTGCAAAGACGCTCTCGAAGAGCTCTGCGCTCGTCTCATCACCACATTAACCTCACTCACTAAAAATTACGAAATCATTTTAGTAAACGACGCTTGCCCACAAGATTCTTGGAGTATAATTGAGAAACTCTGCAAAAACGACAATCACATTGTGGGTATCGAGTTATCTCGCAACTTCGGTCAGATGAAAGCCGTCCTAGCTGGCCTAGATATCGTAACTGGTGACTACATTGTTGTCATGGATTGCGATTTACAAGACCAGCCAGAAGAAATTCCTAAACTCTTCGCCAAATTAAACGAAGGTTATGACATCGTTTTCGCTAAACGCGTCTCACGTAAAGATACTAAACGCAAAATCTTCATCGCCAAAATGTTTTACAAACTTTACAGCTTTGCTGTTGGGCAAAAATACGACCCTGAACTTTGTAACTTTTGTATTACCAAACGCAATGTCATTAATGAATATTGCAAAATGCGAGAAGAACATCGCGCCTTCGTTATGTACTTGCAATGGCTCGGCTTCAAACAGACTTCTATCGCCGTTAAACACGCCGATCGCAAATCTGGCAAAAGTTCTTATAGTCTCAAAAAACGCTTGAAACTTGCTTTCGAAATTTTATCTTCTCAGTCAGACAAGTTTTTGCGCCTCATCATGGGTCTAGGTATTACCATAAGCCTCCTCGCCTTTATTGCCATTATTATACTCGTCATTTGTTACATTACAATGCCAAATCAAGTTCCAGGCTGGACCAGTACCGTTACCGCCATCTTTCTCATGGGCGGCATCAACATCGCCGTAGTTGGTTTCGTCGGACTTTATGTCGGCAACATCTTCATTCAGGTCAAAGAACGTCCATTATATGTGATTCGTAATATTATTAATGGTAAGGAGGCCACAAAATGAAACAAAAAATCGTCGTTTTTGGCGCCACAGGTAATTTAGGCGCTTACTTCATCGACCATCTCATTAATCATTTAGATTCAGACAAATACGAAATCATCGCTTCTGGACGTCGACCAGTTTACAACTATGATTTCAAAAACGTAACTTATATTCCAGTAGATATTACTAAACCAAAAGATTTCAAAAACTTACCCTCTGACAATATTTATGCTGTAGTAGATTTTGCTGGTGCTTTACCGGCTTATACCAAACTTGGCGCCTATAATTACATCAAAACCAACATCAACGGTACTTTAAATATTTTAGAATATTGTCGCGAAACTCACGCCGACCGTATTATATATATGCAAACTTGGGCCGACCTCAATGGTTATCTCAAAGACAAAAAGCCCTTAAAACCAGATTGGCCAAGAAAACCTATCCTTACCGGTGACCACGCCATTTATTGTGCCACTAAGTGCACTGCTGTAGATCTACTTAAAATCTATAACGCCGAATACGGCATTAAAGATTTTGTCTTTCGTCTACCAAACATTTATTTGTATACACCAGACGAGTATTATTACGTCAACGGTGAGAAAAAACTCATTTCATACCGTTACATGATTAAACGCGCCATGGAAGGCCTACCTATTGAATGTTGGGGTAATAAAGATGCTGGCAAAGATATTATCTATGTAAAAGACCTTTGCGGTATGATTTATAATGCCCTCTTCGTCAACCGAAATAGCGGTATCTATAACGCTGGCACCGGAGTCAAAACCACCATGGAAGACCAAATCAAAGGTTTCATTAAGGTATTCTCGCCCAAAGATCATCCATCCGAAATTATCTACAAGCCCGACAAGCCGGATTGTGACGATTTCGTTATGGACATCCAAAATATCAAAGACGAGCTTAACTACACGCCACAATATGATTACCTTAAATATCTAGAAGATTATAAAAAAGAAATGCAATTAAATCGCTTTGAAAGGAAGGCATTATGATTAATTTTACCGAACCAACTATCACTAAAACAGAAAAAGATTACGTTTCAGACGCTCTCGATAATAATCTTTTATCCGGCGACAAAAAATACACCAAACTCTGCAACGAATGGTTCCACAATTACGGCTACAAAAATTTCTTGCTTACCACTTCTGGTAGCTCCGCACTCGAACTGGCTGCTATTCTTTCCAAAATCAAACCAGGCGATGAATTCATCGTGCCATCGTTTACTTTTTCTTCCACCGCAAACGCTTTCATGCTCCGTGGCGCCAAACCAATCTTTGTAGAAATCAATCCCGACACCATGGACATGGATGTCGATAAAATCGAAGACAAAATCACCGAAAATACCAAAGTCATCGTCCCAGTTGACTATGCTGGCATCTCTTGCGACATGGACAAAATCAATCAAATCGCTAAAAAATACAACCTCATGGTTATAGAAGATGCCGCCCAAGCTGTTGGTAGTAAATACAAAGGTCACCCATGCGGACTAGAATCTGACATTGCCTGCTTTAGTTTCCATGAAACCAAAAACTTCACCATGGGTGAAGGTGGCGCCGTTTATATTAAAGATGACACCCTAATGGACGAAGCCGAAATCATCCGCGAAAAAGGTACCAACCGTAAACAATTCCTACACGGTATGGTTGATAAATATTCTTGGTACAAAATTGGCTCATCAATCTTGCCATCAGATTTACTTGCCGCCATTCTCTATGGTCAGCTCGAACGTTTTGACGAAATCTTAAATCGCCGCCTCGCGCTTTGGAATAAATATTATACTTTCTTTGCTAATCTAGAAGAATCTGGCAAACTTCGTCGTCCGCATGTTCCAGAATATGCCGCCCATAATGGTCACATCTTCTTTATTTTATTAAATGATGAAGAAACACGCAATAATCTCATGCACTTCTTAAAAGAACATGACATCGTAGCTACTTTCCACTATCTGCCACTTCATGCCGCCCCGCTTGGTCAAGAATATGGTTATAAGCCAGGTGATCTACCGGTCACCGAAGACGCCGCCGCCAGACTTCTTCGTTTGCCACTTCATCACAACATGGCAGACGAAGACGTTGAAAAAGTCTGCAATCTAGTCAAGGAATTTCTCGAAAAATAACATGAGTGAATCTAATTTAATACACTTTTTCTCAAAATCTCTTAAAAAAACCTGGCGATCATACGCGCTTTTGCATCTCGCGGTATTTATTCTTTCAATTAGTACCATCTGCGCCAAATTTGCCGCCAGTCAAGAGTTCATGTCATTTGGCTTTATCGCTCTCTACGGCGGCGTTATCTTAGCACTCGGCATCTACGCTCTCATCTGGCAACAAGTCCTCAAAAAAATTCCTTTAACTAACGCTTTCGTCAATAAATCTGCCTCCCTCATTTGGAGTCTCATTTGGGGCGTCACTTTATTTGGTGAAATCGTTTCTATCAATATGCTAATCGGTATCCTTATTGTCTTTATTGGTGTCATTCTTGTCGTTACTGGTAATAGTAGAGCCACAAAACCAGAGTTAGAAAAAGAGGCAACCAATGAGTGATATTATACTTTTTAGTGGCATCTATCTATTCGGAGTTATCATTTCCGCTTTCTCTCAAGTTCTCCTCAAAAAATCCGCCGACGTTAAAACTACCAGCTTCCTAAAACAATATCTTAATATTAAAGTCATCAGCGCCTACACTATATTCTTCATCGCTTCATTCCTTTCTGTCTATGCCTATAAAGTCATTCCGGTAACTTTAGGCGCCATCCTTGGTACGCTTGAATACGGCCTCGTCGCCATCTTAAGCTACGTCTTTTTCAAAGAAAAACTCACCAAAAAGCAAATTCTCGGCATCCTCCTCATCATTGCTGGTATTATTGTTTATTCTATTAAATTCTAATCAATATCGTTTTTAACCACT
>JAFRLS010000025.1 GCA_017431105.1 Candidatus Saccharimonadota bacterium | reverse complement strand
TATTTCTTGGAGAAAATTGCCTACTTCCACGCAGAATTCGAAAACATTCACCCATTCGGTGATGGTAATGGCCGCATTGGACGTTTGCTTGTCAGCGAGCAATTAGACATGCTTGGCTTGCCGCCAATTATTATTCCGAATAAATCGAAATTCGATGAATATTACCCTGCTCTTGATGAATATACAAAAACCAACAAAGCAGATAAGCTAACTGAGCTATTTGCGAGCCTATTAATTGAAGCTCTATATCGCCGCATCACGAAACTTACAGCCAAAAAGATTATCCCGGTTGCTGACTGGGCTAAAAATAATAACATTAATCTCCAATCTGCAACCAATAAGGCCATCCGTGGTACTATTCCTGCGTTTAGGATTAGAGGGCATTGGGCAATCGATAAGGAATACAAGGAGCGATAAATAATGGTAAAAGAACTATTCGAATACTTAAACAAAAAAGCATCATCGACTTTGATTTTTGTGTTCATCGTTTTCTGGATAATATGTCATTCTCAAGGCTTCGCTACAATGTTTTTCACCGATCAAAATTTGATATATCAAAAATACGGTATGCTAAAAAATGAATACTTAAACCAATATTTCTTTGGGAATATTTGTGATTATGATTTCTGGGTAAGAACTTTGTTACCGTTTTTCTTAACATGGTTCTATATTTGGATAATGCCAAAACTAATTATCAATCGTGCGTATAAAAAGCAAATTAACGATAAAATCGACCGTGAAATAATCAAAGAAGAAGCTCAGCAAAAGCTTATTAAAGAACAAAAAGAAACTACAAAAGAAGAAATTGCTATTAAGAAAGAACAAGTCAAACTTGCAGAGGAAAACAAAAAATTAGAAGATAAAACTCCGGAAAAAGTGTGGAAAAAAGAATACGAAGAATTTACAAAAAAGGAGAATTACGGTTCTGTATTGTCTCAATTAAAAAACGTTATATATGGTCATCAAGGATACATACGCCCCGATAGAATCACGAGCGAAAATCTTATGTCCTGCGATACAAACGGCTTAATTAACATCAACGGCAATACAAGCACATGCTCAATTACGGATAAAGGTAAATATTTTCTAAAGCAATTCGCTTCTGAAAATGAATAAGTGCAACAATTTCCCATTGTTTTTCGTGAGGGGCGAGTGGACGTTATTGCTCGACTTTGCATGATTGTGGACTGGTGCCTGGAACACCCTGAATACACAGCTAAACTGCGTGTGATACCTAAAAAGGATTATCCACTTGTGCTGCCGTGCATATTCTGAAATACGCATACAGGAACTGGGATTCGAACTTTTGGGGATTTCTGGTTCAGCTGGAGCCAGAAAGGCCTAAAACAATGACATTGGAGAAAATAAAATAATTACATTGTCAATGGTATAATTATAACTAACAAAATATTTATAAACAGATGAATAAGATGAATGATAATTCCAATAAGGATATTCAGAGGAGCAATAAAAAATCTGACGAGTACAGAAGTCTCAATGCAGCAAAAGAAAAATTGCCTTTTCTAAAAAACTTAACAGATATTTCACAGCCAGATCAAGAAAGCCCAGATTTTGTTTTTGTCGACAATGTCGGCAACAGGATTGGTATAGAACACTTCCGTATTGATATTTCTATGGGAAGCCGCAAAGATTCTGGTACAAAAATGACACAGGGTGAAGCTAAGAGAATTTTCAATAAGTATCACGACGACATTGAAAATCATATGGATGAGGCTCGTGAGAGCATAGAAAAAATACTAAATTGCAGAATGAGAGAATGGCAGAATTTTAATCATCATACTTTCTGCAAGAACTTTAAAACAATATTCAACAATCACTATTCGGAAGTTGAGAAGCATAAAACAAAGTGGAATCTATCCAATATCGGTTTCTTGATCGAATTTCTTGTTCCAGACGCAAAATATATGGTTTCAGTTAAAGGCGAGAGTCTCCATATTCAAGAACTCCGTAATTTTCCAATAACAGCAGAAGTATGGCAAATCTTAAACGACGCATTGAACAAACTAGATTTTATTATCCTGGATACCAACCAACATTCAAAAAATAAAGATGGCATTGTATTAGTTAATGAAGAAAACGGGGTTCAGCAAATTTTTAAAGAATTTGCGCCACTATTCAAGGGAGAGAAAGGCAAAGTTATTTTTAATATAGCCAACTAATCTGTTTACAATAGCTTTGAGTATAAAGAGTCAAACGATATCGGTAGTAGATAAGGGTGCCCTCCTTGCCTATTTTTTCAGAAAAAAGTCCTTGATTTCTTATACATTTTGTATATAATGAAAGTAGGGGGAGAAATTTAAAATCGATTCAAGTTAGCATACCAAATGTAAATGTTGAGCAAAAAATTGCTCGAATCGGTAATACGATTCCCGCGTCACGGTACTACATCTCTTGTTTATGTTTTATACCCTAGAGTCATGTATAAAAAAGACGGTTATCCGTACGAAAGCTACCATAATGTTGTTTTCTTGCGGTTACTACAGGGTGATCTTATTTTTATATTATGGTAGCTGCAGTACTGGGTAGCCAAATATCATTATGGTCGGGAAAAAATACCAACTTTAATAAGAAAGGACTATTCATGACAAGAGAATTTTCTTCTTTTACTGTTTTTGAATCGTATCACTCTTATCACAAGTTGGTAGGAGGTAAAAATGCTAGAAAAAGCATTGAGATTCGTAGAGAAGACGCTTTCAATCGTCAGATTGATTGTAGAAATCCTCGCGATCTTAAAGAGCTTATTCTAGCTCCAACTACCAACTTGTAACCGAGATTATTATGTATGATTTTCCAGAATTATTAAAAAACATCAGAAAAGAGACCGGGCTCACGCAGTCAGGACTTGCTGCTAAGCTTAGAGTCTCAGCCATTTTAATCGCTATGATTGAATCTGGCCAAAAAGAGCCATCAAAAAAGTTCGTCGAAATATTAGCTTCAAAAATGGAGGTATCCCCCAGGGCTATAGTTCCTTTTGTGTATTCAACTAACAAATATTCGGATGATTCAGCCTTTGAAAAGCGCCTTTCACAATTTGGAATGAATCTACAAAAGCAACTAGTTACAAAGAAAGCCAGGAACATTCTCAAATGATAAACCAAGGCTATCCCAAGTTAAATCTTTACACTAAGAAACAGCTAGCCGATGCGATTCGCGGTAAGGACTTGTCATTTAAAGACGCAATGAAATTGATTGACGATTGCCTCGTGAATAAAGACAAATACTGGTCCGATAATCCAGAAGAATCGAAACCGGATGACGATAAATGGGTGCGTAGCGCTTCTGGAACGCCACTAGGAAATCTGCAAAAAAGAATCAACCAGAAGGTTCTGGCGCCACATGATAGCGAACTCCCAATTTTCATCTATGGTGGCGTTGGCAAAAAAGGAATAAAAAATGCCGCAATCGCACTTCAAGGGAAGAAGAATAAGCGCACCTTACTGAAAGTGGACATGCGTCACTTTTTTGAGCACATCTCATATGAAGATATAGTAAATACATTGGTTTGTTATTGTGGTTGCGGAAAAGATGTAGCACAGATAATAGCCGAAGTTGCCTGCGTTAGCAGTGGCAAAAAGTCATTAAACAATATAAATGAAAAGGTTTTAGCAAGAGGTTTTTCTACGTCAAGTCGACTCGCCGTTTGGTGTAATTTAGGCTTATTTAGAAAACTCTTCTACTGTATGACGAAAAAACTTAAGGGACACGACCCAAGAATTGCCGTCTATATGGATGATATAGGTATTACCGCAAGCAGAGTTGATTCGACCACACTATCTTCGCTCTACAATGACATTGCTGAACTTATCGAAAATACATCAAAATTAGAGTTGAATAAAAACAAAACTAAAATAATCGATTACCTTCAGCATGAATATAATGCAAGCGATGGTCACCTACTGGAAGGTAAAATTACTCAATTTGAGTTTCTTGGAATCGGAATCGGCAGAAGCCGTTTATACCCAGGCGTTAAAACTCGTAGTAAAATGGCAAAATTAATAAAGAAACCAAATCTTTCCGGCGAAGAGTTGCGAACGCTAAAAGGACAAAAACGATACGTCAAATATATTACAGGTAAAAACTAGAATTACCGTCAGACGACGCACCTCAAAGAAACGAGGTAAGACATGGCAAAACGCCACACATTCAAGAAAGTAAAACCTGGCGAACCAATACCGGTTACTGCTCGGCAACTAGAAAGCTTCATGTTTGAACATAATGGCAAGTTTAATTCACGCGATTACGACAAGCTCGAGCGTATGGAGCTTACCTATTCCCCTGTCCGCGAGCCGGGTGGGACTCGCACCGAAGGTCCGAGTCCCCAACAAAATAACGCCCTCTGGAGGCGTTGAATTTTATTGGTGAGCCGGGTGGGGCTCGAACCCACGACACCAAGCTTAAGAGGCTCGTGCTCTAACCAGCTGAGCTACCGGCCCGCTCACAAAATCATTGCACGCTAATCAAATTAGCGAACTCCTTTTATTATATCACAAAACCCACCCTTTTACAACACCAACTTATCTCTTTCCCGTGTTCGGCGCTTTCGGAATTGTAACTTTTTCGTCATTAGTCGCAATCACATTGCCATCTCTCCCTACCTCACCCTCTATCACATCACCAACTCCCCCCAGTCCACCCCCTAGCACATCACCTAAATCAACCTCTACCCCTTCCCCTCTCCTAGTCGCCGACAGTGGCGACAACACAATCTTATTCTCAACCTCAGGTTTTAACCCCGTAATCGTAATCTCCTTTTCATAAGTCGTCCCAACTATCGCCTCGTTTAATATCACCACCGTCGCTTCCCCGCTATTTTTAAAGCTAATTTTCACGCTATCATCCGCTATCCTTACAGCCTCAACTTCCGAAATTACTGGCAAATCATTCTCATAATTCTCGTCTTCAAATTCCTCCTCCACCCTCGACAAACTATCGTACCTTTCCATAATTATATCCGTCAAAGCACTCAAATCGTCCACCGACGACGCCACCGCACCACCCGTCGCCTCTGCCAAAGCCGAATACTCCTCCACCTCCGGCGTAATAATATAGAAATTCACCGGGTCAATTTGTTTACTTAATTTTTGCACATCATAAAACGTCGTCCCGTCGAGGTCTGGCGAATGATAACCCGCATCGGTCAAAATTACTAAGGACTTCGTTGAACCAAACTTCCATTTTAGCGACTTCATTACATGAAGCGATGCCGAAAGTAGCGATTCCGGCGTATCGCCTCCACCGTCAGCCTCAATCGCCTCGAGTCCCGCCTGAAAAGTCGCTAAATTACAAATCTCAAAATTACATCTTTCCACCGGCTCATACCCGTCGTCTAAATCCCGATAATCATATAGCGCCACCCTTCCTCCCGCCTCCAAAGTCTTCTCCGCAAGTCTCAACGCTTCCGTCTTATACCTCTCAATCAGTCCACTCATCGACCCAGTCGAATCTATTAATATCGCCGTGTCGTGTGGTGACGTATATTGATTGGAAATTCCAAACCAAGCCCCAATTTTACTAAAAATATACCTCGAAGCGTCTTCATAAATCCCGTCACTTTCGTAAGAGGTGTGACTACTCACGCTAAAATGCGAACTGCACATCACATCATATCGATTACACCAAGTCCCAATCTTCCCTTCATACCCGCTACCTACATACGGATTCTTTGCCCCCATAATTCCCTTATACGCCCGACAATCCGGTACATAAATCCGATATTCCGACAAATTTCGTCCCGCGCAGGCCGACGGCACCAACCCCGCGCCCTCCGGCAGATAAATCTTCGGATCGCCAAACGTCGCCACGAAAATAATCTTTTCGGGATCAATCCGACCCAACCCGTTCAAGGCCACCAAAGCCCCTTGCGAATACCCAGCTATAACGTATTTTGTATTTTTACACACGTCGCCATTTATAATTTTCACCAAATTATTAGCGCCCTCGCGCACACTGTCCCCAAATTCATACGCCTCTCCGCTCCCAAAATACGCACCAAGCAAAGTTCCGAGATGTCCCGCACCTATGTCGACACTTACCGCCGGATAATCCAAATCATCAATCTCATATTTTAAATCCGTCGTCGCAAGCTTCGTTTCCATCGTAGCTTTAAAATTCAAATAATCCCCGTTTGTATATCGCTCCCCGCCCGACCCTCGCGCGTAAATAACTTTTAAATCCAGACATCCCGAAGCATTAACCAAGCCATTAATATTATTATGGTCAGCCAATTTTACTCCCATAAACACCGCTATAAAACTAAAAACAAAAATCCACCACCTTTTATGGATTTTAAACGTAATCCCCAGCTTCTTTTTTGGTTTAGTTTTAAGCCTAATTTTTTTGGGCATGAATAACTCCTTTTTTAAATTAGAGAAGTTAAAGCACACCAATTTTCAAAAATCAACCCCCTACCCCGCCCTAAGCGTTTTCACCCCATATCTAAAACTAAGCACTTCCGCTTTAAATTAAACCACTATTACTTTAAGAAAAAGCGTAAATATTAACCTAGAAGCTCTACTACTTTCTCTTCCATTTCTTCCGGCGTATCGGTCGGTCCGAATCTATAAGCCACTTTCCCTTCTCGCGACACCAAAAACTTCGTAAAATTCCATTTAATAAAGCCCGACTCTTTCGAAACCCCAGGAATTTTTGCTACCGCCTTCATCGCGAGCTTATTTTTCATTCCCTTCGGCTCAGGGTCGTCATCAATTTCAGCCTTCAAAAATCCATATAAAGGCTCCGCCTTATCACCATTGACCTCAATCTTCGCAAATTGATCGAACGAAGTTTGGTATTTCGCCGTACAAAATTCATGAATTTCGTCATCCGTTCCCGGCGCTTGATGCCCAAATTGATTACACGGAAAATCCAAAACCTCCAAACCTTTATCGTGATATTTCTGATACAACTTTTCAATCCCCTCGTACTGCGGCGTAAATCCGCACCCCGTTGCCGTATTAACGATCAATAAAACTTTCCCTTTAAATTCCGCTAGTGACTCATCCTCCCCATCTCGCTTTTTTACTTTAAAATCATAAATCGATGCCATAATATAGTTCTCCTTTTTCTCATTATACCAAACTATAAAAACTTATAAATCCCCTTTTCGCATTTTGCGTAAAACCGCTTTATCTTCCATCGCTACCCGATACGAATCGCAAATTTTCGAAATTGTTTTATTATAAGTCCATTTGGGAAGTTTAGAGACTTTGAGATAAGCAAAAGTTTCCTCTGGATATTTAATAAAACATTCTGCAACTAGCCAAGCAGAGGCCATCTTAATATAGTATTCTTCTCTTTCGCGCAAGTTTTCAACCCGATCAAAAATCAAGTTCAGATAATCAAAATCCATATAGGCACATTTTAATAAAACCAAACCCACACGCACCGCAAATTCACGAGAGTCGTTTAATAAGTCTTCAATCTTTTGGTCCAAAACCTCCGCGAGATGACCCTTAATTCGTTTTGCCACGCCAGAACAAAACACATCACACGTGCACCAATTATCAATAATGTCGATCTGCGAATCAAGCCATGATTTCCCTTTTATTTCGCTACGCTTAGCCATCATTTCTCCATACGGCAATTCACAAATCATCATGCCTCGCGCTAGAACTTCTTCAATTGCCACTGGTTCAACTTTCAAAAAAGCTTCTTGGAACTCCGGCGCAATTTCCTTTACGATTTCCCGAATCTGCGGAATTCGCACACCAATAAACGGCCGCTCCGTCGGAATTCCTTTTTTAGAAAATTCATGATAATCATCATCCGCCAAACGCGCAAGATTCTCCCTAAACTCACTGTAGCTTTCTATCATATTTATATTATATATGATTTTACAGATAGATGGCTATCTCTTACTCTTTATCTCTTGCAACTCAAAGCGATACTTTTGTTTAGCATCTGGATATTTCTCTTTATCTATCAAGTCCAAAAACAGCTCCAGCGGTCGAACATATAGTTGATTTTTTCCATAAAGCGCCCGATAAATCACCATAATTTCATCAGTCTCCGAATGCCTAGCCAAATCTTCGACGATATACATATCACCCTTAAAATGTTTATATATGCCATGGACTACAATTTCTATCTTCATATTAACATTATACAGTATCCAGCTTCCTCGTAGAGGAATCTATACCACTCGCAAACAAAACTTCCCTTACTTCACGTTCATTGTGTAAACCGTTAACTGTTGCCATTCCAATCCACGTTTGACAGATTCCATTACGCCGTTACAAAAGAGATGATTAAAGCGATAGTAGCTATCAGAAGGATAGAACCAAGACAACACATTATGATAGTATGATTTTTAAGAATGCTATTTTTCTTCAATACCTCTGACATTCTATAATATAACGCAAACTCGCCAATCAACAACGTCACAGCTACCACAAATGGAATAAAACCAATGCCAATAGCGATCACAATTGCCCAACCAGCACCAGAACACCCAGAAGCATAACAATTCTTGGAGCTAATTACAAAATAGATTGTTGCAATAACCGCAACAATTGCGATTACTGTAAAAAAATCTGCTACCTTAGCCTTAATAATGTAATCACGTGTATTTGCTTCATGCGTCTGTATATACAAGACATCAGAAGTCTTTCTAAATCGTATCGCCTCCCAAATCGCCCATAACCAACTAATGAATAATAGTGTCGGTGGCAAGAAATTACTAATATCAAATGGTAATATACATAACGCAATCGCCGCCATAATTAAATGCACGCAACCATAACCGTAACGCTCAGCACTAAAATCGTGAACTCCCAACCAGCCGAAGAACAAAGCCAACAAACCATAAGAACTCGACGAAATCATTTTTCGTCTCTCCGCCGAAGCTTCGATATCGTCTGCTAGCGACTCGATTTCGTCATTTTTCTTAGTTGAAAAGGTTTCGCTCATATGTTTATTATACACCGTCATCGAAAATTTTTCTTGACTGGACCCTGCTACCATTGCTATAATGGTAGCAGGAGGCATGAGAGTCTAGAATCATGCCTGGGTTGGTTAGGTTACTGCTCGTCTACGACGACAGTAACCTTTTTTATTTTTGGCTTGCGCTTGAACCTGAAGCTAAAATTGCATTCTATTTCCATAGCGCACCTCCTTTCTGTTTTTGTTTTCGCAAAACTTGGGAGGACGGCAACCAAGGTTATCTAGAAACCAACGTATAAATCCCCCCATTTTGGAACGGACGCACCGCACCGCGTTGCAGCCTCCAATCTCTAGCTCACATTCGCCATTTGTCGCCCGTTCCCTTGAAGGGGAATCCATATTACTCGCAAACAAAACTTCTCCAACCCAGCTTCTTTCTAACATGCTCCAATACAAAATACAACACCCAAACACCGTAATATCGAGCATAACTGTTTTCACCCCAGTATTTTTTTACAATCTCGCTTCCGCTAAAATCCCATTCCGCTTTGCTAAGGCCTCATTACTCTCTGCTTAAATTCCACTACCCATTCTAAACAAATTTATACCAGTCGACTTATATTTCGTTGCTCGTTCCGAACAAAATCGTACCAATAAACGCTACACAAAACACCAACCCAATCGCCAGCAAAACCACTTGCGTCATAATTAAGATGTTGTTGCGGCTTACAGAGCTAGAAGTCACAACCTTCATTTCCGTTCGCTCCACGCCGTCAAGCGTATTCTTACTTTTAGCGTCATCAGCTCTTTGAGCTTTCTTCCTGTTGGTACGCGCTATCTTTTGATGGTGCCGCATATTTAAATAAAAGTTAAGCAACCCTACAAAAATCGACACGCAGAATACCACAATTGAAATCATAATCAAAACTTTTTGAAAAATACTAATCGTTGGCAGCACACTACTTGTGCTTATCGCCGTCGCAAGTAGCGCCACAAAAGCCAGCGTAATCGAAATCAAATTATTACTAAGTTGTATTTGAGTATTATCACCCTTGTCAGACGCCTCCTTCGCGTCGTCAATCAAAGTGTTAACTTTTTCATCCTTTTTTGAAGATAAATCTTTTTCCATAATTAGTAT
This sequence comes from Candidatus Saccharimonadota bacterium, assembly GCA_017431105.1. Lineage (GTDB taxonomy): Bacteria > Patescibacteriota > Saccharimonadia > Saccharimonadales > Saccharimonadaceae > Nanosyncoccus. The sequence continues at coordinate 2,127 of JAFRLS010000025.1, read as the reverse complement.
TATACTCTTGGTTTGGCTTTTTGGCTAAAGTTTACTTAACGATATTCGCTATCAAAGACTTTAGCATATAGCTCATCCACAAATTCATCCGAAAACTCACCCCTCAGAGCAAAATCAACATGATTTTCCCCGCCCCGACAATGCGTAGTGAGCCAATATACTGCCCCAGGATAATTATCTAGGCAATACCGAAGCAGAGCCATCACGTCCTCTTTCGGTGACGCCACGCCCCGAATCACCCCGTCGATATCGAAATATATTCTGTCAATCTTCTGCATTATAACTTAATTCTTTTTCTTCCTAAACAGCTTCCCAAAATGCGCCGCATAGCTAGCTTTCTCGGCGATGTCAATCGCATCGCCAAGCCCCGGCACACTCCGCGCCGCATCATAAGCCTCCTGATGTACCGCCGCCCGCGTCGTTGGCACGGCGTTTTGAAGCGCCTGCTCCGCCACGCTTTGCGCTGCGCCCATCGCCGCACCTTTTACCACACTTGCGGTAGTATCCTTCTTCGCATCTACCGCCAAATCTTCCGCAGACCCTGCACCCTTTGCAGTATTCTTAGCCACTCCCTTCGTCGCAATTTCGGTGAATAAATCCAGATATCGCTGATTGAGCGGACTCTTCGCAAACTCCGCTTCAAACTCTCCCGCATCTTTACATTTCGCACCCAGCTTTTCAATATCCGCAAACAGCGCATCAATCTTCCCCTGCGCCTCCGCATCAATCTCAAAATTCGCCCCAAAAGCCTCCCTCCGCACAGTGATTGATTGGTTTATGTACTTGTCCATAGCTCGATTATACCATCAACAGCAAAAAAGAGGGCGGTGTCCCGCATATATCCACTGCAGATCCTGCCCTCGATATTATCATTATACTACAAAAGTCGCCTTCTCAATCATCAACCTCCCTATACTCTACAATTTTTTCTTTCAAATAGTTAATTCGTCTACCAGACAAGTAGCTACCCGTAGTCATCAAATATGTATCATCATGATCATACACCCTCACTCGTCTCCACTTTTTATCGCTACCAGCACGTTCTGTTTTATAGCGAAACTCAATCTCCTTACCAATATGACTATCTAAAAAATGCTTCAATTTTTCCACTTCCAACACTTCGAAACGATTCAATCCTTCTCGTCTCTCTAGGAACCCCGATTCTTTAATTATCTTATTAAAAATAGCACCTCGCGTATATCCACCTCCGACACGCTTCAAAAACCCGTGAGACACTAAAGAAGAAAGTGCAGACCTTATTGCATCGGTATTAGTGGAAACCGCCCTACGACATTTCCTTTCAACCAGCGTCTTAATCATTTTCCTGTCAAATACACCATCAGCCGAACCCGCAAAAACCGTCAAAATTGCTTTCCTAAGCGAAGTTGGCTGTTCTAAATTCATAACCGAAATTAAGTCTTTCTTGATACTTTCAAAAGCCCTATGCCGCCCTTCATCAAAAGAATAATCTTTTTCCTGTTTAGAGCCCTTATGTTCAATTTTATCTAAAGACACAATTCTTTCATTCAGCCTCTTGTAAAACTTATCTATTTCGTCGCATACCTTTATTAATTCTCGAAGGCTTTCAGAATCATAATTCTCTGGCGTCAAAAAACCAAATCCCCGATGCGCCATTAACTCACTTAAAGTATCAACTCCGTTCCTTTCCAACGCTCGCCTCGAATTAGGCGACAACTCCAGAATACTCACAGCCAAAATATCACTCATTTGCTCGCATTATACAACATTTTTCCCAATAGCGCAATCTACCCAATAATGATATAATAATACCAAACACGGAACAAAACTATGGGACTATTTTCAAAAACCACACCAAAAGAACCACAATCATCATCCACGCCTCAAACTCCCGAAGTTCTCGACAACATCAATAAAAGAGTCGTAGATGATTTAAAGCAGACTATCCAAAAAGGTAGCAGAATTTCCATTGCTGCAGCCTCTTTTTCCATCTATGCCTTTGAAGCGCTTAAAAAAGAACTAAATCAAATCGACGAATTCCGTTTTCTCTTCACTGGCGAAACTTTCACCAAAGAAAAAGCCAAAAAGGAAGCCCGCGAATTCTACATTCCCCGTTTGAACCGCGAGCGTTCACTATACGGTACCGAC
>JAFRLS010000024.1 GCA_017431105.1 Candidatus Saccharimonadota bacterium | reverse complement strand
ACTTTGGATTTTCATGAGGCGTTTTCGGGGGCGGAGTTTGTAATTATTTCTACCCCGACAAATTATGATGAGGAGCAAAATTTCTTTGACACTTCTTCGGTGGAAGATGTTATTTCTAAGGTTTTGAGCTTGCCAGATTGTAATGCAACCATGGTGGTAAAATCGACCATTCCAGTGGGTTTTATACGGAGAATGAGAGAGAAATACCAGACAGATAGGATTTTCTTTTCGCCGGAGTTTCTTCGAGAAGGGAAAGCGCTCTATGATAACCTTTATCCATCTAGGATTATCGTAGGCGATGAAACGCCGGAAGCGCATAGATTTGCAGAGCTTTTGGTCTCGGCGGCAGAAGAAAAGGGTGTGCCAGTTCTCTTTATGAGTTCTATTGAGGCAGAGGCGGTAAAATTATTTGCGAATACTTATCTTGCACTCAGGGTAGCATATTTTAACGAGTTGGACACATACGCCTTGTCTAAGGGTTTAGACACAAAAGATATTATTGCTGGAGTTTCTTTGGACCCGAGGATTGGCGATTTTTATAATAACCCATCGTTTGGCTATGGGGGATATTGTTTGCCAAAAGATACTAAACAGTTACTTGCAAATTATAAAGATGTACCGCAGAATTTGATTTCGGCGATTGTGTCGGCGAATGAAACAAGAAAAGAGTTTATTGTTTCGGAAATTGCGAAGATGAATCCAGAAGTAGTAGGGATTTATCGTTTAACGATGAAAGCAGGAAGCGATAATTTTCGTTCTAGCGCTATCCAAGACATCATGAGGATGCTAAGGGCGAAGGGGATAGAGGTAATTATTTTTGAGCCAACACTTTCTTCGGATGAGGATATGCTTTATGATGATTTTCCGATCGTGAATGATCTGGAGGCATTTAAGGAGAATTCTTCAATAATTGTGGCAAATAGGTTGGAATCAGAGATTGCCGATGCCGCGGATAAAGTTTATACAAGAGATTTGTTTAGTAGGGATTAAAACATGGTGGCAGTAGAGAAAGTAACGAAGACTAGAGTAGCTTGGGTGGACGTTGCAAAAATATTGGGGATGTTCGCTATTTTTGTGGGACATTTAACAGCAAAAAGTGGGGATAGTTTAGTAAAGTGGGTGTTCATGTTTAGCGTTCCGTTGTTTTTCTTCTTGGCCGGCTGCATGGAGACGAGGAATGAGAGAGGATTTTTTGAAAATTTGCTTCACAAGATTAAAACTATAATAATTCCGCTATATATATTTGCCGTCGCTATGATTCTGGTATCGGTTTTAGTGAATGGAAATTATAATAATGTACCAGCTATGGGGACGCAGCTTTATAGTGGCTTTATACGGAATCATTCTTTTGGTACGTTGTGGTTCTTATCATGTCTATTTGTGATGGAGATAGTTTTTTCATTGATTAAAAGATTGAAGAAGTGGTATTTGATATTGGGGGTTTGCTTGGGATTTTTTGCTATAGCCTGGTTTGTAATTAACCCAACGCCGATAAAGGTGCCTTCTTGGTGGTGGAATGTCGATAGCATGCTGTTTTATATACCATTTTTTGCACTAGGTTATATTTTGCATCCAATAATACAAAAGGTCTTCAGTCACGATAAGAGAAACATAAAGATAGTAAAGAACATTTTAGGTTGGGGCTCGGTTATATATCTAATAAGTTTGTTTATGGGCAAGAATATAGGTGGAAGTTTCTGGGCAATAAATAGCTTTACAATGGGATTGGCTCAGATTGTGAGGCCATTGATTTGCGTTTTTGCGATACTGTTTATCTCGAAGCAACTTGAAAGTGTGAAATTTTTGAGTGCCGTTGGTAAACATACATTGATATTCTGTGGAGGAGAATATATTGCGAGAGAGATAATTTTCGGCATAGGTGCAATTTTTGGAGTAGCATTGCCTACTAAATTTGACACCCCTATTCAAGCATATATCTTTGCGGGAATTGAGATGATAGTGGTATATTTTGTGCTGAAACCGATCTTTTCATATATCATTAGTAGAATAAATGTTAATAAGATTTTGTCGAAGTGGTGAGCTGAGATGAAGCTTGCTTTTAAGTTTGTATGATGGTATAATTTAGGTATGAAAATTTTGATTACAGGAGCGAGGGGGATGCTGGCTCAGGCGGTGCGGGAGAAGTTCGCGCGGGATGGTCAGAATGAGATTGTTTTGACGGACCTTTCGGGGCGGAAAGTCGGAGGAGAAGAGGTTTCTAGCAATGGGAATTCAGAGGTGGATGGCCTCTTTTTGGATATTACTGACATAGAGAGTATAAAAAATGTATTCAATGAGGTTCGGCCGGAACTCGTGATTAACTGTGCGGCGTATACTGCCGTTGATAAGGCAGAGACACAGGAAGAATTAGTCTATAAAATCAATGCCGAAGGGCCGGGGAACCTCGCAAGAGCCTGTGCGGCGCTCGGGAAAAGTAAGGATTGGAATGGAATGAAGGGCGGACCGATACTCGTACATATCTCGACAGATTATGTTTTTGGCGGGAGTAAGCCGATTACGGAGGAATATCTTGAGGATGACGAGAAGAAGCCGGAAACAGTCTATGGCAAGATGAAACTCGCGGGGGAAGAGCAGATTGCTATTTCGGGGTGT
>JAFRLS010000023.1 GCA_017431105.1 Candidatus Saccharimonadota bacterium | reverse complement strand
TACTAAGACTACGATCTGCTTAGTATGCTTGTTCTTCTTATTAGTATTTGCCACCTCCTCCATGATGTTTTATTTACCTCGCTTATATAATATATATGTATTAAATATGATTTGATATTAATATATGGTGTTCACCTAAGGGTGCCCACCATATATTAAATACTAGTTTTGTTTTAGCTTTCGCTAATTATTCCCCTTCTGTATGAGATACAGTATAGGTTACTTTACCAGTGTAAGTTCCAGGAGCTTGATTAAGCGATGCGTATACTTTGTATTGAGTGTTTACAGAAGTGGATGCTTTTGTTCCAGCAGTTACAATTGCAGTGGCTGATGTTGGGACTTGCTTATAACCGTTGTAAGCAGGTGTAACTGTAGCGGCACTTGGATTGCTAAGCCCTGCTACTTTAAATGCCCAGTTAGAAGTGCCATCTACAAAGCTATCAGCGCTTCCGATTTCCTGAGTATTCTCACCGTCGTAGTAAGAAAGTTTATTGACAGCGGTAACACCAGAAGCTGTATTAGCACCAATAGCCGAGATGCTCCAACCTGTAGTATTGCAGGAAACAGTGATACTGCTGGTAGCAGAACTTTCTGCGGTGTTGCCTGGAGCTACGACGATGGCTACATTTTTATCTGCGGCATCATCAACTATTGTACAGCCATTTTTGATTTCAGCAGTGATCGAATCGCTTCTTGAGCCATCGTTTACAACTGTAGGTTCAGCGAATACACCGACAATAGGCATAGCTGCAAGAGCTACAGAAGCTGCACCGGCTGCGATTATTGATTTTTTCATTTAATTATTCTCCTTTCTACTTATATAAGCAGAATTATTTTATATTTTGTGTTAAATACAAAATAATTAACAGGAGTTTTTATGTCAAAAATCGATCATCAAATCGCCGAATACCTGGATTATTGCAAAAATATTCGCCAGATGTCTGCGACTACTATATATAATAAGCGCAGTATTCTCTCAAAATTCGCCAGGGACACCAAGATAGAGGCGGTAGAAAGCATCACCAATCAGATTTACGACGATTGGGTGAAGCAGGAGTTTTCGCATTCCGTCGCTCGTGCCTCTCTTAATATTTACACCTCCACGATTCTTTCTCTTTTGAAATTTTACCAAAACAGCGGTATGAAAATAGACTTCAATTTTAACAATGTCCCTTATTTTAAATCGACAAAAGCTCCACGCAAATTCTACTCAAAAGCCGAAATCGCCCAAGTGCTAAAATATACAGACGAGGTAGAGGAGTTGATGATAAAAATTATGTTTGAGACTGGCATGCGAATAGCGGAGCTTGCGAACCTAAAAATAGCAAATCTAGAGAGAAACAAAATCACTTTCATCGGCAAAGGTCACAAAAATCGCGAAGTGTATATAAATACGGCAACTCTACAAAGCCTACAAAAATATTTGCAAAGATACAGGATCACCACTGGCTATCTCTGGCAAGTGGTAGACGGAGTAAAAACAGAAAATGGCGAACCACCCACCGTCGCTACTATTAGAAAGAAGCTTCAAAAAGTTTTTGAAAGAGCCGGATTTGATGGATTTTATCCGCACGCTCTTAGACACTCCTTCGCCACGGATTTACAGAGAAAAGGTGCTAGCATTCCCGAGATCAAAGAGATGATGGGCCACTCCAGCATCGCTACCACTGAAAGATACCTGCACGGTTTTGAGGGGAGGCTGGAGGAGCTGTTTAAGAAATACCAGTAACAAAAAACTCCCCTCGGGAGTATCTCGTAGGAGAGGCTTGGCCCCGCTCAGTTAAGAACGAGGTCGCCCCCCGTTGTGGAGGCTTGGCCCTGCCCAATTAAGGACAAGGTCGCCTCCCATAGTGTCATTATACCTTAATTATTTAAAAATGTCCAGAGTTTCTCCACTTTTCCTGATTAATATCAATCGGTTAACATTGTTATTTCCTTTGAATAACTCTATAATTTGCTTCTCTACTTGTTTATCATAGCGATCAACATTTCTTAAATCGAAAATGATCTTAGACGCTTGTTTTGAGGCCTTATGAAAGCGTTTCTTTATAGTTTTACTATTGTATGTCTGAAGAGTTTTTATTTTCCAAATAGCACCAAACATCAGAATGTCAGGATTATTGGTTTTCTCTATACTTGTGGGTTTTATTAACTCTATATCGTACCCCAATCGAGCAAGATACAAAACTGTTCCGTCTTCAAGAGTGTTTGTTTTTACTCCATTTCTAATAATTTGCCCGTATTTCTTTTTAGGTACGGGTTCCATTTCTTTTATTTTCAAACAAAAAGTCCTTTCCGCGTTAAAAAATTCTACAAGTATCTATCCTTAGTGGTATTATAGCACATTTTAGGTGTCGCGTATCTGATATTTTTATGTGGAAAAGACTTAAAAAAATCTTAAAAAACGTGTTGACGATGCCATTATGCTCGTGTATAATAAGAAATGTTAAAGGTTCATACATTTAACACAAAATATAATTTAATTCTGCTTAAAAGCAGGAGGAGAAATAATTAAATGAAAAAATCAATAATCGCAGCCGGTGCAGCTTCTGTAGCTCTTGCAGCTATGCCAATCCTTGGTGCTTTCGCTATTGAAAACACCACTGATAATATCACTGCAGTGATTGATGACGGTTGTACGATTACCGACT
>JAFRLS010000022.1 GCA_017431105.1 Candidatus Saccharimonadota bacterium | reverse complement strand
AGGGCGTGGCCGCTTGGTGGGGCATAGCCGATTTTGAACTCAGCCACAGTAGTGCGGCTGAGGTTTCTTTTGTAAAAAACATATTCGCAAACTTCCCGGCTTCTAGCTAGGCAAGCCTGGTAATATTTAGTGGAGAGGCTGAGGGCTTCTTTGGCACGTTTCTTTTTTTCGATGAACTTTTGATCGGTTTTTTGGTTTAGATTGCCATATTTCTTGGGGTCTAAGCCGGCCTCTAAGGCTAATTTTTCGAGAGCTTCTTTGAAGGTGATTCCCTCTACTTCCATGATGAAGGTAAAGATATCGCCGCCTTTGCCGGCGGAAAAGTCGTGCCAAATGCCTTTTTCGGGAGAAACCATAAAACTAGGGGTCTTGTCTACACCCCATGGAGAGCGGCCTTTGAGATTGCGGCCGGTGCGTTTTAACTCCACATAGCGACCCACAACATCCTCTACTTGGAGTCTAGATTTTATTTCCTCTTTTAAGTCGTACATGCTATAATAATATTATATCATGGACAGTCAGGACTATCTGAACCAAATTTCGGCTGAGGCAAAACCAGCAAAAAATAATACTGGCCTAATGAAAATTATTACCTCTAAATATTTTATGTGGGGGATGATTGCTTTGGCGGCCCTGATTGTGATGATGATTTTTGGTTCAATAATGGGTAGCAACAAGAAGCCTAGTCTGGAAGTAGAATGCTATACTCTAAATCTGCATCTATCGAGCGATGTAGAATTGATAGATACTTACCAGCCAAATGTAAAATCCTCAAAGTTGCGTTCGCTTTCGGCGAGCTTAAAAGGGATTTTTTCTAATACTTCTTCCCAGCTAACTAATTATATGGAGCAAGCTTTCAAAATAGATGAGAAAAAGTTGGCAAATTATGCGGAGGAAGCGGAGCTAAATAAAGAGGCTCTTAATGAGGATTTGTTTGCAGCCAAAATCAATGGGCTACTGGATAGGACTTATGCGCACAAAATGGCACTGGAAATTTATACGATTATAAGCGATGAAACTGGGATTATCGATACTGCCAAAGACGATGATTTGAAGTCAATCCTGAAAAACTCTCAGACTAGTCTGGAAAATCTCTATAATGAATTTAGTAATTTTTCAGAGACAGAAACTTAAATATCTAAACAGGAGTAATTATGGGAGAAAAATCTGGCAAAATTAAAGAAAAAGTTTCTACTGTAAAAGAAAAAGATTCGGGGTTTCGCAAGGAATTTATCGAATTTATCAATCGGGGTTCGGTGGTAGACCTCGCAGTAGGTGTGGCGGTAGGTGGAGCGTTTACGGCAATTGTTAATTCCCTGGTGAATGACATTATAATGCCAGTCGTAGGGTTGATTGGCGGTGGTGTGAATTTTCGCGATCTCAAAATTGTGATTCCGAATTTCTTTGGCGGGGACACCGAAGCGGTGATTGCTTATGGCAATTTTATTCAAAATGTGATTGAGTTTTTGATTATTGCGTGGGTGATTTTTATGTTGATTAAGGCGATGAATCGGCTTAACCGAAGGAAAGATGCGAAGGCTGAGAAAGAGGCGAAAGCCGAGAAAGATAGTAAGAAGAAATAGCAATACTGGATTTTTTATCTGTCTTTCGTAAACCATTGATTTCGCGCCAGGAGTGACAGTTTCTTTATCAGTCTCTCTTGAATAGATGATTTTCTAATAGAAATAATAAAATACTATTTTCCTCAATGATGAAATCCCATTAAGGAACGTCAGGAACAATGAAATAAGGTTTTTGATAGCTTTGGACTTGCTCATTGCTATTTTTACAACAGGTGGTAGGGATTTTTTATCTGTCTTTCGTGAACCATTGATTTCGCACCAGGAAGATTTTTCGAATTTCTTAACGAAAATTTTTGCGTCTTGCGCCGGATGGGGGCCACGCTACAAAAATTTTCTAAAATTCTCAAAATCTTCTTGGGCTCATCAACAAGTTCACTTGAGACAGATGAAAAATCCTACAGCATATTGTTTGCAATCTCACCCGTCATATCCTGAAGATAAGTTAAGTCTGTTACAGTCTTTTCTTCACTAACGCACCGCACATAGAACCCATAGCGGCGACGCATGCCGCTGGTAGATAGATCGCTACCATTGTAACGTAAATAATATCGACTTGCACTACTAGACATCTCGGTGCTCCACCAAGCTCCATACGTAGCCTTATTGGATAGAGCAGTATTGTCATAATATCCACCCAAAATTGGACTAAAATTAATAGTGTTCCTATTATTATTAATCTGTTTCGTAGTTGGCAACGTCCATCCTTTTGGACATATGCTTTCTGTAGCAGTATTCAGATTACCACTATCATCAGAAGCATTCTTGTTTACAATCGTTCCAGCACTGGCGATGGCGTAGGGTCTTTATCCTCCAGTAGCTGTAGAAGCTATAGACTGGAATAAGCTTATGGAGCCTGGACACAGCGGATGTAGTGACCCTCAGAACGCAAATTGCCTTTTCCAATTGATAATAAACCATCAGGGATTCCATAGGATATATACCATCGGCTAGCACCGTTACGTGATGCCTCCGAACTCATCCAAAATCCTTGGTCGTAATGATATAGAGTGGCAGCGTT
>JAFRLS010000021.1 GCA_017431105.1 Candidatus Saccharimonadota bacterium | reverse complement strand
CGTCAGCCACGGTACTATCGGAGGCCAAAATGGCACCAGAAATAGTAGTGAAACCCAGTAGCCCAGCAAGAATAAACATATTCGTCTTCATAATCTTATTGTAACATAATTATGCAGGTTTTTTACTATTTTTTTGCGGAATTGGAAAGCTCTTTTTCGATATGCACGGCGTCGCGTGAAACGTTTTTGCGGCGCTGACACAGGAAGAACCAGATAAATACAAAGATGGAGCAACCGAAGATAAAAAGTCCGATTTTAACTGGCATCGGCCAGCTGGTCGCGAAGAGAATAAAAGCATTGACAATGCCGAGGCAGATTGTGTACAAGTATCGGCGAGTGAGGACGATTTTTTTGGCGAGAGGGAAATTGCGACGCGTGAGTGAGTTCTTAGTGCAATTATCCGGATGACCAAAGAATTTGCCATAAAGAATTAGTTCCAAAGCGCCACAAATTACTGTGTAGTAAATAATCACAACCACGCCAACAATCCAGTTGACTTGCAAAGTACAATACAAAACGTGTCCGGCGGCTAATAAGACATCGGAAACCATGTCGTACTGTGCAGCGTATTTGCGATATTTGGGAACTTTGTTTTTTGGAAAAGGCCACTTACGCGCGCAAGTGCCATCAAATGTATCAGTAAGCTCAGCGGTGAGAAAAATGATAAAAGCATTCTCAGCCGGTGAGCCAACAAAAGCCAAAATTATTAGAATAATACTTAAAACAAATCTAATTAAAGTTAATAAGTCCGCTAAATATCTCATTTCTTAATTATATCATTAAATATTTTAACCAGAGCTTTGATACGGTTTGAAATCAAAACCTCGTCGCGATGTTTTAGCATGATTTGGCTCATTTTTTCGATACGTTCTGGATGGGCGAGTAAATCATTTAGGGCTTCGGCTATGGCGGCAGGGGATGGGTCGGCACTCATTACGAAACTACCCGACGGAACGATTTCCTGCATGTCAGGATCGCAGAAGAAAACCGGTACACCATAGGATTCTGCCTCGATTAAAGTCATGCCAAAAGTATCAAAGTTATATGAGGCGAGAATATCTAAATGCGATTTAGGCAGTTTAACCGTAATAGTGCGATAATCCGTGTTGCCATGAAAAACTACGTTCAGATTATAACGAGAAACATAACGTTTGGCACGCGAAAGGTCTCCACCGTTGCCATAAACGCTGAGGCGATAATCGCCGTCTAGACTGCGTAAAGCCTGAAGAAATGCCATGATACGTTTTTCACCAGAAACGCGCGAATGCCAAATCATGCGGAGGGTTTGACGTTTTTCAAGTTTTTTTACTTCTGGATTTTTAGGGAAATTCTCGTCAGCGATACCATTTGGGAAGACTTTGATATCTTTTTTAACGCCGTAATGGATGAGTTTTTGACGGAAGTGGTCAGATGGGGTCAAAACTATATCAGCGTAATTGGCGTGATTTACCATGATGGTCCACATTTTTGCTTTGGCGGTTGTAGTGGCAAGAAAATTATCGCGGTTAATGATGGTTTTATGTGGAATATACCAAGAATGAAGCCAGTTGAGAAGCGTAGCAACAATAGTACGAAAGCCAATAAAAACAATATTTGATTCACCAACGTCTTCGCGACCATGCATAACTTGAACGATTGGAATGCGACATCTTTTGGCAAGTTTCATACCAGCAATAGAACAACCGGCTTCGTAATGGATATAAAATACATCAAAATCTTGGATTTCTGGATGGTGCTTTGTCAGCCATTTTCCAACGACGTCTGGACGACGCGAGATTGGTGTAATACCACGGAAAAAGAATTTACAACTTGGAACTTTAAAAATATTACGAGAAGCTAGTTTTTGCAATTCTTCTTTGGTGCGCGGATAACCGCTACTAAAAACATAGACCGTGTGGCCAAGGTCTTCGAGAGCTTGCTTTTGAGCGTTGATGGAACTCGTAATACCCCCCGTAAGATCTAGGTAGCAATCACTGAAAATCGCAATCTTCATGGTTTCATTTTAACACATATGTGCTATAATCGAAATACTATTAATAATATCAAGAAGGGGCGAGGGAACGGCCTGACGACCTCCTGCCAACCTACCGATTTGAAGATTAGAAAGGCAAGGTGGTAAATCCGTCCAGAAAGGAAAGATATGTTCTACAGAACAGCGGAGAGTGTCTCTCCAAAACATCCAGACAAGCTATGTGACCGAATCAGCGATGCGATTTTGGACGCATATTTAGCTAAAGACGCGAATGCGCGCGTAGCGGCAGAAGCCTGCGGCGGACACGGCGTGGTATTTGTGACCGGCGAAATCACTTCAACTGCACCAGAAGTTGATATTCCTGCCATCGTACACAGAATTGCTGGAGACGATGTCGAAGTCCATACCAAAATCGTGAAGCAATCACCAGAAATTGCTGCCGGCGTAGATACTGGTGGGGCTGGCGACCAGGGGATTATGATTGGCTATGCCTGCGATGAAACACCTGAACTTTTGCCACTCGAAGTAATACTGGCAAGAAAATTGAACCAGTTTATTTACGACAAATATTCATTTGATGGTAAAACTCAAATCACGATTGCGCCAGATGGCACGATTGATTCGATTGTGGCGAGTTTTCAAAATGTACCACATGACGAGCTTGAAAAAATGGTGCGTGAATTTATCGCGGCAGAGAATTTGAGTGGCAAATTGGAGCTCCATATTAATCCAGCAGGAGATTGGAATCAAGGTGGATTTGATGCGGATACTGGACTCACGGGACGTAAGTTAATCGTAGATAATTATGGACCGCGCGTAGCAATTGGTGGTGGATGCTATTCGGGCAAGGATCCATCCAAAGTCGACCGCTCGGCTGCCTATATGGCGCGTAGGATTGCAGTAGATTATTTAAGGAAGCGTCATGCGCATGAAGTGTTGGTGCGTTTGGCATATGCGATTGGTTATGCGGAGCCTTTGGAAAAGACCGTGATTATTGATGGTAAAGCCGAGGAAATCGAAGGCTATGATTTGACGCCGAATGGTATTATTAAATATCTAGATTTGAAGCGCCCAATCTATGAAAAAACCGCAATGTATGGACATTACGGTCATGAATTTCCGTGGGATAAATAATCGTTTGGTGGGCGAGGAGGGACTTGAACCCTCACTGTATTGCTACAACCAGATTTTGAGTTTAGTAAACGGAAGCATTATGGATTATTTCACCGCCCTGTTATTAGTTTTTAATTGGGGTTTGAGATAATTTTTGTGACACAATAATACATTTATGGACATTAGAAGAGAAGTGTAAAAGTAGTGTAAATAACAAAGCCGATTAAAGGTTGTGGCTGATTTACTTTTAAGTAATTCTATTCTATAATTAAATAGTCAACATCTATGTGAAGCAAGAGCTGATTTATTCAGCATAACCAAGCTTTAAATCCAGTGGTATAGTGCCGCAGGTTTGGTTACTTGCTTTAAGGATGTTGACAGTCTGACACTTGCCACTGGTTTTTTGTGGAGGTGCTGATTGTTAAATCATTTAAGGAGGAAAATGAGTTCTTGGGAAAAGCTATGTAAACGTGTTCGGTATTACACCGTGGGGAGTCATAATGCCGGAATGGATGAAGAAGACTTTGAGTGTCATTATCGAGAATATCTACACGATATTTTTGGTTGGGGAGAAGATGAAATAGACCGACAGTATAGCGTTTACTTTGGGCACGAAAAGCAAAATCCAAAAAGGGCAGATATAGTGGCATTATATGGTGATTTTCCTAGTATAGTTTTTGAATTAAAGTGGAAAGTAGCTTTGGAAGATGGCGATGCAAGGTTACAATTGTTTTCTTATATGAAACAGCTTGAAGCTGAATTTGGTATTTTGACTAACGGTATCGCTCTTCAATTATTTTATAAACCACTTGGCAAAAAAGGTGGTCCGTGGAAGGTTTTTGGGAATAATTATAATCCTACCGACAAAGCTGGTATTGAGTTGGGGGAATTATTGCTACGGTCTAATTATAGCGAAGACAAAATGAGGATTTTTTGCGATAAATTGTTAAAAATGTCGGAAGAAAAGAGGGAGGGGATATTCGATTTTCAGACTGACCGACCAAATTTTCTGATGGAAGAACAAATGAGTGGAGAACTAGATAATAAAATGATACCCTTAATTAAGGCGTATCAAAAATGGTTAGAGTTGTCTGGCGATGATTACATAAAGAGGCAGGAAGAAGCTGCTCGGTGGGTTAGAAAAGAAATATTTAATAACCAAAGCTTAAATACTTTAGGAATACTAAAATATCGGGGTTTGATTAAAGAAATACCATCTCATCTCACTAACCTAAAAGAGGGTGCTTGTAGGACACTATATAAGAATTCGTTAAGTGGTGAGGGAAAAAGACGATTTTTACGAGCTATTAACCTCATAAATAAAACCGCTCCAGAAGATTGTTTTGAAATAATGGATAAACTGACTAGCGATGAAAGATATCGCATAAAAGGATTAGGACAAAGCTTTTGGAGCGAAATGCTACGTTGCAAGTTCCCAAATATGCCATTAGTGAATTCAAAGACAGTTAATTTCTTCCAAAAACTAGGGTTATATGTTGGTATAAACCCTAAAGAACAACACGAAAATGTTTATTATTGTTATAGCCGATGGATTAAACTGTATGGCAATAATGTTTCAATGCTAGAATTGTCTCATATGGAGCATTTTGCACTCGCGACAGACGAAGGCAGAAAAGTAATGGATGAGCTATTCAGTGACTCAAATAAGGAGGTGTAATCAATATCGTAATATTTTATTGTTATTGATATAATGAAGGACGACAATATGAGTAAAGATGAAAAGATATTAGAATTGTTAAAGAAATATAACCCGAAAGGTTATGACTTTTTGACGAGTGGTGATAAAGTAGTCATTGAAAACCACCTTGCTTGGCTTTGTGAAAAATATTCTCTTGAGCAGATAGAAAGGGATTTAAAATCTGGGGATGACGATTATATAACACTTAATGTCTAATTAATGAGGAGATATTAAAAATGAGTAAAATTGAATTTGCAGTTGAGGCACCCGAATGGGTGAAAAAGATTGAAGATAAAGAAATCTTTAGTGCTGTTTATGCTCTGATTGCTTCACATCAGATTGATGGAAAACCTTTTACTGAAGATGGTTTGAAAGAAGAGATTGAGGGTTTTAGCGATTTGACAGAAGAACAGCGGAAAAATGTGTTTGATTTGATTATGGCTCATAATGGTTAATCTATCGATTTTTATGATTAATAATGTTAAGATGAAAGTGTAGGAGGAAGTATAAAATGCCGAAGAAAAAATGGAATGAACTAGCTGGCGAGCGAACCAATGAATATTTTGCTAAAGAAGATTTAATAGTCTTGAGCGATTATGCTCGCTATGATTATAAAGAAGATGGCTGGAAATATGACCCAGATAGTTTCTTTGCAAATGTAATTAATTCCAATGATGCCGATAAAGTGTCTGAAAAAGAAGCCAAAGAGATTGTAGAGAAGAATGGTGGGACTCATTTTGATGAGCAAGAAGAACTAATAGCTGAATAGTAGCATTGAGTAGCCAAAAAATGTCTTTAACTAAACTATGGTGATTAATAGCCAACCGAAAAATCGCTTGTATTTCGCATTTTAAGGCGTGTATGAGCGGTTTTTTGTGCGAAGTAGTATCTTTATGCGTTAAGCTTTTGTCACTCTGCCGCCAGTAACTTCTTCCCAGTATTTAGTCGGTAGATTGGCAACTCCCATACCCCTCTGGAACATATCTGTAATTTCTGTAAATCTTAATAGATTTTCAATAAAGGCAATCACAGCCATATGAGTTAATAGTGTATTTCTACGACCAGTATCTGTCTTCCAAGTTTCTCCCTTATCATAAACAGCTCGGTAATAATACTTACAGTCTTCGTTTTGGGCTAGATAGTCATTGTATGCTAGATATGCAGAAACCGAACAACCCCGAAGTGCTTCTGTAGAAATTTGAAAACCACTCAATATTTCTTCACTTGGGTCGTATTCAAACCAAGATAATTCCATTTCGCCAGTTTTTACAATTTCTCCAGTTGAAGTATCAATGTCTTCATATTTTAGTGTTTTTGTTACTTTTTTAGTATCCATCATATAAGCAATACGGAAAAATAGCGTAGCTAAATAACCCATATCCATAGCAAAATCTTTTAGCATATATAGGTCATCCCAAACATCTTTAAAACTTAAATCTTTTAGCCATTCGCCGTTTGGTAAAAGTAGTTTCGGTCTAAAATCCCAAGGTCTAGGATTGTTTTCTCTCACTGTTTCTTTACCTGGATATTGAATATATAGTTTTTCTCCAGTTGGAAATTCCTTCATCAGAATACGGCGTTCAACACCACCAAAAGACAGCCCAGTTTTATCAAGTTTGCTAAAAGTTTCAATGTTAAAAAGTTTCTTCTCGTCGCTCTTATTTTTTAATTCTGATGAGTATTTAATCTCCATACTTTTCCTTTTCTCCCCCAATTAAGTGTTAAGATACTTACTACAAGTTTACACTCTCTTGGCAATTTTTGAAAGCAGAAGGTCTTACAAGCTGTTTTCGTGTTATAATTAAACATATAAAAAAGGAGGAAAACGTGTCAAATAAGAAGATACGTGTAGTAGAGCTGTTTGCTGGCGTCGGTGGTTTCCGTGTTGGATTTGAAAGAAGTTCTTCAATTTTTGATACGGTTTGGGCTAATCAGTGGGAACCGGGACAAAAAGGTCAGTGGGCTTATAAATGCTATGTCAAAAACTTTGGTAATCCCGAAAAATGTTCAAATGAGGATATTGCAACGGTCATTGAAGAAGCACCAGAACACGATTTATTATGTGGTGGTTTTCCTTGTCAGGACTATTCGGTAGCACGAACTGGAGCACGAGGAATTGAAGGGAAAAAAGGTGTTTTATGGTGGTCTATCTATAAGATTATCAAGTTACGACATCCAAACTATGTATTATTGGAAAATGTAGATAGGTTGTTGAAATCACCGGCTAAACAGAGGGGAAGAGATTTCGGTGTTATTCTTCGTTGCTTAATGGGAGAGGGGTATTATGTCGAGTGGCGAGTTATAAACGCTGCGGAATATGGCTATGCCCAAAGGCGTAGGAGAACATTTATTCTTGCTTACAAGAAAGGAACTAAACTGCATACTGCATTAGAGAAACAAGCGAAACAAGATGATGGAATGAAAAAGTGGATTCTGTCAGATGGTGTTTTCGGAACTGCATTTCCAGTAGATAAAGAATCCACAAAAAGAATTACTGAAACAGATGTTTCTCGCTTTAAAGATTTAGTAGATTTAACAAAAAACTTCTCTGCAGGGCTTAATAACTCTGGTGTAATGGTAGATGGTAAAGTATTGTCTATTGAAACCACACCTATTTATGAAAATCCAACAACTCTCTCAAAAATAGTGGAGAAAGGAGGTGTAGATGAACATTATTATATTTCTGATGACAAAATGGGTAAATGGGATTATTTAAAGGGTGCAAAAAGAATAGAAAGGAAGTCTACCAGTGGCTATACCTATACATTTTCTGAAGGAGCGATTGCTTTTCCTGACCCGCTAGACCGACCAGCAAGGACAATGCTAACAAGTGAAAGTTCACTTAACCGCAGCACTCACGTGATTAAAGACCCTAAAACTAAAAAACTTCGGATACTAACACCTGTAGAGTGTGAGCGTATAAATGGTTTTCCAGACAACTGGACCAATACGGAAATGCCAGAGCGACAAAGGTATTTTATTATGGGGAATGCTTTAGTAGTTCCAGTTATTGAGAGAATTGCCAACGAGTTGAAGAAAAGGTTTTAATAAAAAGGGACCATTTGGCCCTTTTTTATGATTAATCAAAATATTATTTATAAATATTGCGAATAATCGGTAGTGTGTAGACGGTTAAAATTGTCGTAGCTGAAAACCACCAAACGTATCCTCTATAGATTTTACATTTAACCCAGGGAGCATTATTTTTGGTTCTGGTTCTATTCTCAATCTCTTTTTTCACTTTAGTATTTTGAATATCGTCAAGATTAGTCCCGAGCTCGAATGCTCTATCAGCCATTAACTGCATATTTTTGCTACTTTTAGATACTCGTTCTTTATAACGATTCTTATAATGCTCGGTCAACTTAATCATTTTGCTTCTCCACAAAATCAAGTAAAATACCCTTGATTGCAGTTGCTAATACACTATCCGGTTTAGGGTATTGTTTGCAGGCTTTAGCAATTTTTTCATACATACCAGCGGTTATGCAAGTGGATTGGTTAGGAAATAGTTTTCCATATTTCTGGCTATATTCAGCAAGCAGAACGGAAACAAGTGGCCATTGCTCGATGGTGACAAAGAGGTCGTTGGAGTCCTCATCACACCTCAAACCCACTTCTTCTCGTGCGTAAATAGAATCAGAGAAGCCATCATCAAGTGGTTCGATGCAGAGCATCACATCATCATAAATCTTATTATTATAAGATTTTAGCAAAGTATGCACATCTCCTGCTTCTCCGAATTCAACATTTTTATTTGAAGCGAGCCTATAGATTAATTCTTCTGGAGTAAGGCTCGGTATTACTTTCCAGAACCTTTCGGAATTTAGATAACTAATCATTATGTCTTTAGAGTTGTCTTCGCTTGACGATGTGTAGTTTTGTGCATAGAAGTCCAACCAAGTATTCATCATTGCACCTCTATTTACTCCAGCTTCTTTGGCCATTTTATCGAAAATAGCAACTGTGCTTTCCTTGACACGTAATGAAACTGGGATTGTTTCTTCCTTTGCTTTCTTAATGAGCATTTGTGGGGTTGGTAAATTAAAATTTGAATCTTTCATATTAATTCTCCTTATTAAAACTTTATATAATTTGTTCGAACTTACCCCTATAATACCAAACTGTTTTACTTTTGTCAACACATTTTGTCATACATTTTGTAAATCATTCTGGAAAGTTATTTTGAGCAACAGACGTTAAACGTAAAGAGCTGAAACAATTTTTTTAGAATTCGCGATATATGGGTTGCTTTAAAATAAAGCCAAAGATGATTCCATTGGCTCCATTCTGGTGATTTTTACTGCAAGAAAAGATAAATAATTGTTCTTAATATCCAATCACTAATATCCCTTTAAGCGGAATATCCATTCTATTACTCGAATATAAAGCCCGGAAGAAGTCACACACTTTTTCAAAATCGTTTGAATTGCGATATATATTTTTCACAGCAACAACAAAGTATTCAACATTATTCATCATACAGGCTTCGTAAAAATCTTTTAAAAATTGATAGTTACAAACTGCCCGTCCAGCTTCAACTTCTATAACGGTCTTGAGCGACTCTGAAAAGGCATCAACTTCGAAGTTTAGTTCAACTTTCCCATTCTTCCCAAATAAAACCGGGACTTTTATTTTGTCTTCTGCTTTTTTAGAACGTTCAACATTGTAGCCAATTTTCAATAATTGTGGCTGCAAAATCTCAAGAACCTTATTAGATTCCAGGTTATCTTTCCCGGTATGTTTTGTAGAATCTATTTTTTCCGATTCCTCTTTAAATGCCGAAATAATCCCATTTAAATGATTTGGGATTTTATCGGTTTGAGGGAAAAACATCCAATTAATCATAATCTATATCACGTTAAAAAAATGGTGGGCAAAGAGGGACTTGAACCCTCACAGTGTTGCCACTAACAGATTTTGAGTCTGTCGCGTCTACCAGTTCCGCCATTCGCCCATAGGGTTATTTTAGCATTTTTCCTGTTTTTTTACAAGATAATATAAATAAAGACTATGCTTGAATTAGCGTTTAAAATAGGTAAAATATATATTATGAAAGATTATAAGTTTTTTGTAAAGCCAAGTTTTAAACCTATTTACCCAGATATTGAGATAAGAGTTGGCAAAAGAGAATCTATTGCTTTTAACGCAAAAGTTAAAGCAAAAAGTTTTGAAAGACGCCAGATTTTAGAGGCAAAATCTATTGAAACTTTGGAAAAGCTTAAATCGTATGAGGAATACAGAATTCGCTTTATTAATCCATTTTTAATATTAGAAAAAGATGACGGGACATTAGATAGGAAGAGAAAGGTAAAAATTGGGGGCATAAACAGATATGCAGTATGCTGCTATTTATTCTGGAGACCTTCGGAGACACTAGATGCCAGCAATGTATTCCAGCAAATTAATTGGTTTAGGTATGTAAAGAAAAAAGAAGTATATAAAAAAATTGATTTAGATGTGGTGTATAAGGCAGCGAGGGATATTAATGATTTAGCTAGAAAAAAGCTAGGAATAGAAGAGGATGTTATTTTGTATTATGTTGATAGAGAAGAAATTATGATAAACCCTCTTTTCAAAAAAATAACTTAAGCTTTTAACTTATTTTGACTTTAGTTTACGGTCTTTTTTCTATGATGTAAACTACGGGCAGTTCTAGAGCTAAATAATAGCAATGAACGGGCCCGTTCTTTTAGGCCACAGAAGGAGAAAAAGATGGCTAAAGAGAATAATAATATAAAACTGCTGTCAATTAGCGAGTTGCTGGAAAAAAACTTACCACCAATTAGCTGGTTAATAGATGAGTTAGTGCCAGAAGAGGCCATAACGATATTGTCCGGGATGTCTGGCTCATTCAAGACTTGGCTAGTGATGGATATGGCAATTTCCATTGCTACTGGCAGAGAGTTTTTAAATATTTACAATACTAAACAGACTGGGGTTTTGATAATTGATGAGGAGAGCGGAGAACGTCTGTATAGTGAGCGTTTTAAAAGCTTAACGGACTTAAATGAAATGCCAATTTATCTGCTTTCAATGAGTGGGTTTGGGGTGAGCGGTAAGAGTGTAAAGGAAATAGTTGAGATTTGCAAAGAAAAAGGTATTGGACTCGTGATTATTGATTCAATGACTAGAGTGAATAAGGGTGATGAAAATTCCTCAAAAGATATGGCACTATTTTTCTCTAAATTACGGGCGTTTACCAAAGAATCAATTTCGGTTTTAATAATTCATCACAATCGTAAGCCTGGACAAGGTGGATACGATGCAAGTTCTGATATGCGAGGTTCATCAGATATTAGAGCTGCCGTTGATATTCAATTAGCTGTGCGTAGGATAGGTTCATCAGAAAGCATTGAAGTAAGACAGCCTAAATGTCGGTATAACAAAGAAGTAACTCCATTTAAACTGACTTTTCAAAAAGATAAAGATTCGGGGAAACTAGGTTTTAAATATGATGGCACTCTCGTGGTTAAGGAAACAAAAGAGGAATTGCAAGAGCAGGCAAAACTATTGAGAAATACAATTATAGAAACCGTAAGAGAATTCCCAGGTTCAAATAGGCGAACAATTACAAAAGCAGTATCTAATTTATTGGGTGTAAGCGATTATAAGGTCAAAACTGAAATACTAGAAATGGCTAAAGCAAATATTCTAGTCACTGAAACTGGGAAATACAACACTACCCTATTTACAGTGTCGGATGAATATAGCGATAGTGAAGAGGGGGTAGTTAGTCGTGAGTAATATATATAAGAACTTTCAACCAACTAACTATCGCAAGGCGATTAAGTTGGAACCAGGAGAAATAATAAGACTCGGGCGTTATTCATTAATAGAGCTAGATGGTCGTTACGCTATTAAAAAGGGGAGGAAAACACTAAAAAGAGTTGGTAGCTTATTAAAAGGTGTAAAAGTATTAATAGCAATGAAGAGGGGAGATAAAAAATGAGTAATAACAGAGATAAAAGCGTTGATTGTTCTGAAAATTTATGTTATAATAACATAAATATGGACAATGTCAAATTATTATCCATTGAAGCTACTGCGGGGACATTGGGGGTGTCCCGTAGTGCAATCTATAACTTCATAAATAGTGGTAAATTGAAGGCGATAAAACTTGACTCCCGAACAATGATAAAATTAGCTGATTTAACGGATTTTATTGAAAGCCGAGAAAGATATATGGGGTGCTTAAATGAAATCTAGGTTCCACGCAATTAAAAGAAAAAATGGTCTATATGAGGCTAGATATTGGGCAAGGTTTCCAGATGGCACTAAAAAACAACGCTCACTTTACGATAGAGATTTAGCAAATTTGAAAAAGAGATATCTAGAGGCTTCAGCCAAAGCTGTAATGGGTCAATCAGAAAAAAGAGGTGGAGAAACGACTGCCGTCTTCTTACTTGGATGGTTAAAAAGCGTAAAGGGAATAAAAGAATCCACGAGATGGAGTTACGAGATGATTATCAGAAAACACATTTTACCAAGAATAGGTCATAAGCCAATTTCCGAAATAGACCTTCGGGCTTTTCAAAAACTTGTAGATGATATTGTGGCTGATGGTAATTCGGCTAGAACGGCTACTCTCGTTAAGTGGATACTATCTAAAGCACAACGGAGGGCTAGAATATTAGGTTTATCTTCGTATTATATTGACTCAAAAGATATAGAGATACCCCAACATATACCAGAAGAAAGGGAAATTTGGAGCCTCGAGGAGTTGAAAAAGTTTCTAGAGATAATGAAGGGTGACAGATATGAGTGGCTATATCTGCTATACATCACTTACGGTTTAAGACGAGGTGAAGCAATACCGATAAAATGGGAAGATATAGATTGGATTGGTGGAAAGTTGGTGATTGATAAACAGTATACTAAAGTCAAGAGGGAGTATGTAATTGAAACTCCAAAAACCAAAAATAGCATTCGAGAATTACCATTATTACCACATATAAGGGAATATTTAGAGAATGTTAATCCATTACATAATAGAACTGGTCTGATTGCTCTAGAAGATGGTAGAATTCCAAACCCAGAAACAGTAAGTAGACATTTCCAAAGTTTAGCCAAAAATAATGGTTTACCTTGTGTGGTTTTACATAGCTTGAGACATTGCGTGGCTACGTTTTTAAAAGACGCGGGTGTATCGGTCAGAGATAGTGCTGCTATACTCGGTCATAGTAGCCCGATGACAACGCTTAAATACTATCAACATACAAACATTGACGAAGCACGAGATGGACTATCAAAATATAGTAATTTGATGGGTTTTTAGCTAAAATCAGTGTAAAGATTAGTGTAAACCGAAGATAACTATCTAAATTAGACCACAAAATTACCCCTCTTTTAAGGGGTAGTTTTTGTTATTTATAAGATATTTTGAAATCAAACACATTTAATTTTGAGTCTAGCGCGTCTACCAGTTCCGCCACTCGCCCAGTGCTGTAATTATATCATAAACCGGCGAATTATGCTATAATCGGAATATGGATTCACAAAACGGTGGGCAGTCTTCGAATGACTTGGCACGCCAAGCCGCAGCTCAGATAGCCAGAAAGAAAGTTCTGGCGGCTTATGCAAGCTCGGCTCAAAAAAGCGCAAAAGACGCCGATAGTTCGAATTCACATCTTAAAAATGAGCCTATTACCACCAAGATTAATTCAGAATCTTGGAAAAAATACCATTCAGCATGGCAAAACTACTATCAAAAATATTACAACGATTATTATTCGCAAGCAGCTAAGGATTATATTGCCAAGGAACGCTTGAAAGATGCACGCGAAAAAGCCGAAGAAGAAGAATTATTAAGCTCGGTAACTCGTTCTAGCGCAAGAATTGATAAAAAATCGGGGCTTAGCCTTGGTACTAGGCATAGTATTCAGGAAAACTTGTCGGCAGAAGAAGCCGATAATGCCGCAAATAGTGAAAGCAAACTGCGTAGTTTGATTCGTAAAAAAGCCACCGAAAGTGCCAAAAAAACTCGTCGCAAACGCCATCTTTTCCCGATTCTTGCCGGCGTGGCGGTGGTATTATTAATACTCTTCTTGCAGTATAATCGCCTGATTTTTGCGCCGATTATGGCGTATATGTCACCAGGGAATGCACCGGCTTCGCAAATTGAGGCGATTGATCCAACTATTACCCAAACTGTTTCTGCTGACCCGCGCCTTATTATCCCGAAATTAAACATCGACGTACCAATTAGATTTGGTATTGCTCTTAGCGAAGTAATGTCAGCTATGAATAACGGTGTTGCGCATTATAGAATTGCTGGTGCGAGTGCGTATCCTGGAGAAATTGGTAATCTCGTCATCACGGGCCACTCGGCTGGCGACGTTTATAGTTCAAACCCATATAAATACATCTTTTCTGGGCTAGAAAGATTAGAGGATGGGGATTTGATTTATGTGAATTATAATTCGGTAAGATACACTTACCGTGTAATAAAAAAGGAAGTAGTAGATCCGGAAAACGTTGCGGCGCTAGTGGTTGAGACCAATAAGCCTTTAATTACTCTAGTCACTTGTACTCCACTAGGTACGTCTAGATATCGTCTACTCGTTACTGGTGAGCAAATCTCACCAAGCTACGAAGGGGCAGAAGAGGCAGAAGTCATAAAGCCGACCGAAGAATCAGAAACATCATTACCATCAAACGAGCCGTCCTTCTTTGAAGGAATTTGGAACTTCTTAACCAGCAATTAGACTAGTGTTCAACAATCCATTCGCGTATTAATTGACCATCACTAAAATAATACAACCATTTGTTATCGGTAATGCCAGCAGGAAAATGGCTAGAGACATTTTTAGCTAACTGACGACGATTATATCCATCAAAATCATACACAATTAAATCTCCATCTTGAATCACATAAACCATATCACTATCTAGCCAATCAAAATGTTCATTTTCGATTTGCCATTCGCGCACTTCTCCTAGCTCCATATCTAGTGTAGCAATTTTCGCGTCTTCCCATGCAATAATAAACTCACCGTGATGACCGACTTTGAGCTGGTCGGGGGCAAACGATAGTTGATAATCAGTAACTTGGTCATAATTTTGTTTTTGATGAACGGAAATCAGGTCATCTTGCATAACTGTAAAATAATAGTCATCGTAGAATTTGCTGATGGCGACTATGGCTGGCGAATCGATGGTGGCTAATGGTTTTGCTTCCGAATCACCTAGTTTTAGAAGGCCGATTTCATAAGAGCCGTCTATCTGTTCTGAAACAAAAAGTATCTCGTTTTCGTAATTGTCATAAGCAATAATGTTTTCTACGAGTATAGACGAGATGGCTTTACTGGAAACATCGATTCTGTGAAGATTATGATTGCGAATAGCTAGCAGGCTATTTGCCGAATGGTCGATGATTTTGATTGAGCTAAAATCGGTGCCAAATTCTTTGGTAAGATTAATACTTTTATCAGGATTTTTAACATCCATTAAAACCCATTCAATAGCATCTTCGAATTCGATTTCAAATAAAATATGGTGATTGTCTTGGTCCCAATCCGCTTGAATGATATTACCACTAAATAGCCCAACTTTGGCATCTTCAGCTAAGCTAACACCAGGGAAATATGGTGCAATGTCGATAGATTTAGGCTCTAAAATTTCGCTATCTATATTAATAATCTGCCATTTAGTAGTACTGTTTGCAAGTAGCATGGTATATTGATCGGGAGAAATCGTCGCAAAAGTGGAATTAGAAATGTCCAAAACTTTTACCGGAGTGCGTTCTTTTAGGAATAATCTAGGGTAATGAATGCGGTATAATAACCCTTCGGTAATATTGACAACTTTGGACCAACTGTCGTAACCTTCTTTTGATAATACTACTTCGTGCTCACCGCTAGGTAAAACTTTGGAGGTGTTAGTGCGTTGTAGCCAGGAGGATTCTCCGTCTATACTAATATCAGCACCAGTTGGTATAGATGATACCTGGAGCAAGCCTTGACGTTCAACTTCAAAATCAGAATTAAGCCAATAACCTGAAACTATAAGTGCTAGAACCGAAACTATAGCAATAACAGCTATTACCATAATTGCTTCAGAAGCGATGATTTTGAAGCTTTGACGTTTTTTTAGTTTTTCTGAGTTCATAAAAATTTAATTAAATATGCACCTATATTATAACACAAAAAAACATTATTTTAGCTCTTGCTTTTTCAAAAAAACAATAGTATTATTGAATAAGAATAAGCGAGGTAACAAATGCAAAAATCCGATACCAATCAGAAAGTAATGGTGGTGCGCCGACAGCCGCAATCTTCTACTACGCTTAACAGGAAATATGTTAGGAGACCAAAGAAGAATAGCGATGCAATGGTTTCAATCAAGAAAAGCCCCAAGGTGAAGCATTTTAATGTCTCGATATGCGATGGTAGTATAACAAAGAGTCAGGAACAGCCAATCGAATCAGCAAAAATGCATCCTTTGCAAGAAGCCGCGAACGCTAAAATGCGCGAACGTATGGGTACTAATCAGAATATAGCATCGAAAGTCTCTGCTAACGAATTAAAAGATCAAGCTATCAAGAAGGCTTTAGCTTCAGCTAATTCTCTTAATGAAGAACAGCAAGAAACGCAAAAGAAGACCAAGATGCATTTTGGCTTCGGTCGCGTCATGTTGGCTTTGGGATGTGCAGCAGTAGCGGTATTCGCAATCGTTTATTTTGTTAATCTAAATATGCCAGATATTTCCTTGAAGGTTGCAGCAATGCAAACCGGAATCAATGCCTCCTATCCAAGTTATGTACCAAGAGGCTATAATATATCGAGTATTACATCCGAAGAGAGTCAAGTTACTTTAGATTTTGTAAATAGTGCAGGTGAAGGCACTTTCTCGTTATATGAAGAAAAGTCATCTTGGGATTCAAATGCACTCCTTACGAATTACGTTAAAGAAGCGTTTGGTGAAAATTATAATATAGTACGCGAACAAGGTTTAACTATCTATATTAGCGGAAATGATGCGGCTTGGGTAAATGGTGGTATATTATACAAAATAAAAACAACTACTGGAACTTTGACCAATAAGCAAATTCGTTCAATTGCAACTTCTTTGTAATTAAATAGCAGTGGCGACGGCGTTGAGGCGGGCGAGGGATTTTTCGCGACCAAGAACCTCTAGAGTTAAGTTAAGTGCTGGACTAAATGACGCAAAACTAACTGCCAATCTGATTAAACTGAATAATACGGCTGGCTTTTTGCCGGTGGATTCCAGGAGATGATTTAGGGTATCTTGTAAAGAATTAGCGTCCCAATCTTTGAGATTAGCGAGTTCGGTGATAGTAGTTTTAAGCAGAGATTCGAGCTCAGCTTCGGAGAGTTTTCTTAGGAATTTGTTTTGGAGTAACATATCCAAATCAATCTCTGGCTCGGCGAAGAAATAAGTCGTCATTTCGCGAAGATCAGATAGGGTTTTAAGTCTATCATAAATGATGGATAAGACTTTGCATTTATAATTATCGTTATAATTATCGGCTACTTCTGGCCAAAACCCCATCGTTCTTTCATATAATGCATCCACGCCTTGCTCGTCGAAAATCTTGCGAATCCATTGGCCACTATACCAAAGTAATTTAGTCTCATCGTAACGAGCGCCGGAATTCTGAATGCGGTCTAGAGAGAAATCTTTGATTAGCTCGTCTTTGGTGTAGATTTCTTGCTCGGTGCCATCGTTCCAACCAAGACAAGCTAAATAATTTAGCATGGCTTCGGCTAAGACTCCATCGTCGCGGTACTCGGTAACAGACTTCGCTCCATCACGTTTGCCGAGTTTTTTGTTGCCCTGGGGAGCTAAGATGTGTGGTAGGGAAACCAGCTTCGGTCGCTCCAGGCCTAAAGCATCGTAGAGAGCTAAGTAATTAGGCGTGCTAGAAAGGTATTCTACACCGCGCATGACATGTGTGACACCCATTTCAGCATCATCGACAATATGAGCAAAATTATAAGTCGGGAAGCCATCCTTTTTGATTAAAATGATGTCGTCTTGAACTTCTGGACCAGCGTGCATATCACCCATGACTTCGTCGTGCCACTCATGATCTTTGGGTTCGGCTTTGAAGCGAAGAGGGATACCTGGCTCCCATTCTGGAGTCTCGTCGGGGCGGAATTTGCGATAGAGAAATGGAACTTTCTTTTCATTGCATTCCTGACGATATTTTTCGATTTGCTCTGGAGGGGTAGGGTCGGCATAAGCGCGACCAGACGCGATAAGTTTACGGGCGTATTCATGATAGATATCTTTGCGTTCACTCTGAAAATATGGAGCATGTGGACCACCAACAATCGGGCCTTCATCCCAATTTAGACCTAGCCATTCTAGAGTATCTTCAATTAACTCAGTAGCACCTTCGATATAACGCTCGCGATCAGTATCTTCAATGCGTAAAATCATTTTGCCAGCATTTTGCTTGGCTAGAAGATATGGGTAAATCGCAGAACGGACATTGCCGATGTGAATATAACCGGTAGGACTCGGTGCGAATCTAGTTACTACTTTCATGTAGTATATTATATCACAATTACTGTTGTTGCTCTTCTTCGTCGTCATCATCGTCACGACGTTTAGCTAGAACAAAGAAGAAAATACCAGATGCAGCGGCAACAGAAGCAGTGGCGGCGAGACCAGTAGCTAGAGAAGATTCACTATTAATGGAAGAAGTGGTTACATTAGTCACACCTTGTGGTGGAGTATATCCGGAATAGGCACTAACGTTATCTCCGCCACTTACTTCAGAAGTGATGGTGTTGATAGCGGAACTACCAGAACCGCTTGTGCGGCGGTATGTATAAACAGTTGCACCATCAGAACTATTACCGGCTGGTGATGGTTGATGAGTGGCAACTTCGTAGGAGTTGCTAGGCTGAGCCGGATTGCTTGGATTGGCTGGATTAGAATTATCAATCACGCCGGTGACCACATTGATAACTACTATGCCAGCATAGGTACCTGAAGCCTGAGTAATATCGCTTTTAGCGCCAAAGAAAATGTTTTTATTGAGGGTAGTAGTATTAACTGTTCCTACAGTAATAGGCGTTTGATCAGAACCCACTAATGGCAAATAATAACTTGAATTACTACCAGCATCGGTATCGTCAACTGAGTATCCCCAGCGGTTAGCCGGGAAGCTTGACCTAACAACGCTATAAGCAAGAGTTGGGAGGGTTTCGGTATCCTTACTCATGTTTGTAAGTGAAGTACTGGCGGTCTTGGTAGACATTGAGACAGTAATATTAGGTATATTGCTGGTGGCATTTACGTTAATTTTGTTGCGAAGAAAAGTATTGATAGTGCCACTAGCCCATTCTGAAGGTGTTGAAATAGATACAGTAAGTGAGTCTCTAACGTTGACTTGAAAATTCGTATTATATTCGGTTGCGGAAGTAAAACTGTTTGTTCCAACTAAAGAAATTGCAACCAGAATGCAAAGCGAGCCGAGTATGACCTTAACATGTTTAACCATAAGGTCATTATAACACACAATTTTAAAAAATGTGTAAATATTTATGCTAAAATAATAAAAAGTAGTGGAAAACTTTTGTTTATATTTGATTTAATCTAAACAAGGAAGTAAATATGCGAGAGAGAATAGTAAAAGATGCAAATAACATGATGGCTCCTATATTAAAATCCGAGCCAAAACAGGAAAAACCTAAAAAAAATTGGTTGATATTCTTGATTCTGGGATTAGTTTTCTTAGTAGGCGGGGTAGCGTGTTTAGTGATTGGTCTACTAAAACCGGAAGAAATAGGTGCGGTTCTGACTTTTCCAAAGATTCCTTCAAGTAATCCTGAGGCAGAGATTTATAGTGATTTAACTGGTGAGACGATTGCAAGTACGGCAGAAAAGAACCTTCCTGTTTATTGTATACAAACACCAAATGGTACTGATGGAGCACGTCCGCAGGCCGGGTTAAACCAGGCAGGTGTAATATTTGAAGCGATTGCGGAGGCGGGAATTACAAGATTTGCAGCGATTTATCAGGAGCCAACTAGTGCAATAATTGGGCCAATTCGATCTCTTAGGATGTATTATCTAGATTGGGATACACCTTTTAACTGTACTATTGTACATGCCGGTGGGGCGGATGATGCAATCAGGGCGGTCTCAAATGGTGATTATAGAAACCTGGACGAAAGCTATACTTATATGTACCGCGGTACACGCGGAGAAAGGCGTTGGAATAATTTATTTACGACGTCTGAGCTTTTGAAACAATTTAATACAAGTAATGGATATTTAGCTTCGGAAGTAAAAGGCTTTAGCCGAATGACACCTGTTGAGGCTAAAAAACAAATGGTTGATAATCTTGTAAATGAAAAACTGGATATTTTGAATAGTACTAGTGAAAGTACTAGCGAGCTTGAACCGAAAGTATCTGTAATTAATCTCAGTTTTGGTAGCTCGCCAACATTTAATGTTCATTACGATTACGATGTGGAGTCAAATACGTATTTACGAAGCTATGGAAACGGTAATGATCACGAAGTATATGTTTGCCCTAACGAAGATTTAGGCAAAAAAGATCCTGAAAGCGTATGCACGCTGAAGCAAATGGCGCCTTCTGTAGTGATAGCAATGGTAGTGGCGGAAAGAAAAGCTGCCGACAATTACCATGAAGACATTACAACAATTGGCTCTGGTAATGCTTTTATTTTCCAGAATGGCGACGTCGTGAAAGCGACGTGGCGAAAGGACACTAAACAGGATCAAATTAAGTTCTTGGATAAGGAAGGGCAAGAAATTAAGCTGGCTCCTGGCCAAACTTTTGTTTCGGCAATCCCAAATTACGGAAGTATTGAATATTAAATAATTTGTGCTATAATAATTCTGCGGACCTAACCCCCCTTAGGTCCGCACTTGATATGTGGTTCCGTCGTCTAGTGGTCTAGGACGTCTGGTTCTCATCCAGAAAATCGCGGGTTCGACTCCCGCCGGAATCACCAATATAAAAAATAGACCTTTAGGTCTTATTTTTTATATTGGTTGGTTCCCGACAGGGAACCAGAGCCCGCGAAGCGGGTTCGCTCGCCGAAGGCGAATAGCCGGAGCAAAGCGGAGGCTAACTCCCGCATTTCTAGGCGACGCTCTACGAATTGTTTTCGCGATAGCGAAAACAACTCCCGCCTTACCTGAAATCCTTATAAAGTTTGACAAAGTATATAAAGATTGTGGCGTCATCGAGCCACACATCGCACTACACCACCTGCGCTGCGAGCGTAGCCGTAGGAGTTAGGGCTGACGACGCCATCCGAGATAGCGTACAAATAGTACGCGTTCTCATCATAGCTAGCCACCGATGACCACGAGTAGACGTCGGCGCCAACATTTCCCAGCATACCATACCAGCCACCAGACAAGCCAAGATAAATCGGAGATTCCCAAATCTTTCTATCGTTGCTTAATGTATATGAGTTATTATCCCAACCATATTGTTCTAAAAGGTTTTGGAATGATTTGTCTGGAGCATTAGAATCGAAGTAGCCACCAATAGGTAGTGTCCATCCAGCTGGACAGATAGATTGATTGGTCTCTGTATTAATATAGCTATCAGTTCCTTCATCATATACGCCATAGCTACTACTATCGTTTGTTGCAATCGCGGCACTCCAGTTGTAGAAGTCACCTAGATGGTATTGCGGTGTAGGAATACCAGATACGGTAGTATAGGTAGAAATAGGAT
>JAFRLS010000020.1 GCA_017431105.1 Candidatus Saccharimonadota bacterium | reverse complement strand
TTTCTGACCAAAATGTCCTTTTCGACGAGATCTCCTTTTTCTAACCTGTTAATTAGCGATTTCGTCTTTTGTAAATCTGCCATGTACCTTTCAATCGTTAGTTGCCGAGGGTTTTGATTTGGTTGAAATTGACTTTTTCGGCGGCGGCGCGGAGTTTGGTTTCGTTTCCGTAATGCGTTCTTTGGCCAGGGCTATCTGAAAGCATGTGCTGGGCGAATGGAAAGCTTGCTGCGCGTTCCAATACGCCGCCAACTCGCCCGACATTACAGTAGACTTTTGCGAGTCGTACGTCTTCGAGCGAGATTTCAAGTGCTTGCTTCATTTCTTCTGGGAAAAAGGTGAGTGAGAATAAATCGCCATCCGACTCGCCCGAAGTCCGTCCATAGGCGATAGAGGTGTTTCCTTCTATCCAGAGTCTTTGGTTTAATGGTTTCATCTTTGCTCTAGCCAAGTTCATCTCGCATTTTGCATATTTTCGGCCAGTTGCATCTACCATGTCGCACACAAAATCACCTTCGCATGTGGTGGTCATCACTCCAGTCTTGACGTCTGGTGATTTTAGCCCATGCTTTTCGTCATAGGAAATTGTGTCACTGATGTAATCGCACATAATCCATGAAAGTAGGCCGGTATCAGTGTTTTCTGCTACTAGATAGAATTCGGTGCGTGCGCCCCAAAATACGCTGGTGTGGATGCGAAACATGGTAACGATACCGTAGTATTTTTCTGGGCCGCCTTCGAACACGGCGGTTTTGGCTGGTCGGAATCCGTTGGGTAAGTATTTTTGGATTTTGTCTGGGTCGGGGATTTCGTAAAACAAAAATGTGCAGTAAGGCTCTACCACGAAGGGCATTTTGCTGGCTTTTTTGACGCGGCTGTGACGATTTTCCTCTGCGCCCATATTGGAAGGTGTTTCATTTTGGTCTGCATGTATAAGACTTTGCCAACCTCCATCGGGTCGACTAACTTTTCTACGCCTTTGGCATAATCTAAAATATTCATAAGACTATTATACTATCTCACAAAAGGTTGTGGAATATGACATAGATATTATCGGTGAATATCTAGAGGTTTTGATTCAGTCTGACGATTGTAATATGTATTGTTATATTTCGATAAACAATTATTTTAGTTGTCTGATAGTAGAAAACTTTTCTCGATAAGGTTGAAGATCATTTTGTTTGGTAATGTTCCGTCGAGAAGGATTGTGATCCAGTTGTTTTTGTTCATGTGGTAGGCAGGGAAGATGTGGTCGTTGGTTTCAGCGAAGTCGTAGGTTTGATTTTTGTCGAACTTGAGATTAATAACGTCGATTGTTTTATCTTCTTTTAGCCCCAGACTCTTGCTGGATATAGTTGCTACTAATGCAAACCATTTCTTGTTATTGTCATGGCGGAAGACTGCGTAACTTGGATAGCGATCTGGCCATAAGAATTCTGGATTCGCTCCATATTCAGATTTAATATGTTCCACTACTATATTCGCTTGTCTTTTCTCGCTCATTTTTATTTCACGTCAATACTTAT
>JAFRLS010000019.1 GCA_017431105.1 Candidatus Saccharimonadota bacterium | reverse complement strand
TTCATCTGCTGCTAAAATGCCTTTGCCGGGTAATACGAGATTGGCGGCGATTAATTCTATCTCGTTATCTGGTTTAAAAGAACTGGATAATTCTTGTAATTTAGTTAGGGTTAGAGTGGAATTTAATTTGCAGTTTTCTAGATTAGCACGAGCAAGCTTAAGGCTCTCTTCTACGGGAAAACCCAAGATGAAGCTGCTAAGGATGGTGGCGGCCGCAATTGAATAGGTTGAGAGGTGTGTTAGCATATTGATGCGGTGGACAAAAATAGGCTCGTTAAGGTCTAAATAGGAAAGATTTTTTTCAGATAAATAAATGATTTTGGCGGGGTCTATTGGTGCGGATTCCGGCGCGTAGGGTTTTTCCGAAATGGAGGTAGGTTTTTCTACAAAAATTAGGCTGGCGCGATTTTTAAGTTGATTAAGGTGGAGGTTATTGTTGTCTTTTAAGTAAATGACTAATTTAGTATTAGGCGAAATGTCTAAATATGCTTGAATTTGGTTGACTGCTTCTTGGTTGAGGTTGGCGGAACGGTCTATATATAGATAATCGTAGGATTCTGAAGGTGGGTCAAAAGTGGTGAATTTAAAATTACTTGGGGCGAGGTAGCTTACGCCGTTTTCTGCAATTAGAATATAACGATAGGTATTTGCAGAGACGTTGGCTAGAGAGGAATCGTTGTCAAATGAAAAAGCTGATTGATCTGAAATTTTTGATCCTAGCCCCATTTTTTGAAACACTTCGAGGGAAATTGCGGCGCCACCTAGACTACAATTACGGTTAAAAAAGTGGTGTTCACTGGCATCAAAGCTAAAATCAAGCCACTTGGTGCCGTTTTTGTCGGTTTCAAAAGCGTTACTGAGTTTATCAAGATTCAGATAAACGTCTTTCGTGACGTTGCCCACTATCAGAATATTCATAAGAATATTATAACATAAGGGTTTAAAGAATACCTAGAATGCCCTTAAGTGCAAAAGCGGTGTCTTCGTGATTTCTGACAGTGATAGTTTCTATTCCCATGCTAACTACGGGGTAATCATTGCCACCAGGTTGCGTCATGTCGCCAAAATATAGAATATCGGATTTCTCCACATGTAGTTCTTCTAGTAGATGGGTCATGCCGAAGGATTTATTCATACCTGGAGTGACGGCATTAATAGAGGTAGTGCCGGCAACTTCGAATTCAAATTCGGGGGCGAGCTCTTTACAACGAGCGGCGATTTGATCGCGTTTTTGATGGTCTGGGTCCCAAGCGTATTTAGCTTCGGTGCCAGCTTCTTGACCAAGAGCAGAAAAAGTAACCTGAGATTCGCGATTTTCGATGATTTCGTCGCCAGGGGCTAATTTGTCTTCCTCCCAAAAGCCTAATTCACGGGCGGATTGCTCGATAGTGGCAGTTATTTTAGCAACTTGATCTTCTGTTAATGGGTAGTTATAGACCTGTTCCCATTCATTGGTGGTGGTATTAAAACGATAATACTGAGTACCTTGAGCCACAAACAGATGCAGGTGAGACAGTTGCTCTGGGGTGGGATTTGGTAAGCGATTAACGATCTGAATCATAAATTGATCGAATTTTTGACCAGAAATTGGGCAAACCTCAAAATGGTTTAAACATTCTAGTAAGAGATCTGCTACTTCGTTAGTGATTGGGGTTTTGGCGACGTTTAAAGTTTGGTCGACGTCGAATGATAGAACTTTTTTCATATATTAATTTTAGCATGTTATAATAAAAATATGAAAACATACGTCG
>JAFRLS010000018.1 GCA_017431105.1 Candidatus Saccharimonadota bacterium | reverse complement strand
TATGCTGGCGATTTAGCTAGCTTTCCGGCTTACCTTGATTTAGTTAAGGTCTTAAAAGGTACCGCAACTGATAGTGAGGTCGATGAGCTAGTTATAATCCTTACTGGTTACATAGGACAATATGATGATTACGAGACTAAGCTTGGTCAAGCTCCAAGCATTAGTGAAACAGAATTTGAAATCCTTAAGGAAAACTTGCCAAAATTAGTTAAGGCTATCTCTCCATTTTTAATCGCTGATGCTATCTATACTCAAAACACATTCGGCGAGAACTATTCGCTCTACTATACTTATACTCTTATTGATAACGCTGAGAACCTTGTTATTGGTCATATTCCTGAAAGTATTATGCCGATACTAAAAAGTCTCATTCCGACCCCTAACGAAGAAGCCGAAGAAGACATAAAGGTTCCAAATTCTGGTTCGGCATTTAGAGTAGAACAGAGCGCTACTGCGAATTTTCAATTAGATGTTACTGTTTTTCTTGTGGTATTAGCGATTCTTACTGGCCACTACGTTATTAAGAAAAAATCGCGTTGCTAAGTAAAATTTGGATACTCTTCTAGTAATATACCTTTTTGATAAGAAAACGGAGTGTGGACCGAGAAAGTATTGGGCGCTTATCGTGGAGCGATTACTGCTTTTGATGCAGGTGTGTATGATGGTCGTCGAAGCGTAGCATTCTATACCTAAAGCATAAATATCTTGACTTTTTATTGGTAGCTTGATATATTTAAGATAGATATAATATTTAGCTAAAGGAGAAATAAATGCCAAAAAGAACAGCACACGAAACAATAAAATCATTTAGTTGGATTTATATTATTGTTGCCTTATTTTATGTTATTGGTACAATTATTTGTTTTGTCATACCAGAACTTCGCAACGGTCTAGAAGAAAACCTAGGCGGTGGCGAAGGAATGATAAAATTTGGTATTACAGCTGGAATTACTATTCTGCTTAATTTGTGGTATTTCTGGCTTGCAAGAAGAGTTGCGGCCAAGAAAAGCGACGGCGTACTTTATGGAGTTTTGTTAATTTTGGGTATTGTTGGTGCTATTGTAACTTTCTTTACTACAAAAACTGGCGTCACAAGCCTCTTGTCGCTTGACTTCATTATTGATACGATAGGTCTTTATTATCTTACTCAAGTAAGAAAAGAGAAATAGTTAGCAGTCACGCTCCTCCAAAAAACCTCCGTTAGCTTTGGGTATCCACCAATAAGCCTGCTTGGCTTTTTGGATAGCATCGATTTCTCCGAAGTAGAGCCATTATTTAAAAGCACTTTATTATGTCCAGTAGCAATTAGCTCTCACTACATATTAATCGCCTAGTAATGTTTCTAATATAATAAATGCTATGACAGGGAATTATAACACTTTTCGCCAACAGCTTGCTTCCGCCGCCGAAGATGACTATCGTCAATTCATTATGAAGGGTATTCCTAGCGACCGTCCCTTTATCGGTGTTCGCATCCCGAAACTTCGTCAAATTGTCAGCCAGATTCCTGCGCCCAAATATTCAGATTTTCTCAGAATCACACCGATGGCTTTTGAGGAAGTTGTTGCTCGCGGGATGATTATCTGCCGTTTGCCCTACAAAGAAGCATTAGCTCAGTTTGATTCGCAAATTCATTACATTGATGATTGGTGTGCGTGCGACACCTTTTGTTCCGAGCTTCGCAAGATTATTAAGCGCCACCAGTCAGAATTCTTTGAGGCTAAACTAGACAATCTCCTTTCCAGCCAACAAGAATTTGCCACTCGCGCTGGACTAGTTATTTTAAAATGTTCATATTTAGAGCCAGATTATCTAAATATCATTTTTGACCGCATAGAAAGTCTCGCCTCGCGTGAAGAATACTATATTCGGATGGCTATCGCTTGGCTTGTGGCGGAATGCTTTATTAAATTTCCCGAAGAAACTCTCTATTATCTCAAAGTTTCCCATCTTCCCAAATGGACTTTCAACAAAGCCATTTCCAAAATTTGTGATTCTTATAGAGTAGAAAAAGACACTAAAGAAATGCTCAAAACGCTCAGAAAATAAGCATTTTTGTGGTATAATATATCCAAATAATCAAAGGATTTTATGAATAATAAAGAAATTTATCAAAAGACTTTAACTTTCTCTATCCGCCGGCTTTTGTGGGATATGGCTTCGCTAGCAGTTATCATTCTTCTCGCTGCCGCTGGGTTCTTCCTTGCAGAAAAGCTTGCTAATGCTGGCCTTATTGGCCTTGCCATTGGTGTGGTTGTAGGTATCATTGCCGTCGCCATTGTCTCACACTTCATATCATACGTCTTTAAGGCTGGGCAAATTGCCATGATGACAGAGGGTATCGCTACCGGCAAATTACCAGCCGATGTCTATGCTACCGGCAAAAAAATCGTCAAAGAGCGCTTTGTTACTGTGGCCGCCTACTATGCTGTCACCGGCGTTATCAAAGGTATTTTCAATGAAATTGGTCGCGCACTTACTGCCGTTGGGCAGGCTGTTGGCGGCAATAATGGTGGCACCGTCGGCAGTGCAATTTCTGGCGTCATCCAGACTATAGTTGACTATCTTTGCGATTGTTGTCTTGGCTGGGTCTTTTACCGCAAAGACGAAAAAGCTGCTAAAGCCACTTTAGAGGGCGCCGTTCTATTCTTTAAACATGGCAAAACGTTGGCCAAAAACTTAGGCCGCGTCTTTGGTATTGGCCTCTTGTCTCTTGTTGTAATTGGTGGTGTATTCTTCGGTCTTACCTACCTCATCACTCTAGCTTTACCTGGCGTCTTTGAAGGTCTAGCTGCCGAGATTTCCAGTACCATTGCCAGCAGTAGCGATCCTAGCTCCCTAGAGTTCTTTACTAACCCACAAAACTTAAAGCTCATCACTTCTGGCATTATCGGCTTTGTCATGTGGGGCATCATTCATTCTACCTTTGTCCGCCCATTCATTCTAGTTGGTGTCTTGCGTAATTATATTAATTCCGGCAAAGACGAGAAAATCTCCGAAAAAGATTTTGACGAGTTAGATAAAAAATCCAAAAAATTCGCAAAATTACACGCCGAAGAGGTATAGTCCATATGGAAAATCGCATCAAGGAATACGAAAAATTCATTGCTAAAGCTGCCAAATCTCCCACCAGGGAATTAGCCGATTATCACGCCGAAATGGTCGCAAATTTCCAACACGAGCGTCTAGTCCACCTTATTATCATGCTGTTTTTCG
The DNA here is from genome assembly GCA_017431105.1 of Candidatus Saccharimonadota bacterium. Lineage (GTDB taxonomy): Bacteria > Patescibacteriota > Saccharimonadia > Saccharimonadales > Saccharimonadaceae > Nanosyncoccus. The sequence continues at coordinate 1,563 of JAFRLS010000018.1, read as the reverse complement.
TATTCCTTACCCTTTTCTCTATTGCAGCAATGTTCTTTATTATGATGAATTTTTACGATCCGCTTGTCTTTGTCCCTATTTGTTTGCTTGCTGCCATTCTCTTTATCTTGTCGTTATTCTATATTAAGCATTATTATTTTCTAGAAAACCACATCCAAAAACTCTATAAATACAATAAAATCCTACATAAATTATAAAATTACCATTTGGTTACTTGACAGAAATCTGCATGTGACAGTATAATAAAGTTAAGGGGTAAAACCCGATTAACCCTTGACGAAGGGCGTGAATCATCCAGCTGAGATGCAGGGATGTGGAGCGGACAAATGTGTATAAGACGCGATACACCGGCAACCCTTAGAAATGAATAAGGGGGAAAAGTGAAACCAATTCAAATTTGAATTATACGAGCAATAGCACGCTTTACCGAGTGAAGTGTGCTATTGTTTATTGTTCCGCAATAATCACCCAAACGAAGAGTATCTATCGCACGTATCTGACTAAGTAGTAGAATGCCATCAACATAGCGGTTTTTGACGGGCATTGTATATTTACTTTTTTCTTTTTTGCTGCTTATCGGTATGCACCAAACCAGAGTTTTACTAAAACCTTTCACGATTAGTGCTGGCCTAGTATAAAGCGGTGCCGAGCCATCTTGTTCGCTACCGATATTTTCCCCCAAATAACACCAATAAATCTCGCTCTCGTGATATTGTTCTGGGTGTTCCGTACCGTTATTTCGCTGGACTTTAATTGGTATCCAATTTAGATAAGTTTTTTGCATAATATCTCCGAATATTTTTATAATTAAGAAAAATTTGTTTTTGATAAATCGGATTTCTGCTACGTACTAATATATTATCAAAATATTGCCAAGTAGCCAAACATAAGTAATAAAAAAACATCTATCAAAAATAGCCTCATTATGATATACTAAAAAACATAAGGAAAGATTTTATTAATCGTTAAAGGCACTTGCTTTTAAAGTATATGAAAATTTGATTTTATAAGAACTAGGCTTTTCCTAGACCGGAAGCGTAATTATATTGACTGTTGAGATGGTGTCACGAACACCTTTTAATAGTAGTCAATATGATTGAGTGCTGATTAATAAGGTCTTTCCTTAAGTTTTCGTGGCACCATCTTGATTTTATAGATTGAGATGTGCGCCGCCGAAGTAGTAAAACTAAGGAGGCCAAAATGTCTAAAATCAGAGATAAAATTAAACCAACAAGGCAGATTAACTTTTGTTTTAGTTCTGCTAAGTTTTATAATCTTTCCGCTATGCTAGCAATCTCATTCTTGCTAGCCTTTTCTATGTCAAATGTGTTTAGCTTTACTTCTAATACTTCCGCCATATCAATTGATCCCTCCTCTTCCTCCACCATCTCTGGCTCATCCACCTCCCCAGTCTCCGTTTCTGTCTCCAACTCTCCTCTCTCCTACTACATCAGTGTTAGTAGTTCTCATGGCTCTGCTGGTACTCCAGTCTCTTTGTCTTATTCTCAAGACGGTAGTACTGGTGGTACACTTGGCAATGTAGTTAGTAGTAGCGACAATGTC
>JAFRLS010000017.1 GCA_017431105.1 Candidatus Saccharimonadota bacterium | reverse complement strand
CGAAAAAAAGGTGGCAGAAAAGAAATCTTTTGTGGTGTTTATTGATCAAGGTGGATGTACGACGGCAGATAGATTGAGGGGATTTGTAAAAGACTATGCTTCGTCGCACGGGTTCAAGGTATACCGAATGATGTTTGAGGAAATGAAAAAGACATCTTTACACGATTTTGTCAAATACTATCCGTCGGTGGCGGTGATATCGCGAGGTAAGGTGGTGGGGTATCTACGAGCGGATGCGGATGAGGATTCGGATGCGTATAATAATTATGATGCATTTTTGACGTGGATGCAAAAATATTTGAAATAAGTTGATTTTTGTGCTAGAGTGGTATTAACAAGTTGTTTTGGTGGGCCTGCTTGGTGGATAATAATAAACATAAGCGAGGTAAATATGAACGACAAAGTTAAAACATTCGAGAAACGGCAAATCCGATCGGTTTGGGATGACGAAAAAGAGGAATGGTATTTTTCGGTGGTGGATGTGGTGGGAGCGTTGACGGAGCAGGTTGACTATAGAGCTGCTACTAAATATTGGAATAAAGTTCAGACTAGATTAGTGGCTGAAGGTGGCCAACTGTCGTCAAAATGTCGACAGTTGAAACTAAAGGCAAAAGATGGAAAAATGCGTCTAGCTGATGTTGCTACCACGGAGCAGCTTTTACGTATCATCCAGTCTATACCTTCTAAAAAAGCGGAGCCGTTTAAACTTTGGTTGGCGAAGGTGGGTAATGAGAGGATTAATGAAACGATTGATCCGGAACTGGCGATGGAGCGTGCGATGGAAACTTATCTTAAGAAGGGGTATAGCGAGGATTGGATACGGCAGAGGTTGATGTCTATCAAGATTCGCAATAATCTGACGGATGAGTGGAGAAAAAGAGGTGTGAAAAAAGGTATAGAATATGCGATACTCACGGATGAAATCTCTAAGGCTTGGTCTGGGATGACTACTAAAGAGTATAAGAACTTTAAGGGACTCAAGAAAGAAAATTTGCGTGATAATATGAGTGATATGGAGTTGGTTCTCACTATGCTATCTGAGGCTACTGCTACGGAGATGGAGAAGAAAAATAATCCGAAGACTCTAGAGGAGCATAAGGTTGCGGCGAAATCTGGTGGGGAGGTGGCAGGAGTGGCGAGAAAAGCCGTGGAAGAAAAAACAGGAAAAAAGGTGATTACCTCTGACAATGCGGAGAGGTTGAATCCGATGAAAGATTTGCTGGAATTAGAATAAGAATGAGTCGGTGGCAAAATGTAATTAACTGTTTACAAAATGTGGATAGTTAAAAAAAGAACCGGTTGGGGCCGGTTCTTTTTGTGCTTTTTACTGAGGGTTAGTCGGTTTCCTTAGCGGATTTACGTTTCTTGACATAAATAATAATACCAAGAATGATGCCAAGTACCACGACTAATACTACTACCATCAACCAAATTGGGCAGACGAAGATGGTCTTTTCTAACACGGATTCTTCAGAAAAGATTTTTACTACTTGCTTGGCTTTGAAGATGCCTACAGCTGGGAGGTCACAGGTCTGGACGTGGTAGCGTTCAGTATCAGGGAGGACGGTGCTGGACTCGGCTTTTTCTTCATTGGTACAAATTTCCTCATCAGAGCCCATCGGCCAGACTTGGAGAGTATAGGTAGCATCAGTATAAATATTGCCATCATTACGCACCATAGAAGTAGCTTCCAACCTATTATTAGTAAGCATGGTTGGCATATCATTACTCTTGATGGCGCCCTTCTCTATGGTTTCGCCAGCGACATTAGCGATGATGGCGGAGGCGATTTGATATTTGCTAGTAACGCTAGCTCCTTCCGTGTCGTTAGAGGAGTCATCAAGGTCTTTATAGACTAAGATGGATGCGTACTGTGCTCCGGCTGGAGCATCCTTTGGTACTTTGATGGTAAAATTAAGGACCTCTGTGTTATTAGGTGTTACTGTACCGGTCTCTCTCTCAAGGCTAATCCATTTCATTATGAGATTGCGGTTGGTAGTTTCGGTTACATCTACTACACCATAATCATCTTTGCTGTTCCCATCCTGTCTTCTGTTGTATGACCCTATCTCAGCTTTGTAATACAAATCCTCTGTAGCCTTGGCATTATTGGAGATACTGATACTGCCGCTATAAGTCTCCCCCGGAATCAGTACAATCTTCTGAGTCATGGGAGAGACGAAGATGCTAGCTGTACCGGTATTTTCTTCCGCATAAGCACTATTAGTGTTGATATTATCTATTACTACCCAGCCTAATCCTAGTGTTAGGATGGCAAGTAGGGTAAGGAGTTTGGCTTTTAATCTTGTTTTCATTTCTGGTCATTTCCTTTCTTCTATTATTGTTATTACTTTTTATCACTACTCTCGCAACTAAATCCTTTGGTCTTATAAAGAGTGGAGAGTACTTTGGTGGTATAACTATCTAAGTTAGTCTCGGATGTGTCTATCAAAAAAATCTTAGCAGTCTTACTGTCTAGTTGTTTATAGTCTGAGTAGAGGCTGATTTTGACTTCATTGCCACTGACGGAAAAATTGGGAGAAAAAACGTCCATGCTCCTACCAGCATCTTGGATATATTTGCCATAACCGGCATAAAGCGTAGCATGGGTATTCTTGGCTACATCCGGATCTTGGTAGGTGGCAGTAGCATTGTAGGCAATATTATCAATCTTGTTGTTCTTGAATAAGACTTTGATAGCCTGGTCTGCAGTATCAGCGGTGCTTAAATCAAAGAAGGTATCGGGGATGTTCTTAGACTTGGTGGTGCAATATAAGGATGATGAGCTAGTAACTTCACTACCACCGGTAGTAACTGTAATCTTTTCATTAAATAAATTCACAAGTAATAATATAACTGCGGCAAAGACCGCCAAAAAAACTACTAAGATGGTAATCTTCTTAGTATTATTCTTCTTTTTACTTTCCACCTCCTCCATGATATTCTATTTACCTCGCTTATATAATATATATGATTATGTATTTGATATTAATATATGGTGTTCACCCAAGGGTGCCCACCATTGTCTATCTTGATTAAATTGTCTCGGAGTACTAGCCCCGAAGGGCTAGTACTGAATGCTTAAGGTTGATTAAGCGCCGTCTACTACAGTGTAGGTTACTTTACCTTGATAAGTACCACCAGCTTGGTTGGAAGCGGTGTATACCTGGTATTGAGTCTTTAGCTGCATAGTTACAGGTGCGGTGCCGATAACTATGGTTGTGGCATTTTCTGGAATTGCGCTGAAATTCTTGTAGTCGTATGGGTCTCCAGTTGACGGAGAAGCATCGGCCGCTACAGTAGCTCCACTAGCAAGGGTGGCACCGGTGCTAGGATCATAGAGATCGGCTACCTTAAATGCCCAGCTAGAAGCACTGGTGCTGGTGCCAGTTGGAATTTCTGCATATGTGTAGCTTCCTTCTGTACCGTTTCGAGCAATTAGGCTAGTAGCGTGAAGGCTTGATTCTTCGTAAGTGTTGCTAGCGCCAACAGCAGTAATAGTCCAGCTAGTACTGTTGCAAGTTACGCTAACGCTAGTAGCCTGAGGAGTCGTGGTAATGTTGCCCGGAGCCAACGTGATATTTACTTGCTTATCAAGCGAATCCGTAACAGTACAGCCTGGAGTCAAAGTTGCAGTAATGTTGTCATTTACCGAAGTATTAGCGAATGCACCGACGATTGGCATAGCTGCAAGAGCTACAGAAGCTGCACCGGCTGCGATTATTGATTTTTTCATTTAATTATTCTCCTTTCTACTTATATAAGCAGAATTATTTTATATTTTGTGTTAAATAAAAAATAATTAAGGAGTCATTATGGAAAAAATTTCTACAGAAATCAACGAATATTTAGACTATTGCAAAAACATCCGCCAAATGTCGAAGATTACTTTGAGAAACAAGTGCAGCATTTTGTCAAAATTTACTGAGGAGACAAAGCTACTCAGTATTAAGGACCTCACTAATCAAATTTACCATCAGTGGATTAAAAAGGAATTTTCACACTCCGTCAAGGCATCCTCTCTAAATACTTATGCTTCTACTATCCTAGGGCTAATCAAATTCCACCAAAATGGCGGTAAAGAAATCAATTTTAATTTTAATAGTATCCCCCATTTCAAAGCTACCAAGACCACTCGCAAATTCTACAGTCATGAGGAGATTAAGCGAGCGCTACAATATACCGACGAAGTGGAGTATCTAATGATTAAAATCATGTCTGAGACTGGTATGCGTATCGCCGAATTAGTCCGTCTCCAGGTAGAGAATCTAGAAGGAGCCAAAATTACTTTCATTGGTAAAGGTGCCAAACCGCGCGAAGTGTATATAAAAACAACAACGCTAGAAAAATTGCAAAGATATTTAGAGAAATATCAGATTAAAAAAGGCTATCTTTGGCAAGTGTTAGGCGGCATCAAAACAATTGATGGCGAGCCACCCACAATCGCCACCGTCAGGAAAAGGCTCCAAAGAGTATTTAAAAGCGCCGGCTTCGACGGGTTCTATCCTCACGCACTGCGCCATTCCTTTGCCACAGATTTGCAGAAAAAAGGTGCCAGAGTAGATGAGATTAAAGAAATGATGGGTCATTCTAGTATCGCCACCACCGAGCGCTACCTCCATGGGTTTGAGGGGAGGTTGGAGGAACTGTTCAATAAATATCGATAAAAACCTTGTTTTTTAACTAAAAAAGCGTATAATTGTATATAAGGAGTATTATCTATAGTAAATACTCACTAGAGTCGTCCCTTATTATCTATGATAATATCGGCTCCGATTCGCCCCGAGCGAACGCGAATGCGTTGCCGAAATAACGGCCAATTTGGTCGTTATTTTGTTTAGAGACGATGCCCTTTCAGCTCTCGTTTTATTCTGTTAATAGTTTTGTAATCAAAAAATCCTATTTCAGTATTTGAAAATTTTATTCCGTTATCATATTTATATAAGAGTTTATCTATATAAGTTAGCATGTCTGCTACTTGAAATAGCTTTTTCTCGGTATGGTCAAAATTAGATTCTCTCTCATACCCGCTCAATTCACCAAATACTTTATCTATAATCTTACTCAATTGCTTTTGTCCTCCATCATAATACATTTTAATTTCGTCAAAATTTTGAAAATATTCCAAGTTGCTAAGTATTAATTCTCTTAGGAAGTTTTCTAAACATTTTTCAAGAGTGGTGTTGGCGTCAAAAGCTTTTTTGTCGATAAAAAATGAGTGATACTTTGCAGGTATGGCAGTACTAAATCTATACAGTTGCGTATAAATTTTTCGTCTTTCAGATATTTCTAGCCCTTCAAAATCTTCATGCCCAGACACTAAATCTCCCATATGAATCATTGAATTAAAATTAAGATGAGATAATCTCGTGTTCAAAGTATTGAGCTCGCTCGCAATACTCGCAGATTGTTCATGGAACACTAGAGAAACTCCATATAATTTAGCAGAACCTTTAGCAAAACCAAATTCACCAGTTTCATCGCCAAAGATATTCAGCCGTCTATTTAAATTGATTTTAGCCACAGGTGTATTACCTCTTTATTAAGAGATATAATATCACAAAATCTCCGAATCACCAAGCGTGAGAGTTTTGTAGAATTCCACCATCGCCACCACCGAGCGTTATCTACATGGGTTTGAGGGGCGACTAGAAGAGTTGTTTAACAAATATTATTAGGATTATTTTATTAAAGCATAAGTAAAATTCAACTAGATACCTTTATATATGGATTTTTGGATTGATTATTGGCTCTGTTATATTCCTGCCAAATGGTACACAGAATCTCAGCCAAATGGTACATAAGAATCTAACCAAATATCACATAATACCCCTGTTATTTTCCTATTGAAAAAATAACATTTTTTATGTATAATTTTAGCAGGAGGATATACTGTATGAAAGAAAAGAAATATCGACCTAGAATAGCCGATTTGATGCTAGATTTTAAGCTCCATTCTAAAGGCGCCGTAATTATCGAGGGACCCAAATGGGTAGGGAAGACCACTACTGCAAAGCGATTTGCTAAGAGTGTAGTTGAACTTGGAGATGACCGTGACCAAAATCAGAATATTTTCATGGCTTCGATAGATCTTAACAGGATAATTAAGGGTGAGACCCCAAGGTTATTTGATGAGTGGCAAGAAGTTCCAGCTCTTTGGGATGCATTAAGATACGAAGTGGATAAGCGCAATGAGGTCGGTCAGTTTATTTTGACTGGCTCGTCCATAAAAACAACCAAAAAATTCGGTACAGATGCACGAAAACATACTGGCACTGGCAGATTCTCTTATCTTTTGATGCGTCCAATGTCTTTATATGAATCCGGAGATTCAAATGGGGTCATCAGCCTTGGTGAACTTTTTAGGTCGCCAGCCAAAATATTTGCGGAAAACACTCTAGAACTAGAAGATATCGTCTTTTTAGCTTGTAGAGGTGGCTGGCCATTTGCCACTTTTCTCGAAGGCGAATACGCTTTAGCGCAAGCAAGGGATTATTATGCTTCTATTATAAAAGAAGACATCTCTAGAGTAGATGGAAAGAAGCGAGACCAAAGGATACTTCGGAGGCTCCTCCGCGCCTACGCTAGAGTGCAAGCACAGGGATATAGCATGGACGCTCTATCTAAAGACATCGGGGATGTGGATTCTCGAACCGTTGCGGACTACCTAGATGCACTAAGGAGGATATACGTAATTGACGATGTCGAAGCATGGAATCCGAATTTGCGTTCCAAGACAGCGGTCCGCACATCTGATACAAGGTATTTTGTGGATCCTTCCATCGCCGTTGCAGCATTAGGAGTGGGTGTCCAAGATATGCTGAACGACTTGAAAACTTTTGGTTTCATATTCGAAACTATGTGTGTCAGAGACTTACGAGTATATGCCAGCGCAATAGACGGTGAAGTATACCATTATAGGGACAAAAGTGGACTAGAATGTGATGCAGTAGTACATCTACGCAATGGTAAATATGGGTTAATAGAGATTAAACTCGGCAGTACAGAGCTTATCGAAGACGGAGCAGAAAAATTAAAAACACTTCAGAAAAATATTGATGTAGCTACAATGGGGACTCCATCATTTTGCGCAGTAATAACTGGAGTAGGCAAATATGCTTATCGTCGGCCAGACGGAGTTTTTGTTGTCCCGATTGGATGTTTAAAATCATAACGATAGTTAATAGCAGGTGGGTAAGAAAGGAAAGAAAATATGAGCAAACAGAATAAGAATATATTCTTCTATCACCCAACTACTATAAATTGCGATATTGATTTCAGTGAATTTGTTTCGTGGTTTGCAATGTTATCACAGAACGCGAGAACATATAGACTTGATAGCGATTGTAATATTGTGATAGATATTGAACGTAGGGCTGAAGTCTTTATTATAACATTATATAAACTTAAAAATAATGAATTACCGAAAGTGGCTAATGAGATGGATGGCTCTGAAGAAGTTAATTTATTGATGCCCCAGGGTAAAGCTCTATCGTTTAAAAATATTTTCATCTATAGGCCAAAGGGGAATATTCTAGCTACTGCTCGACTAGGTGGTTGTCCAGGGGTATCCACATTGAAGACATCGTTAATGTGGATTGCTAAGGCAAACAGTAGCGACATAAAATTGCGTTTTGACATGATTTTTAGACGAGATTTATCTAGAGTACTACGCAACGCCAATACTATTACAATGGTAGATATTAGGGCGGACGAGCTCTGTGGAGAGGATATCGATTTAGAAAGGTCAAAGCTTTACCATGAATATATCGGCGGGCGAAGCTATGTAAAATCAACAAAATTAAAAGCCAAGAAGGATGAAAACTTGAAAAACATTGTTATAAATATACTTGAGGATATAATTGCAAATGGTCAACCGCCTGATGGGGTTAGTGTAAAAATGACTATAGACGGTAGAGATATAAATTTTGAAAAATACTGCGAAAAACAAATTATATCCGTTGAGACGGAACGTCAAAATGGTAAGTACTTAGATTACGATAACTTAATTGAGAAAATGCTCCAAGTTGTAGTAAGTTACAGAGAAGATAATGAAAAACATTGGTAGAATATTATTGGAAGAAATAGGGACTTTTAGCCTAATTGCCCTAATGATTGTCGTATTAAAGAGTTTAATTTGGACAATTAATGTGAGCGAGATTCAGACTGTATTGGCAAATTTCTTTGAAGTTAATCTAGCAATTGTTTGGGCTTTTATGGTTGCCATGGTCACGAATAAGGTCATATCTACTAGATATGGGCCACTGAAGCGTATAGCGAGGGAGGGATTGATCGTAATGATTGCTAATACTCTACTGATGGCGACATATAGTTTAAGTGACGAATGGGGAATTGTCATAACCATTGCAACATTGTCTGGCAATCTACGCCAAATTTGGATTATACTAAGAGATGTACTCAAAGTTATATAGGATCTTCCTTAAGCTATTATGTAGATATTTTTGTGGAAAAAACTTAAAAAATTCTTAAAAAGCTGAATTCTAGTTCAAATCACAAGACTTTTTAGAAGCTATTAGAGCGGCATTTTGCCACATCTTTTCTTGCGGGCTCTTCCAGCCTAAGCGCTTTCTGGGTCTATTATTAATCTCAGCTACGGCTTTGTCAAGCAT
>JAFRLS010000016.1 GCA_017431105.1 Candidatus Saccharimonadota bacterium | reverse complement strand
TTTACTATCCCCATCCTGCCTCTTGTTATAAGAACCTATATCAGCTTTATATTCCAAATCCTCTGTAGCACTATTATTATTAGAAATATTGATACTTCCCTTATAGGTCTCTCCGGGCATTAACACGATTTTCTGTGTCATCGGCGAAACAAATATGCTAGATGCTCCATCAATCCCTTCCGCATAAGCACTATTAGTATTAGTATAATTTATCGCCACCCAGGTAAGCCCTAATGTAAATATCGCGAGGATAGTCAGGAATTTGGCTTTTAGATTGGTCTTTGATTTGGTTTTCATTTACGGTTTCCTTTCTTCTGTTGTTATCTTATTTACTTATCATTACTCTCACAACTGAAGCCTTTGGTTTTATAAAGGGTGGAGAGTACTTTGGAGGTGTAACTGTCTAGGCCAGTCTCGGAAGTGTCTATTAGGAATATTTTGGCAGTTTTGCTATCTAGTTGCTTGTAGTCTGCATAGAGACTGATTTTGACTTCATTACCGCTGACAGAGAAGTTGGGAGAGAATGTCTCCATGCTTTTGCCGTTTTCTTGGACGTATCTGCCATAGTTTGCTTGCAAGGTAGCATGAGCATTCTTAGCAATATCTGGGTCGCTATAGGTAATGGTGGAATTGTAAGCAATATTGTCTATCTTCTTATTCTTAAACAGTACTTTGATCGCTTGATCTGCAGTATCGGCAGTGGTTAAATCAAAAAATGCTCCGTCTATGTTCTTTGACTTAGTGGTACAGTATAGAGATGATGAACTGGTTACTTCACTGCCACCAGTAGTGATTGTAGTTTTTTCGCTAAATAAATTCACTAAAATTAATATTACAATGGCAAAAACTGCCAAAAAAACTACTAAGATTACAATCTTCTTAGTATTCTTATTCTTTTTATTCTCCACCTCCTCCATAATATTCTATTTACCTCGCTTATTGTAATTATTATGTATTTGATATTAATATATGGTGTTCACCTAAGGGTGCCCACCATTTACGAATTATTCAAATTTTCTAGGGTCCCACCCCCGGAGGGGTGGGAAAAACTGTAACGAGAATTAGTTCTCAACTACAGTGTAGGTTACCTGACCATTGTAGTTGCCTGCGGCTTGACCAACAGCTGCGAATACTTGGTATTGAGTAGTAACTGTTTCAGTTGCTGCAGCAGAACCTTCTACGATTGTGGTTGCAGATGCTGGAATAGAGCTCCATGCATTGTAGCCAGTAGCAATAGCGGCACTAGTGCTATCGCTAAGGCTTACTACCTTGAAAGCCCAGTTAGAGGTGTCACCAGAAGTTGCACCGCCAGTTGCAATGTGCTCATAGGTATAAGAACCTTCTTCGCCGTTGCGAGCTACGAGATCGGTAGCAAGATAACCAGATTGTTCATAGGTTTCACTTGTACCCTGAGCTTGGATATCCCAGTCGTTGTTGTTGCAAACTACGCTGATGCTAGGAGCAGCGGTAGAAGTAGCCACGCTACCCGGAGCTACGACCATAGAAACAGTTTTGTTTTGTACGGAGTCGGTAATCGTACAACCGTCATCAATCACTGCAGTGATATTATCAGTGGTGTTTTCAATAGCGAAAGCACCAAGGATTGGCATAGCTGCAAGAGCTACAGAAGCTGCACCGGCTGCGATTATTGATTTTTTCATTTAGTTATTTCCCTTCCTGCATTTAAGCAGAATTAAATTATATTTTGTGTTAAATATAAAAAGCAAAAAACAGATAGACTTGGCATTTTGACGACAAAAAACTTGGCAACTTGGCGAATTTGCCGTTATATATAATAACAAAAAACTCCTCTATTTTTAATTACAGAGGAGTTTAACTAATCATGACTACTTTTAGAGGTTTTGTTCACCTTTTTCGTATAACGATTCTGGTGCTATATCCAGTACATCATCCCAAACTACAGTATCACGATCTACGTGAGCTGTCATAAATTTCTCTTTCTCCCTCAGTCTATTAAAAACCCCACCCCTATCAATAATTGGCTTCATATCAAAACGTTTCTTTGTGCCATCAATAAAATCGACTAGCAACACATAGTTTTCTATTGGTTTTACTGCTACTACTATATAATTCATGCTCTCTGAATACTTTTTCATAACATCTCCTTAACGTAACGGCTCAATTTTCTCTGGTGTACCAGAATTCTTTAAAAGTTCCCAGTTGGCCTTCAGGCCTTCCTTGTTTATATACTATATATTATAGAGATAAAAAGAAAGTTTGTAAAGATATGCTTTATATTTGACTACAAAGGAGTTTTTATGTCAAAAATCGATCATCAAATCGCCGAATACCTGGATTATTGCAAAAATATTCGCCAGATGTCTGCGACTACTATATATAATAAGCGCAGTATTCTCTCAAAATTCGCCAGGGATACCAAGATAGAGGCGGTAGAAAATCTCACTAATCAAAATTACGATAACTGGGTGAGGCAGGAATTTTCGCGCTCTGTCGCTCATGCTTCTCTTAATATCTACACCTCCACGATTCTTTCTCTTCTTAAATTTTACCAAAACAGCGGTATGAAAATAGACTTCAATTTTAACAATGTCCCTTATTTTAAATCGACAAAAGCTCTACGCAAATTCTACTCAAAAGCCGAAATCGCCCAAGTGCTAAAATATGCAGACGAGATGGAGAGACTAATGATAAAAATCATGTTTGAGACTGGCATGCGAATAGCGGAGCTTGCAGGTCTAAAAATAACAAATCTAGAGAAAAACAAAATCACTTTCATCGGCAAAGGTCACAAAAATCGCGAGGTGTATATAAATACGGCAACTTTACAAAGCCTACAGAAATATTTGCAAAGATACAGGATCACCACTGGCTATCTCTGGCAAGTGGTAGACGGAGTAAAAACAGAGAATGGCGAATCGCCCACCGTTGCCACCATCAGAAAAAAGCTCCAAAAAGTGTTTGAAAGAGCCGGATTTGATGGATTTTATCCGCACGCTCTTAGACACTCCTTCGCCACGGATTTACAGAGAAAAGGTGCTAGCATTCCCGAGATCAAAGAAATGATGGGCCACTCCAGCATCGCCACCACCGAGCGTTATTTACATGGGTTTGAGGGGCGACTAGAAGAGTTGTTTAACAAATATTATTAGGATTATTTTATTAAAGCATAAGTAAAATTCAACTAGATACCTTTATATATGGATTTTTGGATTGATTAT
>JAFRLS010000015.1 GCA_017431105.1 Candidatus Saccharimonadota bacterium | reverse complement strand
AAAGAGAGGCGCCTAGCCAAAAGCGCCTCTCAAGTGCTTTGCTATTTGAAACCGTCCGAAAAACAAACTAAACGGCCGGCTACCTCCCAAATAGTAGCACTAAGACCATTTTAGCTTGAGACATATTATTTGGCAAATTGTTTATGAACAAAAAAGTGCTATAATAATAGATATGAAAACGGCAGACTATCTCGGAAAAATAGTTACGATCAAAATCGACCGCCCAATGGGAAGCAAACACCCGAAGCATGACTTTATTTATCCAGTTAATTACGGATTCGTTCCAAATACCAAATCTGCCGATGGCGAAGAGTTGGACGCTTATCTCTTAGGAGTTTTCGAACCAGTAAAAGAGTATACTGGAAGATGCATCGCTTATATCGAAAGGCTCGATGACGATGATGACAAATTGGTTATTGCTCCTAAAGACAAAATCTATCATCCTGAGCAGATAAGCGCACTCGTTGAATTCCAGGAACGCTTCTTTAGCTATAAAATAAATTGTGATCCTGAAGCTCTATACAATCTTGGATTACCACATCCATATATGTTGGAGAAAATTATTGAAGATATGGTTGAAATTGATGCATTTAGCGTATCTCGTATGCAGGTTAAGTTTTCAATGGGCTTTGGGTTTGTAGCAAGAGTAGCAAATATATTCTATTCAATTGGTATTATTGGCCCACTAAATGGCAATAAACCGCGCGAACTATTAATAAAGGATCGTGATGAAATTTTAAAAAAAATTGATGATTTCTTAAACGAAAAGATGGCATAAACATAATTTTGTGATATAATAAAAATATACATAATCAATTGCGACAGAAATTCCTGTCGTTTTTTGTTTATCACTCAGCCGATGGGCGTAAAACAGAGGATTCTATGGATAAAGAAACCAATCCTACACCGGATAATAACGATTCCGGGGATAAAGGCCAAGAAGACAATAAACCTGTGACTTTTACTCAGGAACAGGTCAACGAAATCGTGAGCAAGCGTCTCGCTGAAGCTAATACTAAAGCCGAGAAGAAGCTCAAAGATGAAGTCTCCAAAGCAGTTGCCGAAGCGGAACGCCGGAGCAAACTCTCCGAAGACGAGCGCGATAAGGAACTCAAGGCTAAACAAAAGCAAGAGCTAGACGATCGGGAGCGTACTATTACTCTCCGTGAGCGTAGAGCCGACGCTAAAGATGCACTGTCTGATAGAAATATCGACACAGACCTCGTAGACTTCGTTATTGATATTGATGAGGACAAAACCAACGCCAATATCGATAAGGTAGAGAAAGCTTTCAATAAGGCCGTTGAAGCCGGAGTGAAAGCCAAACTAGCCGGAACCTCTCCCGAAGATTATGGCGAGGGCAATAAGCCGAAAGACCAAGCGTCAAAATCGCCAACTGGTCTACGGTCATTCTAAAGGAATAAACCATGGCAAGAACTGATGCGCTGAGCATCTACACCGATTCAAATACTCGCGATAAGATCGCCTAGATTCAAGGGTTTT
>JAFRLS010000014.1 GCA_017431105.1 Candidatus Saccharimonadota bacterium | reverse complement strand
GTGGTTTTGGTGGCGGATTTGATGATTTTGCGTTGGAGGCAGACAGGGAGTTTTTTAAGTTTGGTTTGAAGATAGTGGGTTTTGCCGACCATCATAGGGTCGACGAGTTTTTCGACACCTTTAGAATAAGATAAGATGTTCGTGATTATATTATAACACTTTTGGGTGTAGGTTGCGAGGAGCTGGCGAGTTATTAGCGGACAAGGGAGACGAATTGGTCGTAGTAGGCTTGCATTTTGGTAGGGTCGGTGTTGAAGGTGTTATTACCATAAATGTAGTCGCAAAATTCTTCTTTGCCGCGGCAGAGCTCTTTCAACTTAGCGGGGTCGTTTTGGTTACAATCGATGGAGAGTTCGAAAAGTTTAATGGCACGGGCGGCGGCGTTATTCATGCGCTCTGCGTTGCCTTTGGCTTTGGATCTTATGGCGCGAGAGATTTCGCTGCCGATGTTGCCAATTTGGAGGGAAAATGGAAGTTTCGCCCAGCGGCCAGTGGCGAGAGTGGGGTGGATAAATTTGCTGGACGGAGTTTGCATAGGTGCATTATAGCACGGTAATAAGCTTAAGCTTGTGAAAAAATAAAATTTTTTATATAGTTATTGATATGGAAGAGATATTAAGAGTATTTTTCGATGGCCTGGGAACAGAGTTGGTTGTTTTTATACTTGGTGCATTTGTTGGCGGTGGCGCAGGTTATTTTATCAGGTATAAACAAGAAGACAAAATAAAGCAGACGCAAAAAGGGAAGAATAATGTGCACCAGATTCAAATTGGAAAAATCGATAAAGAATAATGATCAACTTCAGAAGGCGGGCGATAATTCTGAACAAGTTATGGTAGAACATATAAATGTCTATAATAATGGCATTACGCGTGAAGAGGCGGAGAGGCTACTAGATGAAAAGGCTAGTGCCGTTATGAAACAAAACATATCCGTAGCAAATGAAATTGTAAGTGAGCGCCTGAGAGAATTCAATAATAAGACTATGAGCAGACTGCTTGAAGAAAAGGTCTTAAGCGTTTTAGCGGATCCATCTTCGGTGGAAGTTTTGGTCAAAGCACAAAGGGAAGCCGCGCTCGGTAATAGAATGATGGATCAAGATATGCTGGCAGAATTATTGGCATATCGTTTTAAAAATAAGGATGACCGTAAACTTGGCGCAGCTGTGTATAAAGCAATAGAGAATATTAATTTAGTAGATGACGATGCTTTACTTGGGGTGACGGTATTGTATGCTGTTACCGACTTCTATCCGGAGACTGGTGATTTGAACGGTGCTCTTACAATAATGAATGAGTTATTTGGTAAATTGTTGTATGATAGTCTGCCGGAGGGGAATGATTGGGTAGAACAATTACTGATTCTCGGTATGGTGAGGACGTCGAAATTTGAACGCTTAAAGAAAATGGAAGATTATTGGTATGATGTGTTTGATGGCGTCTTAAGGGTCGGTATAGAAAAGAAATCTATAAAGTATACAGAGGCTATAAAAATTCTTAAATTGCACAATATGAACGAGGCATTATTGATCGACGATAGAACGGATCCGGATTTTGTCAGATTGCCAGTTGCAAATAAAGCGGCGATTGGGAATATTAAGATGCTTGAACCTGGCGGGAAGATTCGTGAAATTAATAGCAGTGAGATGAATGCCTTAAGAGAGATATATGATTTATATGGAGATAAAATTACATTGAAGGAGTTTGTCCAAGAAATAGAAAAATACAAAAATCTGGCTACCGTTCGTAAATGGTGGAATGATATTGCGGCTAAACAGCTCATTGAGGTATCGTCGATTGGAAAAGTTTTAGCTAATACGAACGCACAAAGGATAGATAAGAATTTACCAGGCTTAGGTTAGAGATGGCTGGATAATATAAATTTCATTAATAAGTGGAGTGTCTGGACGTAACGGAAAATTTAGATAAGTGAATATAAGCAATATAGTAGCTAGTGTGCCAAGTGCAAAACAGGTTACCTGAATAATGATTAATATTGTATCGCATTTGCTGTTGTTGATGCTTTCATATTTACTGCTTTGTGATTCATTTTTGGCTGTTTTGTTCTTTGCGCGATTGCGGTATATCGTGTGCATTGTTTTAAAGATATAGACATCGCGCATTAAAGTAGAGATACTGCAAATTATGCTAGTTAGGAAAAATACCACAGAGATGCCGATGAGATTACGCTGGCACGTTAACATTTCTTGTGCTCCAGAAGGCCCTATGACCGCTGTGGCGATTGCCATATATGCTGACGAGGCAGTTAAAACTGCGCCACTCAGGTTATGGTAGGCGGCATTGTATGCATCGGCGGTCTCATTGGCCAGATCGTTGTTTTCTTTCACTTCCTGGTCGGTCATGATTTTATTTTCTCTCTTGTTTCTGCTCGTTTTCGTCTTGCTGTTGTCGTTGCGGTTTGTTTGTACTAATTGGGGATGGCTCGTGCACTAAGGCGCGATTTTCGTGCTTATCGTCGGACTGTGGAATTTCTGTGATCTTTTTCATATATTGATTATAACACAAAAAATTCCTTTTTGCAACATCGTGCGTTCGTTGCTATTTTGTGAAGTACTCTTATTCTGTTTCAATACGCTTGCGACTGTTTTTGCGAGATTTGGCTTTCATCACGAGGTAAATCACAATTGCCGTAATTATGAACACGATAATGAATATCAACCAAATCGGACAAATTATAACTATTTTTTCTGTTATACTCTTATCATCGCTATTTGAACCATATGCTGCAACTTGCCTCACTTTAAAAATCCCAACTAACGGCGCTTCGCTCCATTCTTGCGAAACGTATCTAGTAGTTCCAGGTAACACTATAGCTAATGAAGGATTTTCCTCATTGGTATAAACTTCCTCATCCGAAAAAATCGGAAATACTTGCATATAATAATTTATTTCCATATGCGTATTACCGGTATTTTCAACAGCAAACGAAGCCGTTATCGGCGACCGCAGGAAGAAAGTCGGTATATTATTATCCCGAATGGCCCCCTCTAACCGAATATCACTACCAGACACGGTCACATAAACAACAGATGCAATTTGGATAATTTCTTTTAGCGTCAAATTATCGCCCTCAGAATCACTTGGTTCCTCCGTCCTCTTTACAAGAATCGCAAAATATTGCCCGCCACCACGCGTCCCCTCAGGTACATTTACCGTATAAATAATTTCATCTTGCTCATTAGGCTCCAAATCGCCAAAATTAGAGCTAAACGTCACCCATTTTACAATGTCGCTGTAGTCGCCGCCAGAAAGCTCTTCTCCAATCATCGGATTATATTTATCTCCAGATCTTGTAAATGGTACCGCACTTACAGTATAGTAAAGCGTTTCTTTCGCAGATGCTTGATTGCTCACCTTGATCGATCCTGTGCTAGTTTTACCAGGATAAACCGTCATCTTTTGTTCCATCGGAGAGACGGTCAATGTCGATTCAATTGCATACGTATTTCTTGCCCCAAATACAAACCCCAACATCGCAACCAATGCCACCGCCATACTCACCAAACAATGTTTAAAATATAGTTTCATAAAACTCCTTTACTATTTATATTCATTATTTTTTACCTCGCAAGAAAATCCCGTCTTTTCATAAGCCATCTTCATATCTTCCAAAGAAGTCGGGAAAGTCTGAATATTATTCAACATAAAAATCGCCGCCGTTCTAGAATTAAGGTTTTTAACACTGTCCGATGTTATTGAAAGATAAACCGTATCATCCTTCACGGAAATATTACGCGTAAAGTCCGTTATTACTAGACCGTATTTATCTGTCATAGTCAAATTATAAGCCGCTTCAGCAAGATCTCGCGCATGATCCGCGCTAGCCGCACTATTATACCTACCCTCATAATTATATGAAATCGAAGCCAACTTTTTATCCATAAAAGCCGCCGTGATGATGTTCGTGTGCGAAATTGGCGTAGAGCCAGCCAGGAGGATACTGGCATGTGTCTCGTCTGCACATCTAATGCCACTAATACTTTTTGAGCCAGTAATTGTCAGCTCATCCGTAGAGCTACCGTTATTAAATATGAAAAACAAAACAGAAATCAGTAGGACTATACAAGCTAGACTTGCTAGCCAAATTCCGGTTCTTTTCATTTTCTTGTTATCACTGCCCATATCACACCTCCTTTTTAGAGTAAAAATCCCCTTGCCCAGGGGATTTTTACTTTGTTAATTTTGCTGATTAGCTGTTCGTACCAGTCAAGGTGTAGGTTACAGTACCGCTATACTGACCTTGGTTCTGAGCTGCACCTGCTAAAGCCTTGTAGCTTACCGAGAAGTTATCAGTCGTGGTCGCATTACCGCTCTTGATTACATTGCCATTAGTGGTATCCAGCTTTTTAATTGTAGCATCCGCATCGCCACCAGTTAAGACCGCGGTCCAGACACCATCATCAGCAATTGGCGTAGCGCTAGCTGCAGTAGTGTAAGCCCCATTAGCTACGTAGCTAATAGTTCCGTGAGCCGTAGCGGACGCATTAGTCAAATCCGTAGCGACTGCGGTCACCGTGTAAGCCTTAGAGTTACACTTTACGACAAATGCATGTGATGCGTCGCTGAAAGTAGTCGCTGTACCAGCATCAATAGTTGCGGTTGGGTCCACCGAAGCACCGCCAGTTGAAAAAGTACAAGATTCATTCACGTTAAGAGTAATATGATCAACGATCTCTACCGGGTCAGCTGCAAACACCCCAACCACTGGCATCGCTGCGAGAGCTACAGATGCTGCACCTGCGATTAATGCTTTTTTCATAATTTTTCTTCTCCTCTGCTATAAGCAGAATTAACTTATATTTGTGTTAGTATATTTCAAAATTAAG
>JAFRLS010000013.1 GCA_017431105.1 Candidatus Saccharimonadota bacterium | reverse complement strand
TAGAAAACTGACAACAAAAGCACTAGCAATAATTAACATAACAACAATAATGATTATTATTCCGACACCCATAGTTAAATTATATCACGGAATGAGTTCTTCAATGGTTTCAGCCAAATCGCTTACTGGTACGCTTTCGCCATTGATTCTAAATAGCGGGGTGCCTTGGAGATTGACTTTTTTGCCCATTTTTTGCTCAAAATCTAATCGCTTCTTTACATCGGAACTACTCATATCTTCTTTGAACCTTTCGGTGTCGCCTGCATCGTTTGATGCCTTCTTGAAATATTCAACGAATAAATCGTTTGCATCCTTTTTCTCGGCTGAGATCCATTCTGATTGGTTGGCAAATAATAAATCTTTGTATTCCTTCCAATATCCCTGAATCTGTGCGGCGGTAGCGGCGTGAGCGGCGCCTAATCCATTTTGAAAGCCCAGGTTGTACCCGCGAAAAACTACGGCAAGTTTGCCGTCATACTTTTCTACTAACTCGTTCATTTTTCTGTTCCAATCGGCGCAATGCGAGCAACCATAATCAGCGTATTCGTAAACTATGAGTGTGGCTTCGTCTGGGTTCCCGATGATTTTTTCGGGGATATTGCCAGTTTGCTCGGAAGGCTCAATAATAGAATCAGGAGATATTCCGTCATCACTATTTGTGCTATTTATAATTACGATTAAACCGACAATCGCAAGAACTAAAATGCCTATAATAGATAGTGTCTTTTTCATAAAAACTCCAACTAGATAACTTGATAATATTCACCACTTGGGTGATAATTTGGATCATCCAGAATCTGACACTTATAAGAATAATTGCCATTATCTTCGCAAAAATAGATGATAGCGGAACAATGATTGCCTGGGAGAGTGCTGCTATAAACATCGCATTTTACATAAAAAGTGCCGTCTTCATCCGTGATTCCGTAACCAACAATCTCAGTGGTCGTATCTTCATTTGGTAAGAGGTCGGTGTTCGCAAGAAAATTCTCGGTTAGCGTATCAAAGGCCGCCAATTTCGCATTCTCGATAGTAGTGGTTTGGCTAGTGGATATTAAATGAGATAATCCAACGCCAAATACTACACCAAATATCATTATTAACCCTGCCAATAAGAATCTTTTTGGCATGAATAATTTGTTTTTGATAGTGTCCTGTGATTTTTCTCCGTTTATGAGTTCATCATAAGAACAATGGAGAATTTTTGTAAGCTCGAAAATATGTTCTGTGCTAGGAAAACTATCGCCATTTTCCCATTTGGAAATAGTTTGGCGAGAAACGGACATTTCTTCCGCCAATTTCTCTTGCGAAAATTTAGATGAATTTCTAACTTTTCGTAAATTATCTTTAAATTTCATACCAAATCTCCTACCTATATTATATAATCTATTTAACCAGAACGCAAATAACTAATTGATTTTTCTAGAATAATCCTTCTCATAATCATCCTTTCTTTTTTCTTGATTCTATAAATGTTTAATAAAAAACACTACCAACTATCAGTTGCGTTATGATTTTTGTGCTTCCGCTTCGTCCTTTCTGGCGGGGCGGGCGGGGGCGCCCCGCCAGAAAGTGACCGATGTTCGCGCCTTTCAGGGCCCCTGCGGGCTTGGCGGGGGAAGCCCGCTGGGGCCCTGATCATGATGCTGGGGACTTTCGCAGAGCTAAAGCGGTGGAAACTCGCGAAAGTCCCCCACTATT
>JAFRLS010000002.1 GCA_017431105.1 Candidatus Saccharimonadota bacterium | reverse complement strand
TTATAAAAACCATCCCAATCGGCCTCTTTGCGTTCTTTGAGACAAATTCCGTGTTTAATACCGATTCTAACCAAATTTACGGTAGTAAAGGAGCAGTTGCCTCTACCCGTCACGATACCGTCAGACTCTGGGAAAACCGAAGCAAACACTCTGGTTCTACAGCCCATCGTAGCGATTTCGGTGCGGTAATCACCCTTTTTGTAATATTTAAGATTATACGGCGCATCAATGAAGCAGAAATTCGGGAACAGCCTCTTAGCTGATACTTCCATCGACTTCTTGAACAAATCGTAATTTGGATCGCCCTCTTCGTAGTTGACCCCGGATTTTACCTTGAAAATCGAAATTGGGAAAATTGGCGTTTCACCCTTGCCAAGACCATTTTCAGTGGCTTGAAGAAGGTCCAAAGACACCAAACGTCCAGATGGCGTGGTGTCAGTACCAAAGTTAATAGAAGTAAATGGCACCTGAGCACCAGCACGCGAGTGCATCGTGTTGAGATTATGCACAAAACCTTCCATCGCCTGAAGAGTCTCTTTTTCAACGTCTTCGTTTGAAGCCTCAACTACCTCTTTTGGCCATTTGTCTTTCTTTAATTTATCGTCATCGCCATATTTAATGGTGTCTTTAACTTTGAGTTCAAGTTTTTTACCAGCAAATTTATTGTATTTTTCAAGATTGCGCTTTAAGGCTTTTCTAAAAGATTTGTCTACCCCCGGCGCCATCGCATAGTCAAAGTTCGGAATAGATTGGCCACCGTGCTGCTCATTTTGGTTAGCCTGGAGCAAAATTGCCGCAAGCGCCGCATAAGAGCCAATCGAATTAGGCGTTCTAAGATGACCATGACCGGTGTTAAAACCGCCATTTTCAAACAGCACAAATGGATCAGACTGGCAGCAAGTGAGTGTGCCTGTAGCATAAAAATCAAGGTCGTGAATATGAATATCACCATTATCGTGGGCTGCCGCAATATCTGGGCGAAGTAGCACCGATTTTGCAAATACTTTAGAACCTTCCGCGCCAAATTGAAGCATTTTACCCATTGCCGAGTTGCCATCTACGTTGGCATTAGACCGTTTCACGTCAGAATCTTCGGAGGCATCAGCGTGCGAAATAGTCTTGTAGATATTCATCAGATCAGATTTAGCCTCGCGAATACGCGAACGTTCCTGGCGAAATCTAATGTATTCTCTTGCCGTCTTCTTATAAGAAGATTCCATCAAAATTTCTTCTACAATATCTTGAATCTGTTCTACCGAAGGGGTACGAGTCTTGATCGTTTCCTCGGCTCTTTTTAGCACCTTCTCGGCTAATTTTTTAGCCTTTTCCGCCTTAAACTCCTCTGTAGCAAGCCCAGCTTTGGCAATTGCATCAGAAATTTTCTCAGCATTAAAATTTACTATTTTCCCATCCCGCTTTTTGATTTTTTTAAACATATACCTCCTCCGATTTGTTTAATGTATGACCTTGCCCCCAT
Source organism: Candidatus Saccharimonadota bacterium (assembly GCA_017431105.1). Lineage (GTDB taxonomy): Bacteria > Patescibacteriota > Saccharimonadia > Saccharimonadales > Saccharimonadaceae > Nanosyncoccus. The sequence goes on along the minus strand of JAFRLS010000002.1, from coordinate 92 downwards.
ATTTAGTGTCTAATTAATATTCTAACACACTAAATCTAGTATTTTCAAGGCTTTTATGCTAAAAAAGTAAAAATTACAACAAAAAGGGCTGG
>JAFRLS010000012.1 GCA_017431105.1 Candidatus Saccharimonadota bacterium | reverse complement strand
CGCGGTTAATTTGCTTAACATGCATCCAGAAGAAAAAATCACCGCTATTATTAAGCAAGGCGAGGGCGTAGAGAATGGCTATCTATTTATGGCCACTAAGAAGGGGACCATTAAGAAATCCGCCATCAAAGATTTCTTCAACGTCCGCAGCAATGGTCTAATTGCCATCAAGCTTGACAACGGCGACGAGCTAAAATGGGTCAAAGAAACTAGCGGCGAGAATGACATTGTGATTTCTACCTCTGCCGGCCAGGCCACTAGGTTTAACGAAAAAGAAGTTCGCGCCATGGGCCGTTCTGCTATGGGTGTTCGCGGTATGCGCCTCCGCCCGAAGGATGAAATCGTTGGCATGGACGTCATCACTGATCCAGATCAGAAACTGCTCGCGGTATCGGCCAATGGTTACGGTAAAGCCTGCCTAGTATCAAACTTCCCACCACATAAGCGAGGTGGCGTAGGTATCAAGGTTGCCACCGTCACTGATAAGACCGGCCCAATCGTTGCGGTTCATACGCTCGATCCGACCGCCAAGGAAGTCATTATGGTTTCTACAAAAGGTCAGGCCATTCGTGTAGCCATGAAAGAGATTCCTACTCTCGGTCGTGCGACCCAGGGCGTACGCATCATGCGCGTAGGTGAAGGCGACACGGTCGCATCTATCGGCATCGTCTTGCCAGAAGACGAAGATGGCGCCGATACGGCAGAGCCTAATAAGGACGAAGCTCAGAAATAAAACATATTTATTCCTCAAAAATCCGATTACTGCAAAAAACAGAATCGGATTTTTTGATCTAATAAAAAATATAAGCCTAGGCGGAATGCTCAAAAATCCAGGGGTGAAACCACTTATGTCTTCATAAAACAGGGTAGGGGGTTGACTTTTTTGATAAAAAGTGCCTATACTTCGCCATTAAATTTAACAAAAGGAGCATTTTATGCCAAAAAAATTTATCATACCAACGTTAATTGGCGGGATTATAGCATCCGCCATTGGCTTTGCTGCGCCAGCGTCTGCCGAATCGGCCATGGATGGCGTTACTTACTGGGAGCTCGATGAGCTTGCTGTACTGAGTCAGGAAATTGCCACAACAAAAAATGCAGTTTGTAATGGCGATTGGCAATGTGAGGATTATATTAATCGCGCTTACTCCGCAGTACTGGGCGATAAGGCTAGCGCGGTTGAAGCCTACTCGTGGCGAGATTTTCTTATCACTGCCTTTAGCCCGAATAGTCATACAATGCGTGTTAACTATTTTGCGGATCACGCTGATGATTTTTCTGGACCACTTAGTAGACTGCGGATTTTTTGGTATCCAGACCACGAACCTATTTACAGTATTTTTCCAAGCATGTTAGACGAAGACGCCTACGCGCATATTATATTTGATACGCTTCAGGATGCCGACACTGCTGAAAAGCTAAAATCTGGCAAGGAAATTGAGCTTTCCATTGAAGACGATTTCTTCACCACTGGGTCACATACAATATATTATATGCTTGAATATGACAACAGCCATAGTTATGGCATGCGCTATTTTTCGGATTGTTTGTCTGTTGAGGATGGGAAAGAATTTCGCGCGCTAATGGATAATCAAGTCAATCTTAAATATCTCCCATTGAATATTCTAACCACGCCGCAAGAAGACGAGCCTAGAAATGAGAAAACTGGGAATGAAGAAGTAGTAGATGAAAGTATTAATACTACTCAGTCTACCACATCAGTGGAACCTGTAATTAAATATGTGTACCGCACGGTTGCCAATGCAGTATCTGACAGTAAGGATACGGAGATAATTCTTAGCGATAATGGAGAAAACATCGAAGATACCTCAGGAACACCACTGGAACAGGGAAATATCGCGCCGTTGTCCGAGAACGATGAAGTGTTTTACCCCACCGCTGGTGATGCAGTAGACACTTACAACGCCAGTCAGTCCGAAGCTGAGTTTCCGTGGTGGATTTTAATTATTGCGGCATTAGGCATCGGCATTACGGCATGGTGGTTCGCCCCAAAAGCCTCTAAAAAACACTAAAATCATGAATGATGGCAGAAATGTTGAGAAATTTTTTCTAGTTCCGAACAAAAAGTCTTGTTTGGCCCTTGGGACGCTCCAAGACTTTCACCCCTGTAAAATTGTAATTTTTAGTAGATTTGCATATAAAATTCAAAAAAATCTAAAAAAAGTCCAAAAAAAGTCTTGACATTTCTGCACTGGTGCGATAAACTTATATTAGTCTAAAGCTGCGAGATATATTTTAGGAGTCTTTAGAGATAGTTTAACAATTTAGTTGTGCAATTAACTCGTCAATATTTATTATTGATGAAATCATCGTCAGTTTTTTATGAGTTTTGAACAAACTTAAACTTTAATGGAGAGTTTGATCCTG
>JAFRLS010000011.1 GCA_017431105.1 Candidatus Saccharimonadota bacterium | reverse complement strand
TCCATAACTTTCTGGCTGGATGATGAAGCTATTCAGGCCTGGTATGAGTCAGCAACACCTTCTTCACGAGGCAGACCTCAGCGCTATTCTGACCTTGCCATCACGACTGTGCTGGTCATTAAACGCGTATTCAGGCTGACCCTGCGCGCTGCGCAGGGCTTAAGGATCAGAGTTTAATTCCCTTCAGAAGAGAGCCGAGGCTGGTGGTGAGTTCTTCTGATTTCGGAATGACGACGCGTTCTTCCTCAACCGGTTTTGCCGGGACGCTTTTTGTTAAATTATCTCTAAAGACTCCTAAAATTATATCTCGCAGCTTTAGACTAATATAAGTTTATCGCACCAGTGCAGAAATGTCAAGACTTTTTTTGGACTTTTTTAGACTTTTTTTAGATTTTTTTGAATTTTATATGCAAATCTACTAAAAATTACAATTTTACAGGGGTGAAAGTCTTGGAGCGTCCAAAGGGGCAAACAAGACTTTTTGTTCGGAACTAGAAAAAATTTCTCAACATTTCTGCTATCATTCATGATTTTAGTGTTTTTTAGAGGCTTTTGGGGCGAACCACCATGCCGTAATGCCGATGCCTAATGCCGCAATAATTAAAATCCACCACGGAAACTCCGCTTCGGACTGACTGGCGTTGTAAGCGTCTACTGCATCACCAGCGGTGGGATAAAACACTTCATCGCTCTCGGACAACGGCGCGATATTTCCCTGTTCCAGCGGTATTTCTGAGGTATCTTCGATGTTTTCTCCATTATCACTAAGAATCGCCTCCGTATCCTTACTGTCAGATACTACGTTGGCAACCGTGCGGTACACATATTTAATTACAGGCTCCACTGATGTGGTAGACTGAGTAGTATTAATACTTTCATCTACTACTTCTTCATTCCCTGTTTTCTCATTTCTAGGCTCGTCTTCTTGTGGCGTGGTTAGAATATTCAATGGGAGATATTTAAGATTGGCTTGATTATCCATTAGCGCACGAAATTCTTTTCCATCCTCAACAGACAAACAATCCGAAAAATAGCGCATACCATAGCTATGGTTGTTGTCATATTCAAGCATATAATATATTGTATGCGACCCAGTGACAAAGAAATCGTCTTCGATAGAAAGTTCAATTTCCTTGCCAGATTTTAGCTCTTCAGCAGTGTCGGCGTCCTGAAGCGTATCAAATATAATATGCGCGTAGATGTCTTCGTCTAACATGCTTGGAAAAATACTGTAAGTAGGTTCGTGGTCTGGATACCAAAAAATCCGCAGTCTACTAAGTGGTCCAGAAAAATCATCAGCGTGATCCGCGAAATAGTTAATACGCATTGTATGACTATTCGGGCTAAAGGCTGTAATAAGAAAATCTCGCCATGAGTAGGCTTCAACTGCGCTAGCCTTATCGCCCAGCACTGCGGAGTAAGCGCGATTAATATAATCCTCACATTGCCAATCGCCATTACAGACTGCATTTTTCGTTTCGGTAATTTCCTGGCTCAACACAGCAAGCTCATCGAGCTCCCAGTAAGTAACGCCATCCACAACTGATTCGGCAGATACCGGCGCGACAAAGCCAATGGCGGATGCAACAATTCCACCAATTAACGTTGGTATAATAATTCTTTTTGGCATAAAATGCTCCTTTTGTTAAAATTGATGGCGAAGTATAGGCACTTTTTATCAAAAAAGTCAACCCCCTACCCTGTTTTATGAAGACATAAGTGGTTTCACCCCTGGGTTTTTTCGCATTCCGCCTAGGCTTATATTTTTTATTAGATCAAAAAATCCGATTCTGTTTTTGCAGTAATCGGATTTTTGAGGAATAAAATGTTTTATTTCTGAGCTTCGTCCTTATTAGGTTCTGCCGTCTCGGCGCTATCTTCGTCTTCTGGCAAGACGATGCCGATAGATGCGACCGTGTCACCTTCACCTACGCGCATGATGCGTACGCCCTGAGTCGCACGACCGAGAGTAGGAATCTCTTTCATGGCTACACGAATGGCCTGACCTTTTGTAGAAACCATAATGACTTCCTTGGCGGTCGGATCGAGCGTGTGAACCGCAACGATTGGGCCGGTCTTATCAGTGACGGTGGCGACCTTGATGCCTACGCCACCTCGCTTATGTGGTGGGAAGTTTGATACTAGACAGGCTTTTCCGTAACCATTGGCCGATACCGCGAGCAGTTTCTGATCTGGATCAGTAATGACGTCCATGCCGACGATTTCATCCTTCGGACGAAGGCGCATACCGCGAACACCCATAGCAGAACGACCCATGGCGCGAACTTCTTTTTCGTTAAACCTAGTGGCCTGGCCGGCAGAGGTAGAAATCACAATGTCATTCTCGCCGCTAGTTTCTTTGACCCATTTTAATTCATCGCCATTATCAAGCTTAATGGCGATTAGACCATTACTGCGGACATTGAAGAAATCTTTGATGGCGGATTTCTTAATGGTCCCCTTCTTAGTGGCCATAAATAGATAGCCATTCTCTACGCCCTCGCCTTGCTTAATAATAGCGGTGATTTTTTCTTCTGGATGCATGTTAAGCAAATTAACCGCG
>JAFRLS010000010.1 GCA_017431105.1 Candidatus Saccharimonadota bacterium | reverse complement strand
GTCTTCTCGGAATTAGATAACAAGAGAAGAAGTTGTCTAATCAATAATTTCAAAAATCACCAGGTCATCATCACAAGTGTAGAAAAATTCACCATCGAATAAAAGACTATTTCTGAGCAACTTCATTATAATAATCATTTAGAAATGCTACTACTGGATTTTCAGTCCCCTCAAAATATTTTAGGCTGGTGTAAGCGGTTTCATCTCCATCGTATTGACGAAGAGCGTCCGCCGCTCGTGCAAGCGATACGTACCTCTGGGCATATTTGTATTTCTCCCAGTCGGCATTACCCGAAGAATTTACAAAATTTTTACCGCTAGCGATAGCTTTTTCCTCTTCGGATGCTCCCAAGAAATTCTCTATCATTCCGATAATATCTGACACAAACGGTATGCTAGAAGCACCAGATTTTAACGATTCCAAAATCCCCCCATCTATTACCCCCACCGGTGTAATTCTCTCATCATTGTACTTAATAAAATCCGCCAGTACCGAATCCTGATTTATCGTCCGCTTTCCATTTTCATCAAGCGTAGTGTTTTCTTCCACAAAAGCCTTAAATTTAGCATCATTAAAAGTATCATCAAGCGTAGAGGTATCAAAAGTCGCAATTTCAGAGCATCCTACCGTCCCCACCGCTCCCACCAATCCTAGGGTCTCGCAATTTCCGTAATTATTGAGGTAATCTTCAGATTTGTCATCTGCATGTACCACTCCACCAAGACTTTTACTAAGTACCGTCATTACATTGCTAGTGGCAAGTTTATGAATAATAGAACCTAGAAAAGTGTTTTTAGAAGCAATATCAAACGGACTACGACTGTTTCTGTCTACCTCTGCATCAAGTGCCAGGATATCGGAATTTAATCGCGCATAATTCTCGTTTGCTTTTTTGTCTCCTGGGGTTGCTCCACTTGCCTTGGCCAGTTCCTTTCCTACGTTTACCGCCCCTTCCACTAGAAGCTCTCCACTATAAATTCCTCCAATATCTTCAAAACTATTCTCCATCATCGAGCTGTTAATTGTCGGCTCCACGCTAGACAGTACCCCGTCGTCCGCACTTTCGCCAAGAAACGGCAAAAACCTCCCTATCATCCCCTTAATCTTGGTAGAAATCGAAGCCACCGTTCCCTCCTTCACTTCTTTCCCTAATCCATTTATCCCTACTCTATTTTCTACTGTTTTAAGTACCCGATCAGACGCATAATTGGTTACTTTGCTTCCATCTACTTTACTTCCAGCCAGAATCGCATAGAGGCTCGGTGATTCTAGTGCACTTCCTTTGGTTTTGATTACCTCACCAGTTTTTACATCTACTACCTCAGACTCCTGTTCATTGTACAAAAAATTCATCGCCTCGTTAATCTTAGAGGTATTCCCCTGTCCGGCCTTCATCTTGCTAATATTTTCCATTAAAGCCATAAAGAAAATACTAGATTTCTGTTCCTTAGACGTAATATCAGCCACGTTGAGTGCGTCAGTCGCATTCAAAGTAGCCGTAAAAGCGTTTTCTGCCTGGTTGGTTTTAGCCACTTTTTTGATAAAATCTTTTATATCATCACTGCTTGAGCTGGCTTTTTCATCCACGGTATCATACTCAGTGTATTTATTTCCTTCCTCGTCTTCTCTCTCAAAAAGCCCCACATTACTTACCGTTACATTACTTCCCTCCCCGACCAGTTTACTCATTACATTATCAAATTCCGAAGTTGCCGTGTAGTTATTCCTAGACGTCCCGATTTTCTTAAAAACTTTCTCTGCCGATTCGTCATAATAATACGCCGCCCGATTGTACGTAGCATTATTAAAAGCCTCATAAAAACTCGCATCACTATGAACTTTGTCAATAAAATTAGCAGCAGAGATATTTTCACCTCTATAATTTAATGATTTCCCTTCCACCTTAATTCCATTCGCTTCTAATCTCTCTCTGGTGTTTTTGGGTATATCGCCACTTTCCAAGGCTTGATTAAAAACCAAAAATTTGCTTTCCACCGCATCGGCATATTGTACATCGGTAGCCTCAATCAATCTATCCAAAATCGCTGCCGGCACCAAATTCCCAAACGAAAACATTACCGCAAGTACAATAATCATCAAAGTAATCATTCCAATCACTCCAAAAGAACCAATCTTTTTGGATTTAGAAGACCCCTGAAATTTTCCCGCTACACGAGAAATAAACTGTGTATCACTTCCAGTACTAATAGTTGCTGACCTTTCGCTAGCCTGGAGTATTTCTTCGGCTGACATATCTATATTATACAATATATGGTATAATATGGCTAGTGATAAGAGTAGAAAAATTCATTCCAGGCGGTCAAGCTCTCGGTACGGACGAGAATGGTAAAAAAATCTTTTTTTGGAACGTTCTCCCTGGTGAGGTGGTGGCAGACTTTAAAATTACCAAAAACAAATCTTCCTACGCCGAAGCTATTGCCACTAAAATCAAAAACCTCTCATCTCATCGTACCGAGCCAAAAGATGAATGTTTCCTCTCTACCTCCCCCTGGCAAATTTTAGACTATAATTATGAACTAAAGCAAAAACCTCTCCTCGTTCAGGAAATTTTCCGTGAGCATGGTGTCTATATCGAAATACCAGAAATTATCACCGATGACAAAGATTATTTCTATCGCAACAAAATGGAATATGCCCTTTATTACGACAAAGAGAAGCAGCGGATCTTCCCCGCCTTCCATGCGCGCGGTTCGCATAGCAAAATCCCGATTAAATCTTCTTCCCTAGAGCGCCCCGAAATTTTCAAGAAAGCCTGCGAGATTATTGATGATTTAAATGCTCGCGGCGAGGAAGCCCGCAAATACCAATCTCTACTTTTAAGATGCGATCAAAACGGCAAAGTCTCCGGCGGATTATACGAAAATCATCAGCCACACCCAATCTTCCCTCAGCTCACCGACAAAATACTCGGCCAGGAATATTCTTATTCCCCCAACAGCTTTTTCCAAATCAATCTTCCGGTCTACGAAATAGCCCTACAAGAAATTAAAAAATTCATCACTACAGATGTAATCTTAGATCTCTACGCCGGCGTCGGTACTATTGGTTTGTCCGTCGCGATAGACAAAAACCTTACTCTGGTTGAAATTAACGAATCTGCTTTTAGTGAACTCTGTAAGAATATTACCATTGAGGACAGTACGGAGCGCGGCAGCGCGAGTATCAGCGCCGGCCGCCCGTGGCGACGGGCCGGCCGGACGCGGGTCCGAAATGGTAATATTCTTATAGAATTAGCTAAATCCGAAGATATTTTAGATCATATCAGAAACAATCAGACCGTTATTGTTGATCCTCCTCGCGCCGGCTG
>JAFRLS010000009.1 GCA_017431105.1 Candidatus Saccharimonadota bacterium | reverse complement strand
TTGATTATGGAAGTAGATGGCAATGCATTTATGCATGCGAGCGAAATTACCGATTATAACGAAACAAAGGCGGGGCAAGATGTAACTTACAAAATTAAACGACTAGCTATGGTATGTGTTAATCAACCAGATTGTTATGTGGAACCATGCCCTTGCCTTGAGGAAAATGAGCAAGATGTAGTATTAGAATTAACAGCTACGCTAAATCCAGCCGATTCGGAATACTTACTCGGTGTGACAATGGCTTCATCGCAAGCTCTTTCTTACTCAACTTGGTCAGCGCCGATAGTTGGGGCCGGGCTGACTTTACAACTAACAGGCGAGACATTTAAAGGTATTGGTGTAATGATTGGCAATTTGGTGTCTGGTACGGCGAGATTATTTAGTCTAAATGAAGAAACACGCGAACAAGGTCAAGAAGCACTTTCAGAAGTGCGCGATTCGGTGTCTGGGCCAGTGGGAATAATTGGAATTTTGTTCCCGGCCTTTACGTCGGCTGGGCCGACAAACTTGGCATTTCTGGCGGCATTAATATCCGTATCGCTTGCCTGTATGAACGTTCTACCGATCCCGGCACTAGACGGCGGCAGATGGCTCCTAATCGCTATTTACAAACTTCGCAGAAAGACTTTGACGAGAGAAACTGAAGAAAAAATTGTTTCAAGAGCATTTATTATTTTGCTCGGCATTATCTTGATTGTAACTATCCTTGATATCGTAAGGATTGCGAGTTGATGAAAGGTTGGAGATTATTCTTAATTATCGTCACCATGATGATATGGGTGGGTTCATCTATAATAGCTTCGCAGCTATTTATCGGATACTTGATGCTTGGGATTTTAGGAGCAGAAGTATTTCTGCAACCACTGCCAACTGCTATTTATTCAACACTATCTTACGTGGTAGCAATGTTATTGATTATATTTATCCCGCCGAAAATTGCCGAAGTAAGCAAAAAGAAAAAGAATAAAAAATCCGTTGCATCAATAGACCGCAAAAGTTTAGGTTTAAACGATTTGCCGACTTGGACAGATATCGGACTAGCGCCGGCGGGGTTTTTGGTGTATTTGTTACTAGCTACAGGTTTGACGTTTGTTTTCCAGATATTCCCGTGGTTTAATGCGGGCGAATCGCAGGACATAGGATTTAGCCTATATCTTGTAGGATTTGATAGGATGATTGCATTCTTGGTGTTAGTGGTAATAGCACCAATTGCAGAAGAAATGATTTTTCGAGGATGGCTCTATGATAGAATGCGAAGAGAGTTTTTAAGAAAATATTCCAATACGGTTTCAATGATTCTGTCGATTTTACTAGTATCGATACTATTTGGAATTGTTCATATGCAGTGGAATGTAGGGGTGAATGTATTCGCGATGTCAATTGTGCTGTGTGGTTTGCGTGAGATTACTGGTACGATATATGCAGGGATTTTGATGCATATGCTCAAGAATGGGATAGCGTTTTATTTGTTGTATGTAGTAGGTATAGCATAAAATCACTTCTTGGGACACGCTCAAGGGCGCTCGCCCAAGCTTACGGTCCCAAGAAGTGGTTTTTATGCTATAATAACTCCATGAGACTATCTAAAACTTTTATCAAAACTTTGAGAGAAGCACCGAAAGACGAGGTGGCTAAAAATGGAGCATTGCTAACGCGCGCTGGCTATATCCACAAGGAAATGGCCGGCGTATACGATTATCTGCCTTTGGGACTTCGTGTAATTGAGAATATCAAAAAAATAATTCGTGAAGAATTAAATGGAATTGGTTGCGAGGAAATCTCGATGACCGCTCTGCAGAACCCAGAGCCGTGGGAAAAAACCGGCAGATTCTCAGATCAAGAAGTAGATATTTGGTTTAAAACAGAGTTATCGTCAGGTGGAGCTTTAGGTCTAGCGCCGACGCATGAAGAGCCGATTACAGAGCTCATGAAGACTTATATTTCTAGTTACAAAGATTTGCC
>JAFRLS010000008.1 GCA_017431105.1 Candidatus Saccharimonadota bacterium | reverse complement strand
TATGGCGTTTGGCAGGCAAACCACCAACTGAGTTTTATAATAACTTCTTGGATATGCCACAAGATGAGATTAGTAAGACTGCGGTTAGTTGGGCGGTTATAAATGGAATAACTGATAAAAACGAGTATTTTAATGGGGAAATGGGTATTACGCGGCGTCAATTTGTAGTGGTTTTGAAAAGATTTTATGATTCGATTGGCAAATAAGAGCCCTTTTGGTATAATCGAAATATGACGAAAGAGAACGAGCCTTTGGTTGGTGTCGTGATGCCAGCTTATAATCAAGGACGATTTGTGGGTGAAGCAATTGACTCTTTGAAGAAACAAACTTTTCAAAATTTTTTTGTACATATTATTGATGATGGATCAAATGACGGGGTAACACCGGATATTTTAAAAGCCGTGGAATATGAAAAGGCTAAGGTTTTTTTATATAAAATGAATCGTGGTGTGGCGTATCGCGTACGGGAGCATTTTGCGAAACTAAAGACTAAGTATGTGATGGTTTTTTGTGCGGATGATATTTTAGCGCCAACGTTTTTGGAAGATACTGTAAAAAAAATGGATGAGAACCCAAAATGTGGTATCGTAAGTACGAATATCTATGAATTTTCAGAAAACTATAAAATGGAAATTAAATTTGATAAAAAAAAGATGACTTTACCATATATGTTGTCAAGGTGCTATTGCCTTGGATCTTCATTGATTAGGAAGCAGTCTTTAGAGAATCTGGATTATTCGGGAGGATTTGTTCGTTATCAGGATTGGGACAGGCTCACGACTATTATTGAAAATGGTTGGGAAGCGGAGTTGGTTGAGAAACCACTTTTTTATTATAGACAATTATCTACTTCACTTTCTCATTCTATATCTATCGATGAAGAAGTTGGCATTAGAAAAAAAATGTTGAAAAAACATGCGAAATATTACAAAAAATATTATGAAACAGTTATTTTAGATATGCAGTATCATTTTTCAGAGATGAAGATGGGAAAAAATTGGCTAGATGAACAGTACCATTATCTAAATGATGAGATAAAACGATTAAAAAATGAAAATAGAGTTTTATCCAATCAGAATAGGCAGTTAAACAAAGAAAAGAATAATCGTTTCAACGTGAAAAAATGTATTAAAAGGATGATTAGGAAATACTAGATTAGTAGCCTTTGTTAAATGTTGGCTTTCCGAGCAGGTCTGGTTTATGGTATACTTATGGAATGGGTATTGAGATTGATTTGTCCGTTGCAATAACGGCTCATAATGAAGGACTTGTTGCGCATAAGACAATGCGAAGTGTTTTTAGGGCATTGGAAAAGTTGAAGGAGGCGGGGATTACTTATGAAGTCATTGTGCATATAGATTTTGGCAGTAAAGAAACGGTGGAATACTTTAGCAGATATAGACATGACGAGAATATAAAGATTTATGAGAATCAGTATGGGGATTTAGGTTTGTCGAGAAATTACGTGACAACAAAGGCCCGAGGAAAATATATAGCTTTTCTCGATGGAGATGATTTAGTATCGGATAATTGGTATTTGGAGGCTATAAGGTTGCTGGAAAGCACAAAGGATGAAATTGTGGTTCATCCGGAGGCGGTATTAACATTTGGTGTAGAGCAGCCTAATGTGATAACTTTACAAAGTGATTCTTATAATATAGAGAAGGATACTTTGGTGCTTTTGGGTGAAAATCGATGGTGTTCTGTGGCTGTAGCAAAGAAAACAGTCTTTTTGAAGCATCCTTATAAAAAAATGGGGAAGGGTTATAGTTTTGAGGACTATGCTTTTAATACAGATACGGTGAGCAGTGGGATCAGACATCGAGTTGCTAAGGGAACAGTTTTATTTTATAGGAAGTCTGGCAATTCAATGTTAGATAAAGCGAATGGGAATAGTGCGGTTTTGCCGTATGCGAGTCTCTTTGATTTTGAGGTAGTGAAGAAATATAAAAGTCAAGTTGAGGTTGAAGATAAGAAGATATTATTAAAAAAGCGTGGCTATAAATTGTATAAGAAGATTAGGAATAATTCCTTTTTGAATTATTTTATTACTCCTGTTGCGAAAGCAACATTAAAGGTGTTGGAGAGTGGGCGCAACGCTGGAAAGAATCTGCCAGATTGGGTGGTTGAGGAATGGATAAAGATTAATTCTATAGAATCTCAATTATACCCGTTTAGTCATATCGTGAATGGTGTGCAAAAATATTCTGCCGATGAATATATTGGTGTGGGCGAGGCTTATGCAAAAATAGCGAAGGTTGTTACGAAAAAACCAGACTATGTGTTTATAGTGCCATGGCTTGTGCGTGGCGGTGGGGACAAGGTTCTATTAAACTACATCGAGGCATTAAGGGAAGTACATCTGGATTGGCATTTTGCGGTGATTTCAACTTTGCCGGCAAAAAATATTTGGGTAAAATTGTTGCCAAAACAAGTAGATTTTATTGATTTTGGAAATATTGCGTTTGATTTAAATCCGGATATGCAGGACAAGCTATTATCTAGGATTATTACACAACTGCAATGTCGTAGACTACATATTATTAATTCTGAATTTGGGTATACGTGGGCGCGTAAACATCAAGAGCTAATAAAATCTGAATATGAGTTAAACGTCTCGTTGTTTTGCGGTGAGTTTATCCCAGGAAGTGATATGAGGGGAGTCTTTTCATACGCTAACCCTTGTTTATTCGAAATTTTTCCCGTTGTGAAAAATGTTTTTACTGACAATGATACTATCATTAGAAAAGTGATGGATGAGAATGGTTTTGATGACAAGAAGTTTAAGGTACATTATCAGCCGATTGATTTTAAAATCACAGACCCTAAAAATCAATTAGTAGATGGTGGTAAACTGAAAATACTTTGGGCTGGAAGAGTAACTGCCACGAAGATGCCGGAGTTAGTGGCAAAGATCGGTAGGGGGTTAGACCCTAGATTGTTTTCGCTTGACGTTTACGGTGAGAAATCAAAAGAGTTAAAGAGCGATATTTTTGATGGAATAGCAGCCATAAAGTATTGTGGGCCATTTGATGGGTTTTCGTCTATCCCAACTGAGAATTATGACATGCTGTTGTATACATCGATGGATGATGGTGTTCCCAATATCATTCTTGAAGCGACTGCAGCTGGACTACCCATTATAGCAAGTAGTGATGGTGGAGTAGGAGAATTTATAATAAACGGCAAAACCGGTATATTGATTGAGGACTTTTTGGATGATAAAGCTTATATTGAGGCTATTAATAACGTGAGAAAAGATCCTGATCCTATATTCGACCATGTGAAACAAGCGCAAAAGAAGTTATTTGAACAGCACAGCTGGGAACAATTTATACAAAAAGTAAAAGATGACTTTGATTGATTCGGAGGGTTCGTGGTGTATTTGTGGTGTGTGATACAGTAGTATGCTGTAAAAAATAAGATATTAAAAAGAAAACGTGATATTATATAGGTAGAGTATTATTAGTTGGAGATCCTTATGTTGAAAGTTTTTATAAAATTTGGTATTGTTGGCGTTATTAATACAGTATTGTCTTTGGTAATATATTATATTTGTATTGTCATAAACAATGATTGGTATTTGTTTGGTACAGTTTTGGGGTATGTAATTTCTTCAATTGTTGGTTATTTTTTAAATAAGCTTATGGTTTTTAAACGTCCAGATATGAAGCATTCAAGGTCATTGCCAAGATATTATGTGGTATATGCTAGCGCTCTAATTTTGAATATCTTATTGATGGAATTATGGATAAAGGGGTTACATCTTTCTTCTTGGATAGCTCCGATTTTGACGCTTTGTTTTACCGTGCCATATAATTTTGTATTGAGCCGGATTTGGGTTTTTTCGGATAATAGTAAAGCAGAATTAAAAAAATGGACAAAATGGTTGAATAATAATTGGGGGTTTGTGTTATTTGTAGCCGTATTTGCGGTTGTCATATTATGTGCGTTAGGAATGAATATCTATAATCATCCTGCTGCGGATGACTATACGAACATGAATAAGTTTTACGGGGCTTTGGGCGATGAGCAACTCAACGTGTTTACTGGTGCTAGGACGGTTTTTGATTTGTCGATTGATACATACAAAACATGGCAAGGGACTTATTTCTCAAATGTTTTGTTTTTTATTAATCCATTGATTGTTTCTGTCGAGGCATATAAGATTACGATGATTTTGATTCAGTTGCTATATTATACTGGAATACTATATTTAGTGTTTAGCATTAAAAAGGTCACGAATAATGCGATTTCTAATAAGCAGGCGTTGACGATTTCTATGGGGGCTATTCTGTTTTCGTTGGCTTTTATGATGGCGCCTTCTGAGGGACTATATTGGTTTACTGGAACAATTATGTATTTGGTTCCATTTACGATGTCGCTTTTCTTTTTAGGATTATTGATGCGGTTTTATAATAATTTCAGAAAGAGCAGCTATGTTTTATTGTTGTTGCTTGCTATGGCATTGGGCGGTACGAGCTATGTTACTGGATTGTTCGTAGGTTTGGTATTACTGTTGTTGAGCATCTGTGCATTTATGCGGAAAAATAAGAATAAGTATTATTTGTTGGGATTATTGTTGGTATTCGTTGTGGGGTTTGCTTTCAACGTGTTCTGTCCTGGTAATCATATGCGTATTTCCAATTATGATGATAATAGATCAATCATTAAGGCTTTACTTATGTCTGTACCCTTGGCTTTAGAAATGATTAAATATGCTTTGTTTAATACTTTACTTTTTCCTGTAACTATTCTTTTGATTCCGATAATGATTAGGATTATTAAAAAACGAGGCTTTGATTGCAAATTTAAGTTTGTATTGCCAATAGTGTTATTGTTGGCCTTTATAACCTTTTATGTGCCATGTGCATATTCTTACAATTCGTTTTATGAAGAAACACGGGTAAAAAATATTCAGTTTTGGTATTTGGTGATGATGATAGAATTTGTCGTTTTCTATGTTTTGGGTACAATATATAAGAAGGCTCCACAATACTTTGTGGGTAAAAACAATGTGTTTTATTATACGATTGGTGCTGTTTTGGCGATAGGAATGCTGTCTGGGATTGGTGTGGATAATCTAAAGACCACAAAAATGATTAAGGAAATTACTTTTGGAGAGGCAAGAGAATATGATGGTTGCATGAGGAATCTGTCGCAAATGATAGAACAATCTAAGGATTCTGTTGAGATAAATAACTGCACCATTAGACCATCTTCCTTACATACGGTGATAATGACGAATGGCGAGGATGATTGGATTACGAATGGTCTTGAACAGTATTATGGAAAGGAAATAATCGTAAAGGAGGAAAAATGAAAATTCAGTTTAATGTTTTAGATAGACAATATCAGAAATTTCAGAAAGAATATGATAAGGCTGTCCTTAAAACCCTTAGAGGTGGGTTTTATGTGTTGGGACCAGAGGTGGATTCTTTTGAGCGGGAATTTGCGAAATTCGTAGGCGTAAAGCATTGCGTTGGTTTAGCTAGTGGTTTGGACGCTCTTTGGATTGGACTAAAGGTACTCGGAGTTGGTCCGGGCGATAGTGTTTTGGTGCAATCGAATGCTTATATTGCTACCGTAATGGCCATAACGATGGTGGGTGCTGAGCCGATTTTTGTGGAGCCTGATGAGAACTATAATATGAATGTAGATAAAATTGAAGAGTCTATATCGAATAATACGAAGGCCGTAATTGTAACACATCTTTATGGTCAGCCAACATCTCGGATGGATTTTGTGCAGAAGATTTGCAAAGAACATAATCTGTATTTAGTGGAAGATTGTGCTCAAGGTCACGGGTCAAGATATGATGGAAAAATGACGGGATCTTTTGGTGATATTGGATGTTTCAGTTTTTATCCGTCTAAAAATTTGGGGTGTTTTGGCGACGGTGGCGCTATTACTACGAACAGTGAGAAAATTGCAAATGATTTTAGGGTTTTTAGAAACTATGGTAGTGAAAAGCGTTATTATAATAAGGTTATTGGCACAAATTCGCGTTTAGATGAGTTGCAAGCTGCATTGTTGAGAGTTAAGCTAAAACATCTGAAAGAACTGCAAGACGAGCGTGATTCTTTGGCAAAAAAATATTTGGAAGGAATTAAGAATCCTTTAATTAAGTTGCCACTTATTGCTGATAAATGCGTTCCAGTTTGGCATTTATTTGTGGTGCGCTGTGAAAAACGCGATGAGTTGATAAAATATTTGGAACAGAACAATATCCAAGCCTTAATTCATTATCCAGTGCCGCCACATTTACAGGAAGCATATCGGGACTTGGGATACAAGAAGGGTGATTTTCCGATTGCAGAGGAATACGCTAATACCGTAGTGTCTCTTCCGCTATATATTGGTATGACGGATGAAGAAATAGAATACGTGATTGAAGTTATTAATAGGTTTGAGGTGTAAGTGGTATGGATGAGGTTAAACTTTTGGATTTATCCGTGAATGGCGATTGCGATGGTTCCTTGGTGGCAATTGAAGAAAAAACCACGATACCATTTGACATAAAAAGATGTTTTTACATCTATGGTGTAGGTGGAGATTCCGTACGCGGCAATCACGCTAATAAGAAAAGTGAAATGTTAATGGTGGCCGTATCTGGAAGCGTAAAGATTACGGTTAAGGACGGTGACGCTGCAAAAGAATATGTTTTAGATACGCCAGGGCGTGGGTTGTATTTGCCAAAGATGACATGGAAAGAGATGCGAGATTTTTCTTCGGATTGCGTTTTATTGGTTTTGGCGAGCGAGCATTACGATAAGAATGAATACATTTTGGACTATGCTGAGTTCGAAAAGGAGGCAAAAAAATGAAGAAGCTTTCTATAATAGTGCCAGTATACTATAATGAGCAAAATCTGGATGATTTATATGCCAGTTTGAACGAGATTATATTTAAGAAATTGGATATGGACTATGAATTAATAATGGTTGACGACGGTTCTGGTGATAATTCTTATGAATTGATGAAAAAAATACGCAATAACGATAAGAGAGTGAAACTAGTGAAGTTGGCTCGTAATTTTGGGTCGCATGTAGCACTTTTGGCTGGTCTATCTCATGCTACGGGTGATTGTATAACATGTATCTCGGCTGATTTACAAGATCCGCCAGAGAACATTTTGGAGATGTTGGCAAAATGGAAAGCTGGGACTAAGGTGGTATTAGCCGTGCGTAAAGACCGGGAAGAGTCTTTATTCCAAAAGTTCTTTTCTAATACTTATTATCGTTTGATGAGGCGGTACGCGTTGAAAGATATGCCAAAAGGGGGTTTTGATTCATTTTTGATAGACAAAAAAGTGGCTTCGATTATTTGCGAGATGGAAGAGAAGAATACTTCCATTATGGGTCAGATTCTGTGGTGTGGATTTAAACATGAAATGATATATTATGTAAGGCGAAAACGAGAAAAAGGTAAATCACGCTGGACTTTGAGTAAAAAAATAAAATTGTTTATTGATTCGTTCGTGAGTTTTTCGTATGTGCCAATCCGTTTTGCTTCGATAGTGGGTATTTTGGCATTTGTGGTATCGTTAGTTTGGATTGTGGTTATTGTATGCACTAAGTTATTCGTAGGAATAGATACGGATGGATGGACGACTTTGATGGCTGTGCTATTGCTCTCGTCTGGACTGATTTTGTCGACACTTGGAATTATTGGTGAGTATTTGTGGAGAATTTTTGATGCTGTGCGCAATCGACCGATTTATATAATCGAAGAAACAAAAGGCATAAAAGGAGAGGAGAAATGAAGGGAATAATACTTGCAGGGGGTAGTGGTACGCGATTGTATCCATGTACTATACCAGTATCTAAACAACTATTACCGGTATATGATAAGCCGATGATATATTATCCATTATCCATATTGTTATTGGCCGGAATAAGGGAGATTTTGATTATTTCGACCCCCAGTGCAATAGGGCAGTATCAGGAGCTTTTAGGGGATGGTAAGAAACTTGGAATTAAGTTTACCTATGTAATACAGGAAAAGCCCAATGGGTTAGCAGAAGCTTTTATTTTGGGTGAAGAATTTATCGGGAATGATGATGTTTGTCTAATTCTCGGAGACAATGTTTTTTATGGTGCAAATTTTACGGAAATTTTTGACGAAATAAAAAAATCAAAATTGACAGCCACCATTTTTGGTTATCAAGTCAACAATCCCAAAGAATTTGGTGTAGTAGAATTTGATAAGAAGGGCAAGGTTGTGTCATTGGAGGAGAAGCCAAAACAGCCAAAATCTAAGTTTGCGGTTCCCGGTCTCTATTTTTACAATAACGATGTAATACAGATTGCTAAGACAATCAAACCTTCTGCGCGCGGTGAGAAGGAAATAACCGAGGTGAACAATGAATATCTGAAGCGTGGGGAATTAAATGTAAAATTGCTTGGTCGTGGTGTGGCGTGGTTGGATACAGGTACCCCGGGTAATTTATTGAAAGCGGGCATGTTTGTGGAAACTGTGCAATCTAGACAAGGTCTTTATATTGCTTGTATTGAAGAGATAGCCTGGAGGCAGGGGTTTATTAACGATGAGCAATTGCGGATGATTGGCGAGGATTTAAAAAAGACTGCTTACGGAAAATATATTTTATCATTGTTGGAGGATAAAAAGAAATAATGAAAATACTAGTGACTGGCGGGGCTGGATTTATTGGTAGCAATTTCTTGCATTATGTTGTCAGGAAATACCCGAATGATATGTTTGTGTGCGTAGATGCTTTAACTTATGCGGGAAATTATAATAATATTCGCATATTAGACAAGGAAAAAAATTTTAAATTTATACATGGTGACATTGTTGATCGTGATGAAATGGAAAAACTATTTAAAAGAGAGAAGTTTGATTTGGTGATTAATTTTGCGGCAGAATCGCACGTGGACAATTCCATAAAGAACCCTGGTATTTTTGTACAGACTAATATAGCTGGAGTACAAGTTCTGATGGACGCATGCAGAAATAATGGTAATGTGAGATTTCATCAGGTCTCAACGGATGAGGTATATGGTGACTTGCCTTTGGATCGTCCGGAATTGAAATTTACGGAAGTTACGCCACTTCATGCATCTAGCCCATATTCTTCTTCAAAAGCTGGAGCAGATTTATTAGCGATGGCTTATTATCGTACATATGGTTTACCTGTAACTATCTCTAGATGTTCCAATAATTATGGGCCATATCAATTTCCGGAAAAAGTGATTCCCGTGACGATTTTATGTGCATTGTCGAATAAACCTATACCTGTTTATGGTAAAGGTGAAAACGTGCGTGATTGGATTCACGTGTATGATCATAATGTTGGCGTGGATATGATTGCGAGAAATGGTAAAATTGGAGAGGTTTATAATCTTGGTGGTCATTCAGAGCGCTCTAATTTAGAATTGGTGAAGTATATATTGAATTATTTAGACAAGCCAGAATCGTTGATCGAATTTGTAAAAGATCGTCCGGGGCATGATTTGCGTTACGCTATTGATTCGAGTAAGGTCGAAAAAGAGTTAGGTTGGAAGAGGAAATATCAATTTGAAAAAGGCATAAAGGAAACAATTGATTGGTATGTAGAGCATCAGGATTGGATTGACGATGTTATTAGTGGTAGATATCGCAAATTTCCAAAATGATTTCGTCTAAATTGTCGTAGACTTTATTAACTCCTATGTTGTGCAGAAAACGAGGTGAGCGAAGGCCTCTACCCAAAATAAATGATACTGCATTGGAATTATTCGCCGCTTCATAATCTACTTCTGTATCGCCAATCATGATTTTTGGGTTATCTGGTATATTGCGGAAGGCGTTTGTTTTGTCTTTTTGTACTACGATTACTTGTTTGGGAAAAGTCGAGAGATTGAGATCTTCAAGCTCTTTGTGCAAGTTCTTTTGTTTTTGCCTGGCGGTGAGAAAGATTATGTCAAAACCTTTTTGTTTGACCTTGTTTAAAAATCTAGTCGCATCGGAATACAAGGTATCGGTTGCGATCCATTTTGGAGATTCGATGTCTTTAATCCAGGCTTTTTGGATTTTCTCTGCGAGTTGAGGTTCGACATTGAGCTTTTTTGTTAAAAATACGTAATTAGTAAATCCATTGCGTTTGTAACGAAGATAATCTTGGGAACTAAAAGTAATAGTGGCGTCATTATCTTGTAGGAGTTTTTTTAATAAAAGATAATGGCGTTTGGTGCTTTTGATGATTGTGCCATCTAGATCAACAACAAGGGTGGTCATTATTTAATTATCACCTCATCATATACTCTTAGTACGCTTTTAATGCTAGGGTCGATGCTGAAGAAATCATCTTTTATTTCTTTTCCGGATAGTGATGCTAGGAGAGCTCTAGTGAGTTGGAATCCGATTTTTGTCGATAAGGCAGTTCCGGCACCAATTCTTAGATTGCAGTCGGTTATGCACCAATTATCTTGCTGATTTTGCATGAACTGAATACAGAAAGCTGTTGGACATTCTATGCTAGATACAAGTTTTTTGATGGAGTCATCAATTTGTTTATGAAAAACTGGTTCCATTTTGGTGCAGACTCCTGCCTTGGTTTCTACACGTTTGCGTTGGAATATTTTTAGTTTATCGCCATTATATACTTCGGCGGTTATTTCTGCTGGGCGGCAAACTTCTTGAAATATTAGATTGTCGTCGGTTAGGTTTTTTGCTTCTTTTCCTAAGAGTTTTTCGACGCCTCTAGAGCCAAATCCTTTTTGTGGTTTTATGATGTATTCCTGGCTGTCTTTTAGGTTGCTGCGATGGTATAGATTTGGCGTAGGAATATTATTTTTTTGCAAAAAGTCGTGCATCTTTTTCTTATCGGTCAATGTTTCGACCGTTTTTAGCGGAGGGGCAGTGCTTACTATGTTTAGTTCTTTAAGCTCTTTACTGTCTTTGGGAAAATAGAACAAATCAAAATCTATAAGCGGGATGATTATATCTATGTCGTTTTCTTTGATGATTTTGTGCATGGCTGGTAAATAATTGTTATCGAATACTGATGGTACTTGAAAGAAATGATCGGTGAAAATGCCAGCGGGTACAAATTTCTTTTCATTGGTATCAGTGAGGAAAATGTCAAAGTCATTTTTAAAATATGATTCTATGATTTTACAAAGATGCCAGGTGGTGGCTGTCCCCGCTGCCGTTAATAGTATTTTTTTCATAAACATTCTCTAAGTTATTTAATATATAGTATATCAAATATGTTATTAATTGCAATGCGAGTGATATAATGAAAGAGTGAAGAATAAGAGAGTTTTTTTAATTCGCAATACATTGCCGGCAAACTATGGAGGGGGAGAGACTTATCAGATAAAACTCGGTTTGATGCTGTTAGAAAATGGATTTGAGCCATATATTATAACTGTTTCTGAGGGATTACTTGATGATGCAAAGAAAAAGGGAATGAAAGTTATAGAATCACCATATATCGATCGACAGAACTGGAGCGGATGGCGGAATATATTATTTCCGGTTTATTTCATGAAGATCATGAAGCTTCGAAGACAATATCGGAAATTATTCAAAAAATATCGACCGGCCGTGGTGAATATACAGTCGAGAGACGATTGGATAGCGGCGACTCCTGTAGCGAAAAAAATGGGGATCAGG
The DNA here is from genome assembly GCA_017431105.1 of Candidatus Saccharimonadota bacterium. Classification (GTDB taxonomy): domain Bacteria; phylum Patescibacteriota; class Saccharimonadia; order Saccharimonadales; family Saccharimonadaceae; genus Nanosyncoccus. The sequence continues at coordinate 13,301 of JAFRLS010000008.1, read as the reverse complement.
GTGTTGTGGACGGATCATATGGATTTTAGAAGTTGGGTACTAACCAATATTAATATATGGTATAAGAATTGGATTGGAAGGTGGTTGCTACATAGCGCTAGAAAAGCTGATAGAATCATAATGATTAGCGACTATGAAAAGAAGACCTTTGAAAATTTAGTTGGTAAGGATAAATCCAAAAATGTAGAGGTAATAAAAAATGGAGCAAAAGATGAATTGAAGAGATATGACAATATTAGAGTGATGAAAAATACTTTCTGCTATGTAGGAAGAATAGTGGATTATAAGGGGATTTGGGAGCTGGTTGAAGCGTTTAAGATAGTGGTGAAAAAGTATTCAAATGCTAAATTGAATATATATGGTGAGGGTGAAGTAGAGAAATATAAGAAGATGTGTGATGGATGTAATGGTATAGTTTTTCATGGACGGACGGAAGAGCCTTTGAAAGTGCTGGCGGAAAATGAAGCATTTGTGTTGCCGAGCTATCGGGAGGGGTTGTCTTTGTCATTGCTGGATGCGGCGATGATGGGGAAGAAGATAATTGCTTCGGATGTGGATGGAAATCCGGAAGTGGTGGTGGATGGCGAGACTGGATTATTGGTACCGGCGAAAGATGCGGAGAAATTGGCAGAAGCGATGATTTGGATGTTAGAGCATAGAAAAGAGGCGAATGAGATGGCGGAGAAAGCAAGAAAACGATATGAGAAAGATTTTGATTTTGAAAAAATATTTGAGGAAAGAATGTTGCCATTATATAATAATAAAAAGGAGAAGAAATGAAAGTAATGTTAACTGGGGGAACGGGGTATATTGGGTCGCATACAGCGATTGAATTAATTCGGCTTGGGTATGAGGTCGAGATAATGGACAATCTATTCAATAGTAAAATTACGGTATTAGATAAGATTGAAGAGATTACCGGAGTAAGACCGAAATTTTATAAAGTGGATTTGCTTGATGTCGAGGGGATGGATAAGATGTTTGTAGGAGGTGAATATGACTTAGTAGTCCATTTTGCGGGGTTGAAGGCTGTAGGTGAGTCGGTAGAGAAGCCGCTTAAGTATTATGAAAATAATGTAGGGGGTACTATTAATTTGTTAAAGTGTATGAAAAAATACGGTGTAAATAAGATTGTATTCTCTTCTTCAGCGACGGTGTATGGGGACCAGGGGGTATCGGAGCTGACAGAAGAAATGACTACGGGCGTTGGGATTACGAATCCATACGGCGAGACAAAACATATGATTGAGGAAATTTTAAAGGATGTGGCAGAAGCGGAGCCGGAATTTTCGGCAACAATTCTTAGATATTTTAATCCTGTGGGTACGCACGAGTCGGGGCTAATTGGCGAAGACCCGAATGATATTCCGAATAATTTAATGCCGATTATTATGAAAGTGTCGACTGGAGAAATAGAGAAATTGAAGGTTTATGGGAATGATTACAATACGGTAGACGGGACTGGAGTGAGGGATTATATTCATGTGGTGGACCTTGCGAAGGGACATGTTGCGGCGATTTCAAAAATGAGACCGGGGGTTTCGATTTATAATTTAGGAACTGGGAGAGGAACATCGGTTTTAGAGATGATAAAGGCGTTTGAGAAGGCGAGTGGAAAAAAGTTACCGTATGAAATTGTCGGGAGAAGAGCAGGTGATCTCGCGGAGCTTTATGCAAATCCGAGTAAAGCGGAAAATGAGCTTGGCTGGAAGGCGGAACTAACTATAGAAAACGCAATGAATGATACAATTAATTACTTGGAACATTTGAAGGAAAAATGAAGTCACTAGTTTCTATAATTGTGCCAGTTTATAATATTCAGGAATGTATTTTAAAGTGTTTAGATTCTTTAGTTGAACAAAGCTATGATTTAATTGAGATTATCGTGGTCGATGATGGCTCGTCGGATGATTCGGGGATAATTTGTGACGAATTTGCGAAAAAAGATGCGCGAGTGAAGGTGTTTCATAAGAAAAATGGAGGGTTGTCTAGTGCGCGGAATTTTGGAATTAAAAAAGCGTGCGGCGAGTATATATGTTTAGTAGACGGCGACGATTACGTAACTAACAATTTTGTTGGTTCGATGCTAGAAGTGGCGGAGAAGGAAAATGTAGACATCGTGATTTGTGGATATAACGATACGGTGCCAATGGAAAGAACTCTGACAGGTAAAGATGCGGCGATAGAACTTTTAGTCAAGCAGGAAAATATAGAAATTATTGCGTGGAATAAATTATACCGAAAAGAGCTGTTTGATAATATTGAATATCCGGAGGGGCGAAATTATGAGGATACTTTGACGACTTATAAAATACTCGCGGAGGCGAAGAGGATTTCGTATATACCGACGTCATTATACATATATATTAAGCGGGACGGAAGCATTACGGAGAGCGACAAAAAAGAAGCGAAGCTGGATATGCGCGAGATGGCTGCATTGGAAGCAATAAAATATTTTGATAGCGATCGAGAATTGAAGGAGGCGGCGAGGATTGCTTTACTTACGGCGAAAATAGCGTTTATAGATTTTTCAATAAGCGGGACGATTCGAAAAGAAAAAGGCGAGCAGGCGATGCAATGGGTACGGAATAATGTAAAAAAGTACCGAGATAATAAATATATGACTTTAAAACTAAAAATTTATTTAAAAATGATTTGTGTGGGCGATGGAATATTATATACCTTGTTTAGAAAAATACGGCACAAATGAGTTTATGACCAGAGTTTCAAGTAGGCGTTGGCGACGGACTTCGGGTTGCCATCTTGGATGATTTTGCCATTATCAATTAGGATAGCGCGGGTACAGAATTTACGGACGTTGTCCATAGAGTGGGTGACGAGGATAACGGTCTGGTTTTTATCTTTTAGTTCGGCGAAGTAGTTGTTGCATTTTTGTTGGAAGGCGGCGTCACCGACGGCGAGGACTTCGTCGAGGAGGAGAATATCACCACGGGCGCGGATGGCGATTGAAAAGGCGAGGCGGACTTGCATACCTGAAGAATAATTTTTAAGTTTTTGGTCTTGGAAATCTTTAAGTTCGGCGAATTCCCAAATGTCGTTATACATTTTATCCATTTCTTCGTTAGAAAAGCCAAGTAGAGCGCCGTTCATGTAGACGTTTTCGCGACCGGTAAGCTCGGGGTTAAAGCCGACGCCAAGTTCGATAAAAGGTACGAGATTGCCGTTGATTACGATTTCGCCTTTTTGGGGGTAATAAATACCGGCGAGGATTTTAAGTAAGGTTGATTTGCCGGAGCCGTTGCGACCGACAATGCCGATAAACTCACCTTTTTTGATTTCAAAGTTAAGACCTTTTAAGACTTTTTGTTCTTTATAGCCTTTGATGCCGCGGAGACGGTTGAAGAAAGCTTGCTTTAGACCAAAGGATTGCTCGGTAGGGAGGTTGAAACTTTTGTGGAGATTTTTGACTTGGATTGCGATATCGCTATCGGTTTGAATTTCGGTGCGTGTACCAATTTCTCGTTTCATTAGACTTCCTCCGCAAAGAATTTAGAACGTTTTCTAAAAGTTAGAGCGCCGAAGGTAAGAATAAGAACAACAAAGATGATAGGGAGGAGTTTAACAAGAGGATTATTTAGAAAACTCCAGATTGTAATGGTCTCATGGGTGATAAGGCAGTAGCGAATATCTTGGATGGCTTGGGCAATTGGATTTAAGAGGATAATTTTAGCGGCGAGGGTAGAGGTACTCGCGACCATGGTGATTGGATAGATGATAGGGACGGCGTAGAAGAGAGCCTGTACGAGGACGTCCCAAATTGAAGTCACATCGCGGAACTTTACGTTAATTGAGCCTAGGAGAAAAGCGATGCCGAGAGAGAGGAGGTAGAGTTCAAAGATGGCCGGAATAACGAGAAGCCAAGTCCAAGAAGGTTCGACCCCGTTAATGAGAGCAAAAATGATAATTACGACGAGGTTAATTAACATATTAATCACGGCGGTAAGGGTGGAGGAGACTACGACGATATATTTAGGAAAGCTGATTTTGCGAAGAAGATCGCCGCGAGTAATGATAGCTTGGATACCTTGGGAAGTACATTCAGTAAAGAAACTCCACATAGTAGTACCACAGAGTAGATAGACTGGATAATGGGGAATGTCGTTGCCGATTTTTAGAAGTTTCGCGAAGACGATATACATAATCGCGAACATCATCAGCGGGCGAAGAAGAGCCCATAAATATCCGAGGACGGAGCCTTGGTAGCGGAGCTTGAAGTCGGTTTTGGTTAGCTCTTTTAATAAAATTCGATTCTTTTTATTGAGAACACGAGGAATCTTCATTGTTATATTATACCATATTATTATGATTGTTTGGCGCGGCGGCGGGAGCGGACGTAAGAAATGCGCCAGCGGAGGTGGACGGCATGGAGCCAGAATTTTTCACTTAGAGAAGGATTTTTGCCGAGCCAAGTCTTAAGAAAATTATAGAAGCCTTGCCAGTTTTGCCATTTAGTGGCGGCGGTTTTGATGGTGCTAGTTTCGGTGCCGAAATTGTAAAAATATAACGGTTTGAGGATGAAGGCGATTTCGCCGGAGGATTGTTCTAGGTAGTTTAGAACGAACCTAGAATCTTCACTGAAATTTAAGGATTCGTCGAAAGAACACTTTTTGGCGATTTTGGTTTGGAATGACTTATTTACAGAAGAATAAATGCGACCGTCGACGGCGAGTAAATATAATATATAGGCTTTTTTGGATTCGGTTTTTCGGCGGGGGCGAAGGGAATTAATATAAACGTTTTCGGCGGATTTTTGCTTTAGTCGTTTATAATGCATACCGCAAACAGAAAGAGCAAAGTTTTTCTCCTTATAGGGCGAAAGGAGTTCTTTGACATAATCTTTGTCAATTTTATCGTCACTATCGATAAAGCATAGATATTCGCCGGTAGCTTCTTTTAACCCGCGATTACGGGCGGAAGATTGACCGCCGTTTTTTTTGTGGATGACTTTAATGCGTTGGTCCTTTTTTGCGTAGTCGTCGGCGATTTTGCCGGAATCGTCGGTAGAGCCGTCGTCGACAAGGACGATTTCGAGATTTTGGTGAGTTTGGGTTAAAACGGAATCGAGGCAAGCAGGGAGATATTTTGAAGTGTTATAGATAGGAATGACGACGGAAACTTTGGCTTTTTGGAGTTCGGCGGTATAAGGGTAGGATTTTTCGGGAATGGATTTCGGGAAAACGAATTTGTCGTAGAAAAGGAAATTGATAATCATGATAACGATAGAAGTGAAGACGAAGGCGCCGGTAGTTAAGACAAAGTCGTAGGAAAACGGAAGGTGGAAGGTGGAAGTAAGGTCGAAGGCGAATTCGTAAAGCGGGGTAAAGAGGCTGAAAAACTGAGTGAATGAGGGACTGATAATAAGGGCGAGTAAGGCGTTCCAGATGAAGAATTTAATAATAGAGGATTGAGAGATATCGCGGTCTTTCCAAGTAATTTTTGAGTGGGCGAAGTAGGCGACAATGGTGGTAATGACGGTAGAAATGAGGCTGGAGAGCCAGAGAAGGTCATGGTTTTTAATGATGAGATTGGACAGTATAGCATATAGGACGTAATTGAAAATTGTAATGGAAACGCCGACGAAGAAATAGCGGGTGGCGTGCCTTGAGGTTTTTACGGTCGGTTTTTTAGAACGGTTGATGGTCGACTCCATGGAGTTAATTATAGCATGACTTTGCAAAATGTTTTTTGGAAAAAGACGGAGTGTAAGAGACTCGAAAACAAGCTGAATTATATTCGATAGAGTATAAAAATGGGAATATCGTCGAAATTATATGCTAAAGGATATAAAATGGGGTTGGGGGTTGTGTTTTATATGCGATGTGATATAATAAAAGCATGAATAAAATAGCAGAATTCATAAAAGACAAGAGAAAAGAAGCCGGGCTGACGCAGGAGGAATTTGCGTTGAGGGCTGGGTTGGGGCTTAGTTTTGTGCGAAAGTTGGAACAGGGAAAAGATAAGGTAAAAATGGATAAGGTCAATCAGGCTCTAGCGATGTTTGGGGCGGAGGCTGTGCCGGGGCGGATAGATCGAGACGAGGAGAGCTAGTTGTATGTATTCTGATGTTTATCGCTCGGCGTATGTGTATGTGCAAGGAAAAAAGGCCGGAGTGATTTCTGAGAATGAAGAAGGGTATGCGTTTTATTATCTGCCGGCTTATTTGATGCGAGAAGATGCGGTAGCGGTTAGTCTGACTTTGCCGTTGACGATTGATCCTTATATCTCTAAAGTTTTGTTCCCGTTTTTTGATGGTCTGATTCCGGAAGGGTGGCTTTTAAATATAGTGCGGACGCATTGGAATATACCGGAGAAAGATAGGTTTGGAGTATTGATAAATGCTTGCAAGGACTGTATTGGTGATGTGCAAGTTGTGAAAGGAGAAATATAGATGAGATGTCTTTGTTGCGGAGAAGTTATTGATGATAATTCGTCTAAGGAGTTAGAGACGAAGTGGCATGATAGGTGTGTGAAAGAGTTTTTTGGGACAACGGTGCTTCCGGGGCTTGCGATTGATAAGAAAAGATTGGAAAAGATGATTGCAATAAATGTGGGAGAGGGGTTGACCATTCCGGGAGTACAGAAAAAGTTTTCGCTATATCTAGAGAAAGAATCGCCGGCGAGGTTAACTTTAGTGGATTATCCAACAGGGTATATTATGAAGCCCCAGGCGAGTGAGTACGAAAATTTGCCGGAGTATGAATGGCTAGCGATGATGATTGCTAAGGAGGCTGGGATTAAGGTAGTGCCTTTTTCTCTGTATGATACGGGAGATGAATTGGCGTATATAACGAGAAGAGTAGATCGGCGGTTTGAGTCTGACAAGATTTTGAGGTTTGCAATGGAGGATTTTTGTCAGTTAGCAGAAAGGTTGGCAGAGGATAAATATAAGGGTTCGTATGAAGCATGTGTGAGGATAATACGAATGTATTCTGATAATCCTGGATTGGATGTGTCGGAATTGTTTTTACGGGTGGTAGTTTCGTTTGTGGTGGGAAATTCGGATTTGCATTTGAAGAATTTTTCATTGAGAGAAAAAGAAGCGGGGAAGAGAAGGTTTGGGTTGTCTGAAGCGTATGATGTCTTGCCGGTAAATGTGGTTGAGCCGTTGGATTTAGACGAAATGGCACTAAGTTTAAACGGGAAGAAACGAGAGTTAGAGCTAGAGGATTTTTTGGAGTTTGCGGATTATTGTAAGATAGGTAGAGTGGCAGGAAAGAAGATAATTCAAAAGATATGTGAAAAAAGAGATAGGTTTGTCGAATTAGTTATGAATGCGCCGCTTGGGAATTTGCAAAAAGAGAAGATGAAAGAGCTGGTGGTTGGTAGGTGTGACAAATTGGAATAAATGTGCTATAATATATGGGTTTATGAAGGATGAGGATGCTAGGATTTCGGAGATAGAGGGGGAGATTTTTGGTGCGGAGAATGTGATACGGGTGCGGGGGGCGAGGCAGAATAACTTAGCGAATTTAGACGTAGATATTCCACGGGATAAGCTGGTGATTATTACGGGGCTGTCGGGGAGCGGGAAATCATCGCTCGCTTTTGATACGATTTATGCGGAAGGGCAGAGACGGTATGTCGAGTCGCTTTCGTCGTATGCGAGGATGTTCCTCGGAATTATGGATAAGCCGGACGTCGATTCGATTACGGGGCTGTCGCCGGCGATTTCGATTGACCAGAAGTCGACGTCGAGGAATCCGCGTTCGACGGTCGCGACGGTGACGGAGGTGTATGATTATTTAAGGTTGTTGTTTGCTAGGGTTGGGGTGCCGCATTGTCCGATTTGCCACAAGGAAGTTAGTCGGCGGTCGGTTGAGGATATCGTGAATGAAGTAATGAAACTACCTTTAGGGTCGAAATTAATGCTCCTTGCGCCGATTGTGTCTTCGAAGAAAGGCGAGTTTTTGCATATTTCGGAGCAGTACTCGGCGAAGGGATTTTCGCGGGTGAGGGTGGATGGGATTATTTACGCTTTAGATGAGTTTCCAGAGCTGAATAAAAACGAACGGCACGATATCGAAATCGTTGTGGATAGATTTGTATTAAATCCGGAGATGCGAACGAGGATTAGCGGGTCGATTGAGCAGGCGCTCGAGATGGGGCAGGGGATTATCCAGCTGCTTCGGGTGACGGATAATTCGACGGCGGTCGGAGAGACGAGGATTGGCTCGGCGAATTCGAAAATTTTGACTTATTCGCAGAGGTACGCTTGTCCGGACCATCCGGATGAACTGATTCCGGAGTTGACGCCGAGGTTGTTTTCGTTTAATGCGCCGGAGGGGGCTTGCCCGGTTTGTACGGGGCTAGGGTCGAGGATGGAAATAGATCCGGCGTTGGTGTTTAATAATAATTTGACGATAGCGGAAGGCGGAATTCGGCCATTTAATCGGATTGGGCAGGATTCTTGGTGGCTAAAAAGGCTGATGCAGGTTGGGGTGAAGCACGGGTTTAATGTTTATACCCCTATAGGGGAACTTTCGGAAGAAACTCGGCATTTGATATTATACGGGACGGGGGATGAAAAATACGAGATGAAGATTTCGGGTAGCGGTCGGTTTGCGGACGGAACGGTCTACGAGACGATTTATGAGGGGGTAATTCCGACGCTCGAGAGGCGGTATAACGACCCGAAGACTTCGGAGTTTACGAAACACGATATTGAGAGGTTTATGCGAGTGAGGGAATGCCAGGAGTGTCATGGGGCGAGGTTGAAGCCTTCCGTTCTCGCGGTGACGGTGCATGATTTAAATATCGTTGATATGTGTAATCTCGACGTCGACGCAACGCTTGAGGTTCTTTCGCAGGATTTAGGGTTTACGGAGGCGGAGGAAATGATTGCGGGGCCGATTTTGAAGGAAATTCGGGCGAGAGTTGGGTTTATGAAAGACGTTGGGCTAGGGTATCTCGAGCTCGGGCGAGCGGCGAATACTCTATCCGGCGGGGAGGCGCAGAGGATTCGACTCGCGACGCAGATTGGGTCGGGGCTACAAGGAGTTTTGTATGTGCTAGACGAGCCGTCGATTGGACTACACCAGAGGGATAATGATAAACTGATTGCAACTTTGAAACATCTACGAGACTTACATAATACGGTTTTGGTAGTTGAGCATGATGAGGATACGATGCTGGCTTCGGATTACATTATTGATATCGGGCCAGGAGCGGGGCTGGCAGGCGGAAGGCTCGTCGCGGCGGGGACGCCGGAGGAGCTGATGAAAAATCCTGATTCTCTAACAGGGCGGTATTTGTCGGGAGAGTTAAAAATCGCGACGCCGAAGAAGCGGCGAAAAGCGAAAAGGGGGCAGGAGCTAGTTGTCGTCGGGGCGAGAGAAAATAACCTGAAGAATATTGACGTGCATTTTCCGTTAGGAGTGCTTACGGTAGTATCGGGGGTGTCAGGGTCGGGTAAGTCGACGCTGGTGAACTCGATTCTTGCGAACGAACTTTTGGCGCGGTTACATCGGGCGCAGACGGTTTCGGGGGTGCATGAGAGAATTGACGGGATTGAGAATATCAATAAAGTGATTGTGATTGATCAGTCGCCGATTGGACGGACGCCGAGGTCGAACCCGGCGACGTATACGGGGGTGTTTAATCAGATTCGGGAACTCTTTGCGTCGCAGCCGGAAGCGGAAGTGCGCGGGTACAAGGCGGGGAGGTTTTCGTTTAATGTTAAGGGCGGGCGGTGTGAGCATTGTCAGGGAGACGGAGTGAATAAAATTGAGATGCATTTTTTGCCGGACGTGTATGTGACGTGTCCTGCTTGTCATGGGCGGAGGTATAATGCGGAGGCGCTGGAAATTAAGTATAAAGGGAAAGACATTTCGCAAGTACTCGACATGACGATCGACGAAGCGGTGGAATTTTTCAAAAACATTCCGTCGATTGCGCCGAAACTAAGGACGATACAAGAGGTAGGTTTAGGTTATATTAAACTCGGGCAGCCGGCGACGACTTTTTCGGGTGGGGAGGCACAGAGGATTAAGCTCGCGACGGAGCTCTCGCGGAGGTCGACGGGGAAGACGCTATATATCCTCGACGAACCGACGACGGGGCTTCATACGGACGACGTAAAGAGGCTTTTGGCTATTTTGAATCGGCTGGTCGACGGGGGGAATTCGATGATTGTGATTGAGCATAATTTGCACGTGATTAAATCGGCGGATTGGGTGATAGATATGGGACCGGAAGGGGGACTAAAGGGAGGTCAGGTTGTCGCGGAAGGGACACCAGAGGAGCTCGCGAAGCACGCAAAGACGCCGACGGGGGAATATTTGAGGAAGTATTTATAGATGAAAATTGGGATGTTTGACTCGGGGAGAGGGGGGACGACGGTGCTTGAGGCAGTAAAGAAAAGGTTGCCTTTTGAGGAGTATTATTATATTGCGGATGCTTCGAATTGCCCTTACGGGGAAAAGTCGGACGAGGAATTGTATAGAATCGTGCGAGGGAATGTGGAGAAGTTGTTAGAATGGGGGGCGGAGATAATCGTGGTGGCTTGTAATACGGCGACGACGAGATGTATTGCTCGGCTTCGGGAGGATTATCCGGAAGTTCCGTTCGTGGGGACGGAGCCGGCGATAAAACTAGCTTTAGAATCGGGGTTTTCGAAAGTTTTGGTGCTTGCGACGCCGAATACGATTCGGTCGGAGAGGATGAAGGAACTAGTTGGGAATGCTCAGGTGGATTTGTTGGCCTGCCCGGGGCTGGCGGAGACGATTGAGAAATATTATGAGAAAGACAACGGCGAGATTTCGGCGAAGCTGTCGGAATTATTAGAGTATGACGAGTCTTACGACGCGGTAGTGCTTGGGTGTACGCATTATCCTTTGGTAAGGGAAGAGATACAGAAGTTTTATCCGAAGGCGGTTTTATTAGACGGAGCGGAGGGGGTAGCGAAGAGAGTGGAGGAAATAGTGAACAAAAATCCCTTTATGAAGGGAAAAAGTTAGAAGAATAATAGAGTTTTTCACCTTATGGAGAAAAAAGTTGACGAGAAAGGACGAGTCTGTTAAAATGAAGGAAAAGGAGAAAAATGATAGAACGCCCGCTTTATTTAGAAAAAATTGAGCCTTATATAGACCAGCCGTTAATTAAAATTTTAACGGGAATTCGTCGAGGGGGAAAGTCGACAGTCTTGGAACAGGTGCGAGATTTGCTGGTAAAAAGAGGGGTAAGTATAGAAAAAATCGTGCATGTTAATTTTGAGCGGTATTCTTATCTGAATGTGCGGACGAAAGAGGAGTTTATGAAGTTGATCGGTGGGATTTTAGCGGGCGAAGGTCGGCATTATTTACTGTTTGACGAAATTCAGAACGTTGAGGGCTGGGAAGAAGTCGTAAATGGGCTTTTGGCGGAAAAAGATGTTGATATTTATCTAACGGGGAGTAATTCGAAATTACTCTCTTCGGAACTTTCGACGCTACTTACGGGGCGGTTTATTAATATTCGGGTTTCGACGCTTAATTTTCAGGAATTTTTGGATTTTAAGAAGGCGAGAGGGCGAGAGATTGGAAATCCTGCAGAGGAGTTTGAAGATTATATGGTACGAGGAGGATTTCCGCTTCTTTCGATTGCGGACTATACTTTGGAACAGGGGGATGAAATCGTGGCGGACGTCTATAATTCGATTCTGTTTCGGGATTTGGTAAGACGGAAAGGGATTCGCAATACTGAGCTTTTATCTAGGATAGTGAAATACGTGTTTGATAATATTGGTAATAATTTTTCGGCGAAGACGATTGGAGATTACCTAAAGTCAGAGCGAAGAACTTTGAAAATGGAGACAGTCTATAATTATTTGGATTGGCTCGAAGAAGTATATGTAATTTCGCGGGCAAAGAGATATGACGTAAGAGGAAAAGAGATTCTAAAAACGAACGAAAAGATATTTTTGGGAGATGTAGGACTTCTTTATGCGATTAATGGGCGGAATATTTCGATGCGACCGGGGATTTTGGAGAACATCGTTTATAATGAACTAATTTCGCATGGATATAATGTCCATATAGGGAAAAACAGGGAGAAGGAGATAGATTTTATCGCGGAGAAAAATGGCGACAAGATGTATCTTCAGGTTGCTTTAACTCTATCTGAGCAAAAGACGATTGAGCGAGAGTTTGGGGCTTTTGAAGGAATAGGGGATAATTACGCTAAATATGTTTTGACGCTGGACAAGATCTGGGGGCAGGATAGAGATGGGGTAAAACAGAAGTTTTTGCCGGATTTTCTACTCGAGGAGTTATAGGGCGGGTTTGGTATGGTGTGGAAAAATGACCAGGTGAGCGAGGGGGAGACTTTGCGGATAATTGAGACGGCGAAGAAGTGCCTTAGGGTTCCGGGGGATTACGTGGAGTTTGGGTGTTATAAAGGGGATACGTCGCTTATTTTGGCGGAGCTTCTTGTGGATAACTCTGTGGAAAAGTCTGCGAAAAAGTTGTGGATTTATGATTCGTTCGAGGGGTTACCAGAGAAGAGAAAAGAAGACGAATCGGTACTCGGGGAGAATTTTAAGGGAGGGGAACTATACGTAACGAAGCGGGAAGTAAAGGAGAGGTTTCTTCGGGCGGGGCTTCCGGTACCAGTGATTAAAAAGGGGTGGTTTTCGGAGCTAACTGAGGAGGATTTACCGGAGAAAATTGCGTTTGCGTTTCTCGACGGGGATTTTTACGAGTCGATTAGGGATTCTTTGCGACTCGTAGCGCCGAGAATGGCGGAAGGGGGGATAGTCGTCGTGCATGACTATACGAATCCGGCTCTACCGGGGGTGAAGAGGGCAGTAGAGGAGTATAGAAACTCGGCGAATAAAGGGGGGAGTGCGGAATTGGTTTTGCTTTAAAAATGGCAGGTTTTTTGTGATTTTTCTACGTTTTTGCGGGATGAATTACAATATTGCGAATTTGGAGTTGAAATTAAATAGTTTGTGGTATAATGGGAATATAATATAAAATGGTAGCGCTTAGCGGGGCGGGCTTGCGGGGCGGAGCGCTAGGGCAAAATTAAAGGAGTATCTATGTCTAAAGGTCACAAGCCTAATTATCTAGAGAATTTAAATCTTACAAATAGATTATTCAAGAGCCTACCGATATATATATATATATATAGCTCTTGCATTTCTTCTAACTCCTTCCGTTTTTGCTACCGATAGTACTCTTACTATCACTCTCTCCGAAAATGCCGTGACGGCGAATGTCGCGCCTACCGCTACTTCTTCCGGTACCTTCGTCCAGTCTAGCGGTATGACAGTTGGAGTATCTACTGACCATATTTCTGGTTAT
>JAFRLS010000007.1 GCA_017431105.1 Candidatus Saccharimonadota bacterium | reverse complement strand
TCTACTACATAATCTTCATTATTATATAAATCACCAGAACACTTAGTGCTTCTCCAGCCTTCAAAAGTAAGGTTTGGTATAATTTTATGGGTAATAGCGGCTCGTGTATTCCATTCTACAGTTTCTGGGTCTGGGTTGTAGCCACTCATTATGGTGCATTCTGCATCGTTTACTACTGCCTCACCGGACAAAGTCCTATATGGTGCATAGACCGCATAAACCGTTTTGTTTTCCTTCAAATTATTCACGCTATACGTAGCCTTAGTATCAACAATGCTACCAGTTTCACTTGTGCGCCAACCCTTAAATACATAGTTGCTATTAGTACCCCTAGTTACTTCGGCCTTTTTGTTATATTCAACTGTTTTAGTCTTATCGCTTAAGCCAGAAACACTGGCAAGCGAACTATTATCCACGATATTTATTGATTTACCAGTAAGCGTAGGTTTCTTGCCATACACCGCATAAACATCTTTGTTGCTTGTCAAAGAATTTACCGTATACGTAGTAGTACCAGAGGGAGTACCAGAAGTTCTATTTGTACGCCAACCCAAAAAAGTATAATTAGCATTCCAGCCAGCCGAGATACTTGCTTTACTCCCAGACGTCACCGTATCACTCCAATTCGTACCATCCGTAGTTATACTATTGCCAGCAATATCTACCGGATAGCCAGTTAAAGTATATGTTACCTCCACCATAGATGGACAAGCCACTGCAATTCTATCCTCACTCAAACCAGATAAACGCATTATCTCGTTTAAAACTTCTTGATACGTCAACGTGTGCCCATCACTACCTTTTACCCCATTCCCATTTGGCCACGAAAAGAAATTTTGTAAATTCCTCTCTTCTACGGTATACCCATTCGCAGTCAAAACATCTGCATTATTTATCGATGTAGCAACCGATGTGAGTACATGAGTATCCTTATATGGCGCTACGGCAAATTCCCTATACATATTGAAAATTTGCAAAGATCCATCATATCTTTGATTCCCGGCTATCATCAAATAGCTATCATTCTCACAAGCTGGCAGAGTAGAGTATGTCCCCACCATACGATTTTCACTTCTAATGATCTGATAAACACTATTCGGAACTAATATCCACCTCGGGCAACGACTATTGCCATAATTACCAGTGCAATCATAATAAGTATCATATTCAGGCCCACCACTACCATAAATATCGCCACCTTGCCCGCCACTCGCCCATTCATAATCAGCAAAGACTTTGTTAGAAAAACCCGTCATCGAAGCTACGATACAAAAAACTACGATAGCTAATCTAACAAAAACCTTATTATTGCAATCCATTGTCGACTTCCCCATTTTCTATTTCCTCTAGTTCGTAAACAAACATCCTTTTAGCCATTCCCCAATCTTCGCGTTCAAGTTTCATGGAATCTGGCAAACCCACAATCTCACGCAACTTCTCAACATATTTATTTTCATCACCATTTTTCTCGTAGTATACCAGTAACGTTTTCAATACATAATATTTATTTTGATCAGACATGTTATCATTGAATATACCTTCCAGTAAGTCTATTGCCGCATTAACATCACTTTCTGCATACAACGCAGATAAATCAATTCCAGCCATCACCACTTCATTTTCATCACCAGAAGTCTCGACGATTGACTTTAGTTCGTTTTGGAAAGATGAACAGTCTACCGCTGTAGTATTAAAGTCGAACATACATTCACCCACGACCGTTCCCCAATCTTCTTTAGGGATCACAACTTTATCCTCGCCCTGAATTTTAACCACTAAAATCCAAATCGCTAATCCCAAAACTACCAAAACCAAAATTGACAACAACACCACTAATACCTTATTCAGTCGTCTTTCACCTGCCTCGACCATACTATCAATTTTACCATAACCATTATTAAATTCAACTTTACAATCCTATAAAATGATATAATATATTCCAAAAGGAGTTATATGAAAAAATTTAAAGGTTTCTCAATTGCGGGTATCATCGTTGGCATTCTCGTCGTTGCACTCATCGGCATTGCCGCTTTTTCTGTTATTGATGGCAATAATAAAGCCACCAACTACGATGACTATAATTTCGCATCAATTATTAAGCCAGATGTCCATAACGGCAACATCGGTGACCACGTCAAAGGTGATCCTAACGCCCCCGTCGTCATCGTCGAATATGCCGATTTCCAATGCGGTTATTGCGCACTTATGAATCCTCGCGTTGATAAAATCGTCGAGAAAGCCGACGGTAAACTCGCCATAGTCTATCGTAACTATCTACTTTCCTACCATCAAAACGGCACCGCTGCTGCTTCCGCCGCCGAAGCTGCCGGCCTCCAGGGCTACTGGAAAGAATACGCTAGCGTACTATTCGCCAATCAAGACGAGTGGGCCTATGCCACTGCTTCAGAACGCACCGAACTCTTTGATAAATATTTTGAGGAAGTCACAGATGGCAAAGGCGATCTTGAAAAGTTCAACAAAGATCTCACTTCTCCCGAAGTCTCACAAAAAATCAGTTTCGACATGGGTATTGGCAAACGCATCAACATCAGCGGTACCCCATCCTTCTATATTGATGGCGAGCTTATCGATTTTGGTAATAAAAACGGTGGCCAAATTACTGTCAACGGTGAAAATTTCAGTTGGGATCATTCCCTTTCAAACGAAGAATTTGATGAGCTTATACTTAATATAGTCGACGCCAAATTAGCAAAATAAAAATTACCCCCTTAACAAGGGGGTAATTTTCTGAGATTAAATCTCGATAAACTCTTGCCATTCGGCAGGAGCAATTTTTGACTTTCGTCCATTTGGACGCTTTAGTCGAATGATACGCATGTATCAATTTTCTCCTTAATTCATCGCTCTTACGACCGACCCACCTCGCAGCATATTGGGGAATTTACGAGCGATAGTACTTATTCTATCAAACGATTTAATGCCACGCAAGCATAAAGTTTATACAAAAAAGCGAGCCTTCCGCTCGACCCATAGTATGGTAGGCCCGGCTGGAATCGAACCAGCATTGTATCCTTAGAGGGGATATGTCCTATCCGTTGAACGACGAGCCCACATTGTATATTATAACCTATTCTTCAGGTTTTCTCAACTTATAATAAATCGATGGCGCAAATCGAATCGGTGCCAAAACACTTTGAGCCGTATCTTCCATTTTCACCAAATTGTTAGTTTTGAAAACTTTTTTTAAACCCTTGCTTCTGAAATTTGACACCGACAACACTTTTTCAGTCTTAAATCCAGTTTTTGCAAAAATATCTTCCACGTATTTTGGATGATAATTATAAAATCCATCTTTTGAAATTTCTGTATAGTTTGCTACTTTTTTATCAAACGGATTCACCCTGGAACGCCCGGTAAGAAACCTTGCCATTTTTGGTAGAGTTCTTTTGTTCGCTACTTCAATTACCGCTACGCCACCCGGTTTTAACACTCGGTAAAGTTCTTTGATTGCTTTATCCATATATTTCAGATGATGGGTCACTCTCACCATCAACAAGCCATCTAATTCGTTATCACGAAATGGCAAAGCATAAATATCGCCCGCCTTAGTTTCAACTTTATCGCCATAAATTTCTTTAGCCTGTGCTAATTCAGTCTTAGAATAATCAAAAATATAAATCTTTCGCGCTCGCTTCAGATATTCATTCGCAAGTCGCCCATAGCCACCACCGATATCTGCAAATTTCTCCATTCTTTTTGGAAGCAACTTACGAATTGCCATCCGATCTGCTTGATCCTCATATTCGCGATCTACATTTTCCCAAAACTCTTTTTTATAATCATAACCATTATAGTCAGAAACAACTTTTTCACTCATAGCCACTATTATATCACACGTGATATTTCTTCTAAAGTAGTATCGCCTTTAAGCGCCGCAATTATACCTTTCTGCTCAAGTGTCAACATACCTTGCTCTTTTGCCGTCTCTTCAATAGCTTTAGCATCAATATCCGCAACGTCACCACGAATATATTTTTGTACATCATCAGATACAACTAGCTGCTCCATTAAAACCATACGTCCAGTATACCCAAACGGCTCTTCTTTAGTTGGCACCGGGTCATACAGTACTAAATTATTAAAATCGACTTCTGGTATTTTTTCTCTTTGTATACCCTTCAAGGCTTCTTTAATGTAAATGGCCTCTGATTCCGTAGCTGGACGTGATTTCTTGGATTTCGAAAGTTTACGTACTAAACGCTGCGCCACAATTAATCTAATCGAGCTTGCAAAAATCGGGTTTACTCCAATCAAATCAATCATACGCGAAAATGCCGCTGCTGTAGAATTTGCATGAAAAGAAGATAGCACCAAATGACCAGTAATCGAAGCTTGAATTGCCGTCTTCGCCGTATCCGCATCTCGAATCTCACCTACCATTACTACATCTGGGTCTAACCTCAAAACTGATCTTAATCCATCAGCAAACGAGCCACCGGTATTTGTATTAATCGGAATCTGTGAAATTCCCGAGATACTATACTCTATTGGATCTTCCAGTGTAATAATTTTTTTATCACTTGTATTCAAAGCATTCAACATGGAATACAGCGTCGTTGACTTACCAGAACCAGTCGGGCCTACCATCAAAACCATGCCACGTGGGTGCGAAACCACCTCGTCAATTTCACGACGTTCCTCCTCTGTTAATCCTAAAAGATCCAGATTAAGTAAAGTTTCGTCAAAGTTAAAAAGCCTCATTACCGCATCTTGCCCATACATTGTCGGTATAGTTTCGACACGAATATTCAAAGTATGTGTTGTGCCATCACGAGTCACTTCTTTTTGCATATGCCCAGACTGCGGCTTGTTTGAAGCTGTCGAAACATTCGCGCGCGACGACAATTCCCCCATCAAAACCCGATATTTATCTTTATCTATATTTGCCACGGGATGAAGTAAACCGTCAATACGCATCCGAATCCGGATTTCATTCTTCATATTCTCAATATGAATATCCGAAGCACCAAGTTTGTCCGCTTGATCCATCAGAAAATCAAAAATTTTATCACTCGAGACGCTATTTAAAGTTTTTGAGACCGCCGCAATCGTTTCCGAATCACCCTCGCCTGCGATTTTAATATCATCATATTTGACCTCAATCGGCGGATCGTATCTCAATATTAAAACTTTATATGCCGAATTTGAAATCAGGAAAAAGTCCGCTTTCTCCCCGTCATCAGTATATTTCTGTCGCATCTTTTGAATTAAAGACCTTGGCGTCTGGCTCGTCACCATAAACTGATAATGTTCTTCGTTCCCACCTTTATGTAGTGGCAAAATATAATCCCGGTGCATTTCATCAACATTAAGTAGGCCTTGCACCAATGGAATATTTTCTTCAAAGCGCCTTGTGTCGAGATATGGTAAACCTAAAACTCTCGCCCGCCCCGCGGTAGCTTGTTCTTCATTCTCGCGTCGCTTCCGCTGAATTTCCTGTTCATCCATGTCGTATATATATTATAGCATAAGTACTTTATAAAATACCAATGGACCTTTTCGGACACGCTCAAGGGCGCTCGCCCAAGCTTACGGTCCTCAAAGGTCCCATTGGTATTTTTTCAACAAATCTGTTATAATTACGCTATGGCAAGAAAATTCGTAATGAAACCTGTTGCAAAACAAAACCGCAACAATAATCACAAGCATAGCGACAAGCGCAAACACCCGCGCCTCAAAAATGGCCGCTAACAACTCTTAAAAATAATCCCTCAAGGATTATTTTTTGTTATATAATATAGTTATGGCTATTATCGACATGCTTTCTTGGTGGTACACTACCGGTTGGGGTGTTTTTACGCGCAAACTCGGCAATCTCTTTGCTAGCCTTGCTGACTTTTTCTCAATTTCCTCTCTACTCCGCACGTTATTCCAACCATATCGTCAAATTTCTGCCGGCGAAACCTCCGCCAATGCTTCTCTCGACTCAAAATTTCACGCCTTCATCGACCGCCTTATTTCGCGTTGCGTCGGCTTCGTTTCACGTCTCCTCATTCTAGTCGTCGGCTTTATTATTATAACGGTCAGTGGCACTATTGGCATTGTTACTATTGTTATTTGGCCACTCATCCCATGTCTTCCTATTGCTGGGATCATTCTAACCTGCACAGGATTTATGCTATGAAAGAAAACGTATTCCACCCATTCAATCCTCGCGTTAGAAAAGCCTCGCTCAAAGCGCGTCTCTCTAACCCTTTCGTTCGTATTATTAATATCTTACTTTTTCTCATCTTCGTTGCTGGCGGTGGCGCCCTAATTTATTTAAAAAATCCTCTAGGCTGGATACCGTGTGGCTTCTCCGTCATCTTTTTAATGACAAACTTCTGGATCAAAAATGCCTTGTCTGAAATACCTATCGGCAAAACTAACAACATCACCGATATTCTCTCTGAAGACCTCCTCATGCCATTTAAAAAAGTCTCCTCTCTCAAAGACCTCGCTAGTGTCCTTGTCAAAACTACCAGCAGTTCATTTTTGATGATTCGCTTCATGCTCCCCGCTCAATTTCTCGACTTCCTAGCCAGTCAGAACAGTTCCTCGCTCGAAGAAATTTTTAAAACTGCTCGCAAAATTCAACAAGACACCGACTCCGAGGAAATCACCGGAGCAATCTTGATTATTGCTATTATCGAATCCACACCAAACTATGAATCAATTTTGAATCGCCTTAAACTCAGCCTCCCGGATCTTTATCAAGGCGTCATTTGGTTTAATTATTTAAACGGTATCGTTAAAAGCTCTAAAACCCCAGTTCGTTCTGGTGGTATTGCTAGGGATTTCGCCTTTGGTTACACTCCCACTCTGCAACGCTTTGCCACCAATGTTTCCAACCGTTCTGCTGGCGCTCGTACCAAATTACAACAAGCCAATAATCAAAAAGTAGTCGATCAAATCATCAGCAACCTCACCAGTGGCAACCGCAGAAACGCCGCCCTCATTGGCAACTACGGCTCTGGCCGTACCACCATGATCAATTATCTAGCCGAAACCCTCCTTAATGCTAGCTCTAAAGTTCCTCGTTCTCTCAAATTCTCACAAATATATTCACTTGATGCTCCAAGTCTAATTTCCGCCACCTCCAATCCTGGTGAAATCGAGTATACCATGATTCGTATTTTCAACGAAGCCTATGCTGCGAAAAATATCATTCTCTGTCTAGACGATGCTCACCTCTTTTTCGAAACTGGTCCCGGCTCAGTTGATATTTCTAACTCTCTTCTTCCAATCCTGGAAGCCGGCAACATCAGAGTTGTTCTCATCATGGATAAACAAAAATTCCTCGAAATTTCTGCAAGAAATCCCGCTTTCGCCAATGCTCTAAATGTTATCCAAATTGAGCCTACCAATCACGAAGAAACCCTTAAGGTCCTCATGGACCAGGCTCCAGTCTTAGAGTATCAGAAGAAAGTTATCTACACTTATCCATCCCTCACAGAAGCTTACCGTCTTAGCGAACAATACGTCCATGATGTTGAAATGCCAGGCAAAGCCAAGCTACTTTTGCAATCTGCGGCTAACTTCGCGGAAAATGGTTTAGTTACTGATCTTTCCGTCCAAATCGCCATCGAAAAAACTTATGGCGTTAAAGTTAAAGTCGTAGACACAGAAGAAGACCGCGACAAACTTCTCAATCTCGAACAATTAATCCATGAACGTATGGTTGACCAAGAAGAAGCCGTTTCCGCCGTATCTAACGCTCTCCGCCGTGCCGCCGCTGGTGTCAAAAACAGTGGCCGCCCTATAGGTACTTTTCTTTTTGTCGGTCCTACTGGCGTTGGCAAAACCGAGCTCGCCAAAGCTATTTCCGAAGTCTACTTCAACGGCGAAGAAAACATCATTCGTCTAGACATGAACGAGTTCGTTTCCGCTTCCGATGTCAGCCGTCTTATTCGCGACGGCGCTTCAGACTCGCTCAGTCTCACTGCCCAGGTCATGAAACAACCATTCTCAGTCGTTCTCCTCGACGAAATCGAAAAAGCCCACCCCTCTGTTATTACTACGCTTCTCCAAGTCCTAGATGAAGGTATTTTGCGCGATGAAAAAAACCGCGAGGTCAGCTTCCGCGACACTATCATTATCGTTACATCCAATGCTGGCGCCAACGAAATCCGCGAAAAAATCACTGCTGGCGTCAAAATTGAAGATTTCAAAGAAGAATTTATTGATAACCTTATCAAATCCGGCGAATTCAAACCAGAATTCTTAAACCGTTTCGACGAAACCTGCCTTTTCAAGCCTCTTTCTAAAGATGACTTACTAAAAATTCTCGATCTCATCATCAATTCCGTCAATAAAAGTCTAGCTCAGCAAAAAATCTCCGTCTCGCTTGACGATGCTACAAAAAGTCTCCTAGTCGAAAAGGGTTACGATCCTAAGATGGGCGCCCGCCCAATGCGCCGCATTGTTCAAAAGAACGTTGAAAACGTTGTTGCTACTGCTATTCTCTCCGGCAAAGCCACCCCTGGCTCTACTCTCAAAATTACTGCAGACGAAATTGATATCGCCCAGTAGGAAAGGACAGGATAAGGACGTCGTCGCTTCGCTCCTCCGTTCGAACCTTTGGCTCGTATCCCGTCTTCTTCTGACGAAGAAATCTACAAAAATAGCCCTTCGGGCCATTTTTCTAGATTTCCTGGCGGAAAGGACAGGATTCGAACCTGCGAGGCTTTCGCCCTCTGGTTTTCAAGACCAGTGCCATCAACCACTCGGCCACCTTTCCACTGTATATTTTATCATTTTTTCAAAAACTTGTCCATTCATGTTATAATCTATTCACCCTTGTACTTTAAAATTTCAAAAGGAGATGAAATTATGAAAATCATCAACCCAGACTTTGAAGTTCTAGACGAAATCGATGGTGTAAAAATGCTACAAAAAATCGAATCCGCCGGACGCACTTGCTACAAATCAGAAAGCAAAATCACTCCAGATTCCGCCAAAAAATTTGTCGCAAACATCATCAGGAATGGCCACGAGTCGGTCATCGAACACGAAAAAGTTTCTGTCCGCATTATCTGCGATCGTGGCGTCACGCACGAAATTGTTCGTCATCGCATTGCCAGCTATAGCCAAGAATCCACCCGCTATTGCAACTATTGCAACGACAAATTCGGCAATGAACTAACTTTCATTCGTCCATTCTTCTGGGGGAAAGAACCTGATCGTATGCATATATGGTTGCAGGCTATGCAATCGGCAGAAAATGCCTACCTAGACCTCATCAAACTCGGAGCTAGCCCCCAAGAAGCGCGTAGCGTTCTCCCAAACAGTCTCAAGGCTGAAATCATCGTCACAATGAATTTACGTGAATGGCGACATTTCTTTAAACTGAGAACCGACACAGCCGCACATCCCCAAATGCGCGAAATCGCCAAACCTATGCTAGTATATTTTCAAAAAGAAATCCCAATAGTTTTCGACGACATCATACCCTTTTGAAAACCCCTAAAATCCCCGAAACTAATTTCGGGGATTTTTACTTTATTCGGCGTTAGTATAAACGTTCGTCACGTCATCAAGGTCATCTACGGCCAACAACAACTTCTCAAGTTTTTCTGCATTCTCACCCTCAACCGGCACATATGAAGACGGTACATATTGGAGCTCTGCCGAGGTCACCGTGAGACCTGTATCCACTAAAGCCTGACGTACTTTCATCAAGTCCGAAGCCACAGTATAAATCACAATTCCCTCGTCTTCTTCAACGGCATCTTCCGCCCCCGCTTCCAGCGCTGCCATCATCGCCTCATCTCCTTTTTCCGAAATTTCAATCACGCCCTTACGATTGAATTGGAACATCACGCTACCAGGCTCCGCCATCCGCCCACCAGATTTATCTAAAGTATGACGCACTTCTGGCATCGTTCGATTTTTATTATCCGTCGCCACTTCAATAATAATTCCCACACCACCTGGGCCATAAGCTTCGTAAACTTCTTCAATCAAAGCCGCCGCCGATTTATCTGCTACTCGCGCAATCGCCCGCTCAATATTCGCCTTGGGCATATTTGCAAGACGCGCCTTTTCCAAAACCATAGCAAGCGATGGATTCATTGCTGGGTCCGTACCCGCACGCGCCGCAATCGCAATCTGATTTCCAATTTTCGTAAACAATGCTCCGCGCTTAGCGTCAACTACCGCTTTCTGTCTTTTTGTCGTTGCCCATTTGCTATGTCCCGACATAATTTCTCCAAACTTTAAACTTAATAATTAATCTTGATTAAATTATATCATTTTTCGCACCAAAAAACCAGTTATCCCCCCTTTGTCAAGCCTTATTGCTTGTCTCCTTTTTTCCCCATTTCGGCTTCCATACGAGCCCGCACTTCTTTTTCAATCATTTCGCGCTTCACTTGTTCTTCAATTTCAGCCCTCAGCTCTTCCTCGCTCTTGCCAACAAACTTGGTAGTAGTACTGGCTGTACCGGCATTAGCCAAAGTCGCATTTTGTTCATTCTTACCGCTAGTCTTAGAAATAATCAAAGCTGCACAAGCAGATGTCACAAACGCAAGACCCGCAAGAGCAGACAATAAATACCATTTATCCATTTCATAATTATATACATCAGACAATACTACGACAATTGCAAAAAGCGAACAGTAAATTTCACAAGCTATCGCGGTTATTTTCAAAGGCTTTACTGGACGCACAGTCTCTTTAATCGACATCACGTTCGAAATCCAAAAACTAGCAGCTCCTAAACTCATAGCCATTGCCATTATCTTCGTCATCGCGGATAAATGTACCGCCGTCGTATAGGTAAAACCATAGCGCCGAGCCGTATCGTAAGTTGATGCAGGAATAATCTCCCAAATCAACAAAATCGCAATGACCAGCCAAATCAAATTGCATATCAAACTTGCTAGCCCAAAACCCTGAATTGCTTTATTTGCATTTTCCATTCTCACAAAATTGTTCACGCCCACAAACAAGACTATAGAAACTATAAATAACGTACCCATAATTTTACCCATGCCAACACTGTTGGCACCATCAGACAAAATTAAAATCGCACCTAACAAAAATGCGCCAATTAGGGCACATACTGCAGACCACAAAAAAACTTTCTTTGCCTTCTTTATTGTTCCCAAAGCACCATCTCCAAATAGTCCTTTCATAAACCTCCTTTTACTATCTATCACTATTCTACCATAAACATTTTCCTTTTACGTCGTTTTCTTAAATAAAACCAAATCGCCATTATAATAATCGCTGCATAAATCAAAAATACTACAGGTTGATATGGTTCTATTATCACCAAAAATTGCGTCATTCCACCGAAAAACTCCACTACTGCAATATGAAAATCCAGCAGCTTAGTCGCCGCAAATGCCATCACCAACTCTACGCCAGGGAATCCTGCCAATATTCCAGTCAAGAACACTAATCCCATCGCATAAGGTAAGGTTGGTAAAATCAAAAGATTTGCCACTACCGAGATTAATGAAACCGCCCCATAAAAATACAACGTCACCGGCAAAGTCATCACCGTTGCCGACAGTGTCGTAATAATTATTTCCGCTATAAACCCCGGCTTTTCCCCGCCAAACAAAAATTTTTTAAAGCCTGGCCCCATAATCATAATCCCTGCAAAGCTTGCAAACGAAAGCAGCCAACCAAGATTAATCATGAAATTTGGGTTTATTATTAAAGTTAGTGCTGCCACCATCAAAATCATTCGCCACGGCGCAATCTTTCTCCCCACATACCAAGTAACAAGCGTCAATATCGCCATAATCCCTGCCCGCAAAATCGACGGCGTCCATCCCACCATCGCCATAAAAAGCAAAATAAACAACATTGAAAATAACAACGCCGCAAATCGTGAAATTTTCCCAAATATTTTTTTCGCAATCTCCACCAGAATTGAAAGGTGTGCCCCACTCGCCACCACAATATGCACCAAACCTACAATTCGCAAATTTTCCGACAAATCGTCCGGCAAACCACTTTTCATTCCTAAAAGATAAGACAGACCCAAATTTACTTGCGGTTCCGAAATCAAACTCTTAATTCTCTCCGCAAACCAATTACGAAATTTTAGTACTAAACTCCCCGGCTCCGGTTTCCTTATCACTGCAATTATTGGCTTATACATATACCCTACATAAGTACCAAACCCCTCACTTAGTTCCCCTTTTACTACCACTACGTCTTCACGCGCCACCTCACTTAAATACCTCGCAGAAATAAAAATGCTCCCACTCGTCGCATACTCACCATTCTCTCCAAATTTCAAATTCACTAGTTTTATTTTTGTGCCACCTTCATCACTTTCTGGATCACCACTTACCGTACCCTCTACTATCACCGTTTGTCCATAAAATTGTCGAACATAATTTTCGCCCTGAAGTTCCATCGCCACCCTAAAAAACGCTAAAATCATTCCCGCCACGAACGCCAGCACTAAAAAAACCAACTTCGGTTTTAAATATGCAACTATAAAAAGTACTATAGCGAGGGTAAGCCACAGTGGCGAAGCAAAATAACTTGTCCGAAGCACCAACGCCAAGACCACTCCCAAAATTATCCCAACACACATCGTTACCAAAAAATACGATTGGTGCAATGCCATCATCAAAAACCTTTTCATTGCGTCAAATTATTAACACAATGAAGTCAAAACACACAACCCCCTACATCTCGCCTAGGCTTTCTTTATAACAGAGAAGGTGTTATAATAATGCCGTGCACCCATAGCTCAACTGGATAGAGCGTCAGCTTCCGGAGCTGAAGGTTAGAGGTTCGAATCCCCCTGGGTGTACCAGAAAAAGTGCCTCCGTAGCTCAGTGGATTAGAGCATCTGTCTTCGGAACAGAGGGTCGTAGGTTCGAATCCTATCGGAGGTACCATTACAAAATTTGTTTTACCAAAAACTCTTAAAAAGTTTTCTTGATCACAAACAGCCGAAACTACGGCCCCGCAATACACCGCACAGGATACCCCTTATTTTTAGCCATGGCAGCAGTTCCAGGATACACATATTAGAAAAAGATGTCAATATTGATGACTTCTAGCCTAAAATCACAACTTTTGACTTTTTAAAATTCATATGGTATAATATATTAAATATCTTATTCTAGAGGTGAAAGAATATGACGTACATTGTCAGGGAGACTCAGGTGGACAAACAAAATCGAGTCAATATTAATGGTCTATACAAACAAGACCAAATGCCAAAAGAAGTCGTATTGGTCGTAGATGCCGAAAGAGAGGCTATACTTATTCTCAAAGCAAGCGACGCCACCGATTTTGGCATTACGCAAAAGGTCGACGAAAAGTCTAGGCTCATCATTCCCGGATGGATAATGAAAAATGTCGGAAACAACAAAGACTTCTTTCTTACCATCGAGGATGGCAAAAGATATTTGTCTCCTGTAACCGGAGATATATTACCCAGGTCTTAACCTTCCCTTACCCCAGGCGCCGAATCCCAGATTCGGTGCCATTTTCTTGATATTTTTTGGCCACAAAAAATGGTAGTACCGTTTACGAAGTTCCGCGTACTACCATTTTTTAGTCATAAAAAATGGTAGTACCGACTGGAATTGAACCAGTGACCTTGGGCTTATGAGTCCCACGCTCTAACCAACTGAGCTACGGTACCAACTTTACTAATTATATCACAAAACCATGCTATAATAAAGGTATGAACACTAAAAAAGGTTTTACAGTATTAGAAATTATTATCGTAGCAGTCTTTGCCACGCTACTAATTATTCTCTTCTTTGTCCAAAAGTCTAATCTCGATGCTTTTGAACGCGACGACGATCGCAAGACTGCCATCAATGCCATGTATTATGCACTTGAAGAAAGTTTTTATAAAGAACATGGTTACTATCCCGAAACCATCTCCGAAGAAAACATCACCGTCATCGACCCAGCCCTCTGGACCGACCCATTTGGTTTTAATTTAGGCGATTCGCTTAGCTCATATTCCTACCAACCAGCCAACTGTGACCAAGGCCACTGTAAAGAATACATCTTAAAAGCCGACCTTGAAAAAGAAGACGCCTACGTCAAATACAATCGTAACTAAACTAATTTTCAGCTTCTTCTTTTTGTTTCTTTATTGGTTTTTTCGCTTCGGTAATCAGTTTTGATACCGCCTTAAGTTCACTTGGCTTAATATCAGAATACGGGAAAGTATAGGTCGTTTCCTCACCTACCGTAGATAATCTAAACGTTCCGTAATTAAAAATCTTTTGTAGTAGCCCGTCCTGACGATAACTTGCGTCTTCTACCGACTGCAAATCAATCACATTTACTGAAGTCGACATCGGCGAAGCCATAATCATCTGAATTACATGCTTGTTCGTAATAAATAAACGATTGCCATTATAAATCATCGTAGCTATCGCACCAGCTAAAACAGCTACCGCTACTAACGCCGCTAAAATAATAAAAAGAAAGCTCCTCCCCATATCATCAATTGCATTTTGGTTAATAACAACAAACAAAAGTCCTATCAATATCAAAGCCAATCCAACCGCCACCGTACCAATAATTGCTAATAAACATACTTTTGCACGCTTAAAAGCAAACTCCACATACTCATCTTCTTCAAGTTTTAAGTGTGGAAAATCTTTTGTGCTTCTAGCATGTCGAATTTTAACTAAACCTTCATCCATCACAACTCCTTTTTTATTATTATAACTTATTCCCGGATTTTTGCAAATGTTTCTTCCCTTTTTCAGTAATAACGCGCCCCTTAGGTGTCCGTGCAATTAAACCTAACTGCAAAAGATATGGTTCATAGAAATCTTCGATTGTTGTAGTCTCATCACCGGTTAAAGCAGCAATGGTCGTTAACCCTACTGGCCGATCACCATAATTATCGTACATTAATTTCAACATATTCCGATCTGCCGGATCCAATCCAAGATAGTCAATTTCCATCAAATCTAATGCCTTCGTCGCAATTTTGCTATCTACAATTCCATCACCATTCACATCTGCATAATCACGCACCCGTTTAAAAATTCGGTTTGCAATCCTCGGTGTCAAACGTGACCTTGTCGCAAGTAGTTTTGTAGCATCTGGCTGAATCTTTGTCTTTAAAATCCCTGCCGTTCGCGTAATAATTTGTTCAATTTCCGGCTCTTTATAATACTCCAGACGATGAATAATCCCAAATCTGTCACGGAGTGGCCCTGCTAATGAGCCAGTCCTCGTTGTCGCTCCAATCACTGTAAAGCGTGGCAAATCCAATCTTACACTCCTTGCTGCCGGACCCTTACCAATCACAATATCAAGCTTGTAGTCTTCCATTGCCGAATATAAAACTTCTTCCACTACCCGTCGTAACCGATGAATTTCATCAATAAATAGTACGTCTCCATCTTTTAAATTCGTCAAAATCGAAGCCAGATCTCCTGCCCGCTCAATCGCTGGGCCCGAAGTTACACGAAGCGACGCCCCTAATTCATGCGCAATCACCCCCGCCATTGTGGTTTTACCAAGACCTGGCGGCCCATATAATAATATATGGTCTAAAGTCGAACCATCACTACGTTTTTTTACCGCATCTATCGCCAATCTCAGATTGTTCTTCAAATGCTCCTGCCCAATATACTCAGCAAAAGTCGTCGGCCGAAGCGAAATTTCAATCCGCTCCTCCTCTTTATCATCTGAAGCTGTCGGCTCCACTAACCTCTCTATTGCCATGGGTTCATTATAACACAAAAGGCTGATTTTAAGAGTTTTGAGCAAGCCCAAGAGTAAAAAATATTTTCACAGGGCGAGTACGAAACTGTAATTTCGGCACAGCCCTGCCTGAAAATATTTTTTGCTCCTGGCGCGAAGCGAAGCACGAATAAAATCAGCCTCTTGCATTATTAGCACTATTGACAACCGAGTGCCAATGCGTTACAATAGAGGAAGATTAGCACTCACCATACAAGAGTGCTAGAAAAAGGAGATAAAATATGTCAAAAATCATTGGAATTGACCTCGGCACCACCAACTCAGCCTTTGCTTATATGGTCGCCGGCAAACCAGAAGTTATTACTAACGCCGAAGGTGACCGCACTACCCCATCAGTTGTAGCTGTTACCAAAAAAGGCGAACGCCTAGTTGGCAAGGTTGCTCAACGTCAACGCGTTACTAACCCAAAAAACACTATTTATGGTATTAAGCGTCTCATCGGCCGCAAGTTCGACGACAAAGAAGTTCAGCGCGACCTCGAAATTAGCCCTTACAAAATCGTTAAAAAGGGCCAAGGTGTTGCCGTTGAAATGGATGGCAAAGAATACACACCAGAAGAAATCAGCGCTATGGTTCTTTCCAAAATCAAAGCCGACGCCGAAGCTTTCCTTGGTGAAAAAGTAACCGAAGCTATCATCACGGTCCAAGCTTTTTTCGAAGCTTCACTACGTCAAGCTACTAAGGATGCTGGTAACATCGCTGGCCTCGCAGTTAAGCGTATTTTCAACGAGCCAACCGCTGC
>JAFRLS010000006.1 GCA_017431105.1 Candidatus Saccharimonadota bacterium | reverse complement strand
TATCACTATCGTCTTTACCTCCCTTAATCTCTATCTCGGTTTAATCATGTTGATTCTTTACGCCATATTCATCTTTATTCTCCCTAAAGCCAAGTTCACTCCTACTGCCCAAATCTACCTCTTCCTTAGCGTCTTTACTATGATATCTATTACTAACTATGCTAAAATACTGATTAACTATCATCGCAATCGCGTTATCGACGAAGAAAACATCACCAGAATCATCAACGCCAAAACTACTTACGATGAAACTGGCAAACTCCCAGAAACACTTTACCTTGTTCGTCCGCACAATGTACTTTACGGCTTCACTGGTCTAGCCGGCATTGACTGGGTCGAAAGCGCCGTCAACGATTACTATGGTTTACCAATAACATTAAATCTAGAATATGAAGGAGAAACACAATGAAAGGCATCGTCCTAGCCGGCGGTAAAGGTACCCGCCTCTACCCTATCACCAAAGCAACCTCAAAACAGCTCTTGCCACTTTACGACAAGCCTATGATTTATTATCCGATTTCGGTCTTATTACTGGCCGGCATCAAAGATATTCTCATCATCTGCACTCCTACCGACTTGCCAGCCTTCCAGAATCTTCTCGGTGATGGCAAAAGGCTCGGTGTCAATTTTGAATACAAAGTCCAGCCCGAGGCTCGCGGCCTCGCCGAAGCTTTCATTATTGGTGAAGATTTCATTGGCGAAGATGATGTTTGTCTCATTCTTGGCGATAATATCTTTTACGGCAATGGCATGACTAATATTCTAAACGCCGCACAAGAAAAGCTTAACGGCGCCGTCATTTTCGGCTATCAAGTTGCCGACCCACGCGAATACGGCGTTGTAGAGTTTGACGCGAACGGTCACGTCCTCTCACTCGAAGAAAAGCCAGCCGCACCAAAGTCCAACTACGCTGTACCAGGTCTATATTTCTACGATCATAATGTCATAGAAATCGCCAAAAACGTTGAACCAAGCGCTCGCGGTGAGCTCGAAATCACCTCAGTTAACAACGCTTATCTAGAAAGAGGCAAACTAGATGTTCAACTTTTGCCACGCGGCATCGCTTGGCTTGATACGGGCAACCCCAAGAATCTACTCGAAGCCAGCATGTTTGTTCAAACCATCCAAACTCGTCAAAACTTCTACGTTGGTTGTCTTGAGGAAATCGCCTATCGCCGCGGTTTTATCACTAACGAAGAATTGTTACAACTTGGCAAAGAACTCAAAAAAACCGAATATGGTCAATATCTCATTAAGCTCGCCGAAAAGGAGATCGAATGAAATTTTTAATCACCGGTGGCGCCGGTTTTATTGGTAGTAATTATTTACATTATGTTACCGAAAAATATCCTGATGATATTTTCATCTGCCTAGATGCCCTAACTTACGCCGGAAATTACAATAACATTAAAGACTTAGAAGATAAGCCAAATTTTCGTTTCATTAAAGGCGACATCAAAAATGCTGATTTTATCGATGGTCTTTTCGACACTGAACGTTTCGATTACGTTATTAACTTTGCTGCCGAATCTCACGTCGATAACTCCATCAAAGACCCTAACATCTTTGCAAAAACCAACATTCTTGGCACCATGAATCTCATGAACGCTTGTCTTAAATATGGCATTGTCCGCTTTCATCAAGTTTCTACCGACGAAGTTTATGGCGATTTACCTTTAGATCGCCCAGATTTACTATTTACCGAAACCACCCCAGTTCATGCTTCCAGCCCCTACTCAGCCTCTAAGGCTAGCGCCGATTTAGAAGTCCTCGCCTATGCCCGCACTTTCAAACTTCCTATCACCATTTCTAGGTGCTCTAATAATTATGGCGCCTATCAATTCCCCGAAAAACTTATTCCGGTCATTATTAAACATGCTTTAAACGACGAACCAGTCCCAGTTTACGGCGAAGGCAAAAACGTCCGCGACTGGATCCACGTTTATGATCATAATGTTGGCGTAGATATGATAGTCCGCCATGGTAAAGACGGCGAAATATACAATCTCGGCGGTCATTCCGAGCGCACTAATCTCGAAGTTGTTAAGACTATTCTAAAAGAATTAGGAAAACCGGAGTCGCTTATCACTTTTGTCAAAGATCGTCCTGGTCACGATTTGCGTTATGCTATGGACTCCACTAAAACCGAAAAAGAACTCGGCTGGAAATTAACTCACGATTTTGAATCCGGCATCAAAGAAACCATCAATTGGTACAAAACTCACACCGATTGGATTAAAAATATCGAATCCGGCGAATACAAAAAGGCTTATCAACCCAAAAAAGCCACCATCATTGGCGCTAACGAATTTCAAAACAAGCTTATCATGAAGGCTCGTTCTCTCGGTTACGAAACCCATGTTTTCGCTTGGGCCGCAGATGATATTGGCGAACATACAGCTGATTACTTTTATCCTATCAGCATTATGGATAAAGATGCTGTCCTGGAAAAATGTCGCAAAATTCTTCCATCATCCGTTTGTTCCATCGCTTCCGATCTTGCCACTATTACAGTTAATTATGTAGCCGAACAATTAAACTTACCGTGCAACCCTACCAGCATAGTCGAACAATGCACTAACAAATACAAAATGCGCGAAGCCATGTTGAGCCATG
>JAFRLS010000005.1 GCA_017431105.1 Candidatus Saccharimonadota bacterium | reverse complement strand
TGGTACCAAAATCCAACGTGGACAATTTCTCGCACTGTAACAATCATAATTAACTTCTCCAGCACTACCAGGGCCACCGCCAGTTGCTGCTCCCAAAGCAAAAGCTTGATTTTCTATGAACAAGGTTGCAAACAAAGCGACTAACCCAATAACACAAAAGCACCAACTAATTCTCTTCGTCATTCTCTAACTCCTGTAATTGCTGAATAAATATCATTTTAGCTCGCTGCCAATCCTGATTCTCCAAAACCATATCATCAGGCAACGCAACAATGTTACGCAAGACCTCAATCTGACCATCACGATTGCTCATCTCAGTATAAAAATTTAGCAACGTATTCAAAATAGAAAAGCGTTCTTGGTCAGTAATATTTTGCTCTTTTTGCAATCCATCCCTTAATAAGGAAATAGCCTCGTCTTGCATGCCATTATAATATAACAAAATAGCCTTGTAGTATCTAGCGTCAACTCGTTCAGCTTGGACATCGCTATTAGTCATTAGATTATTTAAATAGTCCAATAGTTCATCGTAATCCTGAGAATTTCCCTCGCCATACATATAACTGCTTATAGTATCGTTTAGTTGCTCCGAACCAATCTCCCCAAATTTACCCTCGTTACTTAGAGATTGCTGCCTATTGCTCGCTACCAAAAAAATCAAAGATATCAACACGACAATAACAATAAGAAGGCCAATCAATATCGCAGCCAAACTAACCTTCGTCTTACTGGATTCTATTTTTTTCGAATCTTCAACTTCCACGTTTACAATTATACCATAACCATTTATTACTTGCCAAATTCTTTTCTGAACCATTCATCTGCTGGTCCAGCTGTCATCATAATTATCAAATAATTGTTGTCAATGTATTTTTTTAGCTGATTACTTAATTCATCGCCAAGCTCCGCCGCTTCAGCAATTTCAGAGTTAACTAAATCTTCTATAAATTCCTCGGGTTTAATTACCTTTAGCTCTGGATTCTCTCGCGTTAAGTAAGTCGGCAACCAAAAGATTTTATCTGCTCCCATAAAGGCACTCTTGTATCCTGCCTTTACTTCGTGTTGGCGTGTATTTTGATGTGGCTGATAAACCACAACTACACCCTTTTTACCGGTTTTCTTTGCCTCGTCCTTGCAAACATTTATAGTTGCAGCAATCTCCTCCGGATGATGAGCATAATCTGTATAAACACCATCCGCAATCTTTTCAAATCTCCGACCTACACCAGGAAAATTGTTTAATAAATGCACGACCTCAGTATGAGAAATCCTGGGCGCCATCTCCATAATCGCCGCCACTGCCAAACTCGCATCTTTCCGTCTTTCCGCTCCAGCTAATTTAAGCTTTTCTTCAAAAACCCCTCTTTCTATAACCTTTCTACTTTGGCTCTTAAACTGGCCAAAAGCCTCAATATATGAATCTCTAGTAGGGTAGATATCCGGATGGTCATAAGAAATAGACGGAATTACTGCAAGCCATGGACGATATTTCAAAAAGTTCCGATCGTACTCG
>JAFRLS010000004.1 GCA_017431105.1 Candidatus Saccharimonadota bacterium | reverse complement strand
TCTGATGCTTCTGATATTTCCGATATGGATGAGTCTGGTTGCCAATTGGGAAGATTTAGATTCTCGACCGATTCAGCATTAAAATCTTGATCGGGATTGCCCGCGCCAGCGGTAAAAAACGGCATTGAATCCCCTTCTTTACCTCCATTATGGTCGTTTTTAGTATAGTCCATATGCTTATTTTATCACATTATGCGCGTTTCATAACCAAAAATTCTGCCAAAATTATGAAAAAAACTATGAGGCTGATGGTCCAAAGGTTGATAGCACCAAACGATCTGGCCATTAGAAGCATGATTGGACCGAAGGCAAGTACGGCGGAATACAGATAATCTTTGGGGCGCTGACTGGTTTTTTTGAAGGCAATGCGAGAAAAAGATTGCAAAAGGATAGCGGTAATACCAAAAGTCACAATATATACTGTTGTAAAAAATAATAAAACTCCGAACGGGCCTATTTCCGTCGGAGATGTTATGTTTAGCATTAGTAATAAAGCTGCGAGTCCTACTATGCTTATAATGTAGATAATTCGGTTATGCTTCATAACCTCATTATATCATAACTGGTCTTGTCCCCCAAGTTTTTGTGGAGGGAGGCGGGGGCTATCCGGCACTTAAATCTTAACTATTGACCTGAGCCCTGATCCGCCGTTCCCTTTTTGACCGCTTCACACTAGGTGAAGCATTGTCCTTGTTAGTTTTTTTCTTTCGCTCTGGTTTATGTATAAATAAGGTGCAAACGAAAGATTTTCTAACGCGCTCTACGCATTTAGCGGAGCTCTAGGTAATTCCTATTTGGTTGTAATTTATGGCTAGAAATTACCTTTTCGCCCGCCAAATACTACGTTTTTTTGTGTTTCATTTTATTAAGGTTCCTTTGTTTTTAGGTTTTTATTTAGTCATCTCGACTGTTTTTATCGTAGCATATTCTAGTAGAAAAAGCAATAGATTTGTTCAATTTTATCGCTGTAATTATTACAACAATTGACCTGTTTATTCCCTGTTCTAATTTGTTGTTCATTTTGTTGTAATATTTACAACAAAATACATGTTTATGTTTGTTTATTCTTTTATTTTGTTCGCGATTCGTCGCACGCCACGATTTTTCTAATGGTATTATTAACGAAAAATCTTCGCTACGCCCACCACCCTCGCTCGAATTTTCTAAATTCCATTAGAAAAATCTTGGGTTTACTCAATGCTCACAATGATAAAAGAATAAACAGCCTAGACATCTTGTTTTTTCTTATCAGTTATGGTAAAATTAACAACAGTTGGGGCTGAAAAAGCTTAGACGGGATATTAACAGTTGCAAGGCGTACCGATTGAATACCGTAAGTATTAAATAAGTGCTAAAAACACTAAAACCGCGCATGTTGCTTACATGCCGGCTTATGCCTAATTATTTTATAGGCTGGTTTCGATCTGAGATTTCGTAGGATCGGAATTATCATACTACGAGATTAAGGTTATTTAATTGGCGAGAAATGACTCGAAAAATAGCCATGGCATTCATTAGTTTCGTTTTCTGCAGCTAATGACATAAGCCAAGACAAAACAGAAAACTATGTACGTAGAATTGTAACCCAGTGATGTTTCGGACCCGGAGGCAGTATCCGGCAGCTCCACCATAACATTTCGCATTAAAATCCGCCATTATGGCGGTTTTTCTTTTCAAATAGATATCGATAATAATAGAAGAAGACCGGTAACTGCGAGGAAAACCGGTCTTCTGTGTAGAGTGTGGAGTTATTTTGGCTAATTTTTTGTTTTGACCTTTTGAATAATTTTTTTATTCAAAAGCTATCTCTATAATATCGCGAAAAAATGGTTATGTCAACACTTTTTTGATACTTTTTTTATACAATTTTGCTGAGTTTTCCACAAGCTTAATCAATAACTTAATTTGCATTATTTTGTAAAAAATAATCTTAGTGCTTAAAAAAAATTAAGTGGGGGGTTGAAATTTTAATTTTGCCATGCTAAAAGTGCCGCATGATATCAAAAATACATTCTGCAATTCCCTACGGCTTTGAAGGAAGGCTGGTTGAGGTCGAGGGCGACATGAATCGTGGGCTTCCAGCTTTCAATATTGTGGGCATGGCAAATAAAACCATAAACGAAGCAAAGGACCGAGTGAGGAGTGCGATTGTTAACTCGGAATTTTGTTTTCCAGATAAAAAAGTTACGATTAGCTTGGCGCCAGCAGAACTACAAAAAGACGGAGCATATCTGGATTTACCGATTGCGCTTAGTGTTTTAGTTTTGTCTGGACAGTTAATCAAAAGTGACGTCGAAAAACGCTTATTTGTGGGAGAATTATCGCTAGACGGAGCGATTCGGCCGGTCAAAGGTATTATTAACATCATAGAAATCGCCAAAAAGGCCGGCTACGACGAAATATTTGTGCCTAAAAGCAATCTTTCGCAGGCGTCTTTAATAACTGGCCCTAAGATTTATGGAGTTGGTACGCTACAAGAATTATATTTGTTTTTAAAAGGACAAATGGAGCTTGTAGTTGCGATGGATAACAAGATAGATGGACAGCTTAGCGCTAATGACGATAAACGGGTGTTGCTAGATCATATTCGTGGACAGAAACTAGCCAAAAGAGCAATGCAAATTGCGATTGCAGGTCATCATAATATCCTGATATCTGGTCCACCAGGGGCCGGTAAAACATTATTAGCCAAGGCTGCAGCGAATTTGCTACCGCCTCTCACCCCTGAAGAAATGGTTGATATCACAAAACTATACTCGATTGCTGGGTTGTCAACAGATGAAATCGTCAGAAATCGCCCTTTCAGAAATCCTCACCATACCGCTAGTGCGACGTCGATTATCGGAGGAGGGGCGAACGCTAGCCCTGGAGAAATCTCTCTAGCCCATAAAGGAATCTTGTTTTTAGACGAAATTCCAGAGTTTACCCGCTCGGTATTAGAGACGTTGCGGCAACCTTTGGAAGATAAAAATATCTCGATATCTAGGGCTAGTCATAAGTCGACATACCCGGCAGATTTTATGTTGGTCGCAACGATGAATCCCTGCCCCTGCGGGTATTTGGGCGATCCGACACACGAATGTAAATGCACCGAAATCCAAATCCAAAATTACAAGAAAAAGCTTTCTGGGCCACTATTCGACCGAATTGATATGAATGTGGAGGTCGAAAAAGTCGATAACCAAGACTTAAGGAAGAGTGTGCCTGATTCATCCGACGAACATAATGTTGTAAAAAATACCATAACAGAGGCAATTAAGCGTCAAAGGCGTAGATATGGACGCGATGGAGTGTTCAATGGTTCCCTCTCGTCGTTTGAAGTTTCGAAACTTTTAGTGCTAGAAAACGAAGCTGAGAAACTGTTGGCCGAAGCTTCGGAAAGACTAAGCCTTTCGGCACGAGCATATTTTAAAACTATCAAAGTTGCACAGACAATTGCTGATTTGGATAATTCTGAAAAAATCACTGCCAAACATTTAGCAGAAGCATTGACTTACCGTAAAAAGTTTTGATTAAATTACCCCTTGACTTATAGAGAGTTTTTGGTATAATTGATAACAGGTTAATTCAAGAGAAGAAAGGACTACTATAAAAAATTTATCACGGACCCGTTTGAATGGAGAAATTCGTTATCCTGAGGTTCGCGTCATCGGTTCGTCTGGGGAGCAATTGGGCATTATGTCCAGTCGCGAAGCCCAACTTCTTGCGAATGAACAGGGAGTGGATTTGGTAGAAATTGCTGCCAATGCTAATCCTCCGGTCGTTAAAATCATTGATTGGGGTAAATTCCAATATCAAAAGATGAAAGAAGAGGCCAAGAATCGTAAAAAAGCTCGCGAGAAGCAATCCGAGCTCAAGCAAATGAAGATTGGTCTAAAGATTTCAGATAACGACCTTAACATCAAAGTTCGCAAAATGCGTGAATTTCTAGATGATGGCGATAGAGTAAAGATTTTAATAATCTTTCGCGGTCGCGAAATGGCCCACAAAGAAATCGGTAACGAATTATTAGACAAAGTTATCGGTCTTCTAGGTGAGGATGTCGTAATAGATAGTAAACCGCAAATGAGTGGACGCAACCTATCAGTGCAAGTACGAAAGAAGTAATTTCCTACTTCCAAGGCTTCCTGATCGTACATTCGGGGGAAAATATTAAACTTAATACAAAGGAAATAATTATGCCGAAGTTAAAAACGCATAAAGGTACTGCGAAGCGCATCAAGATTACCGGTTCTGGTAAGTTGGTTCGTGAGCGTGCATTCGGGAATCATATTCTCGCAAAGAAATCTAAAGCTAGGAAGCGCAATATGAAAACTGCCGCTTCAATTGATGGCAAAATCGCCAAAAACGTAAAGAAAGCATTGGGGGTTTAATTATGAGAGTTAAAAGAGGTGTCGCGGCGCACGCGAAACATAAGAAATTGTTGAACAAAACCAAGGGTATGCAGCATTACCGCCGTCGTAGTTTCCGACTTGGTAAGCAGGGCGTAATCAAGGCTTTGTCCTATAGCTACAGAGACCGCCGTAATCGCAAACGTGATCTTAGAGCTCTCTGGATTACTCGTATCAATAACGCTTCAAGAGAGCTTGGCGTTTCCTACTCTCAGCTGATTGCTGGGATGAAGGCCAAGAACATCAACCTCGATCGTAAGGTGCTTGCTGATCTCGCTGTTAATAATCCTGAGGCATTTAAAGCAATTGTAAACGCAGTAAAGGAGAAATAAGATGGCGATTTGTGAAGTTACTGGAAAAGGTAAGATGTATGGTCACAATGTTTCCTTCTCTCAGAGACACACTCGTAAGGTGTTTAAGCCAAATGTGAGTAAGAGAACTTTGGTAATTAATGGCCAAAAAGTTAAATGCAACGTTTCTACCTCTGCACTACGCACTTTGAAGAAAAAAGGTTTAATTGAATCTCCAAAGGCACGTGCCGAGAAGAAATCGAGCAAATAATTTACTGATCAAATGCAAAAATCCACCCTTCGCGGGTGGATTTTTGATAATTGAGCCTTCATTAAGCCGGGTTCTGTAATCTCTAAAAGAGATCAATGGTCATCTATCTAGACGCTACATTGCTATAGCGTTCGAGCGGTAAGCGTGCATCCCCGAGCCAGGGTACTTAGCACTCCTTGCAACAGGTAGGGTTTGCCTCCGTACTGTATCGCTACCGTACGCTGTGAGCTCTTACCTCACTCTTTTCACCATCGCTCAGTACCTAAATATTTTTGAGTTACTGGGCAGTATTGTCTCTGTGGTACTTTCCCTATCCTTACGGACGGTCGCTGTTAGCGACTACCATGCTCTATGTTGCCCGGACTTTCCTCTTTTGTAAAAAAGCGACCATTTTTCTGGCTCGCTATAATTATATCACAAGATGGATAAAAGTAAAGATTACTTCTTTAAGATCTTGTCTATAGCCGTATTGGCTTCAGAGTCGGCAATAGTGTTATTGGAACGAGAAACGTGCACAAAGGAGACGGCATCAAATTGCTTAAGTTTTTCTTCAATATCAGAGTAAATCGGCATAATATCTTGATTTTTGATAGAAAAAATACCGTTAAGCTGGTTAACTACCATTAAGCTATCAGAGATGAATTTGACTGTCTTGTAGCCAAGCTCGATGGCGCGATCGATGCCTTTTCGCATAGCGTAATATTCGGCCATTCTAGAAGTGGCGAAACCGATAAATTCACCACTTCTCTCAATAATTTGACCAGTATGGTCGTGAATGCAATAGCCGATTCCGGATGGACCAGGATTACCTCTGGAGGCGCCATCAACATTGATTGTAATAGCATTGGCGGTATCGCGAGGAGAAACGTGTTCGGTGTGGACCTTCCCTTCTTCAATCTCTAGAACAGTAAGAGTTGTCTCTGTTAAATTGACATTAGCCGATGGTAAATCTTTGATAAATTTATAGGCGGTATAGCGATCGTGCGGAACGGGTTTAGCTTTTTCGTCAATAGTGAGTTCGTAGATAATATAAAGATTACTAAGTTGGCTAGAGCCCTCTGGGGCTAAGAATGTAATAACGTCTTTTAGATGAACAGATGATGCTGTCAAACCAACATATTCATCTAGAGCGCGCACCATCGCTTCCTCTGGTTGCTCGCCAAATTTTATTTTACCGGTGGGAAGTTCCCAAAAAACCGGGCCTTCGCTACGACCGCGGCTGCGCTTCATAACTAAGACACCGTCTGCTTGTTTTATTAAACCTACTACACGTATTCTCTGTTTCATGCCCACTCTTCCTGGAGCCCTGCTAGCCTGTTTTCCCCGTAATATTTACAAGGTGGGTAAAATCTTATGCGATACACCCACGGGTGTAAGCCACGAAATCCCTATAACATGATTATTCAGGAAAATCATGCTGCCAGCAGGACTT
>JAFRLS010000001.1 GCA_017431105.1 Candidatus Saccharimonadota bacterium | reverse complement strand
GTTAATAGAAGTAAATGCTGATTTTTTAATGAACGAACTTAAAGCCGAAAATTATCTTCTGGATACCACCGACATTGTAAAAAGACTAGCCTACTATCTAGGTGACCTTAACTCCATTCATCCCTTTAGAGAAGGCAATGGTAGGATTCAAAGACTTTTCGTTGCAGAATTAGCTCGTCGAGCTGGGTATGATTTGGATTTTAGTGGCATCACCCCAGAAGAAATGATTGTTGCCAGCGATGAAGCTTTTCGCCATAATTACGAACCGCTAGAACAGATTGTTGCAAAATCTTTGACAAACTAGTTGTCTGATACTATGCAGTTGGTTTGCAAAATGTTTTTGAAAGTTACCTTTTCTTCTGCAGTTACGGTTAGATTATAATTATTTTTGATTTCAACCTGCTTCTTCATATAGGCACAGATAAAGTTGAAATTAGCGGGCTGCCACTCCGTAATATCTTTGTCACTTTTCTCACGATTAGTGCTAGACGCAGTTGGAATGAGCACATTATCGTCATTAATATAAGTTATCCACGCGTCGTTTGCCCACTCATAACCACCCGAAATCCATGCGTTACCGATTGCTACAATATGGTCTATTTGAATTCCACCACCA
This sequence comes from Candidatus Saccharimonadota bacterium, assembly GCA_017431105.1. GTDB lineage: Bacteria > Patescibacteriota > Saccharimonadia > Saccharimonadales > Saccharimonadaceae > Nanosyncoccus. Next base: position 1,058 of record JAFRLS010000001.1, on the reverse strand, counting down.
GCGTCCACATTCTTATCGTATTTTAATATTTTTCCGTTGTAGTAGTCATAAAGTGTTCCAGATGTCACTTTGCAACCGTCGAATCGGGCGTATTTTCTGAGATTATTTTTTAGTACATCTTCCCTGGTATTGCATCCATTTCCGTCCAAGTCTCGCCAATCAGTAGGCAAAGAACTTCTATCGTATTCGGGTATGGCATCGGTGCTTTTTCTGGTCTTTAGTGATGAAATGGATTTTTCTAGAGCGGTGTATTCCTGCTGCGAAATGGAGTAATTTTCAGGGGCATCGCGGAGACCGTCACTTGTAGCGATTCCCAGGCTATATCCTCCAATGCCGACCGCAGTTGCTACAATGCCAGCTCCAGCGACAGCAACAAGTTTTTTATTATTAGTTTTACTAGGACTTTTAGTTCTATTTACCATTATCGCTATTATACCATACGCTAACTATAAAATAAATGTCATATGTAAGTCGCTTACCTTACTTATTTCGTCGATGCGAGATACCGATTATATGCTGGCTCTAGAAGATAATACCAATAATCTACCTCCTCATTTATCTCTGTTATAATAGACCTCAATCTGTCCTCAAGGCTTCTAGTGTGTAAAATGCTACCCTCTTGTTCCACCATTTTTTGTATAAAGCTCAAAAAACGGGGCGTCGAAACTCGCTTCGCTCGGTGCGAGCCCCTCATCACCCACCATTTTTTGTATAAAGCTCAAAAAAACGTGGCGTCGGAACTCGCTTCGCTCGGTACAATCTTCTCATCGCTCGCCAGAGATTAGACCTAGAGAGCCTTTTTTGTTGTTACTATTTTACGATACTCTTCCAACGATATAGTATTCAACAACGGCACGATGTCAGTGAAAATTGTACCATTGATGTGGTCTATCTCGTGTTGCAAAACATGCGCTAGAAATCCATCAACAATCTCGATGTGTTCACAACTCGACTCGTCATAATATTTGACTTTGATTTTTCTATATCGTGGGACCTCAGCGTATACGGGGTCACCATTATCGTCCAGAACACTACAGCATCCTTCCCACATAGGCACT
>JAFRLS010000043.1 GCA_017431105.1 Candidatus Saccharimonadota bacterium | reverse complement strand
TTGGTGGTAGATTGATGAAAGCCGTCATGGACAATCCGAAATACACCGAGGCTCATCTCGATGTTCTAGATAGTCACCCTACTGCCCGAAAACTATACGACAAACTTGGTTTTAAGCCATCCGGAGATAAATTCGGCAACTACCCAGACGGCTCCGAAGGTGTCCAACATATGATTCGCCAAAAAGAAGGCTAATTTACCTCTTATCCCCCTCACCATGCAGCTTATTACGCTGCCAGCGACTCTCTAATTTTTCAATATTACCATCAGCTACCTCTGACAAAGGCACCTCCAGATAGCGCGCAATCGAAGCGATATACCACAAAGTATCACCGAGCTCCTTCACGACCAAATCCTTATCCTCATCCGATACTACGCCATCCTTATCACGCAGTAATTTCTTAATTTTATCGGCCGTCTCACCGGCTTCACCTACTAGCCCCAATACTTTCTCGATAAAACCCACATCCTTCAGATTATCCGTCGCCTTCGCCAAATCGTATTTTGACGCTTTCTTCTGGTACTCATCGAAATTCATATTCCTCCTCTTTATGCTATAATTATAGCATATGGAAGACACGCGCAATCTGATAGATGAATACAAAGGCTTGCCTAATGAACAAGTTTTTGCTAAGCTCGCGGAGTCTCGTATTCCTTTAGAAATCGCCATCGAAAACGTTGAACACGATTTTAACATCGGCTCTATCGTTCGTACCGCCAACTCTTTTAATGCGGCCAAAGTCCACATCGTCGGCAAGAAAAAATACAACCGTCGCGGCGCCATGTGTACAGATAAATATCTCGAAATCCTTCATCATCAGACTATCGAGGATTTTCTTAAAACTCAAGAGAATAGGGAATTAGTCGCTATCGAAAATAACCTCGAGCGCGCTAAGCCTTTAAACGAGAAGTCTTTTACCAAAAACACTACTCTTATTTTTGGCTCCGAGAACAACGGTATCACTCCAGAATTATTAGAGAAAGCTCAAGATGTCAGATTTATCGAGAGCTTTGGCTCTACGCGCTCAGTTAACGTCGGCGTCGCCGCGGGGATTGCAATGTATGAGTACGCAAGACAAATCGTCCTCTAGAAGTAGATCGAAAGCCATCGGTAAAAGCGCCATCAAGAATACTCCTCCGAAAGACACTAAAAAGGTTTCACTTTTCCGTCGTCTCGATATCCGTTTCCCCTGGTTAAAGCTCGTCCTAGTAGTATTTATTGGTATCGTAGCTATTCTAGACCTTCTTGATTTAACCATCTCTAAAACCAACAATCATGTTATACTAGCTACCGTCGCTCCGATGCAAAAACACGTCAAAGTTACAGAACGAGTTTTAGTAGGCAAGAAATTAGTTGCTCTAACCTTCGATGATGGCCCGTCTAGTGCGACTACCCCTATTTTGCTTCAAACTCTCGAAGAAAAAGACGTACCAGCAACTTTCTTTATGCTAGGTAAAATGGCCAAAAATAACCCGGATTTAGTGCGCGAAATCGAATCAAAAGGGCACGAAGTAGCCAGCCATACTATGTATCACCAAAACTTAATCCGCATTCCGCTTGCTTCAGCTAAAGCTGATATAAATGAGGCCGCCTCAGTTATTGAAGATATTTTAGGGCACAAGCCATCCTTAACGCGACCGCCATACGGTAACAACAATGCCGAAATCCGCAAAGCCATGGACACCCCTGTTATCATCTGGTCTGTCGACACTTTGGATTGGAAAAACAAGAATACTGAAGCTATTGTTTCTACTACCATGTCAGAAATCCACGACGGCGCAATTATTCTCATGCACGACATCCATCCCACCTCTGTCGAAGCTGTGCCTACCCTCATCGATACTGCCAGAAAAGCAGGATATGAGTTCACTACTATCAGTGAACTCGCAGAAATCAAAGAAGTAGATCTCGAAGATGGCGAGCTCTACTACAATATCCTCCCATAAACCCTCATAAAACTTGAGGTTGACAAAGTCGCCACTTTTAGTTAAAATGTATCTACAAGGGGTAATAGCTCAGTTGATTAGAGCGCTGCCTTTGCAAGGCAGAGGTCCTGGGTTTGAGTCCCAGTTACTCCACCACGACTTTGAGCGTCAGCGAAAAGTCGACCATTAAAAATGGGGATATAGCTCAGCTGGTTAGAGCGCGTCACTGATAATGACGAGGTCTGTGGTTCAAGTCCACATATCCCCACCAAGATGCTTTCAAATTCACTTTTGCCGTAATATTCACGGCTATTTTTTATCACCGAGCGCAGCTCAGAACAAAGGCGAAAATACAGCTTTTGCCCCTGTTAGAATATCTGTTAATACCCTAAACAATCTGGTCTAATTATTATTTCTGGTAATTTGAGAATTTAATTCTGATATATAATAATCCTCGTCATGTTCAATGCGACTACTTTCATTGTTGGCAAGAGATAAAGATGGCTCGTTCCTACCACCAGATATATTAACTGTAACATTGAGACCCATTTTACTCTTTTTCATTTCGGGATTAATATTATAATCTACAATTTCGCTAGTTTTTACCATAAATTCTGCAATTTTTCCAGAATCACGATTAACCGTAACATTATTTAAGATGATATAAGCATTCGTTGCTGGGTCACGATTCTCAATTACAATATCAGCATCCAAAGATAGACGTTCTGCGAGTTGTGTGACTTCATTTTTATGATTTTTAAGTATTTCATACTCATAGGTGTCTCTATAAGTTTTAGAGTAATGACTTTCGTCTGGAACTATTCCGCCAATACCATTACTACCTACAGATTTTGTGCCATGATTATACCCTATAATAGCATGAAAATAATCCCCATTCGCCCGCATGAATTTCAAAGCTTTCTCGCTATTTCCGTATGGTTTTTCTTCTATAAAATACCATTCATCCCCATAAGCCCATTTTACATATTTTTCTATTGCTTCATTTGTATAAGTTTTTGCTTGCCCTTCTTTTTCTACCCTGACAAAGTTTTTAAGCTCTTCAAATTCTTCGGAAACAGTGTCGTTTTTAAAAACGGCAAAGCAAATAAGAGCTAGCCCAATAATCAAAACACTAGTCAAAATAATAATTATTTTCTTCTTTGAGGACTTTTTAAGATCCGTTTTTTTATTCTTCAATGAGCCATCAAAAGGTTTAGGTTCTGACATTACAATATTATTCGTTTCATTCATAGTTTTGTTGTTCTTAATTTTAGGTTCAGAAGTAATCTCTTCTTTGTCCATTATTATCCTTTATTGAATATCTACATTCCTATTATAGCACGGTTAAGTTTTTCAAATTATCTTCCTTATATATTGTTAATGCCTGCCCAATTCGTAGAGTGGCACCAAACAACCGCTTAGATAGCGGTGTTTTTTTATTCGACCCTACGCCGACAGCTTTGT
>JAFRLS010000042.1 GCA_017431105.1 Candidatus Saccharimonadota bacterium | reverse complement strand
TAATACATTAGATTTAAACCGCACCTATGGTGCTGCTACAGGCACAAACTCTGGCATTCCAGCTGAAATAGTTAACTATGATGCCTCTACTATTCTTTGGTCTACAAGCCAAACAACTACAGATGACTATTCCAACATGACCATTGTGTACCAACACGAAATGGCGCCAAGACAGTAATATGCTATAATGTAAAAGTATGTGGCGAAAGATTTTGCAAAGAATCGTGAAGATGTTGGATCCGAAGCTGGAAAAATATCGTGAACGTAAAAAGCCGGAACCAAAATATGCGCCAAAAACTTTGGAGGAATTTATTGATGTACTACGTCGGACGCCACGAAGCGTATTGAGTAGTGAAGATCGTGATAGAATTGCGGCGGTGATGAGTTTTGATGAACGAAAGGTAGAGAATTTGATGGCGCCAAAAAGTAAAATAGTGTTCGTAAAAGATAAAGAAGTTTTGGGGCCACTAGTTTTGGATAAATTATATAAATCTGGTTTTAAAAATTTTCCGGTAGTGAACAGTAAGGAAAAAGTGATTGGCGTAATACATACTGAGGCTTTAAATATGCTGGAAATAAAAAAAACTGATCGAGCAGAGAAATATGTAGATAAGAAAGTAAACTATTTACATGCGGAGGACTCATTGAAATTTGCAGTGGAAGAAATCGAGAGAACAAATAGCTATTATTTCTTTGTGCTAGATAGAAATGAAGATTTGGTTGGGTTCTTCACTGTACAGATGTTGCTAGATTACCTAACCCGCTAGAATGTGGTATAATATGTTTTATGAGAATTCTAACTGATAAATTAAATGATTTTTTGGGTAAAGAAGTTGAAGTAGAAGGTTGGGTGAACTCGAGACGTGATCATGGTGGGTTGATTTTTATTGATCTTAGAGACCACACTGGTATTATACAGTTAGTTGTGACACCAGGAACTGAAGAAGCATTTAAGTTGGCGGAAACTGTACGCGATGAGTTTGTCTTGAAGGCGGTTGGCAAAATGCGTGAGCGCGAGCCGGAATTAGTGAATCCAAACATTCCGACTGGTAAAATTGAGTTAGTGGTGTCAAGGTTAGAATTATTAAACCGTAGCGAGCCTTTACCTGTAAATACGCATGATGATGGCGAAAAATCATCTGAAGAGATGCGACTCAAATATCGTTTCTTGGATTTAAGAAGACCTTCGATGCAAAAACTTTTGGCTGATCGAGCGAAATACTATAGTTTTATGCGAGCCTACATGGAGAAGCATGAATTTATTGAAGTGACGACGCCGATTTTGGCAAACTCATCGCCGGAGGGAGCAAGAGATTTCTTGATTCCTTCACGTTTGCATCCAGGGCAGTTTTATGCGTTGCCACAGGCGCCACAGCAATTTAAACAGCTTTTGATGGTGGGTGGGGTGCCACGTTATTATCAGATTGCACCGTGCTTTAGAGATGAAGACCCAAGGGCAGATAGGCTATATGGGGATTTTTATCAGCTAGATCTTGAAATGGCATTCGTAAATGATGGGGAAGTAGTGCGTACTGAAGTGGAACCGCTGATTAAATCATTGGTAAAAGATTTTGCAGGAAAGAAATTATTATCTGAAAATGTGCCACGAATTTCTTATATTGAATCGATGGAAAAATATGGTGTAGACAAACCAGATTTGCGTTATGGAATGGAGCTGGTTGAACTGACGGAAGCCTTTAAAGACACTGATTTTAAGGTGTTTAAAGCATCGTGCGTAAAGGCAATTTGTGTAAAGGGTGGTGCAAATTTGACGCGACGTGAAATTGATGAATTTACGGAGCGGGCGAAGAAGTTGGGTGCTGGCGGGTTAGCCTATATACTTTATAGCGAAGGTGAAGCAAAATCTCCAATTTTGAAGTTTATGAGTGAAGCCGAGATTAAGGCGGTGCGCGAAAAAACTGGCGCGAAAGATGGCGATGCAGTATTCTTTGGTGCAGATGAGCGTGATAAGGTGAATAAGGTTTTAGGACAGCTTAGAATTGCATTTGCGGACCACTTTGGATTGAAAGATCCGAATATAGTGGCTTTATGTTGGATTGTTGATTTTCCGTTTTATGAATGGGATGAAAAAAATAAAAAATTAGATTTCGGACATAATCCATTTAGTATGCCAAAGGGCGGGATAAGAGCATTGGAAGAGGCGCAGACAACAGAAGAGAAGTTGACAATAGTGGCAGATCAGTACGATATGGTAATGAATGGGTATGAGATTTGTTCGGGAGCTGTAAGAAATTATAACCCTGAGATAATGTATAAGGTGTTCAATATTTTAGGTTACAATAAAGAATATGTAGAGGCGAGATTTGGTGGAATGTTGTCGGCGTTTAAGTTTGGGGCACCACCGCATGCGGGTTGCGCATTTGGGATTGACCGGATTTTTATGGTACTTGAGGATACTGAGAATATTCGTGACATTGTGGCGTTCCCGAAGAATGGTAACGGAGTAGATTTAATGATGAATTCACCGTCTGTCGTGGACCAGATACAACTAGATGAAGCACATTTGGCAATTATTCCTGAAGAATAACTTGTGTAAAAGTATCCATTTTAAAAGGAGTACTTTTTTGTGAAAATAGTAATAGAATATTGACATAAAAAGAAATACTTATGCTATAATGGTAATGGTATACCCTAATATGGGGATGCCTTAAAACAAAGAGAGGAAATGTGTCAAGGATAAAGCGTAGCATTGGCGTTATTAGGCGTCTACGTATTTCGTCGTATGTCTCGATGATTTTGTTGGCGTTTTTCTTCATGGGTATAATTACGCCATTCTATTTGAAACCGAAAGATATTGAAGCGGCCACTGGTACTGCCACTGAATCTACAATGACTTTTACGAGTACTAGCAATACAGCTAGTGTGGATTTTTCTGTAGATTCGGCGAATGGGACAGCAGCGATTAGTGATTCGTCGCATCAGATTAAGTTTTCAATTGCCACTAACAACTATACAGGTTATAAGGTTTATTTAAATGCCGACTCGACTAAGTTAACAAATGACGATGATGACACTATAGGGACTTTGGCTAGTGGAACTCCAGTCTCGAAAACTGATTTTATGGCAGCATCTGGTACTGCATATAATAATAAGTGGGGAGTGATACCAAATTATTATAATTCCAGTGCTAATTCTACTATGATTTATGGTTTTGGGGGGACATATGGCAGCATTTTGTTAAGAAATACGAGCGCAGCTAATAGCAGTGCACATTCCTATACGATAGATATGGCAGTAAGGGCAGATTACACCAGGCCTGCTGGTGCATATATTAATAACACTTACATATGGATATACTATGTAGCAAATCCGGTAGCTTATAGCATTACGTATAACGCAAATACTACCGATACGGTTACTAATATGCCAAGCCCGAATCCACAAGCTGCCAGTGATGTGACGAGTACGTCAATAACATTAAGTTCTAACACACCGATCCGGGATGATGCTACTTTCCTGGGTTGGTGTAGTGTGGCGACAACTAAGTCTGGCTCGATCGATACCTGTAGTGGTACTACCTATCAGCCAGGTGGTAGTTATGGTATAGATCAGACTGTGCAGAACGTTACTACGCTTTATGCGATGTGGGATGAATCTGGCCCTGATGCTTGTAACCCCAGCGCTACAACGATAGATAGTGCGGTTTGCATGCAAGACATGAATAACACGGTGATTAATTCTATGGTGGTTGGCACTCAGTATCGGCTAAGAGATAACCGCGATGATAAACAATATTATGTTGCTAGGATGCGAGACGGAAAAGTGTGGATGACACAAAACTTGGATTTAGACCTAGAAACTAGCCCCACGGTGGCATTAACTTCCGAAAACACGGATCTTAATGTTTATGGCACAGGAGCCTATACTACTAACGAGGGCTATAGCTGTTCTAATACTGATTCTACTAACTGTGCCAATTCTGGCGAGATTATTACTTGGACGCCAGCTAGAGCGACATTGGCTGAATCAGATTATGGTAACTGGGGAACTAGCAATACGCTATCCTACTCTTGGGATGGGGGAGATTATTATCTTTATCCTTCTAGTGATGATAGCTCGGATTATAATTACACTATGGCGCAGTGTACAAATAATGGACATTCTACGGCGGAGTGCACACATTATCATGTTGGCAATTACTATAACTTTGCTGCCGCGGTGGCTTCTAATACCGTTGAGAACGCTACCCTTAGCAATAGATCTATGATGGGTAATTCGATTTGTCCAGCCGGATGGAGGCTGCCACAAGGTCAAACAAGTTCTAGCTCGACTAGCGTGGGATATTATTCTGAAATTAATTATCTCTGGTATGCTGAAGATGCAACTGAGGGTTTTACAACCTCAACCAGAAACGCTGTTTATGGGACCGACGGGTTCTCTATTATTCGTACAGCGCCACTCTACACGACGAGAGCGGGGCACCGTAATAATACTAATGCTAATGCAACATATAAATTGTCGTATGGTTATTATTGGACCAACACAAATTATAATGCTACCAATTATAGCTATGCTCCTTACTTTAATAGCACTGGTTTATATCCGGGTTCTAGGGGTAGTAATTCTGGTACGAGAAGTCAGGGCAAATCCGTACGCTGCATAGCCAGACAAACCAATACTGGCGGTACGACCACGATTGTTTTCAATGGTAATGGTAGTACTTCTGGGACTATGAGTAATCAGAGTATTAATACGAATACTATTGGGACTCTTACTTCTAATACATATGCACAAACTGGCAGTGTTTTTGGTGGTTGGAATACGGCGGCAGATGGGACGGGTGTTTCGTATGCGGATGGATCAAAATTCTATCGTGCTGGTAGTGATAATCAAACAGTTACGCTTTATGCACAATGGAAACAAGCAGTGACTTTTACCGCTGGAAACAATATAGCCATGATTATTGTGGCAGCAGCGGGCGAGGATTATAAACCGTATTATATTGATAGCTCTCAGGCTCTTGATACAGGAGTTGGTCCGTTTATTGTGACGGTGGTTCCGGAGCCAAGCGCTAAGTTGCAGAGTTGGACCAGGAGTACGAATAATGGCACGTTTGGGAGTGATTCGTTACTTACCACCACGTTTACTCCTAATGGCTCAGAGTTTTTGACGGCAAATGGAGCAGTTGGCTCTTACACCAGCATGAAGGATCTTACGCTAGCTAATTGTAGTACGACAGGAGTTAATGTTACTGATGAACGCAATAATAGGTCTTATACGGTGGCCAAAATTGGCAATTATTGTTATATGTTGAGCAATTTGAGATTGGAAGGTGAAACGGCTCTTAATAGTACAACATCTGATGTTTCTGCAAATACCTTTACGTTGCCAAGCCAGAGTGGAACTGGCACTTCGCAAATTCATTATTGTGAAGCTAGAATGAATTATATCAATGGCGAGTATTATTACAACTGGTATGCCGCTAAGGCTAATCCTACCACAGGGCTTACAAGCTCTGAAGACTGTGCTACTGAGACATACGATAATGCTTCACTGGGGTCAATCTGTCCTAAGAACTGGACATTACCGACTTATAGTGATATCACACCGACTGATTTATGGGATAGTGGAGCTAATCCTGGCATGTTGAGCACCACTGGTTATGCTAGTGCTGGTAGTCAATTTGATTATACAGGGGAGTGGTGGTCTAGTAGTAGAAAAAGTGATCAAGATGATAGTGCGTATGCTTTGAATCTTTATAAAAACAGCGGGGTTCTTACCACTGGTCGTAATTATGACCATCCAAAGTCGTACGAATATTCTGTGCGCTGTATGCGCAGTAGCTAGTTTTTGCTGATTATTGGGGTTAAAAGTGTTTATGTTATAATATATATAATATATGGGTGGCAAGCTGAAAGAATTGGTTAAAAAGAGGGGAAAGCTTAAGATTAAGACTTGGGTTTTGATTTTGATTTTGGTAGTTTTGTTGCCGATAGATGCGACTCTGCTGCGAATTGATCATGTAAAGATGACGGAGTTACGTGATGCGGTGTTGTCAGCTGATGTGGAGGAAGACGACGAGAAGTTAGCCAAGGCCTTAACAGAACTAAAAGAATTTGTTTTTTCAAATATCGTGATAAATATTGTGGAAGAGAACGGAGTGCAGCGCGTTACTTTTGGTACGGGGCCGTTTTATTTAGAACACCAATATCTGAGGGCGGCAAAGAAGGCTTTGGAAGAGGCAGAAAAGACGATAGCGACGGACACGAATCCGAACGGAAACGTTTATGGAATGGCGGGGGAAATTTGCCAACCACAAGCAATTGAGAATGGATGGTCGTGGGATAGCCCCGAATATATTAATTGTATGTTGACGGAAATCCAAAAATATCCGGCGGCAAATGAGCTACAAGATAAGATTGTTGCAAGTTTACCATCAACTGAATTATATAGACGAAATTATGCTTCGCCTTTGTGGGCGCCATCTTTCACTGGGTTTATGTTGCTCTTAACACTTATTGTTATTGTTGTAATTTTTATCAGGGGTTTTATCTGGATTATATTGAGGTTATCTCTGTTGTTTATTTAAAACTTTGGAAATCCCTAGAAAACCTCTTGACAATCGTCTACCCTAGTCATAAGATAGAATTATATTAACTTAAGGAGGAAAGCTTAAATGGCTTACGAACATACCAACGGCAAGGGAGTAAAGTACTACCTTCATAAATCTGAAGTTACTCTCCGTGGCGGCAAACCGCAGACTATCTATTTCTTCACTAAAGATGAAAAAGGTGGCAAAGGCACCCCATGTGATCTCCCAGCAGATCGTGTAGTTTGTGAAAATCCACGCAACGGTTTCTTGACTCTCAAGAAGAAATAATCCGCGCGCAAAGTTAATTAGGTGCAAAAGATACCGCGAAAGCGGTATCTTTTCTTGTTGTGCGTTTTGGTGGGGGTACTTGGACTCGAACCAAGGACACTGCGTGTATAAGACGCATGCTCTGACCAACTGAGCTATACCCCCGCTTCTTTATTCTATCATAAAATGCTATAATAGTAAGCGTGAACGGGATAAAAACAGCTTTTCGAAGACTTAAATATCGGTTGAGGCATGATTTTTTCTCGATTGAAAATGTAGTTTTGGTAATTGCGATAGCAATGTGTCTTACGTGGACATATCAGTCGATTGAGGCGATGTCTAGAAATTGGGAGCTTAGTGATAGATTGAATACTGATAAAAAGACATTGGAGCTTTTGGAAGTTGAAGTAGAGACAGCAGAATTGGAAAACGAATATTATGTTTCAAGTGAATATCAAGAATTGGCGGCACGGAAGTTTGCTAATAAGCAGCTGCCAGGCGAGAACATGGTGGCCTTGCCGGAGAATTCTGAAGTTGCAAAAAATAAGCACAAGGTGGTGACAGTGGCAAAAGAAGAAAAAGAATATTCGAATGCGGAAAAGTGGTGGATGTATCTATTTCCGAATCGCTAATAATTTATGATATAATAAAAGCATGAGCAAAGTGCGACGCGGATTTACTTTGATAGAAATAGCGCTGTTTTTAGCGGTGACCGGTGCATTGTTTGCAGGGATTATGATAGGTACGCAGAATTCGATTTGGCAGCAACGCTATAACGACACAGTGCAAAATTTCGCGAATTTCTTAAGGAATGTCTATTCTGAAGTTTCGAATCCGCAGAGTTTAGGTGAGGGGAGAAGCGACCAAGCGATTTATGGCAAGTTGATTAGCTTTGGACAAACGTATGGGCTTGATGGTAATGAATTGTCTGATGATGAGCAGAAAATTTTTGTATACGACGTGGTAGGAGATGCAGTTGGTACAGGGACTGGTTCAGTGGTTGAAACGTTGGGAAATTTGAAAGCAAACGTAATAATAGAAGAAAAAGATGATAGTGGCAAAATAATTAATGTGGTGCCAGCTGGTATTGTTGAAAGCTATTCTCCGCTATGGAGTTCGGTAGTTGAAGCGACTCCAGGGGATGGAGATGGTTTATATAAAGGTTCTATTATAATAGTTCGGCATCCGCGTTCTGGTACGATTAATACCTTAACCAGCAAGGATGTGATTGAAGTAAATAAGGAAATCGCAGAAGCAAATAGTAGTGGTATTTATAATAATATTGGCACAATGTTGACTAGTAAACTTAGTACTTCATTTGGGCTAGCAGAAGTAAATTTTTGCGTAAATCCATATGGTATAGGGGAAAGTGGCAACTTGGAGCGAGATATTAGGATTATTAAAAATGCGCGTAATGCGTCTGGAGTTGAGATTGTTAATCTTGACGATGACGATAACAAATGCTCAGATTGATATAGCGAATTTTAAATCGATTATGCTATAATAGTATTATGTTAAGAAAAACTTTCATGGAAGGTTTTACTTTGGTTGAGCTATCACTCTCGATGGTGTTTATCGGGATATTGTCGATTTCTGTTGTCTTGATCATCAATAATACGATGGCCGCCTATAGAAGAGGATTAGCGCTGAGCCAGATTAATACTACTGGTATGGGTTTGGTAGACGATATGAGAGCTGCAGTTCAAAATTCATCGGTAAGAACTTTGAGAGGAAGTTGTGCATTGTTTTACGATAGTTATAATAATCAGAATTGTTTGAATAATAATGCTTATGGTCTGGTGCTAGTAAAAAAGATAGATAATGTAAATCTTAGTGATGGCAAAAGAATAAGGGCGCCGATTTATGGGGCGTTTTGCACTGGTACATATTCTTACATTTGGAATAGTGGTTATTTCGATTCAGATAAGGCTACGTTTGACGCGAAGACTAATAGGACTTGGGCTAAATTAAGTTATAAGAATGGGGAAAAAGATGAATACGGAAATGATATTGTAAAAACGATTGCTAGCAGCGCTGAAGATGAAAATAAACCATTTAGGTTATTAAAAGTGGAAGACAATTCCCGTTCTGTTTGTGCGGTGGCTATGGGGTCTAATTATACTGGGGTTATGGCTACAAATAATGTAGAGATTGGTATGATAAATAGTGAGCCTGAAGATATTTTGGTTGCCGACAATAGCAATAGTTTGGCAATCTATGATTTAGATGTTGCACAGCCGGTAGAGAGTCCGAGTGGAAGTAATGCATTCTATTCGGTATCATTTATTTTGGGGACTATAACTGGTGGCATTAATGTAAAGGCACAGGGTAATGCATGTGCTACACCAGCTGATTATGAAAACGAAAATTTTGATTATTGTGCGATTAATAAATTTAATTTTGCCGTACAGGTAAATGGAGGAATATAGGGATGAAAGCAAAATTTAAGTCTGGCGCGGCATCGTTTTATGTGGTGGCGTTTTCGACCTTGATTTTGACGATTATTGCTGCAAGTTTTGCTACAGCAATTGTGGCTGAAATCACGCGTACTGCTAATGATGATTTGTCTCAGTCGGCCTATGATGCAGCTTTGGCTGGAGTTGAGGACGCCAAACTAGCGTTTATGAATTATCAAAATTGTATAAGGAATGGCGCAACGATAAGTGAAACTTATAGACCTGCGGAGGGGAGCACAGAAATTACTTGTGCGGACATTATCTATTGGATGGAACATCCAGATTGTGACATGGTAGCGCATATTTTAGGCAGGATGAGTGCGGATGAGGGTGGGGAGGTTTTGATTGAGGAGACAACCGAAGGCTCTAATGAAATGAACCAAGCTTATACATGTGCAATGATCAATACGCATTTAAGTGATTATCGGGTTACCTTGTCTTCGTCGAACCCATACAAAGTAATAAAAGTTAATTTGGAAGATGTGGCAGCATCTGAAATACAATCGGTAAGAGTTAGCTGGTACCAAGGGAACGATAGTATACAGATGAATTACTCTAATGTTATGGGTACGAATGTTGCATTTCGGTCATTAACAAGCACCAAAACAGCAACGCCACCAACTCTTGCGTTACAACTCTTGCAAACTGCCGAAAGTTTTAGTTTAGCAAATTTAAATGGCTCAAGCGATGGTGATACTACGGATAGGGCAACGGTATATCTGGTTCCGACTGATAATGAAGATATGGCGGAGGTGTCAGGCGAAAGCTACACAGGGGCTTACGATGGCAACAATAATATATTGTCGGCTAGTCAACTTGCACGAACTAATGATCAACATAAAGATTTGCCATATGTAGTATATTGTCAACCTGATTCAACCAATGAGTTTGCATGTTCAGCGATGCTGAATTTACCGCAACCAATCAATGGTGCACGTAGCAACGATACTTTTATGTTTGTGATTTCTTTGCCCTATGGCCAGCCAGATACAGATGTTTCATTAGAGTTTTTCTGTGCAAGTAATAATCCATGTGGGCGTGAAGATATTGAGCCAAATGATAGAGGGGAGTATCAAAATAATAATAGTGCAAACTTGAAGGGGCGGATTTCAATTGATTCGACTGGACGAGCCAATGATCTCTATCGACGCGTAGAGGTGGTGCTTGAATCTTCTGAAGATACGAATACGAATGCGCTTTCGTTGTACGCAATACAAGCTTTTGGCGATAAGGGGAAGACGGCAATTGATAAAAGTAAAGTCGTAACAAAAGAGTGGGGTCTGTAAAATAGTTTACAAAAGTTGCTTTTTGCTGTATAATAGTGGTGTGTCAGGATGATATCGCGGGGTAGAGCAGCCTGGTAGCTCGTTTGGCTCATAACCAAAAGGTCGTTGGTTCAAATCCAACCCCCGCCACCACGTTCTAAAATTGAGCGTTTTAGAATAAAAATCGACCTAAGTTACCCCCCTAACTTAGGTCGATTTTTATTTTTTAATAATACGTTTGGCGGCTAGTTTGATGGCATAATTGAAACTGTTTGCAATGTGTGGTGTGCTGGCGATTTCGAGAGCAGTTAGGCGGTGGCGGATAGCGATAGAAATCTCTTCAGCCATTAATCCAGCGTTTGGAGCCACGATTGTAGCGCCGAGGATGTGATTGTTGTGATCGGTGAGGAATTTAATGAAGCCATAATCTAGGCGTTCAGTCTTGCTGGCGGGAAGTTCTTTGAGATATACGACGATTTTTTTGTGTTTAATTTTTTGTTTATTGAGCTCAGCTTCGGTGGAGCCAATAGTAGCAATTTCTGGATAGGTATTAACCAGGCGGATAAAGCCTTTATAGTTGGCGTAATTTTTGGTTTTTTCGATTAGGTTGGAGGCAAGGAGCGAAGCTTGGTATTTTGCAAGCTCAGTGGAAGATCCTTCGCCGATGGCATCGCCAACAGCGTAAATATTCTTAGAGGAAGTTTGGAAAAATTTATTAACGATGATGCCATCCGAATCGTATTTTACGTTGGCATTTTCGAGACCGTAATCAGTGTAGGGTTTGGTACCGGTAGCCAGCACAACACAGTCAATACGAACGAATTTTTCTTGATGATTGGTGCTAAAAATGACTCTTTTGCTAATATTGTCTTGTTCCAAGGCTACAACTTTAGAATTAGCAGTGACCATAATTCCTAGTTCGGTAGTGAAGTATTCGGTGATAGCTTCGCTAACTTCTTCATCCTCCTTTGGAAGTAGGCGGCTAGCACTTTCCATGATGATGACCTTGGCGCCGAGTTCAGCAAAATATTCAGCAATTTCGCAGCCAGTGGGGCCACCACCAACAATGAGGGCAAATTTAGGTAAGCGACGAACTTTGAGAGCGGTGTCTGGAGTAAGATAATTGACAGAATCTAACCCGATGATTTTACCGGTATCTAGTTTGGAGCCAGTGGCTAAAATAAAGTTAGCTGTAGTATATTGTTTTTTGCCAACTGCGACTGTGTGTTCATCGATAAGTTGACCTTGGCCAGAAATGCAAGTAATGTTGGTGGAATCGAATTTTTTAAAACTTTCTTTAGCGAGAAGAGAAGTAGTGTGTTCTTGGTGTGAAACGACGGTAGGGAAATTATAATGCAATTCTTGCCCACCAATTTCGGGGTAATTAGAAAGTTTGGCAAACGTATGTGAAAAACCTAAACTTACGGCATAGGGAATATCGCGAGTATTAAGGTTACTGCCACCAAAAATATGGCTTTCAATCATAGCGACGCGTTTCTTAGTTTTTTTAGCAAGTTTTAGGGCCATTGTACTGCCGGCTGGACCACTACCGATGATGATGTAGTCAAAATCATATTTTTTTCCCATACTATACCTCTATATTATTTTATCATGGTTTTGGTAAACATAAGCTAAATCTTGATTGTACTTTTTGAGTTCTTTAGCGACAAGGCGGGTAAGGTCTGAATCTGTAATGGTGGACTTACCCTTAAGTGATTTTTGGACAGCATTAATTGTGGCCTTAATAAATGATTCAGCGGAGCCTTCTGGTAAACCAATTGCGTGTGCATGGATTTTTAGCTCTTTAGATAATTGTTTCCTAATGGTTTCATCCATGATAAAAAACTCCGACATATGTAATGGCGATAGCTAAAAGTAAAAAGCCAACACTAATAAAAATACGTGTGGATGTTTTGGTGCGAACACGAAGTTGCTCGATTGTGGCAAGATTGTAATCGTGACGATAAAGCGTACGCATGGCAAAGAGTGGGATGATAGAAGCTATAATGTAAAGAATAATGAAAAGTGGGCGGAAAGAGAAGTTAATTTTCATGAGCTCAATAACTGACACGACATAAAGCGGTAAGGTAAAAATTAATTCGAGAGATCCAGAAAAAAGTCCGAGAACGAAAGCATCTGAACGATTTTTAACTTTTTGAGCGTGAAGGTCGAGATTTTTGGCGGCTAGGCGAGGAACATATAGAGCGGTAAATTTACCTTTGCGGTAGTAGAAAAATAAGCTAGCAATGCTTTCGGCTAGAAGAACGCCGACCATGAGCCAAGGTACGAAGTTTAGGCAAAGTTCTGCCTTGTCGCAGAAAAATCCAAAAATGAATGTGTAAACAAAAAGCCAAATAGTGGCCATAAACGTAATAATGCCGAGCGTGAAATAGAGACTAAGGTTGTCGGCTTTAGTGCGGGAATTTTTGCCAAGAGCATAATGGTAAAAAAGAGCAAAGGTACCAGGTGCAAGTTGCATTGAAGCTTGAATAAGCATAGCCAAGACGAGAATAATGACAGATATAAAAAAGCTCATGGTTTTATTATAACATGGGAAGGGTTGTATTTCTAGCAAGTTCCTGTTAGTGTTCGAGGCATGAAAAAATTTTTAGTTTTTACAAAAATAATTTTAGGCATAGTGATAGGCGGATGTGTTTTAAATGTAGATTTGATTTACGCGGAAGAAGATAATATTTTGCCTGAAATTTATATAAAAGCTGTTAACCCTGGTTATACGATTGATGGGGTTAGTAATGTCGGAGAAATGATTGAGATAGGCAGACAAAAATCCGACGCACCGATTTCGCTCGCTGGTCTTACCATAGGCTATACTAATGCAAGCGGGAACTTAACTACAATAGTGGAATTTCCCGAGCACAGTTGGATGACTGGCGAGAGCATCCTCCTTCGCTTGGCCAGCTCGCCGGAGCACGAGCTGGCAAACATGAATTACGCAAAGACCTTGGCGTTTAAAGCGGGACCTTTAGTAATTATGCGAGGCGAGAAAATTATTGACAGTGTTTGTTGGACTGGGAATAATGATTGTTTGCCAGAATTTAAATCTGCAAATCCTACGACACTAGTTAGGAATGAAAAAACTGGGAATTTCGAGCATGCAGTAGATTATGGACCGGTCTACAAAAATGATAATTACATGGTAGAAAATGATGATAGTGGTCATGGTGAAGTAAAGAGTCAATGCAAAGGCTTAAAGTTTTCAGAAATTTTAAGTTATTATGATGATTCTCAGGCGGAACAATTTATAGAATTTTATAATTCTAATGCGGAACAAATTTTGATGACTGGCTGCCAAATTAAATATAAAAATAAATTTTATCCATTAGCTGGGATTATTAAGCCAGAAGGATATTTTGCGAGATATTTGACTGATTTTAGCATTACAAAAAATCCGAATAATTTAAATGTACTAGAGTTAGTGGACATAGACGGAGCGGTAATTGACAAGTTGGAATATTTTAATGGGCAGAGGAAGGGAACCGCATATGCATTTATTGGCTACGGTGCGGACGGCAAGGCGATTTGGCGAAGTACTTATGCGCCGACGCCGGGGGAACCAAATAATTATCAGGAATTTAGGACTTGCGAAGTTGGTAAAGTAATAAATGAAGCTACTGGAAATTGTGTAAAAATTACAACAGTATCAGAGAAAGTTTGTGAGGAAGGACAATATTTGAACCCTTTGACTGGGAGATGTAAAAAAATCGAAGCTACGAAAGCTAAAACCTGTAAAGATGGTTATGTATTGAATGAGGAGACGGGACGCTGTAAAAAGATGATTGAAAATACTGGCGCAGACTATAGTTTAGTAAAAGAAGTTTATGAGGAAAAATCATCTTTTGTGGCACTTTATGCCATTATTGGCGTGGTAGTAGTAGGATTAGGATATGTGATTTATGAATTTAGGCGTGAGATTGCGAGGCTTTTTCATAGAGTTTTTCGACGATCTCGTTAAAAACGGTTTCGCGAGATTGATTGCCGTTTACGACAATAAGGAGACCAAGATCGCGATAGCGTTCTAAAACCGGCATAGTTTTGGTGCGGAATTCTTCCAAACGAGTATGAAAGGTTTCGATATTGTTGTCGTCTTTGCGCTCGCCACGATCGTTTAAAGTTTTGGCAACTTCAAAGCGTTTTTTGACGTCGTTTTCAGAAATATTAAGAAGGATAGCGGCTTTGATGGCGTGTCCAGCGCTAGCGGCAATGGACATGACCTCATTTTCTTCACCTGCCCAGCGGCCAATGGAAGAAAGAACGAGCGGATATTTAAATAAGTCTGGGCGTTCAAAATAAGGTAACACCCATTCATAAAAGACATTGGTAGGAATTAGTGCGCCATGCTCGGAATAGCTTTGTTTGGTTTCGGCTTCTTTAGTACGAATAATAAGTCCGGAGGATAAAAATTTGGCATTGAGGGATTCAGCTAATTTGATACCCTGAGTGTCTTTTCCAGACATTGGTAAGCCGAAAATATTGATGGATCCAGTGCCAAGCCAAGTTTTGACTATAGAGATTTTTTCTTCCATAAAAATATTATAACATTAAACAAATAAATCCCCAGCTGGTTGCTGGGGATAGGAAGGGTTAAAGTGATATGGGTTAAGCAAAATTTTCCTCGATTTCGTTTTTAACGAAAGACGGGAGTGGAGCACTGTGATTTTCGTTTTGCCAGGAACGATTTTGTACATCAAAGATGCCAGCGAGTAAAGCCTGTCCGCGAGCAGTGCGTTGAACGCGGACGGCAACTTTACCGCCTTTTAATGTACCGATGAAAGTGCTGCCTCGGTATTCAACTCTTTTTTGCGTTCGATTTTTGTTTCCCATAAAGAAACCTCCTTTAAAATGTGCATCGAGATTTGGCTCGACTAAAATTTCCCAATTTTGGGATTGGGTTTTTATTATAGCATGATTTTTAACGACGAGAAGAAGATTTTTGAAAAATTAGCACTCTTGCTATTTTACTGCTAATTTACTATAATATGTAGCATGGAAATTACCGAGCGACAAAAGGGTATTTTATGTCAAATTATAGAGGAGTATGCCGAGACGGCATCCCCAGTAGGAAGTGTAACTTTGGCAAAACTTTTTAATGTGTCACCGGCTACGATACGGGCAGAGATGGCGCGCTTGGAGGTCTTGGGATTAATTGCACAACCACATACTTCCGCAGGACGAGTGCCGACTGATGCTGGGTATAGATTTTATGTGAATAATCTTGAAAATCGTGAAAATGGTGAACCAGAGCTGGCTTTAGACCGTGGTGCACATGCTTTGGAGGTAAGAGTAACTTCGCAATCACGTGCAGATGCGGCGATTCGTGGAGCGGTAGATTCTTTAGTGGAGTTAACTGGTAATTTAGGTTTAGCTACGATTGGCGGGCAATTGTATCTTTCTGGTATTTCACGACTCTTTACACAACCAGAATTTGGTGACACTAGACGTGTGCAATCGGTGGCAAAATTGTTGGATAATTTAGAGCCGTGGTTACGAGAGGCTGCACCAGGTGAAGCACTGAATATTTTTATTGGCCACGAGAATCCGATTGGTAAAAATTCTGAAGTGTCTTTAATTATTTCGAAGTTTAGGTCGCCTTTTTCGGATAGAAGCTATATCGGCGTGCTGGGTCCAACTAGGCAAAACTATTCGAGAGTGATGGCTCTAGTGAGACATGCCGGTAATATGTTGGAGGAAATTTTATGAAAAAAGATGCAAATATAGAAGCGTTAAATGCAAAGATTACGGAATTAACAAATGATTTACAGAGGACGCGGGCGGATTTTGAAAATTTTAGAAAACAAATTGATGCACAGAAAGAGAATGAAAAGAAGACTGCGCGACTTAGAACTGTCTACAAGGTGTTATCGCTTTTAGACGATGTGGATAGGGCAATTGACAACTATGCGGAGTTGAAGCCGCTTGAAAAATCGCTAGAGAAGACCATGAATGATTTGGGACTTAAAAGAATCGAATCTAAAGAGGGACAAGAATTTAATCCGGATATTCATGATGCAATGATGGTTGATGGTGAGGGTGAGAAAGAAGTAATTGCGGAGACTTTGCGAGCTGGTTACTATTATGAGGGCGAAGTTTTGCGCCCAGCGATGGTAAAGGTGAAGCGAACCCCTTGAAAAAATCTTATAAAGTGATAAAATAATATAAATTAGTAGAAAAAGGATTAAAATGGCTGAATATAAATTGGCTTTAGAGAAGCGTGAAATCGCTGGCAAAAAGTTGAAAAGTTTAAGAGAAAAGGGGATGATCCCTTCGGTGGTTTATGGTGGCAAGGAGCCAGTACTTGGCATGTCTGAATATGTAGCTACTGAGAAAGTTTTGGAAAAAGCTGGCTATCATTCACCAATTGACCTTGATGTTGCAGGTAAGAAGCAGCTTGCTATCGTAAAGGATGTTCAAATAGATCCTGTTACACGCAAGATTGTGAACATTGAATTCCATGCAATTTCAGCGAATGCTGTAGTGGAAGCTACTACTCCAATTACAATTGTGAATTTCGAAGCATCGGAAGCTTCAAAGATTTATCATTTTGCTTTGACTCAGGCTTTAGAAGAAATTGAAGTAAAGGCAAAACCGTCTGATTTGCCAAACGAATTGACGGTTGATGCTGGTAGTTTGAAAGAGATTGACGATAAGATTACCATCTCAGATATTAAGTTGCCAGCTGGTGTGGAATTTGCCGATAAGGAGATGGATTCAGAGCAAGTAGTGGCATCGCTTTATGACCCAGCAGCAGAAGCGGCTGCGCGTGAAGCTGAAGAGAAAGCTGCGGCTGAGGCTGAAGAAGTATCAGCGGCAGATGTCCCATCTGATAATGGTAGTAAACCAGAAGAAGAGCAGCCAGCAGAAGCAGAATAATAGCCTATTGAAATAACTCCGTTGAAGGAGTTATTTTTTTAGGGCTTCAGTATTAGCTATAAGGCAGGCGAGAAAGGCTTCCCTGGCTTTTTCTTGGTAAGCGTTGTTGCCTTGCCAAGCGTAGAGGGCAGGGTCTTGAAGTGCGCGGGCGAATGAAAAAGTTACTGGCCAAGGAAAGGAGCCATTTTTGGTGATTTCTCTTAAATTATCGGTTGCCTGTTCGACGGTTTGGCCACCAGAAAGGAATACTATACCGGCGAGTTCGTGTGGAACATGCTCTCTGAGAACTTTAGCGGTAGTCGCGCCGACTTCTTCGGGCGTAGATTGGGTTTCAAATTGTTTACCGGCCAAGACCATATTTACCTTTAGAATAGTAGCGCGAAGATTAACTTTAAAGTCAGCGAGCTTTTTAAAGAGGCAGTCGAGGATTTTACTTGTAGTTTCGGCACATTTTTCAATTGAGTAATAACCGTCATAGACTAACTCTGGTTCGACAATTGGTACGAGACCAGCAGATTGGCAGGATTTAGCGTATTCGGCTAAAATACGGCAATTTTCTTCTATAGCATGGGTGGTAGGGGTCAAGATTTCGCCAGAATCAGAGAGCGTGAGATTAAAAGCGGCACGCCATTTAGCGAAACGAAGCCCCATTTCGCGATATTCACGGAGGCGCTTTGGTAAATCATCTAGGCCTTTAGTATAAGTTTCGTCGGAATCTGGGAAATTAACGAGACCTTGGTCGACTTTGATGCCAGGAATGATGCGGTGTGAAGTTAGAAAATCTACATAAGTTTGGCCATTGTCGGCGTAATCGCGAGCGGTCTCATCGAAAAGAATGACACCATTAATATATTTTTCGATATCTGGGGTAGTGAAGAAAATATTGCGATAGTTATGGCGGTTTTCGAAAGTGTCCGGGATATCGAGATTAGCGAATTTCTTTTTGATGCTACCACCTGACTCGTCGGCGGCAAGGATACCTTTATTTCTGTACATCAGATTGGCAGCAATTAGATCTAGACTATCTTCTTCAACGGAGAGGGTTTTAAGTTCGGTGAGGCTTAGAACGGAATTGAGGTTGGAGTTTTCAACATTAGCGCGAGCAAGTTTCAAACTTTTTTCGACGGATTCGCCTAAGATGAACCCGCCAAGAATGGTGGCGGCGGCAATAGAATAAGCAGACAGATGAGTGAGCTTATCAATTCTTTCTATAGTGATAGGTTCGGTAAAATTACGATAAGAGAGAGCGTCTTGAGAAATATATATTGTGTTTTTAAAATCCAGAACGGGTGGCTTAATAGTACTTGATTGGAGCGCGTAACGTTTTTCCGAAATACCATTGTTAATTTCAGAAAAAACGAGACTGGCGCGAGATGCTAGTGAATTTAAAATAGGGTCTTTTAGATAGATAATGAGTTTGACGTTGGGATTACTGTCGAGATAGGCCTCGACCTGTTTTATAGAAGTTTCGGATAAGTGAGCGGAACGGTCGATATAGAGGTAGTCAATTGAGGTGGTAGGTTTGATAAAGGTAGTAGTTTTGAAATCACTAGATGTTAAATAGCTCACGCCATCATCTGAAATTAAAATATATCGGTAGGATTTGGCTGGGGTTTGTTTGGCGGGGCTATCTTCAGAAAAAGAGAAGTCAGAATCAGAGATTTCTGCGGAAATGCCCATTTTTTGCAAGACTTCTAGGGAAACAGCGGCGCCGCCAAAACTGCTGTGGCGATTAAAGTAATGATGCTCAGAGGTATTAAAACTAATATCGAGCCATTTGACATTATTTTTATCGGTTTCGAAGCGCTCGAAACGAGAGTCGAGATTGAGATAGACATCTTTTAAGACGTTGCCCACGATAAGAATATGCATAAGTTTATTATATCACAAAATACCTAGAATACCACGTAGGGCGTAGGCGGTATCTTCGTGGTTGCGGACAGCAATGGTGTCAATACCCATCTGGACGACTGGATAATCGTTACCACCAGGCTGCGTCATATCGCCAAAATAAAGAATATCTTCTTTTGACACACTTAATTCTTCTAATAGATGAGTCATACCGAATACCTTATTCATGCCAGGAGTGACGGCATTAATAGAGGTAGTGCCACCAATTTCATACTCGAATTCAGGGGCGAGCTCTTTGCAGCGAGCAACGATTTTTTTACGTTTTTCATGGTCTGGGTCCCAGGCGTACTTGGCCTCAGTGCCGGCTTTTTGTCCAAGAGCGGAGAAAGTGACTTGAGAGAGGCGATTTTCAATAATTTCATCACCTTCGGCGAGCTTATCTTCTTCCCAATAACCTAATTCTTTGGCAGCCTGTTTAATTGTGGCGGTAATTTTGGCAACTTGTTCGTCGGATAGGGGGTAATTATAGACTTGTTCCCAATCTTTTTTCTCTGGATTATAGCGGTAATATTGGGTACCCTGAGCTACAAACAGATGGAGATGTGTGAGTTGTTCGGTGGTAGGATTAGGGAGTTGGTCAACGATTTGAATCAAAAATTGGTCGAATTTTTGACCAGAAATCGGACAAACCTCAAAATGGTCAAGACATTTTACTAAAAGTTCGGCAATATCATTGGTAATAGGGGTTTTTGCCACGTTTAGAGTTTGGTCTACATCGAATGCTAAAACTTTTTTCATATTGTTATTATAACATAGGATTTTGATTCAAAAGTGGATAGAGTATAGGGGTTATATTGACAAAAATGATAAAGTGTTCTATAATTAAAAATGGTTAGGAAAAGGCTAAAGTTCTTTAAAAAAAAGGGGGTGAAGAAGTGATAATTGTATTAGTAGCTTTTTTAACACTTGTAATTACAGTGGCGACAATTGGAATGTGGTGCTTGATTTCTTCGCTTTTTGATTTGGATTCGTTTGTGCGAAGGATTGTCATAATAGTTTTGATTGTAGTTGCTGTTGTCTTGTTTCTTCTTAGCGTGATAACACTAAATACTGAGGTCGAGACTTTAAACTTGACGGTTGTCAGGTCTGAGGTTCAAAAATCTTGGTATGTTATCTGGGCGGAAGACGAATATGGGAACATCTCAAAAATAGATTTTCATGATGACGATATCTTTGCTCGTCTGAATGAAGGAGATGAGATTACAGTGAAACTGGTGAGGCTAGATTCACGTTTTGGCGTGATTCACGACCAGTATTACGAAGACATTCAATTGATAAACTGACACTTCTACAAGAATTGTCCCCGGCTTCCACGCGATTAGCGTGGGTAAAAGCCGGGGAATTTTTTATCTAAATTGATAAAAAATATATGCTATAATGGGCATATGAAATCTTATATCGTGGGCAACTGGAAATTAAACTTTACAGTAGGGGAAGCTTCAATTTATCTTCATAAGCTCCAGAAAAAACTACCGAATTATAGGGACATAGAAGTAGTGGTGGCACCGTCAACGATGGCTTTGCAATCGTTGTCTTTACAGGTTGATCGCCATAAGATGAAATTAGCAGCTCAGAACGCTTTTTATCGGGATTTTGGGGCTTTTACAGGTGAGGTGTCGTTTGCTCAGCTCAGGGGTGTGGTAGATTATTGTATTATTGGTCATTCAGAGAGGCGACATATTTTTGGTGAAGATGATAAGATGGTGCAGAAAAAAGTAGCGGCAGCAGTTCGGAATAAGATTACGCCAATTCTCTGTATTGGAGAGACTGAATCAGAGAGGGCCTTTGGCGAGACGGCAGATGTGATTAGAGATCAATTGATGGGTGGTTTGGCTGATGTATCAGATGAAGATATTGATAAAGTAATTATCGCCTACGAGCCAGTTTGGGCGATTTCGAGTACTAAGGCAGCTAAGTTGGCTACCCCAGATGAGGTAGGCGAAGTAGTAAAACTGATCCAGAAGACACTGAAAGAGATCTACGGGGCGAAAATCGAGGATAAAGCGCCGATTTTGTTTGGTGGGAGCGTGAATCCATCTAATGCGGGCGCTTATCTGACGGTGCCGGGTATAAGTGGTTTACTGGTAGGTGGTGCAAGCTTGATTCTTAGCGAATTCACTGATATAATAGAGATAGCTAAAAGAGTGAAATCATGAATAAAAGGTACATGGATTTTGTCCCAGTAAATAAGGTCGCGAAGCCTAGACCTGTTGTACGAGCTCCAAAGGTTGCCGAGGTGGATGAAATTGAAATTAATGAAATGTTTGAAGCTAGAGAAGCAAAACTGCAGGCGGGAGTTTCAGCTAGCAAAAAAGAGCCAAATTATGGCGTAATTGAGGATTATCAACCGAAATTCGTAAAAGCTGAGGTAGAAAAGCGTCCGTTAAGTGGGCAAAAAACAGCTAAAGAGGAGGCAAGAGAGGTTAAGGCGAAAAAAATTGAGAAAATACCTGTGATGAAGAAGGCTGTGAAGAAGGAAGATACAGGGGAAGAGGCTGTTGTGGCGCCAAAAGAGGAAAAACCTGAAACTTTGAAAGTTCCAAAGAAAAATCCGTTTGTGAATGCAACAAAGGTATCGAAGCGTCCATTATCGAAGAATGTGTATCAGAAGAAAGTGGTAGCGCCAAAAGAAGAGGCAACTGGCCCAGTGACAATTATTAATAAACCAGAGAAAGATTCCCGTGCGGGGTTGATCGTAACGATTATTATTACGATTATTTTGGGTGCGGCAGCTGGTACGGTAGCGTTCTTGTTACTACCAAAATAGAGAGTAAATAAAAAACGAGGGATTGGCCCTCTTTTTTTGTGTGTACTGGTGCGGGCAAGATGCTTCGCATCTTTCCCTTCGGCACTCGTCGAAGAATGAATACAAGTATTCATTCTTTGTCTCGTTGGTGCGGGTAGAGAGAATTGAACTCTCATCTCAAGTTTGGAAAACTTGCATACTAACCACTGTACTATACCCGCTTTTATGGGGTGGGATACCAGGATCGAACTGGTGACCTTCTGGACCACAATCAGACGCTCTAACCATCTGAGCTAATCCCACCATAGGGATTATTATATAGCCTAGCCCTTAAAAAAGCAAGATTATTATATAACCATTGACATTTTTAATGAAGTGTGCTATAATTTAGCTACTGGTCTATTAGACGGGCTAGAATTTTTGAAGGAGGATACAAATCCTATGTCTAAAGCACTCATTAAGCAGGAACTCGAAAAGGCCAAAAAGGGAGAGGCCGACGTCATCTCCCCCTCGACTAAAGAAGCTCTGGACAAAGTACTCAGCGATATTGAGTCTTTACAAACAAGCTTCCAAAAGGCTATGGATGCCCAGACGAATAAGATCGACGCCCAGACGAATAAGATCGACGCCCAGACGAATAAGATCGACGCCCAGACGAATAAGATCGATGGGCTCGATGTTCGCTTGAGCAGGGTTGAAGAATCGATTGGCATCAAGAAGCCAGTCGGCGGAGACCCTGACCCTAAGAAGGAAAAGAAAGCCGATTCGACTGACGGTGTCTCGGATTCTGCCAAGAAAGACACCACTAAGAAAGCTTCGGAAAAGTCCGAAACTGCTATTGGAGGTGGTACTTTCAAGGCCTATGCCATGGTTGAATGCCAGGTCAAACAGCTTCTCTCTTCTGAGGAGATGCGCAAGACTTTTGCCAAATGACCCGAGTTCCTCGTACATTAAGGAAGTAGCTCGGCTTTACGCCGAGCCTTTCTTATTTTTAATGAGTTTACCATAAGCAAAATAGATGATATATATATTGACAAAAAAGCTAAAGTGTGATACAATGTAGGTAGTCTGAGTCGAGGTGTTGTTCTAAGACAAGAAGACCATTAACAACCGAATCATCTCAGGTTTCAAACCTGATTTATATATATTCTATATATCTATCCCAAACGTCCCCACAAACTGGAGGCGTTTGCCTCCAAACAAATTTTTTGAAAAGGAGGCGAAAGCCTTGAAAAACACAGTTTTGTTTTTTTTGTCTTTGGTTCTTGCTATCGTAGTGGCATTTTTAGTCGCTACGGCGGAAAGAATGTTCGTTGGAGTAAAACTTATCGAAGGAGATGAGGATGACAACGGACGAAAGAAGTTCAGATTCCGAATCGCAGACGCTATAATGGCGCCTGGACAGGGAGGTTGGATAAAAGCTGCAGCCATTGGTTTCGTTGTCGGTGCAATTAATTTCTTTACACCGATGATAAGAAATGTCATATGGCTGGCGCCGATTTTCCTGTTGACGATGCTGGGCCTGATGGTCTATCTGATGGTCTGGTGGCATCGAGATGGTTCCAACTGGAAAGAAGTACTATGTTTTTCGGTTCTGGTGTATTTGTTTTATTCAGTTACCAGGGCGATTGTGCAGATGATGTATATTTTGGTTAAGAATGTCTTTTGGATGTCTCTTATTGCCAAAATTCCACTGATTCTGTTCCATCTCTGCATAGGCTTCTTTATCGTAGAGGCCCTTTTCTTCTATTGCGGATACGCAGAAGAAAAGAAAGCCAAGTTGGCGCATATCTCTGCTTGGGTAGTAAAGCTTTTGACCATTTTGGCGATTATCCTGATACTGGTTTTTAACGTAAGGTGGGATGCGATTATCTGGGGATCGAACGACTCGACTACTACTGATACGCAGACCACCACAAAAACTACGGAGTCGGTCAGCTGGTACGGGTTTTATAACCTGAACATGCTGAAGGATGAGGATCCCAAGAATGACTACAATTTTGGGCCTGACCCGTATGAGGAATCGAAAACGGCGAAGGATTACTTCAAAGAACAAGTGAGGAGAATACCAAAAGATCCTGCGCTTGGTATTGGTATTATGGCGTACACTGATGCAATGCTCGGAACGCGCTGGTTGGGCCCGTTTCGTGATAAAAACCCGCATAGTTGGGTTGCAACTATTGAATGCGCCATAAAATACTACCTAAACCACCAGGTCGAGTATTATAGGCTCGTAGACGCTTATATTACGTTTCTGAGTAGGGCCGACAAAATCGAAGTTACGTATGCTAAGGGCATTAATGACCAAATGTATATGTATCCATATACGGAAGATGGTATCCCTGATGTAATCGTGATGAAAACGGAGGACCATACTGGACATTTCCTTACGTATACGTTTGTCATTAAGGACAAAATTTTTGAATTGTCGTTCCGAATTGAATGCGGATTCCAGCCTTGTGATGTATCCGAAATAATGGAGATTACGCCGCAAGAAAATCCGACTTCTACTCCGACGTGGACGCCGCCTGCAACGACGACTCCTGAGACGGAGCCGACGCCTACACCGACGCCTACGCCTACGCCGACACCGACGCCTACGCCTACACCTGAACCAGAAAAGCCCAAGAAGGACCCGACTCAAGGGACTCCTGTTGGCAAGAACGACGACCCTGGTCCAGGCCCCAACACCAATAACGGTGTTGGTGCTCAGTATTCAACTGAGGAGAAGCCGACGAATTCGACTTATAAGTCCTATGATGAGTACAAAGAGGCTATGGAAGAGCTGGAAAAGACCAATGAAACTCAAAAACAGGGCGGGGATCCGAATACCCCGACGATAACGCCAGAGCCTGGTACTAATGTCGACAATAATGCCGACAGCGGTAACAATAGTAATGACGGTATTGATGCACCGACGCCTGAACAGGAGCCGGTACACGTGGTTACTCCTGATGGAGAAACCGAAGAGTTATCTACTGATCCTGGGACTGCGTGGGGCGGTCCTGTGGACTAAGAAGATATATAGATAGATGGGTGGAGCCCTGGCTGGACAGCCAAGTACCTTAGCAAGAGTCCGGCAACTTCGGTTGCCGGGCTTCATCCACGATTGAAAGCTGAGATGATTCGGTTGCAGACGAATATTAACAATTCGGCTAGCAAAACCAAGAGAATTTTATTTATTTTAATTTGAAAGGAATATTATGAATAAAGTTTATAAAACTATTTTGTCGGTAGCGGCTGCAGCGATTGTGGCTGGCGCGACAATGACCCCAGCAGTTGTAAACGCTTGGGGTGATTCAAACAATGGTCGTACTACTTATACGATCGCACAAATTAACGATGGTGCACTTGGTGACACCATTACCTTTAACTCAATTACTGATGGTAAAATCGGTGATGAACGTAATTTCGTAGGTGCTAAGCTCAGCTCTTCAAACAGCGAAACTTGGAACGCTAACGAGATTAACGTAAAAGATGGTGAAACTTATACGATTCGTCTTTATGTCCATAACAACAGCCCACTTGGGACTAGTGCTATTGCTGAAAACGTTTCGGCAAGTTTCTCTCTTCCAACTACGGTAAGTAATTCTCATACCGTGATTGGTTATTTGAACTCTTCAAATGCTACTCCAAATCGTTACTGGGACGAAGTTAAATTTGTTTCTGATGATGATTTTTATATTGAGTACGTAGAAGGTTCTGCTAAGTATACTAACGCTAAAATGGGTACCGTGGCGCTTGCTGATGAAGTAATCACCGCTGGTGCTACTCTTGGTTACGAAGCTCTCGATGGTAAGATCCCAGGTTGTTATGCATATGATGGCCAGGTGACTATCGAGGTAAAAGTACACAGCTCTGTATCCGCTAAGCTTTCTAAGACCGTGCGCCTTAAAGGCACTAAGGACTGGAGCGAATCAGTAGATGCAAAGATTGGTGATGAAGTTGAATTCCAAATTGAGTATGTCAACTTGACTAGCGAAACTGTTGACAACGTCATGATTCGTGACGTTTTGCCAACCAATATGGAATATGTGGCCGATTCTACTCGTCTTTATAACTCTAATTATCAGAGTGGTGTACAAGTTGTCGAAAATACTGTGACTACGACTGGTATTAATATCGGTAGCTACGGCGTAAACGGCAACGCGTATGTTCGCTTTACTGCTAAAGTTGTTAACAAGACGCTCGCTTGCGGTTCTAACCAATTGGTGAACTGGGCTAGCTCAACTGTTAACTCAAAAGTAACTAAGGATGACGCTTCTGTGATGGTTGAAAGGAATGATGCTTCTTGTAAAGAAGAACCAACTCCTGAAAATCCAACTCCAGATAATCCAGGTTCAACTCCAAGCACAATCGTAAACACGGGTGCTTCGGACATAGTACTTGGTGCGCTTGGCGTGGGTTCAACCGTAACTGCGCTTGGTTACTATATTGCTAGCCGTAAAAAGTTAATGTAATTAGACCGCTTCGCACTCTGGTGCTTGGGTGGTTAAGAAAACGAGCTGGGTTCTTTGAGCCTGGCTCGTTTTTTGTGGTGCGAGTCCGTTGTGTGAGCTGATTCTTTGGGCTGATTTTTTGTTGCTTTTGAAAGTGCTTATGGTATAATGAAGTGTATATGGATCCGTCATACAATAATTCTTTTGATAGAGTTAGTACTGGTAGTGGTTTTCCTGAGGGGGGTGTGATTACAGGTGGTTATGGAGTTGGGAGTTCTGGAACTGGAAGTTTTAACGTTTCCAGCGTAGGTGCGCCACAAGGCGATATAGTAATAGCTTCTCCTGTATCACCAAAGAAGCGGTTTGGCAAAATTATAGCTATTATTGTTGGTTTGGTAATATTGGTTGGTGGCGCGATTGTTGCCGTGACAATAATAAAAAATCAAGGTTCGCCGAAAGAAGAGATTTATTCGGCGTTGAGAGATTTTTACGTTACGGCATCCTATAAGGATATGACGGAAATATTAAAAGGGATGGATTTAAAGAGAAAAGACCAACCGGCGGGTTTCATTTATATTGTTAACGAAGATTTTGTTAACTCTATTAGCCAAGAACTAGAATTTTCGCAGACGGCCTATGAGAAGCTTAAAAGACTCAATCCAGGGCGTTTACCCAATGAACAAAGAGAAAAATTTAATTTGATGATAAAAAACGTAGACAATACATTGAATACTATACAGAAAAACACAGACGCTATTGCTGATTTTTATAATGGCTTTGTTGGGCCATTGACGGTTTTGCGTGATGAAGAAAAGCTGACGTCTTGTAAAAAAACAAATGACGTACAGGCGTTGATAGAGAGTTATTCTGATAACGATATGGCTGAGAAATACTTTTCTGTTTTTTGCAAGATGATTGAAGCAGACGTTTTGCCGGAAGAATTTCTTGCTTTAGCACAGGATTTCATTGATGCTTTTGATGATGTTGTGATAGATATAGATAATTATCATAATGATGAAATACAAACACTAATAGATTATTTGGAGGCGCCAGATGAAGAGAGCTAGAATAGTTCGTTTTATTATTTTTGGGTTGATTGTGACTTTTGCATCTAAGTGGTTTTTCGTGTCAAATGTCTTTGCAGAAGAAAATATGGGGTCGTGGGATACGGCATGGAAGAAACTTTTGTATACCGCTGTGCATGATTGTATTGATAAGGGAGGGGGGAATGATAAGATAGCAGGAAAACACGAAGCAGCTCATGGCTGGTGGTATAGAATAAACCCAAGTAGTGGTGGACTTACTGATGATTATTATTGGACGAGTTCAGATTTGCTTGAGGGTCAGTGGTTTTCGAGTTGGGGCCAAGGTAATGCTGATACGACTGGTCCAGGTACTTATCTCGAATACTTGGTCCACCCTGACGAAGGGAGTCCGGATGGTAAGCTTTGGTGCGGAGAGAATGAAAACAAGCTTTTAAAAGAGATTGTTTTTGGGGGTACGAAACCGTTAAACCTTACTACTGAGTATGTAATCTGTGGAGACAATAAATATGGAGGACAGAACGGCATAATGGGGTGGGATACGGATGCTGGTGACTGTATGCAAAATCTTCACGATTCCAATAAAAGGTGGTTTCATTATTATTTGTATAAGGAAAGAAGCGATTATTGGTATGAAATGGTTGCAGATAAAGCCTTCAATAATAATGTTCCGGCCGGGAGCTTATGGGAACTTACGGACCTAGAAGGATATTTTTTAAAGAGAAAGAGTTTTGAAACTACTTGTGCAGATTCGAACAATATAGGAAGTAGTGGTTATAAGGTGTGGGATTATGATGGGAAAAAATGGAAAGAGGTTTCGTGGTATGCAAAAAAAGGTGAAGATACTGAGGTTATATATTTCCACTGGCAAAAAGAGAAGTGTAAAGATCTTGCTTGGGATATGCATGAGGGCCACAATTTTGAGGCTTATAGAGATTATTTGAATGAAAAGGCAGAGGAAGAATGCGAAAAAGAATATGATGCTATGTTGGAAAATGTGATTGGTAAATACATATTGGATTACTATAAGGCTTATATGTATGGCAAAAATTTTGTGAGGACGATTGAAGGAATGTTTTCGGAGTTTCCTAGTGATGAAAAATATTTGCTATCGACAGTTTATGATGGGAATAGCTCAACAGATAGTCGTATTATTTCTTCGTCTGTAATAGAAGGGTTGACAGAATATATAGATAATCAATTATCGCAAGTGGTTAATGCCAAAATTAACGGGGAAACTTTATTTAAGGAGAATGCTTTCAAACAATTAGCGGAGGCGGCTAAAAGTGTGTTGTCTCAGACCGAAATAGGTGGGGAGCTTGCTGAAGGAACTGGGTGGTGGGAAGTCAAATCTACGGTGGATGATTTGGGGCCATTGCAGGAATGGATTGATGAGGCGAATGCACAGCTGGCTACGATAGATAAGAATCGTCAAGATATGGTAGCATTTAGGCAAGAAAAAGCAGGTAATGAAGATCTGGTAAGCTATGAAGAAGACGGGGTAAATATGCAGTGCAAGGGCAAGGAAGAATTGGCTAATGATTGGAGTAATTTCAAAAAAAATCTTCCTGGTGCTCCAGATATAGATGGGAGTTTTGATCCGTCTGCGTATATTGACCCTAATTCTGTTTCTCCTGGTACTTCCGGGCCCCCTGAAGTTAAATTGTCTTGTGCAAACTCTGGTGGAGCAGAATCGCTTGGGTGGATTGTGTGTCCGCTTCTAGAGTGGATGGGTCATGCTGCAGACGAAGTATATTCTAAGTATGTTGAGCCTAGCTTACAAATTAAAACAAAACTGTTTTCTGAAGATAATGACCAAGGTACGAAATTCGGGTGGGGGGTGTTCCAAGGGATTGCGAATGTATTGTTTGTGATACTATTTATGGTGGTGATTTTTTCACAGCTTACAGGCTATGGTATAGATAACTATGGGATTAAGAAAATTTTACCGAAATTAATAGTTGTGGCAATTTTAGTAAATCTTTCATACTATATCTGTTTGATTTGTGTGGATTTATCTAATATCCTTGGCAATGGTCTTCAGGCATTGTTCAATGGCTTACCCATTAGTGGATCGCCAACGCTTACTATACCCGATTCTGATATTACTGGTCGTGCTGTTGACACTACTGCTTTAACTGGTGTGGCGGTGTTGGGTATTCTAGTGGTGATGTTTGGGATGGTCTGGAAGAACCCAGCGATATTACTATCGCTCCTGGTTGCGGCTCTGGGTGTAGTGATTGCCATAT
Source organism: Candidatus Saccharimonadota bacterium (assembly GCA_017431105.1). GTDB lineage: Bacteria > Patescibacteriota > Saccharimonadia > Saccharimonadales > Saccharimonadaceae > Nanosyncoccus. The sequence goes on along the minus strand of JAFRLS010000042.1, from coordinate 21,626 downwards.
TTTTCTTGTTTGTTTTATTGGCTGCACGGGAAGCTGCAATTGTAATTTTAGTAGTGGTATCGCCGATTGCTTTTGCTTGTTATACTCTACCAAATACGAAGAAATTTTTTGATAAATGGCTGAAATTTGGAGAAGGACTCTTGCTCGTGTATCCGATTGCTGGCGCACTTGTAGGTGGTGGCGATTATGTATCAAGGTTATTATTGTCATCTGGTTTTGCCGGCGGTGGTTTTATTGCGGCATTTACCGCAATGATAGTAGGAGTTTTGCCTATATTCTTTATTCCGACCGTACTTAAAGGTGCTTTTGCAGCAATAGGTAGCATTGGGGCGAAGATTTCTGGGTTTGGCGATAGGATGCGAGGTAAAACTACATCTAAGTTAAGATCTACTGAAGGTTATAAGGCGGCTCAAGTTAGGAGCCAAGCCAGAAAAAATCGTATAAAGGCTGGGTTGGACAGAAACTATAAGCCTACCGCTATTGGTAATATGAAGGCAAGGGTTGCTAGGTCTAGGTTTGGTAGAGCGGTGGGTTATGCTGGGCTGCAAAATTCGAGAGTAAAAGCTGCTAAAAAGGCCCAGGCAGAAGGAATAGAGGGTGAAACTGCTTTAAGGAATTTACAACTTGAATATGAAAATAATCGACGTCCGAATATGTCCACCGAGAATTATTTGAGGAACCAGCTTGAGGACGCCGTGAACAGTGGCAACGAGGACTCAATTTTTGCCGTGATCGATCAGATGAGAGGATCAAATATGCAGGCTTCTCATATAGCGCAGGCTACGCGTAGTATTTTAGGTTCAAGAACTATGAATAAAAACTTCTTGGAACGATTTGCTAAAACTTATGGTGGGGATTTCTTGAAAAAAGATTTTGAGCAGCTTGATTGGGCCCGAAAAGGTGGTATCAGCAGCAGTGGTGCCAATGTGGCGCTTGTTGGGGCTGGTGAACAGTGGATGCAATCAAATATTGCGATAGACGATATGAAAGATGAGGATGTCGCTGCACTTAGCTCTGATAGATTAGCTGATTTTATTGCGGCTGGGAAAATTACTCAACCTCAGGCGCAACGTGTATGGGCAGCTAATGGTAATATGGATGATACTAATAGATTGATGTTGGGGGCATATGGTAGTGAAGGGAGGGTTTTGACGAAAGCACAGGCCCAAAGTGAGTTAACAAATCCAACTATTATGTCTGCTGAACAAGTTGCCGCGTATACTGAAAGGGCGGCTACAAATACGGTTATTGAGGATGTCCGCCTTCGTGATGCCCAGGGTCGACATTCGCAGACTGATAGGCTAGGTGTTGAGGGAGAATTTCACGTAGAGCATAACTCTAGTGATCCAGTTAGGGAGGCAAGGCGATTGCGGGAAGAGGAGTTAAGGGCAGAGGGTTTTGGGCCAGGTGACCCAGAATGGAACAGATAATCCAGGGTGGAAATTTACATTCGGTGGTTAATTAGGGTGGTTGACAATTTGAATAACGTGATCAAATAAACAAGTGACTGTGAGTGGGCCGACGCCGCCGATTTTGGGGGAAATAGCAGAAAGATCGGTACGGTTACGCACCGCTTCGTCGACGTCGCCGACTAGGATGCCTTTTTCGGAAGCGGTGCCGGCGTCGATAATAACACAGCCGGGTTTTATCATTTCGGATTTAATAAGTCCCGGAACACCGGTGGCGGTGATGATAATATCATAATTTATAAGTTCATTTAGGTTATCGCCACGATGAAAAAGCGTAACATTTAAATTGGATTTTGTGAACATTTTATACAATGGTGCGCCTACTAATTTACCGCGTCCAACGATAGCAATTTTACGGTTTTTTAGCTCAATGTCATAACCAGTTAGTAGCCAATTAATTGCGGTGGCAGTAGCAGAATCGAAATTACCGTTTTCGGATAAACCATCGACGTCCTTTTCTGGTGCGATTAAATTAGTGAGCTCATTGGTTTTGTCTTTTTCGATAATAGGGAGTTGTAAAATGATGCCGGAAATTTCAGAATCTTGGTTGGCGGAGAGGATTTTATTTTTGATATCTTCAGAATTTTCGGCACGGTAGTCGATAACTTTGACGCCGATATCTTCACCGTATTTGATTTTAAGATTAACGTACTTAGTGATGACTGGGTTATCACTATTACGAATAATTAGAAGAGTTGGTTTTTTAGCCATACTTCTAACTTGGTGAGTTTGGCGTTCTTTGATAAAATCGGCTAATTCGCGGCCATTTAGAATCTTCATATTTCTACAGGTTCCTGTTCAAGTTTATAGCCGAAGTCTTTCTGGATTTTGTCGATGATTTCTTGGCGGGCGGCGGCGAGGTCGGCATAAGATTTGGCGGATTCGTTGATTAAGACAAGAGCGGCTTTTTTATTAACGCGTATGCCGTGGATGAGTTGGTCGGAAAAACCGGCTTGTTCAATAAGCCAACCAGAATTGATTTTGAGACCATCATGGCCACGATAAACTGGATAGTCTTTCTTTTCGGCTTCGGTAGCTTCTTTTTCGGTAAGATAAACATTCTTGAAAAATGAACCAGCGCTGGCTTTTTCTTTAGGGTCTGGGAGCTTGTCGGCGCGGATTTTACTGACAATATCGCGGACACCGGCGGGCGAAAAATCAGTACAATTGTTGGCTATGATGTATTTTTCGATTGAATTATAGAACGGATGCGACATGGTGCCGGGTTTTAATTCTAAAGTAATAGAAATTACGAAATAACGATTTTTGGCGGTAGTGTTTAGAATGCTTTTGCGGTAAGAGAATTGAAGATCGTTTTTATCTAAAGTTTTGAATTTGTTTTCGAGCGTGTCGTAGACTTCGATACTTACGAGAGTCTGAGAAATGTCTTGGCCGTAGGCACCAATGTTTTGAACTGGGGCGGCGCCGGCGAGACCGGGGATTTTACTGAGGGCTTCGATGCCGGTAAGACCACGCTCGCAGGCGTAGGCGACGACGGCGTCCCATTCCTCGCCCGAAAAAGCAGTAATTTGAAGCGGGGCCTGTCGCTCATACTCTTTCTCGGGCCGCTCCGGGGCGCTCGCCCGAGTCTTAGGCCCTTCGAAAGAGTATTGAGCGCCACCCGCTTCAATAATGCCCTTTAGATTGGATTTGATGATGACGCCGTCGAAGCCTTCGTCGTGACCGATAGTGTTGGCGCCACCGCCTAAGATGAAGGTGGGGAGGCTTTTGGATTTAGCAAAGTTATAAGCTTCGGGAATTTCTTCGGGTTTTTCGACATCAATAACATAGCGGGCGGGGCCGCCAAGTCGCATGGTAGTAAGAGTAGAAATGGGGATATTTTCGCGAATTTTCATTGTTTAATTATAACATTTTTAGGCAGGGAAATAAAGCCTAGGCGGGATTGGACCAGTTGTGGCGGGTTGCAAATGGTACTTAGTCATGTTAGAAAAACCGCAGGAAATAGGGTGACAGCTGTTTAATAAAATGTGATGGAGGAAAGGAGGGTTATGGAAGTTAACGAAATAAAAATTACCGTTAAACTAAAAAAGATTTCTTCTAATAAAGAAGAAATCTAACAAAACCTTAACTTGACTCTACCATACGCTATTAAGAAAATCAACCCTATTTCCAGCAAGAAATATTATATAATAGATACAAGAAAGGTAATACTATTATGGCAAAAAAGGATGTGGTGGAAGAAAAAACCAACAATGACGGAAAAAGTGAAGCGTTGAAGCTTGCGATCGCACAAATTACTAAACAATTTGGTGATGGTTCGATTATGAAGCTTGGTGAGACGCCGAAGATGGATGTGGAGCTTTTGCCTTCTGGATCTTTGTCGCTTGATTTGGCTTTAGGTGGTGGTTACCCGAAGGGTAGGATAATTGAAATTTATGGTCCGGAATCTTCTGGTAAAACGACTCTGGCTTTGCATGCAATTGCCGAGATACAAAAACAAGGCGGGCAAGCAGCATTTATTGATGCAGAGCATGCTTTGGACCCAGCTTATGCAAAGAAAATTGGTGTAGATACGGCGAATTTGCTGATTTCGCAGCCGGATAATGGTGAACAGGCTTTGGAAATATGTGAAACTTTGGTGCGTTCGAATGCAGTAGACTTGATCGTCGTAGATTCAGTGGCGGCGTTGGTACCACAGGCTGAAATTGATGGTGATATGGGTGAAGCGCAAATGGGTTTGCAAGCGAGACTAATGTCACAGGCAATGCGTAAACTTACCGGTATTATCAGCAAATCTCGTGCGACAGTGATATTTATTAACCAGATTCGTATGAAGATTGGCGTAATGTTTGGCAATCCAGAGACTACGACTGGCGGGAATGCGTTGAAGTTTTATGCGTCGGTAAGAATTGATATTCGTAGAATTGGACAAATTAAGGAAGGCGATAATATTGCGGGTAATCGTACTAAGATTAAAGTAGTAAAAAACAAGATTGCAGCACCTTTCCGCACGGCAGAATTCGATATTATGTATAACGAAGGCATCTCAAAGTCTGGTGACGTGTTGGATCTTGGTGTGCAATATGGTGTGATTGACAAGGCGGGCGCATTTTTTAAGTATAATGGTGAAACTTTGGGGCAAGGGCGTGAAGCAGTGAAGAAATTATTCCGTGAGAAGCCAGAGCTGATGGCAGAAATTGAAAAACAGGTGCGTGAAAGGGCTACAGTAGAAGATGCATAAAGACGAAATTTGGCAAACTTATTATCCGAATGGTGAATCGATAATTGGCGAGGGTTGGGATGCTTTTTTAAATGAACCAGAAGAAACTGGATCTAATGTGATAGTGGGTATAGCTATAGTATTTTTGTATCGTCATACAGAAAATGGTTTAGAATTTTTATGGCAGAAAAGGTCAGATAAAATTGATCGTTATCCGGGAGATTATGATTTTTCGGCGGGCGGGCACATAAATTTAGGTGAATCAGCGGTTGAGGCGGCTATACGAGAGACACATGAAGAAATTGGTGTAGAAGTTTCAGCTGAAGACTTGCATTTTGTAACGATGCGCCCGTTTAGTAAAGACCGTTTCGCTTGGGTTTATTTGGTGGATTTTACTGGGAAAGAAGAAAATTTTCATTTTGATGACGAAGAAGTTTCGGAAGTGAAGTGGGTGCCACTTGATAAACTTGATGAGTTTCGATTAGAATGTGCAAAAGCTCCATTAAAAAAGGATAATATAACTTTTGAATGTATCAAACAATGGTCTTCGCAGTATGGAGATTTATAAATTAAACGATGAGGCGTCTAACGATTCTGATGAGACACTAAAGATCACAGATATTCGGCAGGCGGTAAAAAACGAAAATCGCGTAAATGTTTTTGTGAATAAAAAATATAGTTTTTCGTTGGATGTGGCGCAGCTAGTAGATTTGAAATTAAAGGTTGGCACAGGTATAACTAAGGACGAGTTGGCGGAATATAAAAAACTGTCGGAATTTGGGAAATTATACCAAAGGACGTTAGAGTGGGTGTTGGTGAGGCCGAGGTCAGAAAAAGAAACTAACGATTATTTATACAAAAAAGTATATGAGAAAAAATTAGATAAAGATTATATATATAAAATAATAGAAAAATTGAAAGACAAAAAGTATTTAGATGATAAAAAATTTGCAGATTATTATGTAGAAAACCGGTTCGTAAAGAAAGGGATTTCGGCGCGACGATTAAAAATGGAACTCATGAAAAAGGGAATTAAGAAGGAAATTATCGAAAAAGTTTTGAGCGACTCTGTGCGTAACGACGAAGATGAGATTTTAAAAATAATTGCAAAAAAACGTGCTAGATATGATGATGAAAAACTTACTCAATATCTTTGTCGGCAGGGGTTTTCGTATGAGTTGGTACAAAATCTTGTTCAGTCTTACGGAAAGGATTAACGAAGTTGGGGACAAAATCTTCATTCATGGATTTTTGCTTGATGGTTTTTTCTTCGTCTTTAACAATAATTTTGTAATCATCAACTTCGACGATTTCGTTGCGGTGAATTACTAATTCTGAATCAGTGAAGCTTTTGATGAGTGGACGCTTAACGATAATCTGTTGAATTGTGAAATCGTCACTAGTAAAGGTGAAGCCTGAAACTTTGCCGAGTTTGGATCCTTTTTTGGTTTCGACTTTAAGACCAGTGAGACCGAAATGAAGATCGATGATTTTGCTTATCTTGACTACATCATCTTTCCCGACAACTTCGTCAATGGAGTCGACTACAATGCCGTAGTGAGAGTATTCACGGATGGAAGAGGTCGCGAGGATGTTGGCGGATTTATCAATGATGCCGCCAGAGAGATAGAAAGCAACAATCTTGAAATTATCTGGGTTAATAATAGCAGAAGAGACATTACCGATACTACTAGTGGTTTGCATACTAAGAATTGGCGTATTAATGAGTTTATCACTATTAACTAACATACGTATATTATAGCACAAGTTTAGTGGCGTTTTTGATATCGAAATTGCCGATTTTAGTGCGGCGAAGTGCGATGAGATAGGCGCCGGTATCTAGTGCTTTGCCGATGTCTTCGGCTAAAGTGCGGATGTAAGTGCCGGAAGAGACGTGACAGCGGATTTTGAGTTCGGGGTAGTTGTATTCTAGTATTTCTATGCTATAGATAGTGATTTTGCGGGAGGGAATTTCGAAATCTTGGTTTTTGCGAGCGAGTTTATAGGCGCGTTCGCCGTTGATTTTGATGGCGCTGAATTTTGGTGGAGTTTGCTCAATCTCACCAATGAACGACTTGAGGGTAGATTCAACCTTGTCCCATTCGGGGTCGCGTCCCTCGCGCCCGTCTTCACGGGGCTCGGGCGCTAATCCTCGGCAGCAGCTTCCGGAATCCCCTGAATTGGGATAAGGTTGAATCTCCCCTTCAGGGTCACCAGTAGTGGAAGTGTAACCGAGCCTCAAGGTGGCTTCGTAAACTTTATCCAGTTTTAGAAATTCATTGGATTTTTTAGTCATTTTACCAGAAAGTAAAATGAGAAGACCGGTAGCGAAGGGATCTAAAGTGCCGGTGTGGCCAACTTTGACTTTGTGAGTAAATTCATCGCGTAATTGCCGACGAACTTTCGCTACAACACCAAAGCTAGATATGCCAGTTGGTTTGTCAATAAGAATAATCTGATCTTCCATTTGCGTTATTATAACAGATGTGATATAATGGGGCAATGATAACAAAAGAGAATAAGGATAAAGCTATTGCCAAGGTCGCTCGTAATAAGAACGACGTCGGTTCTCCTGAAGTTCAAGTGGCTATTCTCACAGAGCGCATCAAAGAAGTGACTGAGCATGTGAAGAATAATAAACATGACTTTATGGCTAAAAGAGGTTTGATGCAGATGGTGGGGAAACGTAAGAAATTGCTAAAATACCTCGAAACAACCGATTTTGAGCTTTACAAAAAGACTGTGGCGAAGCTAGGTCTAAGAAAATAAGAAAAAACCACCCCGAAGGGTGGTTTTTTGGTTAATGTGCGGTTGTAGCCTGTTCTTTGGCTTTGGCGCGGTTTTTTAAAGTTCTTTTTTGCTCCTTGGGTGTTCTTGCGCCGATAGAAAGTAAGAAGGCATTCAGAAGATCGTCTAAATCTTCTTGCGCTGAAGGACTGACCTTGTTCGCGAAGCATTTTTCGTAAAGTTTTTTGTAGGCACCGAGTCCGTTTTCTTCATCATCTACAAATGCAATCAGTATGTCTTCCAGGTCTTGCATTTGTTTCTGAAAAGTATCGTTATACCGAGCGGCATAAATTCTGGGGTCTTCGCCTTTCTTTTCTGCCCATGAATGTTCCAGACAGAATTTTACGATGATTCTCTGTTCAAGCCCATTATAAAGGGCATATGCGGCGGCGTTGATGTCGTATTTTTCGCGGATTCTTCTGCGCCAGGATACAATAATCCTTGCGATCGGGTCGTAGTATATGTAGGGTGCTACTAAATTGTTAATGATTAGAGCTCCCCCTACGCCTTCGTATAACTCTTCTTCGAAGCTGATGTCTTTGGTTTCCATAAATCATCCCCCCCTTTTTTATTTTTTGGCACAACTTCATCTATAATTATAGCACAGATTGGCAAAAAAGTCAATTCGTGATACAATTAATAAGACATTAACAAAGGGAAGACGGCAGATACTTGCTGGGGGCAGATATCTGATGTTTTCCCGAGAAAGGATTTTTTATGGATATTATTAATCCTAATGGCAAGAAGACTGTCCAAGTCTCCACTGATTGGCTGGGGCGAAAATTGACGCTCGAAGTAAATCGTGTAGGGTTTAGGACGACTTCTTCGGTTTTGGTCACTTATGGTGATACCGTAGTGCTTGGTTCGGTGGTGGTAGGTACGAAATCGGTGGTGCAAGATTTCTTCCCGCTCTCGATTGACTATGAAGAAAAGTTCTATGCGGCAGGGAAAATTAGTGGTTCGAAATTTATTAAGCGCGAAGGTAAACCAGCAGATGAAGCGGTTTTGGTTGGACGCTTGATTGATCGACCAATTCGTCCACTGTTTCCAAAAGGTTATCGTCAAGAGGTGCAGGTAGTATGTACGGTATTATCAATGGACCCAGAATTTAGGCCGGACTGTGTTGCAATGATTGCGGCATCTGCTGCGCTTATGAATGCTGGCGTGCCATTTGATGGACCAGTGGCTGGAATTAGAATCGGTAGGATTGGTGGAGAGTTTAAAGGTTTCCTTAATGCTGAAGAACGTGATATTTCCCCGCTAGATTTGGTGGTAGCATGTAAAGATGGCAAAGTGATGATGGTAGAAGCTGGTGCAAAAGAAGTACCAGAAGATACGATTATTGAGGCGATGCATTGGGCAGTTTCAAATGTACAACTAGTACTAGATCTTCAGAGAGAGCTTTCGAAGCAGGTAGCAGCACCAGAACAGGAGTATGAATTAGTTTTACCGGATGATGCCGTGATGGAAGAGGTGGCAAAATGGACTGATGGAAAGTTTGGTTCAAAAGTTCGTGGTAATGTAATGGAACGTGCGCACATTTTAGATGATATTAAATATGCAATGCATGACGAAATGGCACTTCTTCATGGCGAAGGTGAAACGGATAATGAGAAGGTGGCGTGGTATGACGAGAATTTGCGTGACGTATATGATCAGGCATTTGAGTTGGCTGTACACAAAGAGGTGAGGCGGGGAATTTTGGAGGAAGGCATAAGACCGGATGGTAGGAAATTAGATGAGGTGAGACCACTTAGTTCACAAGTTGGGATTTTGCCACGTACACATGGTTCTTCCCTCTTTACACGCGGTGTGACACAGGCAATGAATATTGTGACATTGGCGCCTTTGTCTTATGCGCAAGAAGTTGACACAATGGAAGTGACGGACGGCAAGCGTCGTTATATGCATCATTACAATGCCCCATCTTATACGGTGGGTGAGCCGGGCCGCATTGGTTCGCCAGGGCGTCGTGAAATTGGCCATGGATATTTGGCAGAGCGAGCATTGCTACCTGTGCTTCCATCGGAAGAGGAATTCCCTTATGCAATTCGTTCGGTGACCGAAATTATGTCGCAAAATGGTTCGACCTCGATGGCGGCAACATGTTCGTCTTGTATGGCTTTGATGGATGCGGGTGTGCCTCTGAAACGTCCAGTATCTGGTGTAGCGATGGGACTCATGGTAGACGTGCCTAAGGGTCAGCCGATTGAGGCATCGGATATCGATAAGGCGTATGTCTTGACCGATTTGATGGATGCAGAAGATTTTGCGGGTGATATGGATTTTAAAGTAACTGGTACAACAGAAGGTATTACAGCTTTACAAATGGATATGAAGGTGCATGGTTTGCCGGTAGAAATTATGGAGAAGGCTTTGAAGCAATCACATGATGGTAGAATGTTTATTTTGAATCATATTATGGAAGTGATTGATAAACCACGTGCAGAGATTTCAAAATATGCTCCACGAATTGAGAAATTAATGATTAATCCTGATAAAATCGGCGCCGTGATTGGTAAGGGTGGTGAAATGATTAATAAAATTACCACGGAAACTGGTGCAGAAGTAAATATTGAAGACGATGGTTTGGTAACAATTGCTGGCAACGATCCGGAAAAAATTGCCAAGGCCGTTGAGTGGATTAAGAGCTTAACTGAAGAGCCGGAAGTTGGAAAAATTTACAATGGTACCGTGGTAACAATTAAAGATTTTGGCGCATTTGTGAATATTATGCCAGGTATTGATGGCATGCTTCACATTTCACAAATTGTAGAAGGTCGTAGGCTTAAGAAAGTTGATGAAGTTTTACATGTAGGTGATAAAGTACGTGTGAGATTGGTTGCGATTGATAACGGTAAGTTGTCGCTATCGATGATTGGCGTAGATAAATAAAAAGAAACCCCGTTTGGAAATAAACGGGGTTTTTGGTGTTTAGAAGCCCTGAGGCTCAAAACCTTCATTGATAGCATCAATGATAGCTTCGTCCAGCCCTTCATTCTCGGAGAGTTTTTGACCATTTACTCTATCTTGTCCCGGTGATTTCTCGCTTAGAGACAAGTCCTCCTCTCTGGGCGTGTGTAGCCATTTTAGAATACCTTCATTTCCGTGCCCTTGAAGAAGAGCCTTTCCATATTTATGGAGAATTGGATTTTCGCGGTACTCTACCAGAGATCTGGCGATCATACTAGTGAGGGAATTGCCAGGTCGAAGCTGACTTTTGTTTAGCTTGGCAATGATGATATCCGCGTTGCCACGGAACATCAGCTCTTCCATAGCTGAAACGGCCAATTGGCTGCTGCCGATTTCTAGGCCGATCTCAAAAAAATCAGCGATGATCTTGGCGTCTGGGATTGAAGCGTAAAGCTCCTTAACTGAAAGGTTCTTGTACAACATAGGGTTGTACCTCCTGCGTTTGCCCGCCGGCAAATTTTTTGGAGCGTAAGAGAATAAACTCCGGACTCCCTTTCTATTATATCATATATTGTAATTTTAGTCAAGAATAATGGGAGTATTTAAGATTGGGATTAAAGGGGTGATGTGGTATAATGTAGGGGTATGGAAAAAATCCGAAATTTTTGTATTATTGCGCATATTGATCATGGAAAGTCTACGTTGGCGGATCGGATGATGGAGCTAACGGGGACGGTTGAAAAGCGAGAAATGAAGGACCAATTGCTCGATTCGATGGAATTGGAACGTGAAAAAGGTATCACAATTAAACTGACGCCAGTAACGATGCATTGGAAAGGCTATACTTTGAATCTGATTGATACGCCGGGGCACGTAGATTTTTCGTACGAAGTTTCACGGAGCCTGCAAGCAGTGGAGGCGGCGGTGTTAGTAGTGGATGCAACGCAAGGGATTCAGGCACAGACGCTCGCGAACGTGTACTTGGCGTTGGAGCAAGATTTGACGATTATCCCGGTGATTAATAAAGTAGATTTACCAGCAGCGGACGTTGAGGGTGTGGCAGCGCAGATTATGAATTTGCTGGGTTGCAAACGTGAGGATATTATTGGAGTGTCGGCAAAAACAGGGTTAAATGTGGAAAAAGTATTGGATGAGATAGTTGCAGTAGGCCCAGCGCCGCGCAGATTGACTAGATAGGGGTACTATTATATAATATATATAGTTCTTAAAAAAGAAAGTAGATTATTTTTTTGAAGGGGGTGAGAATATGTCACTGAAGTTGTATTTTGTGCGGCATGGACAATCTGAAGCAAATCTGCGCTATAGTTTTTATGATGACTCGGGAGCTAAGTTGACAGAAAAAGGTGAAGTTCAGGCAGCGGAAGCTGGCGTGTTAATTAAAAATTTAGGCGTGAAGTTTGCAGCGATTTATTGTTCGCCGTATGAGCGAGCCAAAAGTACTTGCAAAATTGCCTTAAAAGCTGCCGGTATGGAAGGTTGCGAGTTTAAATGTGATGACAGACTGATGGAACGACAGTTTGATGGATTGTTTGGAGAGAGGATTCTTCGGGAACAGTATATAGAACTTTATGACTATAGTTCTGATTCGCCTGAAAGGTTAGGAGTGGAAACTCTTGATCATATGGAGAATAGAGCGAGAAGTTTTATTGAAGAACTGAAAGCCAGATATGACGCAGGAAATATTTTAGTGTTTTCGCATGGTGTGCTTGGTCTGGCGGTGTATACTGTAGTATATGGACGGCCGGCATCTGGTAGTATGTATGATTTACGACTATTAAAAAATTGCGAAATGGAAATATTCGATCTAAAGTGACACATGGGCCCGGCATAGCGCCGGGTCTATTTTTGTGTTATAATATTTTTATGTCTACTAGAGCGTTGATATTTGATTCATATTTTGATGATTATCGCGGAGTGGTACTTTATGTGCGGATTTTTGATGGGGAAATTCCTAAGAATGCAGAAATTTTGATGATGGCGGCAGGCACGAAAGGCTTAGCGCTCGAAGTTGGGATTTTGACGCCAAAAATGTCACCACGTGAAAAGTTGAGTGAAGGTGAGATTGGTTATATCGTGACTAATTTAAAGACTACGCGCGAAGCGAAAGTTGGTGATACCGTGACGCTAGTAAAAAATCCAGCAGTAGAAGCATTGCCAGGTTACAAAAACGTATTGCCGTTTGTGTATGCAGGGTTTTTCCCCGTTTCGAATGATCAATATAAGGATTTAAAAGAAGCGATTGAAAAATTAGCATTGTCAGATTCGGCGCTTCGATTTGAGCCAGAAAATTCGCCAGTTCTTGGTTTTGGGCTTCGGATTGGATTTTTGGGACTTCTTCATATGGATATTATTCGTGAGAGATTGGAGAGGGAATTTGGGCTAGATTTAATTGTGACGAATCCTTCGACAAACTATGAAGTCGTGATGAATAATGGCGAAGTTATTGAAATTAAATCGGCAGCGGATTTGCCAGATGCGAGTGAAGTTAAAGAAATCCGGGAGCCGTGGGTGAAAGGGGAAATCATAGTTCCCTCTACTATGATTGGGAATGTGTTAAATTTGATTAATGAGAAACGTGGTCATCAAACGAATTTGTCATATATTGAAGAGCGAGCAATAATAGATTTCGAAGCACCGATGGCGAATTTGTTGACGGAGTTTTATGATCAGCTGAAGTCTGCGACAAGTGGTTATGCATCGTTTAATTATGAGTTGAATGGTTACCGGGCAGAAGATTTGGTGCGAGTAGATTTTTTGGTGGCTGGCAATAAAATGGATGCGCTTTCAGTGATGGCGCATCGTAGTGAGGCTGATGCGATTGGGCGTGAAGTGACAAAGAAGTTAAAAGAAGTGATTCCACGGCAGAATTTTGAAGTGGCTCTTCAGGCGGCGATTGGTGCAAGGATTATTGCGCGTGAGACGATTGGTGCGTATCGCAAGGATGTGACGGTAAAAATTCATACTGGTGACCGTGACCGTAAAGCGAAATTACTTGAAAAACAAAAACGCGGCAAAGCGCGAATGAAGCGATTTGGTAAAATTGATATTCCGAGCGAGGCGTTTACGGTGATGTTAAAACGAGACTAAAAGGAGCTAAGAAATCGACTCTTTTTGTGTGGTATAATGTTGATATGAAGAAAATGGTAATGATCGTTGGTGTGGTTGTGATTGGTGCCATGTTTTTTGTCGCGCAAGTAAAGGCATTAGAAATTTCTAGTGAACGAAAAAATGCGATTGTAACGCGTTGCGATATCATTAAAGATGATTTAAAAAATTTGCAGCACCGGGATTCGCGCGCGCGAATATATCTTGGCAGATATTATGAAAATATTTTAAATAAATTTATTACGCCACTAAATATGCGTTTAGTAGAAAATAATTTGGTTAATAATGATTTGATAGGTAACCAAGATAATTTTGCGAAAACGCGGACGAATTTTATTATCGATTACATTGAATACCAAAAGGTTTTAGAAAACTTGGTGGCAACAGATTGTAAAAATGAGCCAGCTAAATTTTACGAAAGACTGGAAAGCGCGAGACTAAAACGAGGAATAGTATCTAAAGATGTGTCTAAGTTGAGAGCATTGGCAGGAGAGCAACTCAACTTAGTTGATGTTCTGAAAGGGACTTTATGACGAAAGGAAGTAGAAATTTAATTATTTTGGGCACAGTATCAGTAATGATTGCGCTTACTACTACTGGTATTTCGTTGGCGTGGTACCATAATTCGGGTGACATTTATCTGGATCGCTCGCGCCCTGGCTATTTGCCGGATGAGGAAGAGATAAAACAGGACGATGATGGAGAAGAGGATTATGAATTTCCTAAGAGTGGCACGATTAATAGGGATATTTTGAATGAATATGCGAATAGATTAGAAGAAGAAATCAAAGCTTTGGATGATTATGTTGGCCCGTTTGATGCGGCGGCCTTGAGCGACGAAAGATTTGGCATATAAAAAATGGTCTGGGTGACCTGACTTGAACAGGCGACCTCAGCGTCCCGAACGCTGCGCGCTACCAACTGCGCCACACCCAGAAATATTATATGGTCTGGGATACCAGGGTCGAACTGGCGACCTCACGCCCCCCAGGCGTGCGCGCTACCACTGCGCCAATCCCAGTCATGAAAATGGTCTGGGTGACAGGACTTGAACCTGCGACCTCGACGTCCCAAACGTCGCGCGCTACCAACTGTGCTACACCCAGACGCAGTATCATTATACCATGAACTACAATTCTTGTCATTATTATATCTTGTAGTTTTGACGTTTTAAAGGGAGTGAGCGATAATATGTGACGTATGCTATAATATAGTTATGTTTAATAGGCCTAGCCAAAAAAATGAGTTTAGTGGTCGGTCTCGGCGTAATGATGGCATTGATACTGATGGATGGGACAATTTAACAAAGAATGTCGACTCTTCTGTGGGACAAGAACATAACATAGAAGAAGAACATAAGAATAATCAACGTAATATAATTACGCGTGTTTTGCTCTATGGCGATTATCCAGTATTGAGGCAGAGAGGGCCAATAAAAGTTCGTCCTGGCGATATGGACACTTTGATTAAGAAAATAGCGGACGGCTCTGTCACTGTTGATGATGAAAGGATGTTACTTGGGCGCATCGCTAGTCCTGTTGATCGTAGTAGTGTTGGCGATGTCGCTAGTACAATCGTGAAAAATAGCCATGAGCGTAAAATTTTATCATATGTTTCTTCCTTAGATTTAGGGCGTTTTGATTCCTCGTATGTTTCGAGTTTTATGGATAAATTTCCTACGCCAATTGATTTTGAGAAGACAAAGGCAAGCTTTCTGAATAGTATTAAAATAAATAATTCCAGAGAAAAATATCAAGAATATGTGAGAGATATGGATCAATTTTGTAAAGATATTTATGGGAAGCGTCAAGAATATTATGAGCGTCTCCAAGAACTCAATGCGGCCGCTGGTAAATATCTTAAAAATAGGATGAGTGGTGGTAGAGTTTTGCGAAGTTTTGAGTCTGAAAAGCAAAATGAGAATCCTTTCTCAGATACTGGCAGTTTGGTTGTTTCGAAATCATTATTAAGTGGTGAAGTTAATGGAAAACCAAGTGAAGATTCGATTTATATTGACGAAAATGGAGTGATGGCAGTATTTGATGGCGTTGGTGGTTTTGAAGGTGGCGAAGTTGCATCCTCTATTTGTAGAGATTCTTTGGAAGGGCTCTTAAATGAGGTCGATTTTAAAACGCCAAATGGTAGAGAAAAGCTGATAGCTAGTTTGAATAAGAAGGTTCCTAGTACTAGTGCCACGACATGCGTAATTACAAAAACGGAAAAGAATCCCGATGGTTCATTTACGCTGTATTATGTTTCCGTTGGTGATTCGCGTTTGTATATTGTGCGTGGTGATAATGCATACCAAATTACTAAGGATGATAGTGTTACAAAAGAAGCACTTGACCAGAATGGAGTGACCGATCCGGTTAGACGTAAAAATCTCTTGCTGCATGGGATTTCGAACAGTATTGGTGGTGGTAATTTTCATGGTAGTTTGCCTGGTAATAGTGGGTACGTTTTATTGCGCCGTGGCGATAAGATAGTACTCTGTTCGGACGGAGTGAGCGGAGACATAAAGGGTAGTGATCTTGATCAAGACGACATTGCGCGTGGTTTAAAGCCTGATGCTTTAAGTGAGGCAGAAATTGCTAAAATTGTAAATAGCGCAACTGCTTGTAGCGAAGCTGCTTCTGGTCTGATAAATTATGCGAAGAAATATGATGATCGTTCTGCCCTAGTTGCTGCTTTGTAATTTTTTAAACTGTATTTGTTGGTGCTATCTGTGATTTGTGTTATAATTGTCTTGCTTAAGGAGATAAAAAAGTGACAGAAAATACGCCTAAGAAAAATGTGGGACGGCCGAGTAATGCGGGCCGATCTAATACTGTACGCAGTATATTATTTATGTTTTTGTTGATGTGCCTTGCAATGTTTTTTATTGCAAATATGAATAGTGGTGGCGTCGAGAAGACCGAAGTGCCGATTTCGGATGTAATTAAACGCGCCAATGATCCTGATGGTAATATTGCTAAGATTACGGTGACTGGTGATAATTTAGAAATTACTTTAAAGGGTGAAGAAAAGCCAACCGAGACTTCTCGGAAAGATGGTTCTGGCACATTATATGACCAAGGTTTAGTAAATAATTGTGAAGGTTTAGTTAATGAAGAGTTAACTGTATGTGAAGAAAAATATCCTGTAATTGAATATAAAGAAGATGTGAATGTAACTGGAATTATACTGGATGTAGCGTTGACGGTTTTGCCGATTGTCGCGATTGTGATTTTCTTGTCTTGGATGATGAAGCAGGCAAATGCGGCAAATAGTCAATCGATGGGATTTGGCAAAGCAAAAGCACAACTTTATGGCCCGGATAAAAAGAAAGTAACATTTAAAGATGTAGCCGGGAATGAGTCGGCGAAGCAAGATTTGATGGAAATTGTAGATTTCTTGAAGAACCCGAAGAAATATGAAAAACTAGGTGCAAAAATTCCACGTGGCGTGTTACTTGCCGGTGATCCTGGTACTGGTAAGACTTTGATGGCACGTGCAGTAGCGGGTGAAGCGGATGTGCCATTCTTCTCGATTTCGGGTTCAGAGTTTGCAGAAATGTTTGTGGGCGTAGGTGCTTCGAGGGTGCGCGATTTGTTTAGCAAAGCAAAGAAAAATTCACCTTCGATTATCTTTATTGATGAAATTGATGCGGTGGCGCACAAACGTGATGCACGGGGTGGTGCTGGACGTGAAGATGAACAAACCTTAAACCAGATTTTGGTGGAAATGGACGGGTTTGATAATGATTCTGGCGTGATTGTGATGGCGGCTACAAACCGCGTAGATATGTTAGACAAAGCATTGCTTCGTCCGGGGCGATTTGATCGTCACGTGAACGTGGCTTTACCAGAACGCAAAGATCGTTTGGAAATTTTGAAAGTACATTTTAAAGGTAAACCAGTTGAAGCGGATGTGGATTTGGAAGCTTTGGCTAAAAAGACGGCTGGTTCTTCTGGTGCGGATCTTGCAAATATCGCAAACGAAGCAGCAATTACGGCAGCACGCGAAGGGCATAAAGCGATTTCGAATGCAGATGTGACGGAAGCGTTTGAGCGTGTAGCAATTGGGCCGGAAAGAAAATCAAAAGTCATGAACGAAAAAGAACGTAAGATTACGGCTTATCACGAAGCTGGGCATGCAGTTGTAGGCCATGTGTTGCCAGATTCTGATCCAGTACACAAAGTTACAATTATCCCACGCGGTGCTACTGGTGGTGTAACTTGGTTCTTACCGCCAGAGGACAGAAGTTACAAGAGTATTTACGAGCTCAAAGATATTTTGGCGCGAGCGATGGGTGGACGTGTAGCGGAAAAGTTGATTTTTGGTGCAGATGCGGTGACGACTGGCGCGTCTTCGGATCTTAAAAATGTAGCAGAACTTTCTAAGTCAATGATTATTGAAGAGGGTATGGGTGAACACACACGTAACTTGGTATTCCCTAGTGAGGCAACCGGATATTACACAATTACGACTGAGAAACCATATTCAGAAAAAACTGCTGAATTGATTGATGCAGAAGTGAAGAAGCTTTCTGATGAAGCGGCGAGGCGAGCGGAAGAAGTTTTGAAAGCAAATAAAAAAGTCTTGGACGCTTTGGCAGAAGAGCTCTTGAAACATGAAACCTTGGAAGAAAAAGAACTTGAGCCGATTTTGAAAAATGCAAAATTACCGATAACCGCAAAGTTATATAAATAATTTAAAAAAGTGGAGGTAAACGTGGAAAGATTTTTGGATTATTTTGTACCAGAAAATTACAAGTTGGATTTAGTGATCGATAAGTTTAAAAAAACTATCGGCGGAATGGTTGTGATTAAAGGTGTAGCGAAAGCTGAAACGGTAAAGTTTCATGTGGTGAGTTTGAAGATTAAAAGTGTTTTGGTTGATGATAAAAAGACGGATTTTTTATGCGAAGATGATGTGCTGAAAATTACGAAAGTTGTGCTAGGAAAGCACGAGATTAAAATTGAGTATGATGGTAAATTGAATGAGAATATGCAGGGGGCATATTTATCAACATATGAACATAATGGTAAGATGGAAATTATTGTGGCGACACAATTTGAGAGTCATTATGCGCGCGAAGCGTTCCCTTGTATTGATGAGCCGGCGGCAAAAGCGGTGTTTGAATTAAGTTTGACGTTGCCAGAAAAATCTGAAGATTTAGTGATAGCAAATACATCAATAAAAACTGTCGTAAAAAATACAACAGTTTTTGAGCCGACGCCAAGGATGAGTACATATTTGTTGGCGTGGGTGATTGGGAGATTTCATGGTAGAAGCGTGACTAACGCGCATGGCACGAAAATTACAACTTATGCGGCGTTGAATCAAGAGTTAGACACAGTGGATTTTGCGAATGATATTGCGGCAAAATCGTTGGAATTCTACGATTATAATTTTGGTGTATCGTATCCTCTGGAAAAGTTAGACCAAGTAGCGTTGCCGGATTTTGAGGCCGGTGCGATGGAAAACTGGGGATTAGTAACTTATCGTGAGTCAATGCTGCTAGCTGGTAAGACCGCTACGTTAGATACTAAAAAAGGTGTGGCGCTGACAGTAGCGCACGAACTTTCACACCAATGGTTTGGCGATTTGGTGACAATGCAGTGGTGGAATGATTTATGGTTAAACGAATCGTTTGCAAGTGTAATGGAGTATTATGCGGTAGATTTTATTCATCCGGAATATAAGATTTTTGAGAATTTCTTTATGGGTGATGCGTTGGTAGCCTTGAAGCGTGATGCATATAGCGGGGTGCAGTCGGTGCACCAGGACGTAGAAAATCCGGAAGAAATCGCAACGTTGTTTGATCCGGCGATTGTATATGCAAAAGGCGCGAGATTGATGTTGATGCTAATTCGAGCGATGGGTTGGAAAAATTTCTGCAAAGGTATTACGGACTATTTTGAAAAATATAAATATGAAAATACAGTGGGTGATGATTTATGGAAGAGCTTGAAACCGTATGCTGATTTTGACCCGCATAAAATGATGCATTCCTTTATTGATCAGCCTGGGTATCCAGTGATTATGAATGATAGTGGGAAATTTTTACAAAAGAGATTTTTGTTGGATGGGGAAATGATAGAATCCGATTGGCCGTTGCCGGAAATTAATGAGGATATGTCTGGACATTATATTTTGAATTTATCGGAAAAAGAATTTAATGAGCGGTTAAAGAAATTTGAAAGTTTGAGTTTGGAAGAAAAGTTACGACTTTTGATTGATCGTAGTTTGGTCGCTAAAACCGATTTAGCCTCGAGCGCGTCACTTTTGCCATTAGTTGATAAGTTCAAAAATGAATCAAGCGCGGCGGTATGGGGAATTATTTTAACGATTGTTAATAGTTTAAAGATTTTCTTTAAGTTTGGTTCGGAGGAAGAAAAGAAGTTTAAAAAATTTGTGGGTAAGTTGGTAGCGCCGAAGCTAAGGGAGATTGGAATTAAGACACGAAAGAATGATGATGAAAATGCCGTACGATTAAGATCGACACTTCTAGCTTTGGATTACTATGCGGAAACGAAGGAAAATTTGATTAAATTGGCCGAATTATATGAAGACGATTTTTCGAAACTTGATGCGGAAATCCGGATGGATATTTTGGATGCAAAAATTTATGTAGAGCCAGAAGTTTATGATGAATATTTGGAAGCGTATCAAAAGTTGGCGGACCCAGAATTAAAATCTGATCTGATATTAGCGATGACTTTGTCGCGCAATAAAGAAAACGTAAAAAAATCAATGAAGCTTTTGGAAAAGCCAGAAATCGTGAAGCCACAGGATCAATTTTATTTGTTTATGTATTTGTACCGAAATCCCGTAGCGAGAGAGAAGGTGTTTTTGTGGTTAACAGAACACTGGAATTATGTGGCAAAAATGGTAGGTGATAAATCGCTAGATAATTATCCACGCTACATTGCGACTACGATAAAAACTGAAAAAGAATTTGAAAATTATTGTGAATTCTTTAAGCCGATGAAAAAAAATCCAGCGCTTTTACGAGCTATTAAAGTGGGCGAGAATGAAATTAGGGCACAACTTAAGTTGATAAAGCTGGATAAGGCTTCGGTTTACAAAGAGCTTGATTCGTGTTTATAATTTAAACATGAACGTTTTGGAATATGCAAAAGGTGTAGAAAAATTAGTGGACCCGATGATGGTCGGGAAGACGCATTATTTGCAAACGAAATTATCGAAAATGCCGGTGTGGTTACAAAAGAAAATTGTGACATCGGCGACCAAAAAAGCAGATAAAATGCCATTCGTGGTGGAACCATATTGCACGTTTTTGTTTTATGAAATTCCAGATCCAAGTAAAGTACAGAAATTTATGCCGGAAGGTTTTCGGCCGGCAAAGTCGAAAATTTTTGAAACAGGATCAGAAAAATATTATGGTATTGTTTCAATGTTTAGAATTCATACGAGCGTGTTTTGGGGGTCGCGAGCGGAATATTATTTAGTAGCCGAGAATACGAAAACTGGACTTTTGTCGTGGGTGATGATGGATTATATTAGTGACTCGATTTCATATGACGAAATGCATGGGTTGAAATCGCCGGATTGTAAAAAGGCCGTGATGACTACGACTTGTGAGGGTGATTTTGTATGCGAAATGAAAAGTCTGGATGGTAAGAAAAAAGTAGAATGTTTGGCAAATTTGACGCGAGCAAAAATGAAACTATTAAACCAAAGATTATGGATAGAGGGTAACACGTCGATAGCTTACGGACGATTGGTGGGGGAACCGGACGGTGATTTGTTTTCGCTTACATTTATGCCGGAAGAAATGAAACAAGCGTTAGAGATTCCGATGGAAGACGTAAAATTTGCGAGTGTGGCAAGTGCTACGGCGGGGAAGTTCGGCGCGATTTTGGAAAGAGTGGTGAGTTTTCCGTATGCACAGCATATGTTGTCTGATTCGCCGGGTACAAAAACGCATTATGGCAATGAGGTAGAATTAAGAAAAGCGGCGGAGTCGGTAAAATTTTCAAAAATTAAGACACTAAATAATTAATGGTGCGACTTTACGATATCACTAGAACCTATTTTAGCACAAAAGCAGAGTAGAAGGAAGGTGGCTTTTAGTGGGCTGAAATGGGGGCAGCCCGACTAAAAGCCCCCTTGCGGCGAAGCCGCTCCGGCGGGGCGCCCCG
>JAFRLS010000041.1 GCA_017431105.1 Candidatus Saccharimonadota bacterium | reverse complement strand
TTTTGAGAGATTTATTATATTCTGACCAATTTTTGATCTTTTTAGTGTTATTATAGTTATGAGTGGTTTTTATGTTTGTGTTTTTTCATATTATGAGCATAACACCACTCTTTTTAATTGGCTAGTTATTCAACAAGGCCCTAGCCTTTACGAACTGCTTGCGTTTTAATCTCGCTTGAGGTATAATTATATCAATGGTAGTAGAGCCTAGTATGCTACCAGTTGAGACTAATTGTTGGTTACCGCCACTTTACAAGGACGGTAATCTTTTTCTTCCAGAGTCTGATTACAAACAGAAAACCACGTTCTCTATCCATAACTATTTCCTTTCTATTTCGGTTTCTAAAATAGGGGGATCTCTGTTTTAGAAATCAACCCTATACCCTCTAGAAATCTGGCATAAGTGTTTTATCCTCTGTTATTTTGAAGATACTGGTTCTGGTAAAATTAAGCAATTGCGATATCGATTGAAGTATTACTATTTTTAATAGCGGTTCGTGATATAATAAGGTTATGGCAAAGAAGATGGGCAAGACAACTAAAGCTAAAGTTAGTAAAGCTGACGGAATTAGCAAGGTCAGCAGGAATAAAAAAACTAAAAAATCGGAGAAAAAGAAGTTTCCGATAGGATTGCTTGCGGAATGCTTGGTAGTGATTGCGATGGTCGCAGGAGTGGTGGCGCTGTTTATTTTTAATAATAACAAGCCGGCGGATTATATCGTAGAAACGAACGCGTTTTTTGCGCCGTTTGAGTTTTATGAAGGGCGGGAGATTAAGGGGGTGGATGTAGAAATTATCAACAAAGTGGCGAAGTGGATGAATAAGAAAATCGATATCAAAGACGTGGAGTTTGACGTAATTATTGACAACGTAGAAGCGGGCAAAATCGCAGATGCGGGGGCGGCGGGGCTCACCATTACGCCGGCGCGTGAAGCGAAGGTGAATTTTTCAATTCCCTATTATACTTCGGTGCAGTATGTGATTTTTGACAAGTCTAATGCGCCAGAAATTCGTGGCAGTGATCATGTAGTATGGAATGCATTGGCTGGCAAAAAAATTGGCACGCAGACAGGGAGTACAGGGTATCTCTTTGCTTCTGATGAAATTGACGATGGGGTTTTGAAAGGCACCGGGACGGAGCTAAAAGGATTTGATTCCCACCAGTTGGCCGCGGATGCGATCTCGGCACACATGATTGATTTTGCAATAGCGGATGAATTGCCAGCGAAGATGATTGTCGATAAAAATCCAAATCTTGAGGCCTTGCCACTATTCTACGCAGGGGCGACTATTGAAGATGATTACCCAGTAGAAGAATCTTATGCGATTGCGGTAAATAAAGAAAAGACGGAGCTACTCGAGGCATTTAACGAGGTACTAGCAGAAATGCTGACACGAGACGCCGAAGGCAAAACCGAGATAGATAGATTAGTGCTTAAATATATGGGGTTCTAGGAGGGATTTTTGGTGGATAATTTCTTCCCTAAACTTGCGGAATTATTCACG
>JAFRLS010000040.1 GCA_017431105.1 Candidatus Saccharimonadota bacterium | reverse complement strand
TAATATGCGTGATAGTCTTGAAGGAACTCAGGCGCATCGTCTGGAACTGGATCTACCACGCCACCAGCGAGCTTATATTCGCCATTTTTATAATCTTCGGTACGTTGATTATTTATTGCCTTGCGAGCATTTTTGCGTGCGCCTTTATTATTATCGGCATCGAAATAACCATTTCCAGCTATGCGCGTCATGTCATACATTGTGCTAGAAATAACGGCCTTGATGCGAGTATCAAGACAAGCGGTCTGAAGCGCCATACCACCCCAACCACAGATACCAATAATAGCTAATTTGTTTGAATCCGCTTCATCTAGATTAGACAGATAATCTATAGCGGCCTGGAAATCTTCTACATTTAAGTCCGGAGAAGTCATATAACGAGTTCCGCCACCAGATTCACCAGTAAATGACGGGTCGAAAGCTAGAGCCAAAAAACCGCGTTCCGCTAAGGTTTGAGCGTAGAGGCCAGACGACTGCTCTTTAACAGCGCCATATGGCCCGGTAATAGCAATGGCCGGTAACTTGTCATTCCTTTCTTTTGGTATGTATAAGTCCGCTGCAATTTCAATTCCGAAATGGTTTTTGAAAGAAACCTTTTTGTGGTTTACTTTGTCGCTTTTTTCGAATACTTTGTCCCATTCGTTGGTTAGTTGTAGTGTCATAAAGGGCTCCTTTAAAGATAAGATTATTCAATATCTTAGTTACTATTGTATCATTGACGTTATATTTTTTATTTTTCGTTGCATTTAAATTACTCGCTGAAGGTTTAATGATAATATTTTTATAGGTACTAAAGTCATAAAATAAGCATAACCATTGACAAGTGATACCTTTTGTGCTAATTATTATACTAAGTATAATTAAAAAAAAGGATTTTTCTATGGTAACAAAAAAGAAAACTTCAACAAGAACTGCGCGTTCTACAAAGGCCTCTGGGTTCTCTCGGAATATGGCTTATAAATCAAAGAAGTCTAAATCCCAGAATATTGCGATTTTTGCTCTTGCCGCTACGGTTCTCTTCATGAGCGTTGGTTTCGCTGCTTATGCCACTACACTTAATATTGGCGGAACAAACAATGTTACTGTCAAAAAAGCAGTTTGGGATATTCACTGGGCTGGAAAAAGTGGGGCTTCTCCGGCAGAAACTGGAACAGTTACTGAAACTAAAGGAGCGGATCTTGGTGAAGTTACAAGAGCAAGCGATACGTCGGTTACCTTTACGGCAACACTCCAAAAGCCTGGTGACGAATATGAGTTTACCGTTGATGCGGTTAACGCTGGCACCTTTAACGCCGGTCTTACTAGCGTAGTTTTGTCTGATGCATCTGCTCATGCTAACTATCTCACTTATACGGTTAATTATGATAGTCAAACATTTGATGGTACTTCTGGTACTACGTCATTTACGCCAAGTCC
This sequence comes from Candidatus Saccharimonadota bacterium, assembly GCA_017431105.1. GTDB lineage: Bacteria > Patescibacteriota > Saccharimonadia > Saccharimonadales > Saccharimonadaceae > Nanosyncoccus. The sequence goes on along the minus strand of JAFRLS010000040.1, from coordinate 18,005 downwards.
TGCGAGTACGTTGGCTGCCGGTGCTCAGAAGACCGCTACCGTGAATGTAAAGTATATTCAACCAAGTAACGAAAACCAGTTGCCAAAAGATGGTGATGTCACTGTGACTCTGACTGCTGCCTTTAACTACGATCAAATTACCAACTAGTTAAGGACAAATGTGAAGAGAAATGAAAAAACTGTTGTTGCTATATGTACGTTATTGATTATTTTAGCGATAATTGTTTTTTCTATTTCGAGCTTTGGTAGTACTTTAAAAATAATTATTGTGACTTTGGTGGCTTTGATTTTAGCGCTCTTTTCGCATTTTATTTTCGGAAAACGTAAAAGTAATAAAAGCTACTCTAAAATTGCCACCAAGTCTACAATTATAGTCTTGGCTGCTTCGCTCATAGTTGGTTTTAATCTTGGGCTTTTAATCGGTTTTACGAGGACTTTTTTTCCGCCGGTTGGAAATACGTTCTGGTTTGGTTTTTTTCCAACAATCATAATTATTGTATCGACAGAGCTTCTTCGTAAAGCTATTCTCGATAGCGCATTTGATAATAAATATCTTGTATTCTTTGTTACGATAGCGCTTGCAGTTTTTGGAATATCTGCTGAGGTTAATATGTTTACGATCGATTCTGTTGAAACTGGATTTATCGTTGCTAGTACGGTTGTTTTTCCAATTATTGCCGAGAGTTTTCTTGCGACTTATCTCGTAAGACGTGCAGGAATAACTCCAGATTTAGTTTATCGTTTATCGCGAGGGCTGTATCTCTATGTGTTGCCGATTGCCCCAAATTTTAGCCAATATCTTTACTCGGTTATGTGGGTAGTTGTTCCGTTTCTCGTATACCTTCTTGTTAAACGAGATTTACCAGAGGAAGTTGTAAAGCAAGGTGGCCAGACTGAAAAAGCGAGAACAAGGGATTTTCGTTTTTCCATTTTAGCTCTTCCGGCTTTGGCGATTTTAGTTACATTGACAATCTTGGTTTCTGGAATTTTTCGGTATAAAATGATTGCAATTGCGACTAACTCTATGGCACCGACATTTGAACGAGGCGATGCTGTGGTATATGACAAAGAAGTAGAGCCTGAAATCGGCGATGTTTTAGCGTTTGTGTACGAGGGAAAAATTATTACTCACCGTATTATTAAAATCTCGGAGCGTACTAATGGAAAAGTATATTATACTAAAGGAGATGCAAATAACACGTCGGATAATTATGAAATAAGGGAAGATTTGGTATTAGGTAAGGTATCATACGTTGTTAAATACATTGGGTTCCCAACAGTATTGTTTAATGAAATTGCAGGAGCTACCTGATATGGAGAAAATAGTTTTGGAACAACCAAAAAGGATTACGAAAAAAATCATTTTTTTTGGCGTACTATTCATATTGGGTGGCCTGATTGGATATTATGGTTTGCAAGATAGGGAAGATCTTGTTTTTAAAGTAACAAATAATAATACAATTGATTATCGAGTTTTTCTTAAGCCAAATTCTTTCTTTAGTGAGCCCTATCTAGGGTCGGGTAGGACTTATATTACTAGCCTAATTGACCATATTGATATTGATTTTAAACATTCCGAATTATTTAGTGAAAAAACTAACGGAGAGCTTTCTTACTATCTCCAGGCTACAATTAGTGCTGATCGTACTAGTGAAGCAACTGGTGACGGTACTTATTGGTCGAAAGATTATCAATTAACTGAGCCAGTTACTATTAAGTTTGATGCTACCGACCGTACATCTTTTGATACATCAGTTTCGATTGATTATTCCTATTATAATTCAATACTTGAAAGTTTCCGTGAGCATTATCCTGTTGCTTCTGAGGGTACGCTAAAAATATCGTTATTTGTGGATGGTAATATTGATGCTGAAGGTTTCGAAGATCCTTTGGGTCCTAAATCTGAGAGTAGCCTTAGTTTGCCGCTTTTGGAGCGAGCGGTAGAGGCAAAAGTTAATATTGATGCTGGAGGAAAAACACAGGACTTTGTAACAAGTGTTGAGGCGCCTAATTTGACATTGTTCTTGATTATGAAGGTAGTCGGACTGCTTCTTATGATTACCGCAGTTACGCTTATTATCTTGACGATTGTTAGAAGGCGTAGTTTTATTAGGAATAATCAATACATCTTTCTTTTAGATAAAATTCTTAGTGCTAACGATAGTATTATTACGAATATTGAAAACATGCCTAACCTTGCTAAATTTCAAAAATTTGAGGTTAAGACCTTTGAAGAGCTATTAGATGCCTATAATGAGGTTAGGCTTCCGATTAATTATTATCAGAATAAATCTGGCACTGAAAGTACTTTCTTTATTGCTAATGAAAATATAGTCTGGATTTACCATTTAAAAAAGCGTAATCTAGGATCATAATGAAAAAAAAGAAAAATACGTTAAAAATGAGAGAAGAATTAATTGTTTTTCTTTGTCTTATTTTTGTTTTGACTGGTATGACTATTGGCTTTGCCCATTATTCGAAACTTATAGACATTCAAGGTGTTGCGACGGTAAAGCCGCAAGGTATAGTCCACTTTACTGAGTTGACATTAATTAGTTCTACTAATGTGGATACGACTTATCAGCCAAGTTTTACTGACAACACCCTCGATTTTAATTTGCATTTTTCTGAGACTGATCCTGATGCGCCGTATTCTGCTACTTACCAAATAACAATTCAGAATGATACATTTTATAAGCAATCTTTTCAGGGCATAAATTTTAACCCGATAATAAAGAACAGTAGTGGGGTTGTTGTAGATTCATCAACTTTTGATATAGCTCTTGCGGGTATTTCTGAAAATGATATTATTGCCTCTGATTCATCGATTACTTTTACAGTGACATTAACATTTATTCCACCAGATCCTAATGATACTTATGTGGTTGATGGTGGAGCAACGGTTGAGACTGAAACGGAGACGGAGGCAGGTAGTCTTCTTGTTGCGTTAACAGGCGCAACAACTGGTGATTTGAGGGGGGATAATGTTCGAGCGCCATTTACTATAAATGTAATAAATACTCATTCAACAAATCAGACCATTAATTTGTTAGTTAGTAATGTTTCTCACTATTCGATAACTGATTCTTTGGGAAATAGTTTAGGTCCAATTACTATTGGAGCTGGAGCAACGGAAAACTACACCTTTTATATTGAGCGTTTAAATGATGCAATTTTTACAACGACTCAAGAGTCAACGCTTGTTTCTTTTGTGTCTACCAATAATGAGCGAGCTAATGTTGGTACAGTGACGCTTCTTGTTGACGAGACAAGTTATCAAGACGTGACGGCTCCTACGGTTTCAAATGTTAACCTTTCGTTGTCAAGTGCGGCTGAGGGGAGGGCAATTGTGACTTGGGATGGAACCGACGATGTTGCTCCAACTGGGTATACAGTGGAAATTTATGATGATAGTAATGACACTAAGATTGGAACCTACAATACGGTTGCCGATGAGAAGAATCTGACAGTTAATAATTTAAGTACCGGAACTTATTATGCGAAAGTTTATGGTGTTGATGCAGCTGGAAATACTGCTTCTAGCAGTGAAATAGATGATTGTTCGACTGGTCCAGGGCATTGTTCGCGTTCCAGTAGCGTTCCTATGCAATGGCGCTTTAATGTTACTGCCAATTTGACAAACTTGAGTTCTAATGGCGCATCGACGGCATTAGTTGGTTCAACCTATACTGCTAGGTTAAGTGTGACGGGCTTTAGATCCCTACCAAATACAATTAGGGTTTCGATGGGAGGTACTACTTTATCGTCTGGTTATACTTACAATAGCAACTCTGGAGATATTAGTATTCCGAATGTCTCTGGCGATATCGTCATTACTGCTTCTGCTTCGGGCGGTTGTTTGGTTGAGGGCACTCTTGTGAAGCTTGCTGATGGCTCAAAAAAGCCGATTGAAGAGATTACGTATGACGACTTATTGCTTGTCTGGAGCTATGTGGATGGAAGAGTTGAAAAACGATATCCAGTTTGGATTGAAAAGGAGACTGAAGCGGATTCTTATCGGTTGATTGAGCTGGATGATGGAACAACCTTGAAAACTGTTGCAGGCCACGGCGTATTTAGTATTGAGCTTAATCGCTTTGTCTCTGTAGATAACAAAAAAGAGTTTTATGCTGGTATGCATATTTATAAACTTAATCAAGATTTAATACTTGAGCCGGTTGAAGTAGTGAAAATTTCTGTGGTTACGGAGAAAGTTAAATATTATCACGTGGTTTCTACCGAGTTTTATAATATTTTTGCAAACAATATACTAACAACCGATGACGAAGTGATTCTTTCTAACTTCTATGGTTTTGATGATGGAGTTAAATGGCCAGCTACGCGTGCCGAAATTATAAAAGATAAAAACAATCTTTATGATTACTCTGATTTTGGATTTATGCCAAAATGGATGTTCGATGGGCTACGTGTAAAAGAAGGGAAGTACCTTGATCGTATTGGGATTATTCCAAAAGAGACATTCATTGAATATCTAAAAAATAATCAGCTGAACCCTGATATGTACCTCCCTAAAGAAGAAAAATAATTGGCATTATAATCGGCGAGGGATTTATTATTTAATAATATATAACATTAGCAATTGATTTAGAGGTGAACAATAATGCTATGAGTGGGCGCTAGTCGTGTTGATAAATATTTTCTTGACTATCTGCTTTAAAATCAATGATGATGTCGGAATTAATGGATTTTTGTTCCGCATCTAGATAAAAGCCATACATTTGTAGGATTTCTTTGTGTGAAAAAACAATTTCTTCAATTTCTTTTCTTGCTTTTATGATATTTTTGTACTGAGCCTTAACTTTTTCGATAATTTTTATGATTATATATAACGGACAGCTTATGCTGTACTAAAATAAGGAGGGTTATGAAATGTCAAACCCTAGAAAATTTGAGATTGACCTGAGTAGCTATGGTTATCACCTGGAGGTAGACGTCAGGAGGAGTGACTGTAATAGAGGAGAGCCTCCTCATTGGCATCTCTGGCACGGAAGAAGTCGTGTCGGTAGCATCAATATCTATGGCCAATGGGTAGAACGACCCGGAGTTGATCGCCATATTGAAAAAGAGGCAGAGGAATTGACCAGCCGTTATTCCTCGACCATTCGTGAAGTATACGAACATAATCGTGGATATGGCGCAGACTATTAAGTGTCTCAATTAATCCTTTCGGCCGCAACAACGTTGCGACCATTTTCTATTCACTATAAGTATCTTTTGTCGCCCCACCAATTTGGAATCAAGCCTTTTAGTAGTACTGTTTTTCGTGTTCCAAAATCTGTTAAAATTTCCATATTGCGATTTTCGTATGCTGCCTGCATGAAGAATTCGCGGCATGCTCCGCAAGGCATTCCGCCGTTTACGGCTGGCGCTTTATCGCGAAAAGCAATCATGCGTCGTACGGTTAAATTGCCTTCATTAATATACATATTCAAGGCCGCTACGCGTTCGGCGCAAAGATTTATGACGCCACTTGCGCCTTCAATGCAAAAACCTGTATAAATCTTACCGGTTTTTGCACTCTGAACTGCTGCCACTACGTGATGTGCTTGGATAAACGGTGATACATCTTCTGGATGATATTCTTTTTTTGCAGCTTCATACATTTGCGTCCAGATGTCTTCGTCGTTGTGGGTTGGGAGATTGGGCATTTTTAAAGTCCTTTTAACCAATTTTCGACTTCGTTTTCCGATGCGGATTCGCCAAATCTTTGGCTTTCGATAACATCTAGGCCGTAGTTTTTAAGTGCGGATACGCTTGTTTCAATATCAGAGCTACCAGAAGTGCAGAACGCGATAATTTTTTTACCATTCAGGGCGTTGGTTTCGATAAATGTATCCATGATTTTTGGTAGCGTATACCACCAAATCGGATAACCAAGATAAATGGTGTCATATTCGGAAATGTCTGGAATGGTGGTGATTTCTGGGCGCGCTGAATCGTCATTTTGCTCGAGATTGGCACGACAATTTTTGTCATGCCAGTTGATGTCGTCGTCGGTATAGGGTGTTTTAGCTTCGATTTTGTAAAGGTCGGCGCCAGTTTTTTCGGCGATGATTTTGGCGAGGCGCTCTGTGTTGTTTGTGCGCGAGAAATATACTACTGCGGCTTTATTTTTTTCATCCATTTTTTAAATTTCCTCCTTTTATGTTGAGCCTAGGGCTTAATTTTTAGAGTTACTAAACTTTTCTAAATCTTTTGTAATTGTATCGGAATAATTCATGTAACCTTGAAACAATTCATAGAATCTTGAAATTCCGTCGGCAGTCAGACGGTTTTTTAACATATTTTCAAAACTAGAAAGAAGTGCTCTTGAATCTTCATTATCCTTTTTCAAATTCAGAAGTTCGATTTTGAGGTCGCCGTTTGAATTTTCAATTAAAGAATTAATATAATTCGTTCGTGAATCTATATATTTATATTCGGAAAGTATGAGTTTTTGTGTTTTCGCTTTAAGCTTTTGCGCCTTTTCGTTATATTCTTCGCCGATCATGATGCTTTGTATTCTTTTATTTCTTTTAAGGCGTCTTTAGCCATGGATATTATATTGGCATATATTTCATGTGATCTCTCAATGGGATCATCTACTGATTCGAGCATAGCAAACATTTTAGCAGTTATAGGAAAAATGTCGTCAAAATTGCCATAATCCAATTGATTCCATTTCAGGATTAATGCACAAATGCTGTCTTCTTCATAATCATCTGTATAAGATTCAATGGAATAATAAAAATCTCGTGGATTCTCGGACGATATTGTTTCCAGCTCTTTGGCAATACCAGCTAGTATCTCTTGTTTTCCCATATTATTATTATAACATGATTTGCCGTAATTAAAAAGCCACGAATATTCGTGGCTTTTTGGTTGGTTCATAATTAGTCATCAGGCTTCTCGTGGCGGCCTGGATGCCCTTTTGGTAGACGCGTGTCAGTCCAATGAGTGTTTATCTCGTGAACGCCATCTTTGGTTTCTCTAGATAGTCTAACTCCGTCATCGTAGAATTGCGTAGAGTGGCCAATAACGCCTGGCTTTTTGCCTTTATACCAGTTTTGGTTTTCGCCTCTGAACGAGCTATTTGGTTTAAGTTTAACTCCCCCACTGATTCCTTTTACTTCGTGTCCAGGTCTTGCATTGCGATCGTACATAGTCACCCCTTTACTGTTGTCAGTGAAGTTTTGATACCCGTGTTCTTCAAAAGCATCACGTTCGTAGGTTTTATTACCGAATTGGTCGAGTGCGGTATGGCCATGGCCTAAGCCGTCGCCAGAGCCGAGTCCACCATGGTAAATCTGGGTAGTGCCGTCTGTTTTTTTGACGATTTTGGCGTCTTTGCGATCAGACCAACGTACACCGGCTCTATCAAGGGTTCTGTCGCGTTTACGTTGGTTGTTTGCTTTAACTTCGGCAAGTTTTTTCTGGAATTCTTCTTTCAGACGAACATGCTCTTCTTGAGCAGAGTTAAACTCGGCTTTGTAATAATCACGTTCGGCCTTGAGCCTTTTAAACTCGTTTTCTGCAGACTCATGACGAGCTTTGGCATTGTTAAACATTTCCTTTGCTTTGTGAAACGCAGAACTGTCGGTTTTTGGCGCACGCCATTCAGCGTTAGCTTTTGCGTCGCGGATTTCTTGAACGAGCCTACTAATTTCTTCGTTAAGCTCATCGCGACGATCTTTGTGGTCGTGCCCTTCGGCAGAATATATGGGTGCTTCGGCTTTGTTGCCGTACTCGTAGGCATCGCTTGCGCGTTCAAAACAGTCTTTCATCATTTGATGTTCAGAATCTGCTTCGTAGCGAAGTGATTCGATGCGAGCATTGTTTGCATCACGAATTCTGCCATACTCATCCCAAACTTCATGATAGTTATCGCTGGAATGTCGCATGTCCTCGAACTCGCGGTTCATTTCTTCCCGGGCAGAACAACGTTCTTCCCAAGCAGACTGCATGGTATCGTGTGCCGTATTGGCACGCTCTTTTGCGTCAACATACTTTTGGAATGCTGACTGCTTACGGTGGAAGGCTTCTTGCTCTCTGGCCTTCAGAGAATCTAATTCGAAGTTTCTTGCCACTATAGTCACCAACCTTTCTAAAAATAAAAATACGAGGCTTTAAATAAGCCTGTCTAATTATATATTATAACAGAAATTTGCGTAAAAATCAATGAGACCGTTTGGCTAGAGAATTTTCATTTTTGTATAGTTTTGTTTAAAAAACTTATGTTTGCTTTTTTGCGTAAGATATGGTAATATGTATAATTATGGTTAGGAAGAAATGCGATTTCAAGGTGAAAACCATAAATAACGACTTCCTCGTCACCGAGGTGCCGCTGCTTCCAAATTTTGACCCTCTTGCAAAAAAATATACATACGTTTGGTTGAAAAAATCAAACTACACAACATTTGAAGCAATAGAGAAAATTAAAGATTATTTTGGTCTCGATTTTTCTGATGTTGCTGCTGAAGGGTTGAAGGACGAAGATGGTATTACTGAACAGATTATTTCTATAAAAAAGAAATTATCAAAAAAAGCGGTGACGGATTTTAATGCAGCACATGCTGGCGACGATACATTTATTATTATTGATCGTGTGATGGGTTTTGGTTCTGAGCCAGTGGCGGCAAAATCGTTATTCGGGAATACTTTTCGGATTGTTGTGAGGAATTTAACCGATGATGAAGCAAACCGCATCGTCGATTTTACTAAGAAACATAAATTTTTCCCGTTTGTGAACTATTACGATAATCAACGTTTTGGTTTGCCCGGTGGTCCATATATCACCCATTTTATCGGTAAGGCGATATGTGAAGGCGATTGGGATGGGGCGTTCGAGGTCTTGAAGAAAACTGGCAATAAAATTCCAGAAGGGAAAACGGGTAAGGCTGCTTTTGAAGCGTTAAATCCTGGGCAAGTTGGCTTCTTTGTGTCTGCATACAATAGTTATCTTTGGAATATTGCCGTGTCGAAACATATTAAAGATAGTTTCAAGAGTAAGGAATATGATTTTCCTGATCTTGGCGAGCTGCATTTACCAATTATTACTGAATCTACGCCAAGTAGCCCATTTATGATTAATGGTTATCGTTTCAACAAAGAGACGTTTGTTGCTGAAGAGGCGAAAATTTTTCGTGATATGATTTTGCCGACGGTAGTGTTTGCTAAGGACATTAAGGATGATGAAATATTCGCGGGCAAAAAACGCATTCTTCTCACGTATTTTATTTTTACTGGATGCTATGCAACAATGGTTGCGAAGCAGATTATAAAAACTGCATTGGAGGGAGAAAATGACTAAAAATATTGAAGTTGAACACAGTGGGCCGTTGACAAACGAACAAGCAAAAGAATTGATGGCGTTTTTTGATGAACATGGCGAGAAGGTCACGACTAAACACCGAGTCTTGATTGACTATTCTACTTTTCTTGGTGATGGCTTGAAGCATCGTAAAAAAGATATTCGTCTACGTATTACGAATGGTAATCCGGAGATTATCGTGAAGCTTGGTGATTGGACGAGTTCAAATCACCGTAAGGAACTTTCGGTTTTGACTGAGGCCGGCAGTTTTGACACTTTAGTACAAATTTATGCTGCACTCGGTTATAAAAAAGGTATGCTTTGTGAGCGAATGACTGAAGTTTACAATTATGATGGTATTGAATTTGCCATTGTTGAGGTTCCTGGTCATAGCTTTCATTTCGAGGCAGAGATAATGGCGGATGAAAATGGTATTGAGGTCGCCAAGAATCATATTCAGAAGGTTTGTAAGGAATTAGGTTTGGAAATATTTACGGATGAGGGTTATATTAAATATATTGAGAAACTAAACAAAGAAGCAAACGAAGTATTTGATTTTGATAATTATACTGAAAACTATTTCGAGAACAGATATCATTTCAGTAAAGAAAAAGCGACGTACTAGACGTCGCTTTTGAAGAGCTATTTGCTTTTTCCGTGATGCCCACGAACGATTACTTTTCCGCCAATGATTTTGTGTGCTGGCCTGTTATGAACAATTGCTTCGCGAGCAAACTGTTGACCACAGTTCGGGCAACACAAATCACCGTTTGTGTAATCCTCTAAAATGTTACTAACGTAGCACTTTATAAGTTCGCCACCGCCTTCTTTTTTGTACTTATAAAGACTAGTTTGACATTTAGAACAGAGGATGGTAATCGTGTACCAATCGTTTTTTCCTACTTTTGGTTTCATGGTTACTCGCTCCTTTCGTAATGCGTGGTGAGTGCTTTGGTCGGACAGACTCCGACGCATGCGTTGCATCCAACGCATTTATCGTAATTGATGTCGGGTGGCTGTTTGATAGCACCAAATGCACATGCCTTATGGCATAATCCGCAATGGATACAGTTTTTGCTGGATACAATGGGCTTCGGTGCTTTGAAACAGTTGTTTTCTGCTTTCCCGATTGCTATACCAATCAGATCCCGTACAGTATTTATTTTATGCGCGGTTAGATAATTGGTCAAATCATTTACGATATCTCGAAATACTTCTGGTCCTGTAATAGCAGGCGCAGTGTAGAGTTGTACTGCGCTAGCGCCCGCCATCATCATTTGCACTACGTCGTCTGCTGTAGATATGCCACCGATGCCCACGATAGGAATCTTGACGGTTTGCGCTAATTGATAAACACAATTTAATGCAATAGGGAAGATTGCCTTTCCGGTAACCCCACCTGCACCACCTTTAATACCAAGTTTGGGCAGGCCAGTTTCGGTGTCGATAAATAAACCAGGCCCGATACTATTCGAACAGACAATTGCATCGGCGTCGAGTTCTTCAGCGATTTTTGCCATATCAAGCAGATAAGACGAATACGACAGTTTTACCCAGATGGGTTTTTCGGTTAATGGTCTGATTTTGGTGAGAAGTTCTTTGAGGTGTTCGATATCGATGTTGAGATTTCCGTGTACGGCTCCAGAATGAGAGCAGGAAACATTAATCTCGAAAGCATCAATTTCGATTTCGTCAAATTTCTTAATCAGGCTGGAGCAATCTTCGATGACTCGTCCCGAAATAGAAAGAATTAGGGAGCCTCCGGAGTTTTTGACGTCGGCGACTCCGTGTTCATACCATTCAGTCCAAGGCGTCGAGTTGCCCCATTCGCAGTTGAGCATGCTTTTACCATCATCGAATACTACGTATCTCGGTGCGGGAACGTTTTTACGTTCTGGCGGCGGGTTTTTCTTTAAGGATCTCGTAACCATACCACTACACCCAGAAGTCTTAAGAAAGAATTCTGGGGTTTCTGTGATATATCCCGATGCTAATAGTAGCGGAGTGTTAAGAGCTACTTTCCCTACATTTGTCTGCAGCATAGAGATCTCCCCCTTCCATGTACTTTGCAAACAACTCTTGCGCTATCGTTGCGATTTGGTCTTCGTTATCTCTTTTGATAGTAATGAGACTGTTGTAAAACTGTATTTTGTCACGAATAGCACTTACTTCGTCTTTTGCCGATTGAATTCTGCGTTCTACTTCGTCTAGGGATTCAGTTTTCCGTCGGTTGACCAACCTTTCTCTTAGTAAATCGTAGTCATCAGTGACTAGCCCAATCGAAATAATATGCGGATTGATGTCTTTTGCTTCCGCGATTACGAACGGGTGAATTTCTGTCAGAAAAACGCCTTCACGGGGAAGCAGGTCTTGTTTTCTGACTGCGTACCGATGTCCAAACATATCTTGGGCTAATGCCATCTCGCCTTTTTTTACCATTTCCTCGAATTCTTCTTCGGAAATATGTTTGCGATTCGAGTTTGTTAATTCATTTGGACGTAGATTTCTGGTCGTATACCATACTAATTCCTCAATATAAGGATATTTTTCCTTTAAAGAATCCTTGATATAGCCCTTGCCAATGCCAGATGGACCACTTAATACGATAATCATTGTCTAACTCTCCTTTTAAAGTACGTTAGTTTTCTAACTTTATATATAATATAATAGCATATTTTTGATAAAAAATCAATGGAGCTATCTATGGTATCTTGTGCAAGGATGGATATGTTGATGCGCACGCTTTGTGTGCGAGATGCTACTACAAATTGATTTCCAATAAAACCCGCAAATAGCGGGTTTTTAATTGCGTAATTTTTTAGTATATTCGTATAATTTTTGAATGTGGTTTTCGAGGAAATAGTAGTGCCTGACATAAAAGCAGGTGAGAATGGTGATGATGAATGCGACAAGCACCATCGGTAGAGTCATGAGTGAGAAGCCATTTAATCCGAGTAGCCAAGCGGTGATACCTAGAATAATGAGCGAGATAAATACAAAGAATAAGGTAATGATGAGATGGATTAGTCTTTCGAATTGGAAGTTTTCGACCATTTCTTGATGCAAATCCGCGAGTTTTGCTAATTCGGTTGGAGTTTGTTTTTCTTGCGAGGCTTTTTCGATGAATTTTTCGTAAGCTTTAATTTTCTTTTCCATAAGTTAATTATACACGTTTTTGATAATCCGCATAAGGTTTGATGTGCTCTGTTACGACACAATTTATGTTATAATATATGTATGCGGAAAAAATCCGATTTTGTTTTGAGAATTGCTTTGATAATTGGTGATAGCTTGATGCTAATTTTGTCCTATGCGATGGCGTATTTTATTCGTGTGCACGTAGATCAAAGGCCGTATACTTTTGAATCGCAGCTAGCTGATTTTACAAGAACAATTATGTTTTTGGTGCCGATTTTGTTAATTATTTTGGCGGCTTTGGGGCTATATAAAAAATCGGTGTTTTTAGGAAAGTCTAGGATGCCAGAACTGGGCAGGATTATTTTGGCATCGATTCTTAGTATGGCGGCATTAATTGTATATGATTTCTTTACGGGTGAAGAGTTATTCCCAGTACGAATTGTGGCCTTGACTTCAGTAGCATTGTCGTTTGTGTTTTTGATGGCAGAAAGAATTTTAGTACGATTCGTGATGCGACAGATATTTAGAAAAGATTATGGAACTAAGCGGGTGGTAATCGTAGGGAATCATAAGAACACGGAGTATTTGGCAGACTACATTGCTTCGAGCCCAGAGTCTGGCTATAGGTTAGCTGGTATTGTGGCGGCAAAAAAATACATTCCGCAAGATTTACGAAAAAATCAATATTCGTCACTCAAAGAGGCTCTGAAAAAAGCACGGGCGGATATAATTTTTCAGACGGACGAGAAATCGACTGAATACGTATTTAAACAGGCGGTCAATAGGCACTTGTTGTATTATTTTGTGCCTTCGGAAGCGGCGTTGTCCTCACACTTTGGTGAATTAGAATTGGTGGGGAATACGCCGGCGGTGTTGGTGAGACTAACACCACTTAAGGGGAGCGCGGCGGCAGTAAAAAGAATTTTTGATATTTTGTTTAGTTTGGTGGCGCTGATAGTGGTTTTGATCCCGATGATGATTGTGTGGTTAATGATAAAATTGGGCGATTTTAAGCATTCGCCAATTTATAAAGATGAGAGATTAACGCGGTATAATCGCAAATTTAAATGTTATAAATTTAGAACGATGAAGCCAGAATATAATGGTATGACGGCGGAAGAAGCATTTACTAAAATGGGTAAACCGGAGTTGATTAAAAAATATCGCAAAGATGGCGACTATATTAAGAATGATCCGCGGGTAACGAAGTTTGGAAGATTTTTGCGCAGGACTTCAATTGATGAGTTACCACAATTAGTAAATATTCTGAAAGGTGATATTTCTTTGATTGGGCCACGAGCGCTTCTGCCGGGGGAATTACGTGATTATGGCGATCGGTCTTTGATACTCAGCGTAAAGTCTGGACTTACTGGTTTTGCGCAAGTGTCTGGCAGACGAGATATTCCATTTGAAGAAAGGCGAGCGCTTGATATATATTATGTGATGAACTGGTCTTTAGTTTTGGATGCGCAGATTTTCTTAAAAACTATCATAATTGTGCTGAGTGGGGACGGAGCTAAATAATGAAAGTGGCTTTGGTTTGTGATTGGCTAACAAATGTAGGTGGGGCCGAGAAAGTTTTGCTTCGGATTCATCAACTTTTTCCGGAGGCGCCAATTTATACTTCAAAATATGATCCGGAGGGAATTGATTGGTTTAAAGATGCGGATGTGCGAACTGGGCGACTGCAAAAATATCCGACTAAAATGCGAAGGATTTTAGGCCCTTTAAGGCAAAGATACTTTTCACATTTAGATTTGTCGGAATATGATTTGGTGATTTCGGTAACTGGTGCGGAGGCGAAAGCAGTGAAAGTGCCAAATGGTGTGCATATTTCATATTGTCATGTACCAACGCAATACTATTGGCAAATGTATGATGATTATGTGAAGAATCCAGGGTTCGGTGTGTTGAACCCATTTGTGAGATTTTTCTTTAAACTACTAGTAGTACCTTTGAGAAAAGCGGATTTGAAATCAGCACAAAGACCAGATTATTTTGTGACGATATCGGAATATGCAAAAGAGCAAATTAAAAAATATTATGGTAGAGATGCGGTGGTGATTCACCCGCCGGTGGAGATTGAAGATTTCAAAGTGAAGAAAAAGTTACGTAATATAAAGTTGAAAAACGGGTTTGATTTGTCTTCTGCGTATATTACAACTTCACGACAAGTGAATTGGAAGAGAATTGATTTGGCGGTGAGTGCAGCACAAATGTCGCAGCGACATTTGGTGGTGGTTGGCGAGGGGCCAGAACATAAAAAATTAGTGAAGATGGCTGAAGGCTCGACGTTGGTGCAATTTTTGCCTTTGATGAAAAAGGATGATTTGGCAAAATATTTAAGTCAAGCAAAAGGTTATTTATTCCCGAGCTTGGAACCATTTGGGATTGCGCCGGTAGAAGCATTAGCGGCAGGATGCCCAGTGATTGCGTTTGGAGAAGGCGGCGCAAAGGACTATATAAAAAATGGTAAAAATGGGGTTTTGTTTGAAGAACAAAATGCAAAATCTTTAGCGGAGGGAATTTTGAAATTTGAACAATTAAAGTTTGATCGCGCGAAAGTCGCAAAAAGTGTAGATAATTTTAGCCTAGAAAGATTCGATCGGGAATTTTTAAATTTTGTGAAGAAAAGTAAAAAACATGAAAAAAGTAAATAAAATTTATACTTTTTTGATTTATGTTTTACCGGTGGTATTGTTTTTTTCTTATTATCCGATTATTTCGTTTGGCAAAAATGAAAGTATGAATTTTGAAATTTCCCTGCCGTTAATCTGGTTGGTGATTTTTGATGTTTTGGCATTTGGGATTTTGGTAAAGAAGAGATTATGGCGAATAATTTTGGAGAAATGGCAGTGGCTGTTGCTACCGATTTTTATGAGTTTTTCAGTTTTGTGGTCACCAAATTTAGCAAGAGGTATTTTGACGATTGGAATCGTGTGGTTGGTTTATTTTGCGGTGTTTACGTTCGTGATTTTAAAAAAAGAAATTGATTTTCCGAAGAATTTTAAAGAAATTTTTTGGAAAGTATTTTTTGGATCGAGTTTGGTAATTTGCGCATGGTGTTTTTTGCAATGTATTTTGGATGTGATGGGAGTGTCGAGTGATTGCACTTTGATGTGTAGGGGTTGCGTGTCGCAAGCGTTTGGGTTCCCACATCCGAATGGTTTTGCAATTGAACCACAGTTTATGGGAAATTTGCTAATAGCGCCAATAATAATGTCACTTTATTTTTTGAAACAGAATAGTAAAAATTTGGGACGGAAATTTTTACTACTCTGTTTCTTCATATTTACAGCGACGTTGTTTTTGACGTTTTCGCGGGGAGCGATTTATGCGTGTTTGGTAGGGTTGATTTTCCTAACGACCTGGCAAATAGTGCGAACTAAAAAATGGAAGGTGATATTAATTTGGCCGATAATAATTTTGGCGTTTCTGTTTACATTAAATTTGCAAGGAATTTTTGCGGAAGTTGGGCCGACTAGCGATACGTACGCTTCGGGCGTGGCGAAAGTTTTAAATCATTTATCACTTGGTATTATTGATGTGCGTGTAAAAGATGACCTAGATTTACCGGAGGTTTCTGGAAAAACACAAGTGCCCTCTTTGGAGCAAAAAAATGAAGTAGAAAATGAGGCAGATTTTGACGGTTACGTAGAAGAATCGACTGAGGTGAGAAAAAAATTAACGCGAGATGCGATTAAAGTTTGGTCGCAAGATTTTAAAACTACGGTTTTTGGTGTAGGGCTCGGTGGGGCGGGCGAGGCCTTATATGATGTTGGACTTACGGGAAGCCCGAAAGAAATTGTGCAGAATGAGTATGCGAGTTTGCTCTTGGAAGTTGGTGTAGTTGGGGTTATATTGGTGATTTTGACGGTGGTTTTAGTTACGAGAACAATAATAAAAAGTTCGGTAAATGTTGCCATAGTGACTCTGTTGATAGCATATGGTATAACGCTTTGCTTCTTTTCGGGCTTGCCGAATGCGCTGCATATTTATTTGTTACCGGCATTGTTTTATATGATTTTTTAATTGTCAAAAAAAGAGGGGGGCTGGCCCCTCTTTTTTTGTTGGTTGATTATTTGTCTACGACTTCGCCTTCGACTGGTTCGTCGTCATCCTTTTTGGATTTTTTATCATCTTTTTTATCGTCTTCGGCGGCTTGTTGATACATTTTAGTGCCGATTGGCATGATTTTATCGGAAAGTTCTTTAGCGGCAGCTTCAAGTTTATCTTTATCGGCTGAATCATCGTTTAAGACTTTCTTAGCTTCTTCAACGGCTTTCTTGATGGTTTCTTTATCTTCGTCGCTGATTTTGTCCTTGTATTCGTCAGGCATTTTTTCAGCTTGGTAGATAGCATTTTCTAGGTGGTTTTTTACATCGATAGTGTCACGCTTTTTCTTGTCTTCTTCAGCGTGGAGCTCAGCTTCTTTTTGGGCTTTTTCAATATCTTCTTTGCTCATGTTACCAGAGTTTTGAATGGTGATTGATTGCTCTTTACCGGTGCCTTTGTCTTTAGCAGTGACATTTAAGATACCATTAGCATCAAGATTAAAGGTGACTTCAATTTGTGGCACGCCACGAGGAGCCGGTGCAATGCCGTCGAGAATGAAGCGACCGAGGGACTTGTTGTCTTTGGCGAATTCGCGTTCACCTTGGAGAACGTGGATTTCAACTTGTGGCTGGTTGTCTGAAGCGGTAGAGAAGACTTCGGATTTAGAAGTAGGAATAGTGGTGTTGCGATCGATTAAAGGAGTGCGAACACCGCCCATGGTTTCGATACCAAGGGTGAGTGGGGTGACATCGAGAAGGAGAATATCCTTGACGTCGCCTTGGAGTACGCCGCCTTGAATAGCAGCACCGACAGCTACGACTTCGTCTGGGTTAACACCCTGCATTGGATCCTTACCAAAGATGCTTTTAACTTTTTCAATAACAGCTGGCATACGAGTCATGCCACCGACCATTACTACTTCGTCGATATCTTTGGTGTCGAGTTTAGCGTCTTTCAGAGCTTTTTTAACTGGCTCTTCGAGGCGGTCGAGCAAATCTGCGACGAGCTCTTCGAGTTTGGCACGAGTCAAAGTATATTCAAAATGTTTTGGACCGTCTGCGTCGGCGCTTAAGAATGGGAGATTAATGTCGGTTGAAGTGGAGCTAGAGAGTTCCTTTTTAGCTTTTTCGGCTTCGTCTTTGACACGTTGCATAGCAGCAGCGTCGCCCTTAATATCGATGCCGGATTCTTTCTTAAATTCATCAACGAGGAAGTTGACGACGATATTATCGAAATCTTCACCACCGAGGTGGGTGTCACCGTTGGTAGACATCACTTCGAAAACACCATCGCCGAGTTCGAGGATGGAAACATCGAAAGTACCACCACCAAGGTCGAAGACGGCAATTTTTTCGTCTTTTTTGGATTCAAGACCGTAGGCGAGAGCGGCAGCGGTTGGCTCGTTGATAATACGCTTAACTCCCTGATCTCCGCCTCGCTCATGGCCGCAAAGGTCACATGACTGACGGAGACATCCGTCTGACAGAACCCCGGGCCCAGC
>JAFRLS010000039.1 GCA_017431105.1 Candidatus Saccharimonadota bacterium | reverse complement strand
TAATACATTAGATTTAAACCGCACCTATGGTGCTGCTACAGGCACAAACTCTGGCATTCCAGCTGAAATAGTTAACTATGATGCCTCTACTATTCTTTGGTCTACAAGCCAAACAACTACAGATGACTATTCCAACATGACTGCTGTTTATCAGCGTGAGATAGCGCCGAGATATTAGTGTGTTATAATGGGGGCATGAAAAGTAGGAGCCAATTTGTTTGCCAGCAGTGTGGTGCTGTTTATACAAAATGGGTAGGGCAATGTACGAATTGCTCGGCCTGGAATTCCTTGGTTGAACAAATAGTAGAATCTGAAAGTGCGAAAAAAACTGCACTAGAAAAAGGCAAGATGTCTGGCAAAAAATTGAATTTTGTAAAATTAAAATCCGTGGAGCCGTCTGACGCCAAGGCGAGACTAAAGACTGGTTTTAAGGATTTAGACGTGGTATTAGGCGGTGGAGTATTGATGGGTTCGGTGTCGTTACTGGCTGGTCAGCCGGGAATTGGTAAATCTACGCTTCTGATGCAAATTTGTGCAGAAGTAGCAAAAAATCATAATATATTATATATATCAGGCGAGGAAAGTGCCGGGCAAGTTAAACTGCGGGCAGAGAGATTAGGTGCGGGTTCGGCGAAAAATTCAGAACATTTGAACTTTGCAGCTTCAACTTCTGGTAATGATATTGCAAAAACAATTGAAACTGGTGAATTTAACTTGGTAATTGTGGACTCGATTCAAACTCTGGCGATGGACGAGATTTCATCGGCACCGGGGACGGTCTCGCAGGTGACGAATTGTGGGAACTTGATTATCCGGGCGGCAAAGGCGACTGACACGGCCGTGATAATAGTAGGACACGTGACAAAAGATGGGACTTTGGCTGGGCCGAAAGTTTTGGAACATTTAGTGGATGTGGTTTTAAGCTTTGAAGGTGATAGGTATGGTGGGTTTAAAACGGTACGGGCGGTAAAAAATCGTTTTGGCTCAACTAACGAAGTAGCAATTTTTGAAATGATGGAGAAGGGATTAAAAGAAGTGCAAAACCCGTCTGCTGCATTACTAGCGGAAAGAACGAATACTGATGGCTCGGTGATTTTGGCAACTTTGGAAGGGAACCGGCCGATTCTGGTAGAAATACAAGCTCTAGCGACGCCATCTAATTTTGGTTATCCAAAACGTACGGCATCTGGTTTTGATATAAATCGGCTAAATCTTTTGATTGCGGTGATTGAAAGACGGACCAAACTAAAACTTTCTGATAAAGATATATTTATTAATGTAGTGGGGGGGTTAAAATTAAATGATTCGGCGGCCGATTTGGCGGTTTGTATGGCAATTGCTTCGGCGGTGGCTGGGAGAAAACTAGGTGAAGAATATGTGGTATTTGGTGAGGTAGGGTTAGGGGGTGAAATTCGTTCGGCGTTTAGGGCGGATCAGAGAATTGCGGAAGCCAAGAAGCTTGGTTTCTTACACGCGATTGGGCCGGCTACAGTAAAAGATAAATTCGTGGTGCCAGCGAAGGATTTACGTGAAACTTTAATTAGGTATGTAAAATGAGAATTTTAGGAATTGACCCGGGGATTGGAATTTGCGGGTTTGGGTTAATCGAAACATCTAGCAGGACTGATGCAAAAGCATTGGATTTTGGTGTAATTACTACAACTATGCGCGCGCCTTTGCCAAGCAGATTAAAAGAACTGTATGAATCTCTACAGGAGGTTTTCAAACAAACTAAACCGGATGTAGTGTCGGTAGAAAAATTGTTTTTTTCAAAAAATATTACAACTGGTATTGCGGTGGCAGAAGCTCGTGGATTGGTGCTTTTAGTGGCAGAACAAAATAGTTTGCCGATTTTTGAGTATACACCAAATGAAATTAAAAAAACTTTGACTGGCTATGGTTCAGCGGGAAAGCCGCAAATGCAGGAAATGGTACGAATGCATCTTGGACTAGAGAAGAAACCACGGCCGGATGATGCGGCAGATGCATTGGCGGCAGCAATCACGCACGCTTTAACAAGGATGGTATAATTTAGGTATGATTGCACATATAAACGGTATAATTGTTGAAAAATTTAATAATTCCCTGATTGTGGACGTACATGGTGTGGGTTATGAAATAATGGTGCCGACGCCAGATTTTGAGGATGTGAAGCTGGGTGAAGAGCGGAAATTTTACACTTATCATGCGATTCGTGAAAATGCGGAAGATTTGTATGGTTTTTCGAGTCTGGCGGCGAAGAAGATTTTTGAGCTCTTGATTTCGGTGCAAGGGGTTGGGCCAAAAGCTGGGATGGCAATTTTGTCTTTAGCAGAGGCGGAAGAAGTGCGAAATGCGATTGCTAATGCTGACATAGCGTTTATTTCTAAGGCGACTGGCGTAGGCAAGAAATCTGCGGAGCGGGTAGTTGTAGATCTTCGAGATAAAGTCGGGGCACCGTCACATTATGGGGCGACAAAAGCGAAGTTTGCCTCAGTGGAAGAAAAGTCGGATGAAGCACTAGACGCTTTAATTGCGCTTGGTTTTCCTTTGAAAGAGGCTACGGCGGCACTTGAAAAAGTGGACCCAGCGCTTCCAGTAGAGGAAAGAGTGAAATTAGCCTTGAAAAATTAAAACAAGTGTGTTAAAATAACAGGTAATCGTTTAATATAAAAGGTAAAATATGAGTTTTTCGATTTTAAAGCAAATTGGTGATGCACAAAAAAAGAAAGCTGTAGTTGATGTGCGTTCTGGTGATACCGTAAAAGTTACACAGAAAATTAAAGAAGGTGACAAATTCCGTTTCCAGGTTTTTGAAGGTGTAGTAATTCGTGTAGATCGCAAGGAATCTCACACTGCTCGTATTGTAGTACGCAAGGTAACTTCTGGTGTTGGCGTAGAGAAATCTTATCTTATCCACTCACCATTAGTTGAAAAAATTGAAATTACCAAGCGCTCTAAGGTGCGTCGCAATAATTTAGGTTATTTGCGTAGTCGTTCTGGTAAGTCTGCAAGACTTTCTGGTAAAGATTTCGATCGTGCGGCAGTAAATGATGTGACAGTACCAGAGAAACCAGCTGAAGAAGTGGTCGAGGAAAAGACAGACGTAGCCGAAGCTCCAGAAGTAGAAGTTGTAGAAACTCCGGCAGAGGAAGCTACTGAAAAAACAGAAGTAGAAGAGAAAACCGAAGCCTAATGGCGATTCTTGGGATAGATGAAGTTGGACGCGGGCCCTTGGCGGGCCCGCTTGTTGTGGGAGCGGTGATTTTGCCGGAGCCGTGGCCGGAGTGGGTAAACGAGCTTAAAGATTCTAAGAAATTATCTGTAAAGAAAAGGAAATCTTTAAATGACTTGATTGTTAGTGAGGCTTTGGCGGTTGGTTTAGGCTGGGTGCCGGCACGAGAGATTGATGAGGTTGGGATTAGCGAAGCTTTGAGATTGGCAACTCGACGAGCCGTGAAAGAAGTGCAGAGTAAAAAGGCACCATTTTCACAAATCGTAATTGATGGAAAGGTAAATTTTTTGCGAGGAACAGCGCTTGAAAGATATGTCTCGACGGTAGTAAAAGCGGATAATTTAGTAAAAGAAGTGTCGGCGGCATCGATTGTGGCGAAGGTAGCAAGAGATTATTATATGTATGAAGTGGAGTCTAAGTTTCCTGGCTATGGCTTTGAAAAGCATGTAGGTTATGGAACGGCAATACATCTAAAAGCGATTCGCGAGCTTGGAGTTTGCGAAGAGCATCGCAAAAGTTTTGAGCCGATTAAAAGTATAATGGGGCTTGAAAGTAATACTAAGACCGTTGTAAAAAATACAACAGTTATTGGGGTGCGTGGTGAAGATGCGGTTTGTAAATATTTAGTGAAACGAGGACATAAGATTGTGGTGCGAAATTTTAAAACGAAATTTTGCGAAATTGATATCGTGTCTGAATTTGAAGGAAAATTGTATTTTACAGAGGTAAAATATCGGACACATGACTTATATGGCGGTGGATTGGCCGCAATCATAGTGAGCAAACAAAAACAAATGAGGTTTGCGACAGAAGTGTTTCTAAAATATCATCCGGAGTTTTATAATAGGGATTTATTTCTGGCTGTAGCGTCTGTGTCTGGGGAGAAATTTATAGTTGAAGATTGGTTTTCGCTTTGAGTTTCTTGTGGAGGGTTTTTTCCAGCATTTTCTTCGGTTTCGTTTTCTGATCTTTCGGCTTCATTAGATTTATCAGATTCCGGAGTGGCTTCTGGAGTAGATTTCGAAGATGGAGCTTCTTTAAGTTGGCCGAGGGAACCGAAAAGGACGGTCAGGTCGCGTACGCCGTATTTACTGACGGCATATTCGAAGTATCCTTTTCCGGTTTTTTTAGCTTCGGCGCGTAAGTTGGCGTAAGCAGGTGAAGATTGTACTTCGGCGACAAGCTCTTTAACTTCTTTAATGGCATTCAATGCGCCTTCTAGCGATTTGTTTATAGTGTTCGGTGCATTAATATTTTCATTACGGAAGGCATCTTCATTTGGTTTGGCGGCGCGAGATTCTTCGATTAAATCTTTAACTTCGGCGCCAGTATCAATGCCGAGTTCGATAAATAACTGTTTAATTGGATCGCCATCGCCGTTGTAGACGAAATTATTGATAGCCTGAATAGTTGCCTCTACGCCCCTTTCTCTAGCAGCGGCGTTGAGGCCATAATTGATAATAGCACTGGCGTCGGCGACATTATCGTCGCGTTCTGGGGATTTGTCGGCAGATTGTTCGGTAGCAACCTCAGATGAAGATTCTGGTGTTGCCGGAGTCGCTTCGCCAAACTGGTTGCCGCTGAATTCTGGCGCATCGGTCATGGCATTGTTCCATTCGGCTTCGCGAGCCAAGCCTTCTTGGCTGACTTCTCCGGATTTGTTACCGGCTACATTGCCCATTTTTGCCCAAGGATCTATTTCTGCGTTGTTTTCCATTTTACCTCCTAAACGTTAAATTTAAATTCGACTACATCTCCATCTTGCATAATGTAGGTCTTGCCTTCGGTCCTGAGTTTGCCGGCGGCCCTGACGGCCTGTTCGGAACCAAGTGCCTTCAAGTCGTCGTAATTACAGATACTGGCAGCGATAAAGCCACGTTGGAAGTCGGTATGAATGGTGCCGGCAGCCTCGGGAGCGGTGGCACCTTTTTTGATAGTCCAGGCACGGCATTCTTTTTTACCAGCAGTGAGGAAAGATTGAAGGCCGAGAGTTTTATAGGCGGCTTTGATGAGTTCGCCGAGTGCATCATCTTTTACATTATAGCTTTCTAAAAATTCCTTACGTTCGTTGCGGTTCATGCCAGACATTTCTTCTTCAAGCTTGGCATTGACAAAGATGGCTTCGTTTGGAGTGACAAGGTTCTTGAGTTTTTCTTGAAATGATTTGTCGGTGAGACCCTGTTCATCAATGTTGAACATGTAGATAACTGGTTTGTCGGTGAGATAAGGAATGTTTTCATCGGCGGGGTCTTTTTTACGTTTAGCTTCAACCTTAGCTTTGGTTTCTTCGTCGGCGAGTTGGAGTTCGAGATTGATAATATCTATATCGTCTTTGGCCTGGGCGACGATATCTGTGACAAGCTTTTGGTCGGCCCTTAGAATATCGTCGTTTTTGAAGGCGCGAACTACATGACAGATAGCTTGACATTCGCGGATATGAGCAAGGAATTTATTGCCGAGTCCTTCACCCTTAGAAGCACCAGCGACGAGGCCGGCGATGTCAACAAACTCAACGGTGGCGGGGACAACTTTATCGGTCTCGTACATTTTGGCGAGTACATCTAAGCGTTCATCTGGGACAGGAACGATGCCGATATTCGGTTCGATAGTAGCAAAAGGATAATTGGCGGCAAGTGCGCCAGCGTTGGTGAGAGCATTAAATAGTGTAGATTTGCCGACGTTTGGTAGGCCGACGATACCGATTTTTAAATTCATAGCCAACCTTTGATATCCGTTATTATGGGTATAATTATAACATATTGTGGCAGATGTTTTTGATCAAATGTCAATGAATAAGATGGAATGTATTTTTTGATAGTTATGAGAGGCGGGTATTGTTATACGGAATATTGTAGGGAGATTTCATATGGTATGAGTATTATAATGCGAAGTAATTGTTTGGATTTTTTAATTTTTCTAATAATTGATTGTTGGCTTCGATAAGCGATTCCATTATTGAAGAGGGTATTTCTTCGAACAATCCGATACCTGTTTGATGAGTGACAAAATAATTATAACCTCCTATATTGCAGATTGGTTTAAAAGTGGTGGTGTATCCTTCGATTTCGGTTTTTGTCGCAGAACGGACTATGCTTATACTTAAAGGATATAAATTTGTATCTTTATATTCATAGAATTTATTATTTTGTATTACTGATATCGTTACATACTCATCATTTTCTTCATCACTTGAATAAATAATTCTTAGTGGTCTAATGTCGGTGCCAATTTTTACTTTTATACCCCAATTATTGATACTCAAGTATGAATTTGCAGCTGTTTCATTTTCTTTGTCTTCATTTTTCTCTTTTTCTATTGAAGTAGTGATTTTGTTGTTTGACTCTTCAAGCTGAACTTTTAAATCAGTTATTTGGCTGTCTTTTTGTGAGTTTTGAATTATCCCGTTAATGCCAAAACCAATGCCGCATATTGCTACGATGGATGTAATTATCATGGCAATTTGATTATTTTTACTTTTTTGATTGTTGCTATCCATTGTAGCAGTTGTATTTTGTTCCATTCTAAAGCCTTCTTTGTTAAGCGTTCTTATCTTTGATTATATCACAAAAAAAAGAAAGTCCTGGGTCTGTGATATTCACACTAAATTGGCGGACTTGTGATATTTTTATTATAACACAAAAAAGAAGCTTTCACGCTCGGCACATACTGCGCCCTGCAAGAACTTCAATAACTATATTATAGCATCCGGTGTGATATAATAATAGATATGAAAAGTAAGAACTATGCGTTTATTGACGGAAATAATTTATATCTTGGCGCAAAATCGCAAGATATAGAGTTGGACTACGGTAAGTTGCGCAAGTATTTACGAACTAAATTTAATGTAGAAAAAGCTTTTCTATTTATTGGATACGACCCACATAACACAACGCTATATTCTGCTTTACAGACTTATGGATATGTATTAATCTTTAAACCAACGGTAGTATTTGAAGACGAAAATGGGAATCGTACTATGAAAGGTAATGTTGATGCGGAACTTGTATTGCATGCTGCGGCGATTGAATATAATAATTATAATCAGGCGATAATCGTAACTTCTGATGGTGATTTTGCTTGTCTAATGCGATATTTAAGTGATAACGATAAATTAAAGAAAATAATAACGCCAACCGAAAGATTTTCGAAGCTGCTGAAGCCTTTTGTCGATAATATATTACCTTTAAAAACAATAAAAAATCAGATAAAGAAAAAATGACCGGAATTTGCGGTCGGTGCAAGAACCTTAGGCTAGTCCGGTTATGGTGATATTTTTATTATAGCTTATTTCTTTCAAAAAAGCAAGACTTTTTTGAAATACTTTTCCACTTCGGTTTTAGTAAGCGGATTTTAATAGAAAACGGAATAAAAGAAATAGGTTGGTTTAGAAATTCAAGATTCCGATCTTTAAATTCATAACCAACCTGTGATATCTATTATTATAGATACAATTATACCACGTTACGGGATATACTCGCGAATATTGATATGCTATAATCAAGGAATGAATAGTTTCTCTTCGCAGATTCAAAAACTTGAACACGACGATAATAATACATATGAGATCAAAAAGGGTAAGACCCCAATCATCATTACGTCAGCACATGGTATTGCTCAGAAAAGACGTAATGGCAAATTCAAATTTGCGGAGCCATATACGCGTGGAATTGCAAAATATGTAAGTAAGAAGACTGATTGCTATTATTTGATTAAAAACGAAGATACAGGAACCGATCCAAACAAAATAAATAGAGATGATTTCAAAATAATTCTGAATGATCTTATATCAAAGAATAAAATCAAAATGATGATTGATTTGCATGGTGCAAAAAGAGAACGCAATTTTGATGTTGAAATTGGGACGCTTGATGGCAAAATGGCAGAACAAGATACTATTAATAGACTCATTGATTGTCTTAAGAAAGCCGGAATAAAAAATATAGCATTAGATGATCCTTTTAAGGGCGGTCAAATATCTCAGACGGTTTACAGCGATATCGGAATTGAGTGCATACAACTAGAGATTAATTATAACTATCGCAATATTCGTAGAATTAACAATCTAAAGAAGGTTTGTAGGGCGTTAATTAATTTTATATAAGCCTAGATGGGTTGGTTTAAGAATTCAAGATTCCGATCTTTAAATTCAAAACCAACCTGTGATATCTGTTATTATGAGTATTATTATATCATACCGTGGGTAGGGGGTTGAAAAATTGAGGTAGATTAAATATGATGCTCTGCATGAAAAAAGGTAAAATTATTCCCAATGGCGTGATTCTTGAAAAACATGAGTATAAGACAGTTCTATCATTTACTGAAATAGGGATTGATGTTGAACTTATTCCTAAGAGTAATATAAAGGGAGTGCACACGCCTGATATCAAAATGAGTGGGCTTAAGTGGGAAATGAAAGCCCCTTTTGGTGAGGGTAATCAATTGATGGAAAACACTATTCAGAGAGCATTGAAACAGTCGCAGAATATCATTGTTGATCTTAGGCAGGTAAAAAGACATCAAACAAAGTGTTTAAGGGAACTCAAGAAGCAGTTCCTGAGTAAGAAGAGTATAAAACGTCTAAAGGTTATCACGAAGAGTGGTAAAACTCTTGATTTTGAGAGATGACTGGAGTATAATTGCAAGCAATGAGGGCAGGACCTGCAGTGTAATATGCGGGACACCGCCCTCGGATAGGACTTGTCTCGGAATAGGCGAGTCCTATCTTTTTCTTGTCGATATATTTTTCCATTTTGGCTTTGGTAGGCGGATATTTATTATATAAAATACTTTAGTATATAAAATGATGTAGAGGTTGGTGTTGGGGATATACATCTTTTTTCTGAGGAAGAGATAGAAGATGCTCAGAAGGGATATAGAATAGATGGTGATGGCAATAAAATAGAGGATTGGGTTGGTGATAATTTTATTGTAGTAGGTTGCGATTCTTGTTGTGGAGATCCAATAATCGTTGATTTATCTGATGATAAATTGCCTGTATATAATATGTTTCATGATGACTGGTCTACGTTAAGCAAAATATCTGACGGTTTTGAGTAATTTATTAGCATTTTAGAGAAGATAGATAATACGGATTTGAGCGACGAATCGAAAAAGGATGAATTAATTGAATATATAAAAAACATAGCACCAGAGGAAGGAATGGAATACTGGGACTCTTCAATCCAGACAGCATATGAATTCCTGAATGACATTGATTAGGTAAAAGAAATAGATTGGTTTAAAAATATGAGATTCCGTTTTTAAATTCACAACTAGCTTTTCTATCTGTTATTGTGGGTGTAGCTGCAACATATTTTGGTATATAATATAGACATGGAGATTGTTTTAGCCAGGCACGGGGAAACAGATTGGAATTTAGATGGTCGTCTTATGGGGCAAAAAGATGTTCCATTGAATGATAACGGTCGCAAACAGGCTGAGATTTTGAGAAACAAATTAGCTGATATGAGTTTTGATTGTTGTTATTCTTCGCCACTTAGCCGCGCAAAGGAAACGGCAGAGATTGTTTGTGAAGATAAGTGTAAAATTATTTGTGATGATAATTTAAAAGAACGCTTTGGTGGAAAAATGGAAGGAATAATTATCAATAATTGGGGAGATTATAAAGACGATAAAACAGTTGAGACTGATGAAGAAATTTTAAACAGAGCAAGAAGTTTCTTGGAAATGCTAAAAAACACTGGCTATCAGAGAGTATTAGTGGTTAGCCATAACGGATTATTAAAAAATTTACGACATTGTATTTTGGGAGAAAAAGGTGAGTTGGATTATAGTGTTGGGAATTTAGAGAATTGTGGCTTTGAAGCTTATGAAATTAAGAATATGATAGTATAGATATAAATTAAATAAAACGAAAGGAAAAAATAAATGTTCGGTAATAGCGTTAAAATGATGGCTGAAAATCAAGCAAATATAATGCTCGAAGGTTTTATCGGCGAAAAAGTAGCGATAATGGTTTTGTTGTCTGGCAAGATTCCATCGCAAGATGGTAGTATCTCAAAAGTTTATGAAGGAATTTTGGGTGTTTGTGGTGGTTACTATCTTATAGACGATAATATTTTAATAAATCCGCAATATGTCTTGACGATTGAGAAAAAGAAATAGTATATAAATGGCAGCTTGACATTGTGTGTACCAGAGATATAATGGTAATTGTTAGAGGGTCATACTCTAAAAGAAAAAATGCTAAATCTCTGTAGGAAGGGAGAATAAAAAATGAAAAAATCTCTAATTATGGGTGCAGCATCGTTGGCCATAGCCGCGATACCAGCCATAAATACTTTTGCCGTTGGTACAGGTACACAAACACAAGATGTTACCGTGGGCGAAGTTGAAGAAACTGTCTATTCTGTGGATATTGATTGGGGCGATATGGTATTCGACTGGAGGTATGATGCTTCCACGAATGCTTTTAATTTTACTAACCGATTGATTTGTTCAGGAGTAGGAGTTGGAGCAGAGTCAGGTAGTTCTTCATCCTTTGATGGTTTATATCAGGATGATGCCTGTACTGAACCGGCTGAGGAACCTTTTGCCGGGCCGTTTTACGGGAAAGTGCCTAGCTTGAGTACTATTGATGTAGAAGATAGTACAGTAAATGGTCGTATTAAGGCTAGAGCGAGCTTTAGTACGGAGAACGGATATTCTTGGGTTACTGGTAGATTTTCGTCCGCTGTTTATGCCACTATTAATGCTGATGGTAGTTATAGTTTTTCTCAAGATCTGGATAATGGCTATTTGGAAGCTCTTGCTGGAAGCGAAGGAACTACATCTTTCAACGGCATACTTTACCTTGAGGGAGACGGTACGCATATAACTTCTGACTCCGTTCATGCTGGGGATAAAATTGGCACTGTCACCCTTACTATTGAACCAGACCTAAATTAAAATGTCCGCCAAAAAACAAAAGAAATTTCCGTTTATTATCATAGCTATCGTCGTCTTTGTGGCGGCGATAGCTGGGGGGTATTTTCTCCAGGTAATATTGCACAGTGGCGAAGAGACTTCAAACTCCTCTATTACAAAAGTCGAATCGGAGGATGATGATGAAAAAAATAGCGTAAATGTTTCTCTTAAATATGCCGGATATGCAACTTTGCTTAGTGACGAGAAGCTGATTACTCTTAATTTTACTAATCCATCAAAATCTAAGAAGAGTTTAAGTTTAGAGATAGTTGCTAACATTGATGGGGAAGATGTCGTGTTGGCTAAAACTGATAAACTTCGTCCAGGGTATAAAATTGATAGTGTGAAATATACTTTAGATAGGGAGATTTCGAAAGGGGATTATAAAGGGAAATTTATTGTACATTTTTATAATGAGCAAGATAAGGAAGAAATTGTAAATTCGGAAATTACAATAAATATCTACGTAAGATAGGTGACAAGATGAAAAAAATATTAATAATAACTGTAATTACTACGATTCTATCTTTTGCTGGTATGGTGAATGTTTCTGCAACTAGTGTTAACAGCCAGTCCAGAGATGTCACTGTTGGCGAAGTTGATAAAATTGATGGCGGTAATGAGACAAATGAAGAAGCTGGGAAACAGGAGACAGCACACGCTCCAGATACTGGTTTATTTGGGGCTGGGGCTGATGGCACATCTGCTATTATAGCTATGTTTTTCGCCGTACCAGCATTAACTGTTTTTATATGGCTGTTTGGGTACGCTCGTCGTAGACGTACAAATAAAAAAAATAGATTATAGGCTTTATTCTAAATTGGATATGGTGATTTTAAAAAACCGCCCATAAAATGAGCGGTTTTTAGAGCGAGACAAATGTTAAAGTATGCCGTAGAGGCCGAGAATGCCACGGAGGGCATAGGCGGTGTCTTCAGGGCTACGGACGGTAATGGTGTCCATATCGGCTTGGATGACAGAGTAATCGTTGCCACCAGGCTGTGTCATGTCGCCAAAGAAGAGAATGTCTTCTTTTTCCATTCCGAGTTCAAATAGAAGATTTTGCAAGCCAGAGCCTTTATTCATGCCAGAAACGGTGGTATCAATTGATGTGGCGCCACCAATGGCGTAGTTGAACTCTGGTTCGAGCTCGCGACATATCTCGACGATGGCTTCGCGCTTTTTGCAATCTGGATCCCAAGCGCTTTTGGCTGCGGCGGTGGCTTTTTGGCCAACACCAGAGAAGGTGACTTGAGAGAGGCGATTTTCGATGATACAATCGCCGTCGGCAAGTTTATCTTCTTCCCAATAGCCAGTTTCGCGGGCGGCGTATTCGAGAATCTTGAAGATTCGGGCGACTTTGTCGTCCGCGAGAGTGTGGCTGTACATCTGAATCCATTTTTGCGTAGAAGCGCTGTAACGATAATACTGCGTTCCTTGAGCAGGTAAGAGATGGAGATGACGAAGTTGACTTGGGCTAGTGTTTTGAAGTGGGCCAATGACTTGAATTTTGAATTGCTCGAAGCGTTGGCCAGAAATGGCACAAACTTCAAAATAGTCCAGACAGGGTATAAGAAGCCCTGCGATGTCTTCGGTGATGGGTTGTTTGGGTGGGCTGAGGGTGCGGTCAATGTCAAAAGCTAGAAGTTTTTTCTTCGGTTCCATTAGGTTAGCTCCTTTCAGAAAAAATAGGGATGTAGCTAAACAACACTTGTCTCGTTTTTAAGGTGCGCTTGTATGATATATGTTATAACATTTGTAATATTGTATGTCAAATTGAGGAATTTTTTTTGGGTTTGCTTTTTTGTAAGGATCTTGTTATGATGCGTCTATAGTATTGGAGGTGATTTTGGAAAAAGCTATTTATGAATTTAAAATTGAGGGGGAGCCGGTAGGTTGTAAGCCTTTTGGACATGGGCATATCAATCGGACATTCGTAGTAAATACTGATGCGAAAAAGAAGTATATTTTACAACAGATCAATACATATGTTTTTAAAAATCCGGCGGAGTTGATGGAAAATGTAATCGCGGTAACGAAGCATATCAAGAAAAAGACGGATGATCCGCGGGGTGTGTTAAATTTCTTAAAAACCAAGGATGGAAAATTTTACTACGAGGATAAAGATGGACAATGTTGGCGTTGTTATGAGATGGTGGATGGTTTTTGTCTGGAAGCGCCAGAAACGGACGAAGATTTTTATGAGAGTGCGATAGCGTTTGGGAGGTTTCAGCAGCAACTGGCGGATTTTCCGGCGGATGAATTACACGAGACGATACCGAATTTTCATAATACACCAGATCGTTATCGAACATTGAAAGAGACCATCAAAAAAGATCCTTGTGGTTTGGTAGAAAGCGTGCAAGAAGAGATAGATTTTGTGATGGAGCGCGAACAAGATGCGGGTATAATCCAGAAATTATTAGACGATAACGAATTGCCGCTGAGGGTAACGCATAATGATACCAAACTAAATAATGTTTTGTTGGATGCTAAAACCAGAAAGGCGCTTTGCGTGTTGGATTTAGATACAGTGATGCCAGGGACAAGTTTGATGGATTTTGGCGATTCGATTCGGTTTGGAGCGGCAACAGCGCCAGAAGATACTAAAGAGCTTGATAAAATGACGATGGATTTACATTTGTTTGAGGCGTATACGAAGGGGTTTTTGGAAGCTTGCAGGTCGTTAACTGATAGGGAAATTGATTTATTGCCACTAGGCGCGAAGATTGCTACTTTGGAATTAGTAGTGCGGTTTTTGACAGATTATTTGGATGGTAGCAAATACTTTAAAATCGATTATCCGGAGCATAACTTAGTGAGAACTAGGGCGCAGCTGAAATTAGTAAAAGATATGGAAGATAAATTTGAAAAGATGCAAGAAATTGTAAAAAAATGCCGGAAATAAGAAAACCCCGGCTCGAATAAGAGCCAGGGTTTTTGCTCGCCGAAATGCGAGCTAAAGTTGGGAGGTAAAGGATCAGAATAGGTGAATAGACATAAATACGGGGGCAAGAGTGTTTGCAACCGTGCTCATTGTCTTGATAAAGATGTCGAGGGCAACGCCGACGACGTCTTTACGCGTGTCACCAATCGTATCACCGACGACGGTGGCTTTGTGAGCCGCGGAACCTTTGCCATGACCTTTTAGAAGGCCGCCTTCGACATACTTTTTAGCGTTGTCGAAAGCACCACCACTGTTACCCATGAAGATGGCGCGCGGAATTGCGACGATGGTGGCTCCAATGAGGAGACCGCCGACGAATTCGACGCCAAATAGTAATCCGCCGATAACTGGGATAAACAGGGCGAGTAGTGACGGGGCGAGCATATGTCGCAGAGCCTGCTCAGTTGAAATGCGGATGCAAGTCAAATAGTCAGGGTCTTTGGTTCCTTCGAGTACTCCAGGTTCGGAGAGCTGCCTTTCGTTTTCGTCTGCCATAAGGTAAGCTGCCTTGATGGTATTATCAGTGAGAAGTGCCGAGAAAAATTCAATCAGTGCACCACCAATGATAGCGCCAGCAATAACGGCGAAGCTTGCGATATTCAGAACAGGCTCGATTGCCGTGGAATAGCTACCAACATAGGCAAAAATGAGGGACACGGTTGCAAAGGCTGCGGAGCCAATTGCAAACCCTTTGCCGATAGCGGCAGTAGTGTTGCCAACAGCGTCAAGCTGGTCTGTAATTTCGCGCACAGATTCATCCAGGTGGCAGGATTCGGCGATACCGCCGGCGTTATCGGCGATAGGGCCGAAGGCGTCGATAGAAACCGTAGTGCCAACGAATGAAAGCATACCAAGCGAAGCAATGGCTATGCCGTAAATCCCACAGAGTAGGCCAGAGGCCAAGAGGGAAATCCCGATAATTATAATCGGGGGCAGGCATGATTTTGAACCAATTGCGTCACCTTTGGTAACGACGAAAGCTTCACCTTCGGTGGCCATTTGGGCAAGACTACGGACGGGTTTGTGCTTGGTATCAGTAAAGTATTCTGTGATTTTACCGATAGCGACACCACTAACGATGCCGAGAAGAGCAGAAACCCAGGGGGATGCCCAGCCAAGACGAAAGCTGCTATAGAGAGCTTGGTCTTTGAAGATGAAGTAGGAAGCCAGGCCACCACCGATAGCAACAAGTGCTGCGGAGATGTAGGTCGCCATGTTGAGTTCGTGAGAAGGTTTGTCGGTAGGTTTATGCAGTAAAACATAAGCCAGGCCGATGATACAACTCAAGAGTCCTCCACCTGCTAAAATGAAGGGAAAGAGACAAGTTGCATTAAACAAACCCTGGTCTCCATTATGAATAGAGACGGCGATAAGCAGGCTTGCTACGATTGTGGCCACGAAACTTTCCAACAGGTCTGAACAGTTACCAGCAATGTCATTGACGTTATCGCCGATAAAGTCGGCGATGGTGCTAGGCATTCTGGCGTCATCCTCGGGCATATTGTGACGGACTTTAGAACTAATGTCCGAGCCAATATCAGCGCCCTTGGTAAAGTTGCCTCCTGCAACACGATTGAACATCGCTACCAATGAGCAGCCTAATGAGTAGGTGCTGAGGTAAATGATGGTCGGGTTGCAGTTGAGTAACGGAATAATGCCAGTACTTTTGGCTTCAAGGTTAATACCGCCGATGATAAGATACAGGGCGATAAGTCCAAGGAGTCCGAAAGCGGGAACAGAGAGTCCGCCGATGGAACCACCCATGGTTGCGACTTGGTTAGTCTTACCAAGGGATTTGGTCTCTCTAGCATGATTGGTTACTCGGACGTTTGCGAGAGTCGCGCCTTTCATTCCGATGACACAGGCCGCGCTACTCATGCAGGCGCCAAGGATAAAAGTTATCCCAGCGAACCTCTCTATAAAGAGAGATAGCATGACAGCGACGATAGCAACGGTGATGACAATTTTCTTGTACTCGGTCACCATAAACTGGTCTGCGCCCTTACGGATGATAGATGCGATGTTTTTCATACGGTCGTTGCCTTCACCAAGTTTATTCAGCCTGATGAAATCTACGCCGATGAAAATTAGTGCCATAACGATGACGGCAAAGATACAAGCGTAAATCATCCTTATACTCCTTTGGTTGTAAATGTACTTGCCGGGCGTAGACCCGGTAACATGCGGATTGCCTCCTAAAAAGAATTTAGAGACAATAAAATATATGCGCCCTCCCTAACGCACTATTACATTATATCAAATTATTGGGAATATTGCAAACGGCCAGTAAGTTTGCTATGATTATCGGCGATGAACCTAAAATTAAGAAGATTAATTTTGGCTATTTCGGCGCTGATTGGTGTGGTGATATGGTTGGTGACGAATTCGGAAAGCTACGAGACGGTTTTTACGCCGGTAAACGAGGATTTGGATTATGCTGCGACAGCAGTGACCGAAGCCGATCCAAACGCACCTTTGGCGACGGAAATACTGGAGCGCTTAGAGGTAAAGGGGCGTGCACCAAAAACGGGCTACACCAGGGAAGAATTTTATAATGGTTGGCCAACGGTGAATGGATGTTCGCTTCGGCAAAGGATTATAAAGCGGGAGTTTGGCGAGAGCGCGGTGCTTGATGGTTGCAATGTGGTAGCTGGTGAATATGAGGAACCATATACAGGGGAATATAAGACATTTGTCGCAAAAGAAGATATTTCAAAGGGAATACAAATAGATCACGTAGTGGCATTATCTGATGCTTGGCAGAAGGGAGCGCAATATTTGTCTAACGAAGTGAGATATAATATCGCAACAGATCCGTTGAACTTGTTGGCGGTAGATGCGGCGGCAAATGAGAAAAAATCAGATGGCGATGCGGCAACTTGGCTACCGAGTAATAAGAAATTCCGGTGTCAATACGTAGCAAGACAAGTGTCAGTGAAATATAAATATACTTTGTGGGTAACTGAGGCAGAGAAAGAAGCGATTTCTAAAGTACTTACGAATTGCCCCAACGAGCCGGCGATTGGTGTATAATATATATAAATAAAGTGGAGATAATATGAAAAAATTTATATGGTGGACAGCTGGTGCTGCGGTGATATTGGTTATCGGAGCATTTTTATTAGGTAGATATGCTTTTCCGAGTGGATTGGCGGCCTTGCCGAAGCCGGAGCTATCTGAGGGTGAGCGAGGTGAACTTGGAATTGATAAGAATGTAAACGAGAGTACGATTGACAAATATCTTGGCAGAAAAGATGCGGTATATCGTGATGTGAGAATGCTGAAAGATCCAGGGAATTACGAAGCGATTGGTGGGGACTCGTATTTATCTGGATTTGTGAATGGGTTTGAGGTGGTTCCTTTGCCATATCTCGTGAATGTATCTGGTTTACCAGAGGCGGTGGGCGATACTTATGTTGGTGACACGCTGTTTAGCTTTGATGGTGTAAATTACGTGGCTAATTATGCAGAGTCGATGGCGGTGCTAGAGGCGCTGTTCCCTAAGGATAAGATAATATTCTTGATGTGTGGCGGGGGTGGTTATTCTGGGATGCTTAAGGATATGCTAGTGACGTTAGGTTGGGATGCGGATAAGATTTATGATGTGGGCGGATATTGGTTCTACGAGGGTGAAAACGATGTAAAGGTCAAGAGGACTTTGGTTGATGGTACTGTGGTGTACGATTTTTATAAGGTGCCATATCACGAGATTAATTTTGCTAACTTGACACCGGTGGAATAAAGATGAAAAAGGGTGAAAATAAACAAAAACAGGTTTTTGGCTTAGTGATAGCGTTGGTAGCAGTGCTTCTCGGTGGGGTGTTATTTATGGGCGCGGTAAGCGGGTGGTTTGGTGATAGCGAGATAGTATTAGATGAAGAATATTATTGTACGGAATGTGATGGTGAATTCATGGAGCTGGCTAATGCGGAATATGAGGAGCTGATTAATAATAATGCGACATTTGTAGTGTTTGTGGATCAGGGTGGTTGCACGACGGCGGATAATCTGCGGGGGTTTGTGAAAGATTGGACCAAAGAGAATGGGATAAAGGTATATCGCATGATGTTTAGCGATATGAAGGAAACTTCGCTGCATGAGTCTGTGAAGTTTTATCCGTCTGTAGCGATAGTGTCTAAGGGTAAGCCAGTGGCGTGGCTGAGAGCAGATGCAGATGAGGACGCGGCGGCGTATAATGGACACGATGATTTTGTGATTTGGATAGAAAAATATATAAAAATGTGAAAAAGTACTTGACAAAATGCTTACGGTAAGCTATACTAAGAGGTGTTAAAGGTTATACACCTTACAAATATAAAAACAACAAACAAAAATAAAAATTCACAGTAGAGTGTGAAGAAAGGCAAAAAATGAAAAAAATACTAATTGCAGGTGCAGGTATCGCTGCTTTAGGTTTGGCTATATTGCCAACGGCTGGTACTTTTGCTGATGTTACGGACACTATCACGGTTACTATTAGTGGTTCTTGTAGCGTTGGTAGTACGGATTCGAAAACTGGGAGTAGCAATGCATTTAGTGCAACTATAGCAAATGGTGCTAGTAAAGAGTGGGCTCCTACTAGTGGAGAAGGCAATGGCGGTAAGCTTTATGTTTCCTGTAACGATAATTCTGGTTGGCATGTAAATGCAATTGGTGGTGATGGTACTGGTACGGCTGTTACTGATATGGTGAAGACCGGTGGTGGTACTGGTATTTCGACTGGTACGACCTTTAGTGGTAATGATTCTGCTTGGGGTATGAAATTAGCTGGTAGTGGTGTTGAATCTGGTTATTCAAGTAATTATGTTGCTATTCCTGCCACTTCTACTAAAGTTGCTGGTGGCAATGGGGCTGTTTCTGAAAACCTCATCTATACTGGCTATAAAGTATATGTCAGTTCTACACAAGCTTCTGGTACTTATACCGGCAAGGTAACTTATACTGTAGCAGAAGGTGTCAATTAATTATTATAATTAAATAGATAAAATACAGCCCTTTCTGGGGCTGTATTTTTCGGTAGTTGCTCTTGATCTAGATTGTGGAAAACTTTTATAAAATATACTTGACATTATGTTTATGTTTATGTATAATGGGAGATGTTAAAGGTCATATTTAACACAAAAACAATATAAATAACAACAAAAATAAGATTTTCCACTTCTATGGTGGAAGGAAAGAGAAAAAAATGAAAAAAATACAAATTGCAGGTGCAGGTATCGCTGCTCTAGGTTTGGCTGTATTGCCAACAGCTGGTACTTTTGCTGATGTTACAGATACCGTTGTCGTCACGATTAATTCGTCTTGTTCCGTTACTTCTAGTACCGGTGACAACCCTACTGTAGTAAATAATTTCTCTGATTCTGTAACGAATGGCAATTATAAAGAATGGGCACCAGTTGCGGCGACGGGTGGTAAGCTTTATGTTTCTTGCAACAGTGCTAGTGGTTGGCATGTGTCGGCTGTTGGTATTGGTACTGGTGATGTTGTTACTGATATGAAGGGGACCGATGGTGGCACTAAAATTCAAACTGTTGCGAGTGGTTCAGTCCCAACAACTGGTGCTACCTCTGCTTGGGGTATGAAATTAGCTGGTAGTGGTGTTGAATCTAGTTATTCAAGTAATTATGTTGCTATTCCTGCCACTTCTACTAAAGTTGCTGGTGGTAGCACTGCTGTTTCTGGTAACCTTATCTATACTGGTTATGAAGTATATGTCAGTCCTACTCAGGAAGCTGGCACCTATACTGGTATAGTCCAATATACTGTGTCTGCTGGTGTTAGTAGCTAGTATTAGTATCAATATCAATAATACAGCCCCTTGCTGGGGCTGTATTTTGTTTTGCTGTGGAAAACTTTCATAAAAAAAACTTGACAACATTATTATGCTTATGTAGAATGGTGGTGTTAAAGGTCATATATTTAACACAAAATATTAGTTTTCCAAATAAAAATTGGGAGGAAAATAGTAAACATGAAAAAAATAATTATCGCAGGTGCTAGCGTGGGGATTCTGGGGTTAGCACTTTTGCCAACGCCGGGTACTTTCGCAGTAACTACTGTGACAGATACCGTTGCGGTGACGATTAATGATAATTGTGCCGTAACACCAGATCGGACAGTCAACTTAAATGCAATAAACCCTGGTGGTACGATTACTGGTACTGGTGCAATTACGGTAACTTGTAATAATAATGGTGGTTGGAACGTGAAAGCTGTCGGTTCTCAATCTAGCGGAACAACTGTTAATGTGATGAAGGGGACCAATGGTGAAATTCCGTCTGGTACAAGCGGGAATGCTTCTTATTGGTGTTTTTCTTTAGCTGGCACTACTGGAATTACTGTTGTGACTTCTTATCAGAGTTGCTCTAATATTCCTACTACTGCGACTAAAGTAGCTAGCGGTAGTGCTATATATGGTGCTACTTTAACGGCTACTTATAAATTCCACGCTGCTAATGATCAAGCAGCCGGTACTTATACTGGTAAGGTTACTTATACTATTGCTAAGGGGACTAGTTAACATATCATAAAAGAGAATGATTATTTATGATAACGGAAAAAGGAAATAATATGAAAAGAATAAAAATTGTAGGTACAGGTCTAGCCGTATTAGGTTTGGCAGCTTTGCCGATGCCTGGGACCTTTGCTGCCGTTCATACTATTAATGGTACGGTTAATGAAGCCTGTGGAGCTAGTAGTCAGGCTGGCGGTATTTTTGCCCCCACAGCTTCGACCACTACGGGTAATAGTTTGGGTGGAGATGTGTTGAATGGTAGTGCTGGTGAGTATTCTGGTGCTATATATGTATCTTGTAATTATGCTAGTGGTTGGAATATAAAGGCTGTAGGTGCCCAGACTAGTGGCACAGCTACATCTATGGCTGGTAGCGTTAGCGGCACCAGTATTGCGACTGGTACGACATTTTCTGGAGGTACTTCCTATTGGGGTTTTAAGCTTGCCTCATCTGCGAGCTTGGTTACTGTTGCTAGCGATTTCGCCTCTTATCATGCTATTCCTTCAACTGCTACTAAAGTTGCTAGTGCAAGTGGTGCTACTTCAGGATCCTTAATTACGCCTAGTTATAAAGTATGGGTAAGCGCTACTCAGGCGGCTGGTAGCTATGTCGGTAAGGTAACATACACTCTCTCTACTGGAACTGGTAGTTAGTAAGATATTAACAAAAACATTTATGGGTTTAGAAAAAAGGAAATAATATGAAAAGAATAAAAATTGTAGGTACAGGTCTAGCCGTATTAGGTTTGGCAGCTTTGCCGATGCCTGGGACCTTTGCTGCAACTTCCGTAACGGATACCGTTACTGTTAACATCAATGCTGCTTGTGATATTTATGCATCAAGCAATAAAACTGGCGATGCCCATTCTCTTTCTGCTACTGTGGCTAATGATGCCGCTCAAGAGTGGGCCCCCTCTAGTTCTGGTTCTAACAAATTGATCTATATTTATTGTAACGATAGTAGTGGATGGAATATAAAGGCAGTTGGCGCTCAATCTGGTACTGCTACAGCTATGATCGGTAGTGTTAGTGGTACTAGTATTCCAAGTGTTGCGAGTGGTAGTACAGTTCCAAATTCTGGTAGTGGTACTGCTAATTCGTCTTGGGGTTTTAAGCTTTCTGCTGGAACTGGCGTTATAACAGGGGCAAATGGTTTTACGTCTGACTATAAACCTATTCCATCAACCGCAACCATAGTTGCTAGCAGCAGTAGTACTGCTTCTGCTGGATCTTTCTATGTTGGGTATAAAGTATACGTTTCTCCTACTCAAGCAGCTGGTACTTACACTGGTAAGGTGTCTTATACTATAGCAACTGGTACTGGTAGCTAGTTATACATATTATTCGAATACAGTTCCAAAAGGAACTGTATTTTGGTTTTAAAAGACAAGTTGTGTTATAATATGTTACGTAAGACAAGTGAGGAGTTAATAATGAGAAAAAATAGTGATGCTATTTCGTGGATTATAGTGGGGTCAGTTTTATTTGCTTTAGCGTTGGCTTTTTTCTTTCTTTTGAGTGGTAAAGAAACTCGTGTTTCTGAAACTTTTGAAAATAATTCAATTATGGCACTAGAATGCAAAATAGGAGCAGTAAGTGATTCGTTTTATACCTCCAGTATTGCAAACACCGTGCAAAATGATATTAAATTAACCTATAAAGAGAAAAAAATAGACAAACTTTTTTATACATTTACTGGGGTTTATCGTTCTGATGAGGTTGCTGCTCAAGATGAAACGACTTTGCATGCAAAGTATAATATATATGTGGGGGATCATGATGTAGCAATGGAAAGTTTGGCACCAACCTACTCTGTTAATAAAAGCAAACTAATACTGACACTATATGCTGATCAATATGCAAGAATAAATCCTGTGACCGCAATCTTTTTCTTTATAGATAATGATAGAATTGACGGATTTGAAGATTATTCAATAGAGGAGGCAAAAAAATATTACGAAACCAAAGGTTTTGTCTGTACAATTAATGAGTAAATGATATAATAAAGCGAAGAAAAAAGGAGGTAAATGAAAAAAAATAAGTTGTTGATCGCTATAATGTTAGTCTTTATTAGCGTGTTATGTTTCGGTGGGGTTAGAGCTTATGCGGATGTGGATATAGATAGAGATTTGGGTAGCGAGCCTACTATGACGATTTCTCCTCCACAGCAAAAAATTGTTTTAATTCCTGGGGAAACTTTTGAGGGGTCAATACAAATTTCTAATCGTGCTGGTGCGAGTAAGGACTTAAAGTATTCTGTTTCCGTAGGTTCTTTCAGTTTAAGTAAAGACGAGAATGGTAATACGGATTATAACAGTACGGACGTTGATACTATTACGGCTTATAATCAAATAATGGACTGGATTGAGCTTGAAAAAACTGAAGGGTCGGTAGCGCCGAATACTACAGATGTAGTACCATTTATGATTCATGTGCCAGAGGATGCTCCTGCTGGTGGTCAATATGCAACAATCATCTTTCAGAATGATACCGACAGTGGTGATAGTGGTGGTAATGTTAGCATCCAGAATGTGATTAGGTTTGCTGCTAGTATTTTTGCAGAAGTTGCTGGTGAAACCAGGAACAAGGGCGAAATTATTAGTAATAGTGTGCCGTCAGTTTTATTTACTAATAAATTGACTGCTGAATCTGTAGTTCGTAATGACGGCAACGTGCATACGAATGCTAAATATACTTTACAGGTTTGGCCACTTTTCTCGGACGAAGAAATTTGCACCAATGAGGAAAATCCGGGAGATAATTTGGTGATGCCGGAAACAGAAAGAGTACATGTCGAGGAATGTGTTCTACCCAAAATAGGTTTTTTTAGAGCAAAACAAACAGTACAGGTTTACGGGGAGACTTCAATAGTAGAGAGAATAGTGTTTGTATGTCCGCTATGGCTGTTATTTGTGGTGGTTTTCGCAATTGTTGTAGCAGCAATGTGGCTTGTGAAAAAAACAAAAGCTAGACGTTCTAGCAAAAAATAATAATCGTAAGATATAATACTCGGACGAGGAGACGGCAGTTGAGTTCGTATAGGAGAGAGCTATTAATATCGGGGGTGGTATTGATTGCGATTATCTCTCTTCTAGCGGGTCTGCCGTTTTTCTTGAGCGGAGAAACATCTATTAGTGGTACAAATCCAGAACCAGAATTAACGGATGCGGTGATATGTGAATCTACGATGTTAGTATACCCTTTCATTAATACTCAGTATGGAGAGACTGGGCATAAAATAAGTGTTAAGATGACATTTCAGTCTGACAAGTTAGATTCCCTTGGTTTCTATTATGATACTTATTATGGTGATAGTGAAGACGTACGAACCGCATTTGACACGATAAATGCCAGCTTAAATACATCTTTATCAAATGCCGGACTAATTAGTGGGCAAGATCTAAATGTGTATTTTTATAAGGGTGTGGATAGTGTTCGAGTGAGTTTATACGTAGATAGTAATAATGTTATCGAGAAAGCCATATTGCGGTTTTTGATGCTAGAGGTGAAAGACGACGTATCTTTGAAGAAATCTGACTTTATAAACGGATACGAATCGCAAGGTTTTACTTGTGCAAAAGCGTTGGAATAAGCATAAAAACTATTGACAACCCCTTATAGGCTTGATAAACTAGTATCAAATAAGGTCATCATAAAAACTGCAAACTGAAGCAGTATGGAGGTAAAGTGAATAAAAAGATTTTAGTTGGTAGTATAGCTTCGTTGGTTTTGGCTGCTATGCCGGTGTTAGGCGTTTTTGCGGATACAACACAGACTGATACAGTGACGGTGACGGTGAGTCCTGCGTGTCAACTTAATCGTCAATCTACGGCACATAATAATGGTGCTAGTCGTGGTACTTGGAGTGGTGATACGCTTTCTGTCTCCATCGGTGTTGCAACGGTAGATTACAATGTTGGTAAAAGCAACTTCACGGTAGTTTGTAATAATGCCACTGGATATAAGGTGACGGTGACTACGAGCGATTTAACACATAGTAGTGTTAGTGGGGCTAAAATTCCGGCATATACTGGTGCCGCTAGTGGTGAAGGTTCAGCATATACTGCAAGTCGGACTGGATGGTCTCCGATTGCTGATACTGGGTCTACCCCTACTGCGTCTACGACGAAATATAAAAGTGGTGATACTGTAAAGACGGCTACTACAAATACTATGGGTACGAATTTTAGTGTATATTATGGTGTCGGTATAACTTCTACTCAGGTATCTGGGACTTATACCTCGAACAGTGCGGCTGTGTACACTTGTACTATGCTTTAACAAAAGGTGTGGAAATATAAGCCCCTTTATGCTGGAGGGGTTTTATATTATAATGGGGGAGTGAATAATGCGAGGGGTTTGAAGTCTAATAGGTTTTGGGTGTTGATATGGGGTTGTTTTTTTGCGGTGATTGCAATAGTGTTAATTGTGTCCTTATTGAGCCAGAGACGACTGATTATGGGTGGCGATATTGAGGACACTCATATTAAGTCACTAACTTGTGAGTCGGATAGCTATTTGTATCCGTTTTTTGTTTTTGATCAATCGATTAAGAAAGAATTTAAAATTATACTGACGTTTGATGAGAGAAGTTTTAAAACGATTTCTCTACAGCAAATGTTGTATTACGATGATGATGAGTATATCAAGCAAAGTGAGACGAAAAATCATGCAGCGATGAATATTAGTTTTGGAGAAAATGGGTTAAAGGCTGATGCTTTGGACGCGGTTTATGCGAGGAGAAAAGATGGAATGAGGTTTGGAATATATGGTGTACGTGAGGGAATAAGTGATAACGCTATGAGATATTTTCTATTAGACGAAGCAGAAGGTTATGATTATGATAATGTAAAATTAATATATGAAGGGCTTGGCATGATTTGCACCAGTATGAATATTTAGTCTACAACAATATTATTGAGTAAATTAGGGAGATAAAATGAAGAGAATAAAGATAATATCGCTGATTTGTTTAATATTCGGAATGATTTTGAGTGCACCTGTAAAAGCAGAAGGTGATGGCGCTGGTATTATAATGTCCCCAATGCGGGAGAGTGTGGTGCTAAATCCTGGGGATATCTATAAAAGTTCTTTTTCCGTTAGTAACCCTGGGAATAGCGATACAGACATATCTTACCACATAGAGATTCAGCCTTTTTATGTCAATGAAAATTATGACCCAGTTTTTACGGATGAATATGGAAGTGGAGATATCGCACATTGGGTTACGATTACTAGTGGTGCAACTGGTGTATTGAGGCCCAATGATTCAACTTACGTTGAATTTGAAATAAACGTACCGGAAGATGCTCCGGCTGGGGGGCAATATGTGGCCATTACTGCGGTGGCGGGGCTTGGCACTAACAATATTGAGGG
Source organism: Candidatus Saccharimonadota bacterium (assembly GCA_017431105.1). Taxonomy (GTDB): domain Bacteria; phylum Patescibacteriota; class Saccharimonadia; order Saccharimonadales; family Saccharimonadaceae; genus Nanosyncoccus. Next base: position 1,291 of record JAFRLS010000039.1, on the reverse strand, counting down.
CGGCATTGGTATTAGTGAAGGTATAGCACTTGCACATGTAGTACTGGCTGAGATTACTGGCAATACTATATATGGTGGTGAAATTACAGATAGTGGGGTGCAGAGCTTTTTGCTCGGCGGTATGATTGCTGGATATTCTACAGTGACAAATACTGGCAATATCCATGCGCTGGCAAAGTATACCATGAAAGTTTATCCATTATTTTCTGATCAGCCACTATATAGTAATGAAAGCAATATAGAGGACCATTATATATTACCAGGTAGGTCTTTTTATAATGAGACGTTCTGGGAAGATACGCCATCGATGGGGATTTTTAATGTCTATTATAGGGTAGATTTTCAGGGGAAGATTGCTGAGGTTACGAGGATGGTAATAGTTTGCCCTGGATGGTTGTTATTTATTATAATGTTAGCTTTAGTTATATTAACGATTAGAATTATTACTCTGGTAAAATTGCGCAAAGTAAAAAGAGCCGTATTTTAGAAAAAAAAGTGTTGACATCTTGAGATTAGTGCGATATAATGGGTGAAGTTTAAGCAAGTCGCCTTTTGCGACCTCTACAAAAAGATAAGGAAAGCGAGGAATCTTTGAGGTCGCTTTTAGAGACTTCAAAATATTCTTTTAAGACTCTCCGATTAACAATTTGAAATTAACGATGAAAAGATTTTAAAGACGTAGCATCGCAATCGAACTTCGATTGCTAGTTATGTCAATGCATAAAAAGGTAAATAAGGGCACTGATAGTGGATGCCTTGACAATCAATACCGATGAAGGCCGTAGGGGTCTGCGATAAGCCTCGGGGATCTGACAACGAGAATTGATCCGGGGATTGCCGAATGGGGAAACCTAATGTGAGTCATGTCACATTGTCGCTACCTGAACACATAGGGTAGATGAACGGGAACGGACCGAACTGAATCATCTTAGTAGGCCCAGGAAAAAAGAATAACCAATGATTCCGAAAGTAGTGGCGAGCGAAATTGGAACAGCCTAAACCTTATTATCTTAGTGGTTTAACGACCTATGTTAATAAGGGGTTGCGAAATAAGATAATTTTTATGTTGAGATTCCGATTTTCGGCATTTCGGCATAAGAACCGATAGCGTTAACTAAGCGGGTAAAGATACAATCCTTTAGATCGTAGCGGAAGCTCTTGGAATGGAGCGCCAAAGAGGGTGAAAGCCCCGTATGCGAAACGGTCTTAGGCTTTATATATCTTTTTTCAAGTAGGACGGGGCACGAGAAACCCTGTTTGAATCCGGCAGGACCACCTGCCAAGGCTAAAT
>JAFRLS010000038.1 GCA_017431105.1 Candidatus Saccharimonadota bacterium | reverse complement strand
GTCGGTTTGTCACTTTGTCCACTTGGCTGGTTTGACGCAAACTACGGAGATTACGGAGTAATCAGTATCTTGCATCAAATTTTTTCGCGTGGTATGTTCTTTTTTATGGCTATAGCTGCTGGCATTGCTGGCTGGAAGCAAAAGCAGAATAAATGGATCTTTGGCCTCTGCCTGGCTTATGTAATCTGTGCAATAACAATGATGATTATGAGCTTTACCGCTAAAATTTTCTGGGATTTTAATTTTATTTTTGAATCTGTCTATATCTATTTATTCTATGCTCTGCTAATCTTGCTAGTCTAAGCTATAGATTAGGCAACAAAAAGCCCCATATGTAGGGGTAGGGATATATCATAATAGTTCCTTTTTAATCTAACTACTTAAATTCACCCTATATTTATCTTTGTAAATAAGAGAGCCATCTTCTATTTTTATATCCGGCAACATTTCTTTATTGAAATAGCCTACATATACGGGTGACCTAAGCACTTTGCGTTTGGTAAATTTATCCTTAACCTTTTCAACGAACGCTCCGATTTTATCCCAATCTCCCGGATTGCGCCACTCGGCTTTTACCGCGTCTCCGTCCAGATAAACCGTCTCAAGGAAAAAGCCCATATTTTCAATAGCATTGTCATAGGTGGTATCTGGAAAATGCGCAAAATAAATAATATTATCAGGCTCAACCTCTGGAATATTCCAATACTCTTTGCTAGGTGGGTAGTATCTATTTTTCTCCACATTGATATATCTTTTCGTCATGATTCCTCCTTATATTCCTTGTGCTCTTTGGTGTCACTCTCAATAAGGCTAATCATATCAGCATTATAATCCCACTCCTCAAACTTATCGTCGTAATAATCGCGATATTTTATATATTGTTTGAAGCCGTTGTCGCTGAGTTTATTGACATCTATTTGCATAATACTCCTTCTTCAATGAGGCACTTATAAAAATCCCTAATATAACAAAATACGGTATTTTTTGTCCCACTCGTCAATCGGTTTATAGTCTTCTTTAATACCCGCCCGATCAAAGAATTCTCTCCAGCCATAATGTGGGGATTCACTTACTATTGAATAATGAAGAATAGATGGATACCATCCTTCTACATCTTTCGCTATCGTTTTTGATGGGCAGTATTTAGCGACAAGTTGTATAGTTGTCAGCACTTCGCCATTCACAACCCATCTACCGTCATCCCTCTTTTTAATTTCTCTAATTTCCATACTTTTATTATACCATGTGCGTAGGTCACTTTACCCCGCTTTTGGACAATTTCATGCCATAATAAAAATATAGGGTGGAAAATTATAAATTAACAGGAAAGGAACATCTTAATGGATATTCAACAATTCGTCAAAGCAACTCTGGAACAAATCGCCAACGGAGTCAACGTAAGTTTTAAGGACGACAAAAACACTTTAAAATTTTACCTTAGCAGCAAAGTAGGTTTCGACCTTGCTGTTACTACAACCAATGAAAGTGCTAGTGAAACTAGTGGCAGTGGCAAAATTGGCATAAAAGTTGTTGGCATTAATGCTAGTAAGGCGGGAACAAAATCAGAAAAAAGCGAGACGGTTTCCAGAGTTCAATTTTCGGTTGATACAAAAGCAGCAAAAGCTGACAGCTTCAACTTTATATCAGGTTGCTAGGGTAGAAAGGCGCTACTAGAATAGTGGTGCCTTTTTTGATGGATAGGAACTACCAAATTTTGGTAGTTCCATTTTTCAGACGATAAATGATGCCACTTCTGCTCTAAAATCGCTCACAGGCGGCTCTTACAGCGAATGGTATTTCCAAACGGCATTGTATATGACCTGAAAGAAAAAATGTTTGGAACCAGTGAAATTAGCCCGCTCTACTCTGTAAATTTTACCAAAAAGGAGCCAACTGGCTCCGAAAAACAAAGTCTGGTGCGCCCGACTAGACTCGAACTAGCACAGCACTAAATGGCCACTACCACCTCAAGGTAGCGTGTCTACCAATTCCACCACGGGCGCAAAAGAACTATCCATATTTTAGCATAGGTTAAGGTTTTTTTCAACAAAGCTATTGACATAACCTTTATCCTACGATAAAATGACCTTAGAAAAGTCATATGTTATGCAAAGACAGAAAGGGTTATAGAATGTCCAAAGTGAAAAATGTTACTTTAGGAATTGGAATGTTAGCAGGATTTAGCGCCTTTCTGTTGCCGCTTGCAGCATATGCTACAGATCCAAACTGCACAGATTTTTCTCTAGATACCAGCCCTACCACTTGCGATTTTGATGTTAATGTCAATGTTAATCCAGTGATCAGTATGTCGGTTACATCTTATGGTGCCGATCCTGCTTCCACAATTTCTTGCGCCAGCTATAGTGACCCTACCTGTACTGGTAGCGCTTCGTCTTCTGCAGAGGTTGCCCCAGGTGAGGTAGATCTCACTACTATGTATTCAATTATTACCGTCAGCACCAATGAAGCCGGTGGTTATACCCTAGAGCTTATTGATGCCGATGAGAATACTAACCTTGTCAGCCCTGCTGGAAATACTATTGCCACCATCAATTCCAAACCAGCTGCCGCTTCTGCTGCCACACCTAATCCTGGTTGGGCTGTCTCCATTGGTGATACTGATGTTTGGCAGCAGATGCCAAACGGCGCTTCGCTAAATGGCAGTGTTGCTGCTGGCTCACCTATTGTTGTTACTAATTACACCCCAGATCCTGCCGCAGTAGTAGTAGACCACACTAGTACAGTCCATTATGGCGTTGCTACCACTGTCAACCAGCCTAGCGGCACTTACACGGACACTATAGTCTATACGGCCACCACCAAACAATAATATAATATATAGTAATAAAACCGCCGCTCTAGGCGGTTTTTTTGATGCTGTAAACACACAACTATAGCGTATGCTACTACTTGTGGAAAACCCCTTTATTTTTGTTAAAAATGACTTAAAAAGCTATTGACTTTAGCATAAGGATTTAGTATCATAGAAAACACAAAGGTCATATAAATATAAACAATACAAATAGAAAGGAAAATAAATATGTCCAAATCTACAAAAATCATTGCTGCACTTGGTGTAGTTGCAGGTTTAGGTGTTGC
>JAFRLS010000037.1 GCA_017431105.1 Candidatus Saccharimonadota bacterium | reverse complement strand
GATATTCCTAGTCTTCAAGACTTTCCCACCTACTTTAATTTTTGCGCCCAAAATCTCGTCGCAAAGCTCAATTTGGCGACGGACATAGCTTTGTAATCGTTCCTTATTATCCATGAATGTCAGTTCCTTTCTTCTACATTACATTATATAACAGAATTAAAAATACTTCTATAGTCTAATATAGAAGAAACTTTTTGGGCTACTTCTACCCCTGTTATTCTTGACAAATTACTTATTTATGATAAGCATTATGCAAAATAGACAACATGAATCTATTACCAAAAGCCACATCATCCTATACCCCCCTATACCCTCGTGCGCCCAATTCTCAAGACAAATAACCACAAGAACCCCTACGTTCACAAAATATTTAATTTCTCCGTGATTTTTTGGAAAACCCCACCGCTTGCACGCAAGCGGTTTTTAATAAACTCAACAGGGATATTTTGAGCTTTCGAGAAAACAGTTTTTACCGATTGTACGCAATCGGTGTTTTGCTTATAAAACAGATAAGGTTTACTGTTCCGAGAAGAACTCGCCAATGGGGACTTTTAACGCTTCCGCAATCCGTCCTAAAACCGAAATCGTTAAATGCTTATTGCGACTTTCATTTTCAATGTCGCAGATATATTCACGAGACATATCAGTCATATCTGCCAAATCTTGTTGCGTGAGGTTCTGCGTAGTTCTATGCTTTCGAACGTTCTCACGAACGATTTGGTAGTAGTATTCGTCATTATGCGTATACGATTTCTCTTTTACCATACTACTTGACCTGCTTTATATATATTTTCTAATAGAACAGGCGTTTCATATATAGGCTGGTAGCCACATTTATGGTATAATTACGATAAGATTTGTTAATAAAGGAAGTTGTAGCATGAAAAACAAACTTAATAAAAAGGTCATAGCAATCATAGCAGCCGTCGCCGTTGCAGGTATCGCAGTTGTTATTTGTATAGTGTCTCTCGCAGGAAAAAATGGCACGGGAGACGAGCCTACAAACGTAGTGTCTGGAGAGGCTACTCAAGAGGACTCATCGGAAAAGAAACTCCAAATCAAAGACTCTGGGTGGACATACGTTAAATCGTCTTACGGTGGCTATATTTCTTATGGCGTAGAAATATACAACCCAAACGGGCAATATCTTGCTGGATTTCCAACAATCAAATACACAGGTAAAGATGAAAATGGAACTATCTTATTCACCTACGACGATTTAGTAGATTATATCTATCCGAAAGAAACTATTTATCATGGCTCCACATTTAATGTAGATGAAAAGCCAGCAACATTAGAAATTACCATCGAAGCACCTAGTAAAAAATGGGAGAATGCAAAATCTGCCAATTATCCAAAAAACAACACTCAAATAGTTTCCAATATTTCAGAACGCAAAGATGATGATATGCGAATCTACAACGGCGAAATCGAGAATACGAGCGACACTAACCTAGATAACGACATAATCGTAGTCATTTTTAGAAAAGATGGCAAAATTGTTGGCGGTAGTTATACCTATTCTGATGGCCTTGACGCTGGTCAAAAATCTACATTCACCATTTACACTGATCACGTGCCAGATTATGACAAATATGAAGTTAGCGCAAGAGTTGGTTCGATAAACTAAGGCGAGTTATGTACGAATTCCAAAATGACGATGGCGATAATCTAATCGTAGATTTTGCCGATAAATCGCAAATTACGGTAGAAATTCAAGATCCATATTCTTATGACGAGATAAGTCTAAATAAAATTATTGGCGTTCACGCTATGCCGCATTTTGAAACTAAAAAAGACAAAAATGGATTTGCTACGTTCGGAACATGGCACACTATGCAAATTGCTTACTACGATGAAGATGGCGACGAAGCGGAAATAGAATTCGCTCTTGAAGAAGAAGATGCAGAACGTGCGCAAACTGTTGCCGACTTATGTTTCAAGTGTCTCATAAATGGGGCAGAATCTGTAAAACTGTCGTTGCAATCCAAAAAAAATCCAGTTGCGCAAACTAAACAACGCCCAGTATTCTTCGATGACGAGGGTAGATATATGCGATACTACTATGACGATGTCGAAGTAAAAGGCTTCGAACATCGAAATATCGACATCAACACAATCAGTATAGATCACCCAATATATTTTGACGACGAGCCAGACAACGAATATGACGAAAACGCTATAAAAATTACTTACGACGATAAATTCATCGGCTATATTCCGAAAAAACCTAATTTGCAACGTATGGTTTTAGAGTATGGTAAAGACGGTGTTAGCAGACAAGTCTGTGGTTTCGTATCGCTGGTTGATTATAGTGAGAAAAAAATTCAAGTTGGCTTGGCTTTCTATGAAGCAATCGACTCTAATATGGACGTAATAGAAGCTAAACTAGTAAAAATTAACGACGAAAGAGACGACAACTTAACAGCGATGTCTGAGGACGAAGAAATTCGACTAGAATACGACGAAGATAAAGAAGCTTACATCGTCAATAGTTTTCAACACGGCTTGGAATTGGGTGAACTATCTAAGGTAGATACCAAAAAGATAAAAGGCTTTGAAAACGAAGGCTACGATATAAAAGCAGGAATAACGAGCCTTAAAATCGACAACGATAACAAACATAAGGTTACAATCAAAGTCATAGCCAGATAAAGTCATTGGGGACGCTTCAGACACTATTACAAAAAATACATTTAAAGATGTCCTGTCGTTTTATAATATAAGAGAAAGGACATCCACAATGCCATTATACAAATCTTGCAGTCGTTGCCTAAAAATACACCCGTACAATTACAAATGCAATGTTGGGCGTATATGGAAACGCCCTGACGATAAAGAAGCAAAACTTCGCAACTCGTACAAATGGCATAAGAAGTCAGAGCAAATACGAGAAGCGAGTAAGTTTTTGTGTGCCGTCTGTTTTGATAGAGGAATTTACAATTACAACGATTTGGAAGTTCATCATATCGAGAAATTGCGAGACGCACCCGATAAATTACTCGATGACGCAAATCTCATTTGCCTTTGCCAAAATTGTCACAAAGAAGCCGACGCAGGTTTAATCAAAAAGGAATACCTGCAAGAACTAGCCCTTAATAGAGATGACCATTAACGATATTTTTGCTATAATTATAGATAGGAAAAGAAGTTGTAATAATGGAAGACGTAGCAAAGACTGTCGAACAACTATTTGGGCTTTATTCTGATGGTAAAGCAATTCTAGATAAATTTTCTGACACTTATAAAAAACTACTGGACGACCAATACTTCGTTGCCCAAGTTATCGACTTATATGCACCAACACCGCCCGACGATTATAGCGATTTTGACGCATTTACAGCCCGTTTGAGCGCACTCTACGACGATTGGCGCAAGAATACCCATTCTGCGCTAAAAACTCTAAATATTACCCGATATACGTTCATTTTTAATAACCCAAAAGAAATCAAGCCATTCGATCCAAACCTTAACTTGCACGATCCACCCAAATCAGTCGAAGCACCAAAAGTATTACTGGATAGGTTAAACACCCAACTTAATTACTTGTATAAAGTAGCAAGCGAATACGAAGAGACGGCAAGCGTCAAAAATACAGACACAACACCTAAGCCTACTTCGCCGACATACGATGCTGAAAATAAAGCTATAATCTTCGCCAATCAAATTATCAAGTTCAAAAATAATGCGCCTTTTACCCCAAACATTTGCGCAATAATCTTTAGTAAGCCTGATAAGCTGTGGAGCTTTGACGATTTGCAGGAAGCGTGGGACGATATGTACCATTACATCGGCGCCAAAAAGCCAACTGACTGGCACAGAGTTTATGAAGCGTTAATGCGGCTAAATGAGCGGATACGTAGAAAAACTAGCAAAGATAATTTCTTCATTTTTGATACGGAATCCACGAAAATAAATCCGATTTACCTCTAATACGCAAAACTATCGCAATAATAATGCTGAATGCTATAGTTATACGATTATGGCATGACTTTTTATAAGCAAAATGATGTCAGAAAGAAAGAAGCGGTAAATACCGATCCACTTTTTATGCTGACTGATTTACTTATGAAAATAGACCAACGCAAAAAGATTATCCCGATACCAAAGGAGTATGACGATGACAAAAATAGTTAGCGAGATTTATGTCATTCCCGTAGATGAAAAAGATGGGCTAGTGGCGTTCGCCAACTTTACCGTCTATGACGCAATCCGTTGCAATTCTGTCGGGATAATGCGCCGATTAGACGGTGGCTATAGGCTGACTTATCCAACACGAAAACACGGCAATAAAAGCGTCAGCGTCTTTTATCCAATTAGCCAAGAAATCGGCAAGCTAATTAGTGAAGAAGTTATAAAAGAATATGAAGTAGTAGTAAGCCATGATAGTAGATACCGTTAAAATTAGAATTGATAATCCGCATATTCCGCCAACTGCTTATGATAAGTTTGAGCCGTCGGCAAAAGACCTATTCGAATATCCATACGCAACTGCCCACAAGCACGCAAGTCGTAAATTAAACCCAACAAAAGAAGACATACACAAAGGAATCTATTTGCCACGTGCCACACTTCATAAAGCCGTTCGCCCAAACGGATACGTCGTCTATTTAGAAATAGAGTTCTCAGCCCCTAAAATTATCTTCAACAATAATTTCGACGAACTAACAGATAGTGATTTTGAGCGACTGTGCCAAACCCTATCAGAAAAAATGACGTATATGGGACTTCCAATCGGAGCCGATGAAATTGCTAACGCTCGCGTCCAAACAATTCACTACGGTAAAAATATTCTAACTGGCTACACTTTGGCGAGAAGTGTTATTGCCGACATATCAAAAGCGGATATAACCAAAGTAAAAGATTTTGAAGAAAAAGCCTACAAGAACGGTGGCGAATCACTTTATTTTCATACCTTGAAACACGGAGTAGTAATCTACGATAAGAAAGCTGAGTTAGAAAGGTCAAAACGGCAAAAGAAAGGGTTAATCGAAAACGATTACTATTGCCAGACTTCACTTTTTGAAAATAAAGCCCCACCAAATCCATTTGAGGTAGTTCGTATAGAAGCTCGTTACATCGGCAAACCTCAAATAAGAAATCTGGCCACGAAGTTAGGGCTAGATTTACCAGATGATTTCAGATTTGCAGACCTGTTCTCATCTAGTATAGCACAAAAGGCACTCCTTTATGAGCTTGAAGAAATCAAGCGTGGTAATTTTGCGTTCGCTGATAGTAACGCTACTAGCCTAGCAGAATTCATACAACAGATCCGTTTTCAAAATCCAACAATAACGCCGAGAGCATTTTCAAATGCAGTTTTGGATTTTGTTTTATCGCAACAATACAATAGCCGAGAAATTAGGAACTTTCTAGGATACGATAGCGCACGTTGGTCAAGCTTAAAAAGTAGCGTCAAAAACTTAAAATATGAAAGGAGGGTAGCGAACGGATTTGATATTTTAGAACAAGGATTAAACGACTTTACCCCTGTTAAAATAACAATTTAACTTAGTTTTAGAAAGGAAAAATGGTATAATGGGTAATATGAAATATGCTGGCAAAACCAACCAGAATAGAAGCGATCCGCTTAAACCAAAAGGCATAATATTTGCTCGTGTTTCGACTGATAGACAGGAAAAAGAGGGGCTATCTCTTGAGGAAATCCAACTTCCGAAAATGCGAGAATATGCCAAAGAAAAAGACATTGAGGTCGTAGCGGAATATGCTATCGGAGAAACCGGTGGCGGTTATAAAGAACGCAAAAAGTTCAATGAAATGATAGAGTTCTTAAAAAAGCGTAAAGACGTCAGCGAAGTCATAGCTTTCCGTGTTGATAGAATCACTAGAAACTTCAAGGACGCTGTCGCAATGAACGACATTATGCAACAATACGACAAACATATCCACTGTATAGATGAAAATTTAGTCTTGCATAGAGATAGTCCTGCAAGAGATTTATCGATGTGGAATATGAAAGTCTTTATCGGACAGGAATACTTGAACCGTGTTCGTGAAGACGGTAATAATACGAAATACAGCAAACTAGAACATGGCGAATTACCGTGGGGTGCGCCGTATGGCTACGAATATAAAATTGTAAGCGAAAAACCACGAGTGAAAACGGTTGCGCCGAAAGAGCCCGAAGCTACCATAGTCAAAAGAGTCCACTCGCTTTACTCAACTGGGGCTTACTCGTGTTTCTCATTGGCAAAAGCCATGAATAAAGAATACGGCACGCGTTTCGTCAAAAGTCGTATCCACGAATTGCTAACAGACAGATTTTATATCGGTCAAATATTAGACAAAAAGACTGGCAATTTATACTCGCACATATACGAAACGATAATAGATGAAGCCCTATTTGAGAAAAACCAAAGCATTTTGCTCGGTCACAGTAACCACCGACGACGCTATGGCGGTGTTCCATCAGCATACAGAGGACTAATAACTTGTGCCGAATGCGGTTGCACTATCACACCAGAAGCTAAGACCAAAAAGCAAAAGAACGGCAATGTCCACCACTATATGTACTATCACTGTAGCAATGGCAAAAAAGCGCACGAAAAGCTAATAAATATGCCAGAGAACCTAATAGACGAAAAGATAAAGGAAGTTTTGCGAGGGCTACAAATCCCGAAAGAACGTCTAGAAGAATTAAGGAAAGACATTGACGATGCCCATAAAGCTAAAAACGAATTTTACGACGAGCAATCAAAAGAAATCTCAGCTAAACGCACCGAACTTTCGAACCGCCAGAAACGAGCCTACGATATGCTAATGGACGGGTGTATTACTCCGCAACAATATAACGAAAATAACAAGCGATACGAAGACGAATTAGCAAAACTACAACGCCGAGCGAAACGGCTAGATAGCGCCGAGGAATACTTTTACAGGACTGTCGGCTATCTTATAGCCCTATTCAGCCACGCAGAAACGATATTTGACAATGCAGACGAAGACGAAAAGCGACAAATCGTCAGTTTATTACTTTCGAACCTCAAATTAAACGGAAAAGAGCTAACTTTTAACCTTAAAAAACCGTTCGACGAACTATTTTCTACGTCGAACGTCCACTATGGCGGAGGGAGGGAGATTCGAACTCCCGCTCCAGGTTGCCCCAGACTAACGATTTAGCAAACCGTCCCCTTCAGCCACTTGGGTATCCCTCCGTATGTTATTATTGTATCATATTTTTGTGAAAAAAGTGAAAAAATGTGGTATAATAGGAATATGAAAAATGCATTGAAACTTTTATTACCAATATTAGCGTGTGGGATCATGGCGGCTGGTATCGTGTCTGGTAGTGTGTCGGCTTTGACTTTGCAAGAGGGTGCGCAAGCGGCGCGGTGCGATGGTTGTCCGGAAAATCTGTTTGGAGACACTGGGGTGTTTCGGCAAGTGACGAATGTGATTCTCTACATTGTGGGGATTGTTGCAGTGATTATGTTGATCATCGGTGGTATTCGGTATGTGGTATCTGGTGGTGATGCAAAGAAGGTAACTGACGCGAAGAATACTGTGCTATATGCGATTATTGGGTTAATCATTTGTTTCTTGGCGTTTGCGATTGTGAATTTCGTGATTAGTGCTTTGCCGTCAGATAGTAGCGAAGAGACTGCTGGGCTAATCGTCGAGAGTACTTACTGCTAAGAGGGCAATTTTAATATCTTTGGCTCCGGCGTGCCGGAGCTTTTTGACGGCGGCCTCCATGCTGGCGCCGGTAGTCCAGACATCGTCTAGAAGTAGGTAAGTGGTGGCTGGGTTAATCTTGGCGTGGTCGGAAATGGCAAAGGCGGAATCGGCTTGTTTTAGACGTGTTTTGCGGTCGGTGCCGACTTGGACGGTGTTTTTAGTGCGAACGAGAAGGGGTGCGACTTTGTAATGGCGGAGTTTGGCGAATTTTTTAGCGAGGTGAAGAGTATGGTCGAAACCGCGTTCGCGAATGTGGGCGGTGGAAGTGGGGAGCGGGACGATGACGACAGTGCCATCTAGATGGGGTAGCCTGTGATCTAAGAGTTCGGCGAGCTTGGAGGCGAGGGCGCGGGTGGAATTGTACTTGTATTCATGAATGAGCTGGTCGAGGAGGCCGGAACGTTCGCCGACGGAGTAGATGGGCGGGAAATGGGGCGGTAGAGATTTTGGTTGGATAAGTGGGGTGCCTTGTAGAATGTAATTTTTACAACGGTCGCATAAGACTTCACCGAGATGGCCACAGCCTCGACAAGAGTGGGGTGCGAGGAGGTCTAAAATGCTTATAACTGTTGTAATATTTACATTTTTTGGCATATTCTCTTGATTTTAGCATGAAAGTGATATATAATAAAGCATAACAACATAAGTGGAGGAAATATGGCTCGTACAAATAGTGACGATTTGCTAATGGAGGATGACCTTGCGGCAGCGTTTCTTGGTGGTGAAGACGACTTATCCGTACCGGCAGTGGAAGAAACGCCGGCTGTAGAGGCCCCTCAAGAAACAAGCGGACAAGTAGCTTCGGATGAGTGGACCGATGATACGGACGATTTTCCTGGGCAGCTCGCTGTGGATGTCTATGAAACCGCTGATAAGCTCGTAGTGAAAGCAAGGACGGCAGGAATCTCAAAGTCCGACCTAGATGTGAGCATTTCAGATAATATACTGACAATTTCGGGCGTACTGTCTGGTGGTGAAGACGAGCAGACGACGAGGTGGCATATCCAGGAATGCTATTGGGGTGAATTCTCGCGGACGATTGCGTTACCAGTGCAAGTGCGTGAGGATGAGAATAGCGTGAAGGCTGAACTGAAAGATGGCGTCCTCACTATTACCTTTGATAAGGTAAAGGCTGAGGCGGCGAAGCGAATTGCGATTCAATAGGTGAGTTTTCTGGGTTATGGAGATAGGGCTGGTCTATGACTGGTCCTATTTTGTGAGAAGAGCGGCCTGAGTGATGAATTGGGGGGCGAGTGGGGGGGCGAGAAATTGAGCTTTAGTGGTGGGGGCATCAAAAAATCTCCCCGAGGGGAGATTTTTTGATATTTAGCCGATAATGTTTTTAATGACAAAGTTGACAATTGCAAATGCGAGGACGCAAATTACAAGACCAATAACGCCATAAAGGATAGTATCTTTGGCTTTTTTAACCTTGCCGGCATCGCCGCTCGATGTCATATATTGAACACCACCGATGATGATAACAATAACAGCTACGATAGCTAGAGCACCGACGACGCCGTTAATGATATTGATGATATTGCCTTGAAGTTCGTCGCCAGTACCACCAGCAACATAATCAACGCCACCTGCTGTATTGTCTGTGCCTGGGGTGACTGCGAGGAATTTGAATGGATTTGTCATTTATTTATCCTTTATCTTAATTTATTATTATTTTATAACAGATTTAAGAAAAATGCAATACTTTTCAGGCGGTGAAAGTGGTAACTGTATAGCTAGCGACTCCTTCTGTGCGATTTTGGTTGTAGATAGTTCTGATAACGAAATTGACTATGGCAACCGAAAGTGCACAAATGACTAAACCGATGACGGCATAAAGAATTGTATTTTTGGCTTTTTGGGTTTTGCCGGCATCGCCGCTCGATGTCATGTATTGGACGCCACCAACGATAATGACGATAACGGCAACGAGACCAAGAACAAGGAGAACGCCATTGATAATATTAATAATTGATTCGCCAAGGTCATAAGTGTCGGCGCCGGGGCAGCCGGAAGCTTTTTTGATTTCGGCGGAGACGCACTGGCAGTTACAAATGCTTTGAGCGCAAGCGACTTGGTTGGTTTCTGTGCAGGCGAAAGCGGGTGTCGCGGTGAAGATAAGAGCACTCAGGGTGACTACAACGGCGGTGATAAGTTTGGTGAATTTGTTTTTCATATTACTCCTTTGCAATTATTATACTATTATTATAACTAGTGTTGGGATCGTCGGCGCTGCGGATAATATTAGAGACGAATGAGGTGATAGCGAGAGAAAGCGCTACGATGACGAGACCGATGAGGGCATAGGTAATGGTGGTCTTGGACTTTTGGAGTTTGCCAGCATCGCCAGCAGAAGTGAGATAGCCGATGCCGCCGACAAATACATAGATAAGGGCGATAACGCCAGCGGTGCCGATAAACCAGTTAATAGTATTTGTGACAAAACCAACGGAATCTACGCAACTTTCGGTGAGGGCGCAATTGCCGGTGAAAGAACCATTGATACCAAAGAAGGCGATGCGGATGCTATTGAGGATAACGTTAGCGAGCATGACGATGGCGAGACCGAGGAAAGCGCGGGTTAAGGTTTTTTTGGCGTTCATGACTTTGCCGGCATCACCATTGCTAAAGATGTATAAGTAGCCACCATAGATAACGTAGCCAATAACGAGATAAGCGGCGATGACGCCGAGATCGGTGAGGATGTTAGAGGCGATAATGACGACGCCGTTTGTGAGGGTATCTTGACTGTTGATGTTTGGCAAACCGCAGTCCCAAGAGGTAAGACCGAGGAAGTCGCGACAAGAGCCGAGATTATTATTAGCGGCATAGACGCTAGACGGCGCGGTAAGATTAGCGGTCGCCGAGACCGAAAAGAGGATGGTTAGGGCGACGAAAAGTTTTTTGAATAATGTTTTCATTGTAAATCCGTGATTATTTGAACTAATATTAGCATACTATGGAAGATTTTACAAGATTAGTCTTGACAAAAACGCTTATGCGTGCTATAATAAATACATGCCTTGAAAAGGAGGCAGTTTTTCCTATTGGGTGATATATGGTAGTAAAAAGAGATTCAAAAAATTGGATTAGAAAAGCCGCTTTTGGATGTCTTTTTGGTATCATGATGATTCTAGGGATGAGTGCGCCAGTATATGCAGAGCCGGTGGGGAAAACCCAAGAGGTGATGGAAGCAGAAGATGCGGTTCAAGATGAGACAGAAGATGATGTAAATGTGGAAGAATCTCAAGAAACTGAAACCACCACAAATACAGAAATAAACAATGCTAGTAGCATAAGCGGTAAAGGCTGTCAAGATAGCTTGGGGGCTTTGGGTTGGCTAGTTTGCCCGACAACAGGGAAATTGGCTGAGGCGGTAGACTGGCTATACGAGAGGATCGAGGGCGTACTAGTAATTAACCCGGTGGAAATGAAGGACGGTGCGCCGATTTTTGAGATTTGGAAGTATATGAAGGGGGTCACGAACGTGGTGTTTATCGGGTTCCTACTGGTGATGGTGTATTCGCAGATTACAGGTCTTGGAATTACGAACTATGGATTGAAGAAGACGCTACCAAAGCTGATTGTGGCGGCGATTTTGGTGAACTTGTCGTTTATCATCTGTTCGCTAGCGGTGGATGTATCGAACATTGTGGGGGAGGGGCTTAGGGGCATCTTCACGACGGTGGAAGAGACAACGATGGCGAATATGACGGTGACTGGTATAAATACAGCATCGGAAGTGGAAATGGCAAGCCTAGAGACTGGTGGAGTGGCGGCGCTAGTGGTAGCTGGTGCAGTGGCGGTGGAAACTGGTGCGATTTGGATGTTGATACCGACAGTACTTGGTGCAATTGTGGCGGTGGTGGTGGGGCTGATTACGATTGCGATGCGACAAGCGGTGGTGGCACTTCTCATCATGATTTCGCCGCTTGCGATGGTGGCATATATTTTGCCGAATACTGAGAAGTGGTTTAAGCAGTGGAAAGATCTATTGTTTAAAATGTTGATATTCTATCCGATGTTTTCGCTATTATTTGGTGCATCGCAGCTAGCTGGCTGGGCGATTATCGTGAGCGCGACGGATGGATTTGGGTTGATGCTTGGTGTGGCGGTGCAGATTTTCCCGCTATTCTTCTCGTGGTCACTTATGAAAATGTCTGGGACATTCTTGTCCACAATCAATACGAAGTTGTCTGCGTTGGCGGCGAAGCCACTTGCGGTCAACCGCGGTTGGGCGGAATCAAGGCGTGAGCTTTCACGACAAAAATATCTGGCGTCTAGGAATGTGTATACGCCGAGCTTGAGACTAGCGCAGTTTTTGAATGACCGTAAAGTGATGCGTGATGAAGAGACGGCGGAGCATGCTAGTACGGTCAAGATGCGTGGACAGGCATATGCAGCTAAACGTAATTATCGCGATAAGGATATGAAATATATTTCGCGTGAGGGTGAAGAGGCGTATGAGGCACAATATAGAAGGGCTGAATATCAGAGAATTATACTTCGTCACCAGAATAACTTCAATAAGGGTATTGGTGGCATGGGTACTAGTTTGGCGCAAAATATGAGGCTCGATAATCTTGACGATGAGACAATTAAAGCATTTGATACTTTGAAGTTTGAACAGGCGCGATCTGAGAAGATTGATTACGATAATGCTATGGGCTTCCATAAACGCATGGAGGATGCGATGAACGCACATTTTGATTCGCTAAATGTTGGGCGAAATAATTATAAGCGACACGAAATTGCAAATAGAGCGGCGGCAGAATTGCGTTATGCAGATGCGCTTAAGACAATGGATGGGAATGCACTTGATACACAGTATGCAGCGGCGTTTGCGGCGCATGCATATGATACGCAGGCGAAGATTGTTTCAACGAAGTTCCAAAAGTATTTTGAGCTTACGCCACCGACAAAAGACGTGATGTATCGTTTGGAGGAGTTTTCTAAGTATCAAAATGCACTAAATCAATGGATTGAGGCAAAGAATAAAGGAATTGCGATTGATCCGAGCTTTAGGGTTCGAGCGACAGATAATATTGATGCTATCGTGTCTGGCTTGCGTGTAGTTAACCAACGTGGTGATACTGATTTAGTAAAGAGTATTATCGACGATTTGATGGCTAAAGAATATGGTGGGGTTGAGCTTGGTACGCATGCATCTCAGGCGCTCGCTAGCTTCTTAATGTTTGACGTAAAAGATAGTGATCCGTTCTTAAGGAGATTTGGAAAATACATTAATCTTGAGACGGCAAGAATGTATGATGCGAATGAGCGAAAAGAAAGATATGTAGATTTTGATGAATATATTAAGGGTTATCATGATGAATATAACCCAAAGACTGGGAAGATGGAGCATTTCTATGCAAAGAAGTCGATGATAAAACTACTCGAAGGTACATCTTTTGATAATATTGAACGTACAGCGATGAGTAACATGGATGATAGCTTAAAGAAAGCTTATGGCTATGATGCAGAACATAAAGATAAGGCTTGGGATAGAGCTGGCTGGCTAAAGAAGCTAAAGGAAACAATGACAGCAATTGAACCGCAATTCCTTTCGGCGAATCAAAAGTATTTATCTGGTAGCGAACAGATGAATAGCTTCGTAAAATTCTGGACTGGTTATTCGATAAAGCCAAAGAAGCGCAAAAATAAAGATACTGGTCTAGAAGAGTTCTTGCTTGATGAACGCGGGGAACAGATTTTTGATATTTCTCCAATTTGGAACGATAAGGCATTTCGTGGTTTTGAAGACGAGCTGAGAAGTTTTTATACGAAGAATGTGGGAGACTTTTATAAGGATCAGACTACAGCGCAAGTATTGAATACGAGAACCGATTGGCGCGCTCCATCATTTGAGCATTTGTGTGCGATGTACTTGAGTGATTCTACGGTGGGTGAGGAAGAATTAGCTAAAAGAAATGCAGAGTATGGCGCTGAGCAAGCGAAAATTATAGCTAAATATAAAGGTAAAACATCATCTGGCGATATTGTAGATCGCGATAAGGAGTTGCAGAAACTAAAAGAGTCAAGGGCGAGTGCACAGTTGATTAAGATTCTTGGTGAAAGTGGTAAGCTTAAGCAAATCTATCGTACTAGAGGTGGTGGCACGGCAATTAATTCGAAAGACTGGCTCCGCAAATTGGTGCATCTTGATGATGAGGCGTTGTTGCAGCAAGAGGTGGCATATTATGATAAATTGAAGCGGGAAGCAAAAGAAAAGATAAAGCGTGATGAGTCGAGTGCTGATTCAGCAGAAGACGCTGGTTATGAAACTAGAATTTATGATGAGAGCTTCCGGGAAGAATGCAAAGCAGAATTGTATGATATGTATGACGTAATGCGTGATGATACGCCAGCAGCTTTCTATGGTGCTACAATGGAGGCAGTACGTGATTGGTTTGACCGGGACAGTTTAATTGAATATGAGTATAAGAAGTATTACGAAGAACGTGGCGAGATTAGTACGGTGGTAGATTTAAGTAAATATCTAGATGAATTGCTCGATGATATGAGTAAATATCCAGACGCCTAATAAAAACTAAACTGGAAGTAGATGATTCCGGTTTAGTTTTTATTTGAACAATGTTATAATATATATATGGCGCAATATAAAGTGCCTCAAGATGTTGAGGCGGATGATAAGTTAATCGGGCCGTTTAGTTTTCGGCAGTTTGTTTATCTTTTGATTGCGGCAGGGCTAATCGCGCTAGCGGTGGGGCTATTTCAGATTTTTCCGATTTTGGCGATTTTGCCGTTACCGCCTGTGTTATTATTTCTAGCTCTGGCGTTGCCACTTAAAAAAGACCAGCCGATGGAAACGTATCTTGCGGCGCTAGTATCATATTATTTGAAACCGCGAACTAAAAAGTGGACGCCTGGACAAAGAGAGTCAACTATTCTGATTACGGCACCAAAGATTGTGGAGGATGTGAGGACGCGGGATATTTCTGAGGAGGAAGCGACGCATAGGTTGTCATTCCTTGCGGACATTGTGGACACACAGGGTTATGCGATTCGTGGGGTAACTAATAGTAATATGCGAGATGATTTGGCGGCGGAAGCGAATGCGATGAACGATATGTTTGACAATTATAAAGCGATGAATTTGGGACGAGCGGCGGCGCAAGAAAAAGCGGAGCGGCATGAAGAAGCGATTCGCGAAATGCGGGAAGCAATTAATCGGAACGAGAGTTTTATTGGACTTAATAAAAATATTCAAACGGAGCAGAATTTGACTAGCGGGGCGAAGATGGTAGAGCCGGTGCGTGAGGAGGAACAAGTAGAAAGTGTGATTGTGATGCCAGATGTGAATACGTCGCTTAGAAAAAATACGGAAAATGTTAATGTAAAACCGGTAAAAAATAGTATAATAGAATTAGCGAATAATTCAGATTATAGTATTCAGACGATCGCAAAAGAAGCTAATCGAATAAATAGAAAGGATGAGGGCGAAGTGTATATAGCGCTCCATTAGAATATATGCAACCACAACAGATTTTGCCACAGTCACAAATGCCACAGCAGCCAGTGTCGCAGCCGCAAGCACCGAGTCAACAGCAGCAAGTGCAACAGATGCAACAGCAGGCTATGCAACAGCAGCAAGTGCAGGCGACGCAGCGGGCACAAGTGGCGCAACAAGTGCAGATACAAAATATGGGTGCGCAACAAAATCCACAGGCGCAGAGCATGGGTGCGCTGGCAATGAATGCGGCAGCGGCGGCGCCAACTTCGCCGAATAAGGATGTGCCGACTTCGACGCAAGCGTCGCTGCTTATTTCGGAAATGCGGGACAATGTAGTAATTATGAAAGATGGCTCTTTTAGGGTAGTGGTGGCGTGTAAATCGATTAACTTTGATCTCATGTCTGATATGGAGCGCGAGGGGGTGGAATATTCGTACCAGAATTTCTTAAATTCGCTAAGATTTACGACGCAGATTTTGGTAAGAAGTCAGCGCGTAGACATTGGACCATATATTGAAAAATTGTCTGAGATTCGGCGAAATAATGATAATATGTTGCTTGGCGTGTTGATGGACGATTATATTAACTTTATTGACATTCTTTCGCAAGAAGCGAATATCATGGACAAGTCGTTCTTTATCGTGATTCCTTATTATACTTCGGCGGATGCGGAAAAAGTTTTGGATCAAACTAAGAATTTCTTTAAATCGTTTTCGAAAGCTAAGCAACAAGAAGTGACGAGAATTGACCGTGCGACTTATGATAAGGCGCTTTCGGAATTAAATAACCGAGTAGATTCGGTGATGAATGGACTATTTCAAATTGGAATTCAATCGGTGAGATTAAATACGAGGGAACTAGCAGAGCTTTACTATAATTTCAATAACCCAGATACTGCGGTGAGAGAACCGCTGGTAGATTTTAGTAAACTTGCGACGATGTATGTAAAGAAGGGAGAAAAACAAAATGGCTAGGAAAAAACAACCGACGCAAGCGGAACTTGCTGCGCAGGCCGAAGCGGCAGAAATGATGCGAATTCAACAAGCATTTGAACAAGGTACTAATACGCTGCGTGATTTGATTTCACCGTCGGCGATTGAAATTCATTCAGATTACTTTAGGCTAGGGACGAAATACGGACGAACGCTTTATGTGTATGGCTATCCGCGGTCGCTTTATACTGGTTGGATTTCGCCGATCATTAATATGGACGAAGTGGTGGATGTGTCGATGTATATTTATCCGGTGGAATCGGCGGTGGTGATGAAAAATTTACGTACAAAGGTAACGCAGCTTGAAGCGTCTTTGAATTTGAATGCGGAAAAAGGGCGTGTACGTGACCCGGAACTCGAGGCGGCGATTAACGATGCAGAGGAGCTTCGTGATCAATTACAAGTAGGAGCGGAGAGATTTTTCCGTTTTGGACTTTATGTGACTTTGTGGGCAGATTCTTTGGATGAACTAAAGTTTGTGCAACAAAAAATCGAAACGATTTTTGGGCAGCAGATGATTTTTTCGAAAGTAGCTTCTTCGCAACAAGAACAAGGGCTGAATTCGACAATGCCGCAATGTACAGACCAATTGCAAATTCGGCGGAATATGAATACGGGTGCGATTTCGACGTCGTTTCCGTTTACGTCGGCGGATCTTACGCAAGACAAGGGCATATTATATGGTATTAATATGCATAATAATGGCCTTGTGATATTTGATAGGTTTTCACTTGAAAATGCCAATATGGTGGTGTTTGCAAAGTCTGGTGCTGGTAAATCGTTTACGGTGAAACTTGAGGCGCTGCGTTCGATGATGGTGGGGAGTGAGATTTTGATTATTGATCCAGAAAATGAGTATCAAAAATTATGTGACGCGGTGGGTGGTTCGTATATTAGATTGTCGCTAAATTCGGACGTAAGAATTAATCCGTTTGATCTTCCTAAAGTAGTAGATCAAGAGGATGCTAATGATGCGTTGCGTGCTAATCTTGTGACACTACACGGGTTATTCCGGTTGATGCTGGGTGGCAATCAAACGACGGCTAATGGACAAGTGGTGCCGGCTTTGACGGCTAATGAGGAAGCGGATCTTGACCAAGCTTTAATTGACACTTATGCTAGAGCTGGTATTACGTCGGATCCTTTGACGCATCAATCTACGCCGCCGACGATTTTGAATTTGTATGATACTTTAGCACACATGGGCGGAAGTGGTCCGCAACTTGCACAGAGGCTTCGTAAATATACGACAGGGACTTTTGCGGGAATTTTCTCGCAGCAATCGAATGTAGATATTAATAATCAAATGGTGGTATTTAATATTCGTGACCTTGAGGATGAGCTAAGACCGGTGGCGATGTATATTGTACTCTCGCATATTTGGAATGTGGTGAGGGCGCAACAAAAGAAACGCATTTTGATTGTGGACGAGGCGTGGCAGCTGATGCAATATGAAGATTCGGCGAATTTCTTGTTCTCGTTAGCAAAAAGAGCTCGTAAATATTATCTTGGTCTTACAACGATTACGCAGGACGTAGAAGACTTTATGGGGCAAAAGTTGGGCCGCGCGATTGTGGCGAACTCGTCAATGCAGCTTTTATTGAAGCAATCGACTTCGGCGGTGGATGTTTTGTCGGATGTGTTTAAGCTGACGGAGGAGGAAAAACGGAGGTTGTCTAATTTCCCGGTTGGGCAAGGGCTGTTCTTTGCTGGGCAAAATCACGTACATATCCAAGTAATTGCTTCGGAGACAGAAGAAAGTCTGATTACGACAAATCCAGCAGCGAAGGGGAGATGATGGATAAAAAACGTCTTGTCATAGTAGGTTGTATCGTGATGGACGTAGTAGTTCTGATTGTGTATATTGTACTTTTGATTTTGAAGCTTAATCGAACGGTGATTTTGGACGTGAATGTAGTTCCGAATGTAGCAAAAGTGATGATTGACGGAACGGAATATGCGTCTGGCGTGTATAAGGTTTATCCTGGTGAGGCGGAAGTAGAAATAAAAGCAGATGGTTTTGAATCAAAAAATCTTAATGTTATGTTTTCAAATCATAACATTACGAAAATTTATGATTATCTTATGCCAAATCAAGATAATTTGAATTATTATAGCGAGCATGAAGATGACGCGGAGGCGCTTAAAAAGATTGGTGGTGATGATGCGTTAAAAATGTTGAAGATTATTTCAATCAAAGATGTGTTACCGATTGTAGATTATAAGTATGGTGGGTTAAATGGCACTTCGCGAGAAATTGTAATTAACGAATCGTATGAATGTGAAACGTATTTTTGTTTGACGGCGATTGGGAATTTTGAAAATGAGAATGTGGTAAAAAACTTAATTAGAGCGAAGGGTTATGATCCAGCGGACTACGAGATTAAGTATGAAAAACGTTAAAAGAATAATTGTCGGGTTAGTCGCGATGATATTTTTGTCGCCGACATGTCTTGCTGGCGCAATATCGTCTAATCAGTTGTACATGTTTTCGCAAAATGACATACTTTTTTATGATCCGGCGGGGTGTACGGATGGTGCTTCGAATTTAAGTAGTTATAACAATTTGGTAATTGGTGAAGCCCAGGACAGTTCTTTAAAAGAAGTAGTGAAGGCTTATGGCCAGTTGGCGATGGACTTGCAGCGTGAGTGGGGGACGCCATGGGAAGTAGTGTTTGCGCAAATGGAGATGGAGTCCAATGTTGGTAGAAATAAAAATAGCATTGCGGGCGCAGTGGAGGCAAACGGTTATTACAACTGGTTAGGTATTACTGGAGACGGTGGTCAGTATAGCGTAGGGCAATCATACATCAGTAGTAGTGGCAGAAAATGGGCACAATATCCGAGTGTAGAAAATATGATAAAAGCTTGGGCGGGAGAATATATTGCGCGAAATGGATATTATGATAAGGCGTTTTCAAATAACCTAAATCCGAATAGTTATAATTTAAGAGGCTTTTTGAATGATTTTATTATGGTGTATGCACCGCCAAGCGAAAACGACACATCGCGATATATTACGTCGGTAATGAGTTTTATTAATGGTTCAATTAAAGAAGCGCGTGAAGAGATGGGGTGGCCATCGGCGGAAGAATTGGCAAGACAGGAAAATATTCCAATTGGCGGGAGGCATCCGTTAAGCTCATCTGGCAGTAGTTCTTCGTCTAGCGATGGTTCATCGAACGGTGGATGTACGATGCTGACTTCTTCGCCAGATTATAATGGTTCTGGGTATCAGGGACGACTAGGTAATTTACATTCGTTCAGTCAGCTGAAATCGCAGGGTGGGTATTTTGCTAACGAAAAAATGTCAACTTCGCCAGATGCATGGACGATTAATGATGCGGGGTGTGGGGTGATGTCGCTTTATGCTGCATATTATCTATTTTCGGGGCAGGGCTTTGAAGATATAAATTTATTTACGGCCTATCGTGATCGTGCGGTGGCAGATGGCTATGATGCGTTAACTGCATCTTCGGCTAGTAATTATGGTTCGAATTTATCGTCGTTTACACAAATGAACAAGGTAGAATATCAAAGGAATGAGAGTGGGCTTAGTGGTGACTATTGGAATGCAATGGTGTCGCAGTTGCAACAAGGGTATAAAATTATAATTTTGGTGCGTGGTAAAAATAATGGTGGGAGTTCGTATTTTACTGATAATGGACATTATATGCTACTAGATCACTATAATGCTGAGAAAGATATGATTTATTTATTTGATCCGGCGATGTATCAAAGTAAGCTAAATAACGTAGTGGGTGCAGTTGGTGAGGGGAATGTTTCATATAATAATATGTTGGATGGTATTTATATAAGTCGGACAGCTATGGAGCAGACAGTAAAACCGATAGAAAAATTAGTATTGTCGTACGGTGGTTGTTACAATGGAAATATGGCTGGCGGGGCGAACGTGTGCAGGGCGTCGTTGGTTTTAGCGAGTGCGGCTAACGTAAGTATGACGAGTGTGCCAACCGGTGGTATGACTTATGAAGAAGCAAAGGCGTTTATGCAGGCGTACCGCAATGAGGCATCGTTAAAGAAAAAGGTGGATTATGGTGCGGGTCAAAGTGGCGGAACAGTAATTGGTAATGGATATATACATTACGCAAGTGGTTGTTCTGGTGGGGCGCTAAATAACTGTGTGGCATTTTCGCAATGGTTCGTGAATAATTATACGACGGCCGGGCCGAGTTTTGGACAGACTGCTGGATCAACATATGCAACGAAACTAATTAATGAAGCTGGTTTTGAAAATGGTGGACAGACACCGGCGCCATATGCGATTTTTAGTACTGGTAGTGGTACAGCGGCAGGTGATAATTCATGTGGTGGGTATTATAACCATACTGGTGTGGTATTAGGTATTAATAAGGAAAAAGGTGAGGCTTATATAGGTGAGGCGAGTTGTTCGCAAGGCTATACGGATTATTGGCCAGGGGTACATGTGAAGAAATTAAGTGAAATTACAAATACCGGAACGTGTGGTTATAAATATGCATATCCTGGTAGTAAATTAAAAATAGGAGGTAATTAATGGAAAATTATGATAAACCGATTATAAATTATAGAACGATTGTGTTTTTTATATTTCAATTTATTTTTATTATATTAATGATAGTGATGTTTAGTAATTTAAATGCGCCAGAAGTAATAAATACGGGAATAGAAATTGATGGATTATCTAATATAAATGGGCTATCTAGTGACGATCAAACTACAATTAGACATAAATTGTACGAGGCAGTAGCTTTTAATAGCGAAACAAATAATATTCCAGAAAGTGGAGCAATAATTAGAGATGGGAGTTTGATAAATAATTTTTATGAAGATTTTGACATGAATTATTTGAGCTTTATTGTGGATTTATCAAATATAGAACAATCATATCGAATATATTATGAATGGTCTAATGATGAAAATAATCAGTATGTTTCACCAGATGATGCCGGAGCGGTAATGTGCGTGGATGACGATGAAATAATTTATGACGAGTTTAATTGTAAAAATAATGATAAATATTATAAAAATGTAATTGTAAATAGAATGGCTTATCGGTATGGTTATATGCTACCGGGATTTTCGGATTTGAATGTAATGCCAGAAGGTGATGTGAGGTCAGAAGATTTTAAAGTAAAACTTAATTATTTGATATGCTCTAGTCAGTGTGATTGTCTTTCGGTGTCTGAAAACGCAAAGGCGGAAGCGATTTCTGGTTTTGAGACATTTCTGAATGGGCTGGGAATTGGCGCTTCAGATGTGAAATACTACTTTGATAACTGTCAAAATTCGTAAAATATGTTATAATATACGTATGAATTTAAAGCGTGGTGTGAGTATTTCTATGGTGGCTTTTAGTTTGATTTTGGTGGCAATTTTGGCACCGATTTCAGTCTTTTATGATGTGAGTGCGATTTCGGAACAAGAACTATATTTTTATTCGCAAAATGGGATTTATTTTTATAATCCAGAGGGTGAGACTTGTAAAAGTACTTTGATGGGGAGCTTTGATGGTGATACGTCGGCGGGGCTTTCGGATTTGCAGGCGGCATTTGTAGATACTTATCATGAGATTGCGGAGAATTTGTCGGTGGCGTATGGAATTCCGTGGGAAGCGGTAATGGCGCAGGGAATTTTGGAGTCGGCGGCGGGGACGTCATCGTTTGCAGTGAATCGGAATAACTTTTTTGGAATTGGCGCGTTTGATTCAAACCCAGACAACGCTTTTTCGTACGATACGCCAGAAGCGGGGTGGCGAGGATATTATGAAAATATTAGAAAAACTGCGACTTATCGTGAACACGGGGTGTTTAGCGGTGAAACTGTGACAAACCCGTACGCTTACGCTGAGGCGATAAAAGCGGCAGGCTATGCGACCGACCCAAATTATGTAGCAAAATTAAACACATTAATAGCGGCGGTAGAAAATCGGGCAAAAGAGCGTGGTTGGAAAAGTTCGGCTGAGCTTGCGGCGCTTAACTCAGAGATGAAAATAAATGCGGCAGCTTTTTCTGAAGGTGAAGGTGGCGGCGGAGTTTATACGGCATATTCAACTTGCGTGTTTGCGGCGGCTGGGAATGGTGACATTAACTCTACAGCAATTGCGCTTTCGTGGGATAATCGCGACCATGCGCCGACTGACCCAAAAATTGAATACAGAAACGCGCTAGAATCTACTGGTGTGTCGCTGCTCGGCGATGTTTGTTCGATGGGAGGATATAGTTGTGATGCGTTCCTGGCTACTGTAATGCGATATTCGGATGTGGATAGTGAATTTCCTTGTTGTGGGGCGGCGATGCAGCTAGATTACTTAGCGAGTTCGCCGCTATATGAAGAAATTCCAAATCTTGGGAATACCTCGAATTTGCGGCCTGGAGATATACGTGCAAGTGGCTCGCACGTAGAGATAGTAGTACAGCTTAATGATGGAACATATAAGATTGCGTCGGCATCACATTGTGATAGGACGGCGGATCATTATGACGATTATTATGCGGGTGAGAATTTTAGGGTGTTTAGGAGAAAATAATGGAAGAAAATAAAAAAATCAAAAGGCTTGCAATAACGGCTGGGATTTTTGTTTTTGCGATAATTTTGGTGTCGGCGATTTTTATTGTGGCGAGGGCAAGATTCAGTGCGACGCTAGATTTGGTGGTGGCGCCAGCTTCGGCGGAAGTGATGATTGATGGAAAAAAATATGAAAATGGTAAATATGAGTTTGAACCGGGTGAAAAAACAGTGGTGATTACGAAAGATGGGTTTGAGAGTCAAGAGATGATGGTTAATCTTATCGCAAACGAAACGACAAAATTATATACATATCTTTTGCCGGCGGATGGGAGTTATGCTTGGTATCTGGAACACGAAGACGACATGATGCTTCTTAATACAATTGGCGATGCGGAAGCGGCTAAGGCTGGTAAGGCGTATCTTGAAAAAAATCCGATTGTGGTGGTTCTTCCGATCGTGTATGCAAATTATGATAGTGATTGGAATTATACGGAATATCGTATAGATGGTGGTTCGTTTGATGGATGTAAAACAGAATTTTGTTTGAAAATTACTGATACGACGGGCGGAAATTATGAAGCGGCGCTGGAGGTAATTCGTGGGAAGGGATTTTTGCCGGAAAATTTTGAGATTTTGTATGAGTATAAGCCGATTGAGCCTCTGAAATAGGGGCGGTAGGGGTTTATAATAGGGGTAGGCTGGCACTCTTGCAATTCGAGTGCTAATGGTATATAATAGATGATATGGCTAGTAAAAGAGATTATTATGAAGTTTTAGGGGTTTCGAAGAACGCGTCGGATGACGAGATTAAAAAGGCTTACCGGAAGTTGGCGGTAAAATATCATCCAGATCGTAATCCTGGTGACAAAGAAGCAGAAGCGAAGTTTAAGGAAATTAATGAAGCACATGAGGTATTATCTGATAAGCAGAAGCGGGCGCGGTATGATCAGTTTGGTCATGCTGGCGTAGGTGGAGCTTCTGGCGGGGGCTTTAGCGGCAATCCGTTTGGTGGGGCGAATGGGTTTAATTTTAATGGGCAGACTTTTCACTTTGATTTTGGTTCTGGTGGCGGTGGAATATTTGATGATATTTTGGATGGGATGTTTGGGTTTTCAGGGGCTTCGCGGCGACCGCGACGTGGTGCGGACTACCAGACGAGCGTGACTTTGACTTTTGAAGAGGCGATTTTTGGGACGACGAAGAAGATTTCGGTGAATGGGACAGATTTGACGGTGAAAATTCCGGCCGGAATTGATGATGGAATGAGTGTGCGCCTGAGGGGCAAAGGTGGTCCGGCGCCAGAGGGCGGTAGCGAGCCAGGCGATTTGTACGTGAGAGTAAGGGTAAAGCCGCATAAGAGTTTGACAAGGGAAGGGTCAATTATTTTATCTGAACAGACGATTAGTATGGTGGATGCAGCGTTAGGGTGCGAAATTGAAGTTGAAACGGTAGATGGTACGGTGACGATGAAGGTGCCGGCAGGGACGCAAAGTGGTACACCGTTTAAGCTTTCTGGGCATGGTGTGCCATTTAGGGCGGATGGCGATAGGGGGCCGCATATCGTAACGGTAATTGTAGAGACGCCGAGGAACTTGTCTAAGAAGCAAAAAGAGCTTTTGCAGGAATTTGATAAAGCGAAGAAGCGCGGGATTTTTGGTTAATTTTAGTGTTTTATAGAGGTCATGCTTGCGTCCTTTTGGTTTTTGATGTAGAATGAAATTGAAATGGGATATTTGGAAGAGATGCTAGTGAGAAACGGCGTAATATATCGTGCGCCGGATGGCTCCTTGTCGTATATCGAGGGGAGTTTGGTTTCTAATTCTTTGGTGGTAAGAAATGCGGCGGGATGGGTGACCCATCGAATTGAACGGGCTAGCAACGGTGTTGATTTGGTGCTTAGGAATACTGCTACGGGGTGTGTGGAAATGCGACTAAAAGTGTAAAATACCCCTAGCTGGCTGCTAGGGGTATGCGGGACCTGAGGTGGGGCGTTAGCTCCGAGTGTGCGGCGTGAGCATTCTATCTTGTCTTTAATTATGGTATACTTGAGATATGAACGAATCAATGAATAATTCTGAGAAAATAAACAATGAGTCGCCTTTTGAGAAGCTGACCGAGCTACCGTCTTTTGAGCAGCGACAAGAAGGTGCAGGGACATTGACAAAAGAAGCTGTGGAGCAAATGCCTCTTGAAGAGCGTTTTGATATCTCACCGAAGGAATATCCAATTTTCTCAAAGCAAAGCGGTAACCGTCCAGATGTGGCTACGGGAAAATATGTAAATAGAACACTTAGCATCAATGAAACGCTCGGCGAAATGGTAGGTGCTACTGCGGCCACCATTGCGACAATAACCGGTGAGAAAAGCGGTGAGCCAATGGATCATGTGATATACCTAGATAAGTCGGCGCGGCCAGTTAGTTGGTTGGTAGATGATTTTTGGGAGGATTTTACGGATAAGCCAGAACCTAGCAAATCTTTTTTGGCAATAGATCGTCGAATATGGTTGACTAGGATGGGGTTCGAACTAGAAGGGAACGAATACATTAAAGATGAAAATGGCGACTCGCATGTGGCGAGTCCGCGGGATGTTAGCGAAGAACTTTTCAATAAAACGATATCTAGAGAGATGTTAGCAAGAATTCGGGCGTTGTATATCCCTGGAGGTATAGATTCTGAGGAGCCAGACAAAATTTTTAATACGCCGACTGTACTGGATGGTAAAAACATCTTGATTATTGATGAAGTGTCGCGTTCTGGCAGTACGTTGCATATTGCGAAGCTGCTTCTTAAGGGAGCGATACCAGATGCTAAAGTGAGCGGACGTGTATTTTGGCATGACCATAGTACCAAGACAGACAGTGGTGAGACCCAGATGGGGAGTACACCGGTATGGTACCCTAAAGATAAGAATGACTGGCGCGGACGTGGAGTAAAAGATATTAACCAAGCGTTTTATGAACAGCTTTACAGGGATAATCCAACGCCAGACAACCGAGCTAGAAATTATGGGTCAATAGTGCTTGGCGAGCCTTTAATACATCCTGAAGATGAGCCGGGGCAGCTGTCTTGGCACCTAAGGGCGGAAATGCGTAAAATGCATGAGGACTATAAGAAAGGGAGGATCTTGCCAACGATGCCAAATTTAAGGGAGTGCCCAGCGAAGTTAATTAGTACTATGCGTGGGTGGGGTGTAGAGTTTACTCCTGAAAAAAGGCCGCATGCTTATGTTAGCTTGATAGAAAAGCGGAATCAGCCTTCGAAGTAAAAATACGGATTTTTGATGGGGTTGGAGTTCTGGGTGGCAAAATGCCCCTCATGCAAGGGGCATTTGCGAGAGATTAGTCGGAAAATAATCAGTAGCAGTAAATTCTGCCGGGAAGGTCGAGTGTGTGTTGAGGATTTCCCTCAAGTCGTTGCCCTTTGCGGCTTCGCCGCAGAAAATGACTGCGGCTTGGTCAAATAAGCCATCAGGTTTAAAATTGAAAACCAGAACGGCATTTTGACAAATTTTTCCCCAATACCAACAGTAATGCTGGTCACCTGGGTAAGAGACGGCTCCGGATAGCTTGAACTTGATGCGCTCAAGATGACCGGTGCTCCTATTGCGGAGCACGATTGTGCGTATTGCTCCGTAAATGAAATCCTTTCCTGACGGTTTTTTGCCGTCAATGTCGTAGAGGATGTAGGGGGTGCTAGCCATGTTTATGTCATCAAAGTTTTGACGATTTGTGATTTTCTCCAATCATATCACCTCTTTCATAAAGTACTGAGGATAGCGCATCAAAAATGCCTATTCTTGTACTATTATAGCACACTTTTGTTAAAAAGTCAAGCTTTACTGGTATGGGAGGGG
Organism: Candidatus Saccharimonadota bacterium; assembly: GCA_017431105.1. GTDB lineage: Bacteria > Patescibacteriota > Saccharimonadia > Saccharimonadales > Saccharimonadaceae > Nanosyncoccus. The sequence goes on along the minus strand of JAFRLS010000037.1, from coordinate 5,037 downwards.
GCTGGGGCGGGTTTTTGCGTAAAAATATGCAATTAACTGGTAGAAAATGAGGAATTTTGTGATATAATAGGGGTAGAAATTTATTAATTGATGTTATTTGTTAACCCGTTGATATAAGAAAAATATCGACAAAAACAATTAGAAAGGGAATATGGAAATAGTGATTCCGATAATTGCCGCTGTGATAGGCGTGGCGGCGGGGGCGGGGGGAATTTTTGCCTATAATAAGAGTAAAGAGAACGGGGGGAAAGATAAGGCTGAAGATTTGGTGCGGAAAGCGAAGCGGGAAGCGAGTGATATTGTGTCGGCGGCGAAAAAAGAAGCGGCGGAGATTGCGGAAAAGGGGCAAGCAGAGGAAAATGAGCGACGCAAAGAGTGGAAAAAGACGGAAAATCGCTTGAGTGAGCGCGAGACGGCGCTTGATGCGAAACTTGATACGCTAGAGAAGAAGACTGAAAAACTGGCGCGAGAAGAGAAAGAAATTGAGAGCTTGAAAGGGGAGATTCGTGAGATTCGGGAGAAGCAGCATGAGAAGCTAGAGAAGATTGCGGGTTTGTCTAAGGTGGAGGCGCGCGAGAAGTTGATGAAGATGACCGAGAACGACATTAAGCAAGATTTGGTGGGGCTCGTAGCGAAAGAGCAGAAAGAAATTAAGCATGACGTGGACGAAGCGGCGCAAGCGTTGCTTCTTACGGCGATGGAACGGATGTCGAGCGAGGTGACGGCAGACCGGACGGTGACGGCTTTGAAATTGCCAGATGATGATATGAAAGGGCGAATTATTGGTAAAGAGGGGCGGAACATTCAGGCTTTGCAACGGGCGACTGGGGTAGATATTATGGTGGATGATACGCCGGGAATGGTGGTTTTGTCGTCATTTGATCCGATTCGGCGGCAAGTGGCGAGATATGCTTTGGAGCGATTAATGAAAGATGGGCGAATCAATCCGGCGTCGATTGAAGAAGCGGTGGCGAAGGGGGAGAAAGAAATTGAGAAAGAAGTGGTACGAGCTGGTGAAGATGCGGTGCGTGAAGTGGGGCTAGTGGGGATTCCGCGGGAGTTGGTACATCTGCTTGGCGAGTTAAAATTTAGGACTTCTTATGGGCAGAACGTGCTCCTACATTCGATTGAAATGGCACATGTGGCGGGGATGATTGCGGAGGAAATTGGAGCAGATAAGCGAGTGGCGAAGACGGCGGCTCTGATGCATGATATTGGTAAGGCGGTAACGCATAAGATTGAGGGGAAGCACGCAGAGATTGGTGCGGAGCTAGCGAAGAAATATGGTATGCCGGATAATGTGGTGGTGGCGATTGCGGCGCATCATGATGATATTGAGGCGACGACGCCAGAGGCGGTGATTGTGAAGATTTGTGACGCGATGAGTGCAGCGCGGCCGGGGGCGCGGAATATTTCGGCGGAGAATTTCGCAGAAAGAATGCGTGATCTTGAGAATATTGCAACTTCGTTCCCTGGGATTGATAAGGCGTATGCGATTTCGGCGGGGCGTGAAATTCGGGTGATTGTGGAGCCGAAATCGATAGACGATTTGAGTGCTCTTAAGTTAGCGCGTGATATTGCAGACAAGATTGAGGCAACGATGTCGTATCCGGGGGTGATTAAGGTGAATGTAATTCGCGAAACGCGTGCGGTGGAATACGCAAAATAGTTTTGAGGTTTTATGAAACTGCTGTTACATACTTGTTGTGCACCATGCAGTGTGTATGTGATTGATGCGTTGCGTGCGGAGGGAATTGAGCCGACGGTATTTTGGTATAATCCGAATATTCATCCATATATCGAATATAAGACGCGGCGAGATTGCCTCAAAGATTATTGTAAGTTGGTAGGGGTGGAGTCGGTGTTTATTGAAGATTATGGGCTGGATGAGTTTTGTCGGAACGTGGTTTCGGACATTCCGGGGCGATGCGTAAATTATTGCTATCTGAAAAGATTAACTGAGACGGTGCGGTATGCGGCGAAAAACGGGTATGATGCGTTTTCTACGACGCTTTTGGTTTCGCCGTATCAGAAACATGAGGAAATCATTAAAGTGTGCGAAGAGCTTGCGCGAATGTCTGGGGTGAAGTTTGTATATCGGGACTTTAGGGTAGGGTTTCGTGAGGGGCAGCAAAAAGCGCGAGAGCTAGGGCTTTATATGCAAAAATATTGCGGATGCGTGTTCTCGGAGGAAGAGCGATATCGGAAGCAGATTGAGCGAGATTGCGCAAATGGGGTGGCTTTGTGATGGCGACTACGAAAAACAATTTTAATTTGGGGAAATACGAACCGAAAAAGTGCTGGGTGGGGGAAGCGCAGAAGATTTGCTATGATACCCGCGAAGAAGCGGAAGTGGCGGCGCGAGTGGCTGAATACGAGCATGGAATTCTAGGGTTGGCGGTGTATAAGTGTGAATATGGAGACCATTGGCATTTGACGCGGGGGTGAGTCTTAGGATTATTGTGTGGTATAATATGAAATATGTATGAGGTCTTTCTGACTAGGCAGAGAGTGGGAGCGGATGAGTGGGGTGAGTTTTTGCGGAAGGTTTTGAAAGTGCATAATCAAGGCGAGAAAGTGGAATTGATTTTGCGATTTGATGGAGCGATGTTGGAGGTGTTTTTGAAGACTAGAAGGGAGTTTCGGGTAAGTGCGGACGGATTTATGATGCAAAAAACGGATGCGCTGGAGCTTGCGGTGGCGGGGCCGAGTGTACGAGAGATTTTGATGGCGCGTGCGGATAATGTGGTGGTGATGCGGGAGAGGTTTCGGGCGCACGGGACGGAGCTTTTAGAGATACATACGGTGGTGCGGAAAATTGCGAAGAGCCAGAGCCTGAAGATGTATGCGGTGGTGGCGAAAGACGGCGTAAATAAAATGATGCGAATACCAAAAGCCAGTTTGGCGCTACTAGATGTGGATCTTAAGAAGAATTATCTTTTGAAAAGGTCGCCGAAATATTTGAATATGGCGAAGACTTTGAGGTTGATGACGACGGATAGGGCGGGGGCGGTGCTTGAGATGAATACATATCCTTATCTTGAAGGTGAGCATTATCTAAATTTGAAAAATTATGATTTTTATAAACACACTGCGGTGTTTGGTGCGAGTGGGGCGGGGAAAACGAAGTTTTTGGCGCAGATGATTAGTGAGATTGCGGAGAAATATGGAGATAAATATCATGTTCTGGTGGTGGACCCGCATGACGCTTTGAAGGCGGAGATTGGCGGGCTGGCTGGAGCGAAAGTATATGATTTTAGCACGAAAGAACGGGGGCTGGATTTGTTTGCGGCGAGTGAACAGGAAATCGTGAATAGCGTAGAAGCGACGCTGGGGCTATTTAAGTCGCTGATTTTGGAGGGGTGGAATGCGAGACTTGAACGGCTGCTTAGGGCAGCGCTGTATCTTTTGATTTTGGAAGGGGAGCTGAGTTTGCGAAATCTGCGGAGGTTGCTGACGGATGTGGCGTATAGGAATGCGGTACTTGCCGAGGTGGGGGAATATTTGCCGGAGAGTCTGCAAGAGTTTTTTGGACAGGATTTTAACGAGCTGAAGACGCAATATTATGATGTGACTTTTGCGAGGGTGCTGTCGTTTGTGGATGAATTACAGCTGGTGCCGGCGTTTTACCGGAAGAACGATAGGCGCCTTGATTATGAGTTAACAGAGAACAAAGTGACACTAGTGTCTCTAAATGCGGCGAAGTTGGGGGAGAAGGCGGTGAAGACTTTGGCGGGGCTTTTGATGAACCAATTGTTTGCGCTAGGGTTACAACGGCGGTTGGGGCAGCAGGTGATTTTGGTGGTGGACGAAGTGGCGGTAGTGGAAAATCCGATTTTGATGAGGATGCTGTCGGAAGCGCGAAAATATAATATTTCGGTGGTGGTGGCGGGGCAGTATTTTTCGCAGGTGTCTGAAGAATTGAGGATGGCGATGTTTGCAAATGTGGTGAATTATTGTTGTTTTCGGATGAACTATACGGATGCGGAGCTACTAGCGAAATATCTAGATATGGACTTGCTAGATGGGCAGCGGTTAGATGCGGTGGGGGCGGGAAAAGAAGATTTTGAGGGGTCTATGGAGGAAAAAATAAAGCTGGTGGCGACTTTGCCGGAACGAGAAGTAGTGATGAGGGTGGCGCGGAATGGGGTGGTGTTGCCGGCGGTGAGAGGGAAAAGTTTGGATTTTGAAGGTGTGCCGGAGGCTAGAGGGCTGGAGGCTGGTGCGGCTTTGGCGGAGGCGAAGTTCGACATAAAGAAAGCGCCTGTTAATATTCCGGTAAAAAAGGCGTTTGGGGTGAAAAATAGTATTTTTGACTTGATGCGCGAACAATCAACCAGTAGGAGGAAATTAAATGGATGAGAAAAAAGCGTTAGAAACAGTAAATAAAACTTTGATGGGGATTTTTGGGGCGAAGGGCGAGTGGAATTTGAAAGAGTTTATGGATAAGTTTGCGTTTGATATTAAGCTACCGGTTTTGGTGTACGATACGGTGACGGGGGAGGAAACTTGGGCGGAGAGTATGAATTCGGCGCGGTTTGTGACTTCGAAGAACGAGGAAGCGCGTGAGACTTGGATGCTGCCGAAGCGTGAAGTAACTTCGATAGATGATATTATTGAGATTTGGCGGGAGACGAATTATACGACGACGGAGCGGAACTTTGGGTCGGTGAATGTGGAGCAATCTGATACAATTTATGAGAGCGAAAATGTGTGGCGGAGTGCGAATTGTAATCGGTGCAAGAATATTGCGTTTTGTGATTCGTGTCATGCGTCGGAATATGTGGTGGCGTCGCAGAGGTCAGGGGCGTGTACATATTGCCTTCGGGTGGACGATTCAGCGAATTGTACGAATTCTTACAATGTGATTTGTTCTGGGAAAATTTCGAATTCGCTGTTTATTCAAGATGCTAATTCTTTGCATGAATGCATGTTTTGTTCGCATATTGCGAATAAGCGGTATTGCATTGCGAATATGCAGTTTGAGCGGGAAGAGTATTTTGCGTGGAAAAAGGCGGTGGTGGAGTGGGTGATGAG